>JAKARS010000025.1 GCA_021828375.1 Nitrospirota bacterium
TGTTGAAGGAGGGTCCGATGTCGGCGGCCAGGTACGGAATGATGCCCCCGGTGGCATAGCGAGGGTCGACAAGGGGAACGGTGGCCCCGGCCGTCAGCGGAAGGGCCGACAGCCCGTGAAAGCCCATGCTGGGAGCAAAGGCCATGTAACCGACCGAAAACCTGAGACCCAGATGAGGTGCCACTTGGGAGCTCCATCGCAGATGAAAATCGAGCCCCGTGTTTTCAAGATTCTCGAGGCTCTGGGAGGGAACCGGGGTTCCATCGATGGTGCCGCTGATGGGGCCGGAGAGGATGGGCGCCACACCTCCGTCAAAGGAGAGGCTCTGCCAGGAGAAAGGGCCGCCGTCTGCGGCCAGGGCTGGGGAGGGGCCGAAAAGGAGGGTCAGAAGGACAAGGAAGACCCTGAGGCGTCCTTCGTGCGAACCAACCTTTTTTCCCGTCACTGTCTGAAATTTCGGGGCGGAATACATGGGAGACATTTTCCCCGCCCCGCTGAAGAATGTCAAACGCGTCCGGTATTCCTTCCGGCAACATGAACGGGAGTCGATGTGCAGATAGGAAATCTCCTGTGGCTGTTTTTCATTTTCTTGATGCTCCAGCCAGTCATTTCGCGGCGGATGCTCGAGTATGCCCGCGCCCAGGCACTCCGTAACCTTGAGCGGTCGCGGGGGAGTCGGGCCATTGCCCTTGTTCACCGACAGGAAACCATGAATCTTTTGGGCTTTCCGATCCTTCGGTACATCAACGTCGAAGATTCGGAGGAAATCCTGCGGGCCATCAAGCTGACGGATCCCAACACCCCCATCGACCTGATCGTCCACTCCCCCGGAGGACTTGTTCTTGCGGCCATGCAGATTGCCCATGCCCTGGCCAACCGAAAGGCTCCCGTGACGGTTTTTGTTCCCCACTTCGCCATGAGCGGGGGAACCCTCATTGCCCTGGCCGCCACCCAGATCGTGATGGACGAAAACGCCGTTCTTGGCCCCGTCGACCCCCAGATCGGGGAGTTCCCGGCGGCCTCCATTCTTCGGGTCCTCGAGCGGAAAAGCCACGACGAAATCGACGACCGGACCCTCATCATGGCCGACGTGGCGGAAAAGGCCATCCGCCAGCTGGCCCTGGGGGTCGCGGCGCTCCTCTCAAAGCGCCTGCCGGGAGAGAAGGCCAAGGGATTGGCGGAGCTTCTGGCGACGGGACACTTTACCCACGACTATCCGCTGACGGTGGAGGAGCTCAGACGCCTCGACATCCCGGTCTCCACCGACATGCCCGAAGAGGTGACCCTGTTCATGCGCCTCTTCCCCCAGCCGAAGCAGCTCTCTCCTTCGGTCAGCTACCTTCCCACCCTGCCGGGACGCCGTCCGTGAGGTCCGCGCTCTCTGGGAGGGGACTCATCCTTCGGGAGGAGTCGCTCTGCTAGAATGAACGGAGGGACTCTCCCTGCGCCTCACTTTTTTCGAAAGGATCATTTCATGGTCGTTGTTGCCAACAGGATCCGGGTGGCACCCGGGTACGAAAAAGACTTTGAAGAGCGTTTTCGCAATCGCAAGGGAAAGATCGACGGATTCCCGGGCTTCATCCGCAATCTCATCCTTCGCCCGGTGGACTCCGAATATTACTCCGTCATGACCTTCTGGGAGTCGGTGGAGGCCTTCGAGGCCTGGACCCGCTCGGATTCTTTCCGGGAGGCCCACAGCGGCGAGCGTCCTCCCCGCGAGATGTTCTCCGGCCCGAATGTCCTCGAGATTCACGAGGTGATCATGGATACGGCCGGCCATGTCTAAAGGCGTCCTGCTTTTGTCGGGAGGGCTCGACTCCACGTTGTCGGGCCTCCTTCTCCGGCGCATGGGGGTCGACCTCGTCGCCCTCCACCTCGAGAGCCCCTTCGGGTGCGATTCGATGGCGGAGACGATGGCGAAGGAGATCGGGATTCCCCTGGTGGTGAGGCCCAAGGGGGAGGCCTTCCTCGAGATGCTGGGCCATCCCCGCTATGGGTATGGAAGTGCCATGAACCCCTGTGTCGACTGCCGGATCCACATGTTCCGCATGGGGCGCTCCTTCATGGAGGAGGTGGGAGCCTCTTTTCTGGTGACCGGCGAGGTCCTGGGCCAGAGGCCCATGTCCCAGAAAAAACGGGCCATCGTCTCCATCGATGCCGATTCCGGGATGGAGGGGCTCGTCCTCCGTCCCCTCTCTGCCCGCCTTCTTCCCGAGACCCTTCCGGAAAGGGACGGGACGGTGGACAGGAAAAAGCTTTTCGGCTGGGCCGGACGATCCCGCAAGCCCCAGCTCGCGCTGGCCGCCCGCCTGGGCCTCTCCACCATTCCATCCCCCGCCGGGGGGTGCCTTCTCACCGACTCCCATTTCAACGACCGGATTGGAGACTTTGTGCGCCTCGACTGGACGGTGGAGCAGGGAGCGGGCTCCCGGCGGGAGGCGGTGGCGGCAATCCTCCGCTATGGACGCCATTTTCGATTCGAGGAGGGCGAGTGGGTGGTTGTCGGACGCTCCCTGGAGGACAACCGGAATCTCGAGCGGCATATCCGAGGAGCCGGGGTCGCCTTCCGTCCGGAGGGCTTTGACGGTCCCCTCGTCTGTCTTCTCACCGACCCCCCCGTTCCTGTGGCGCGGATGGAGGAGCTGGCGGTGGGCGCCCTTCATGCCTTTGGAGGAGGCAAGGTTCCGGACGGACCTCTCTCCGTCAAGGTATTGTCAAAGGAGGGAGAACGTCCCCACACCTTGCCGATGCTCTCCCCCGAGCTCCACCATCTTCGGGATAAGGCGGTGTGGATGGCCCGGTGGAGGCAGTGATGGCCACCGTCAACGAGCTCGTCGCCGACCACAGCCGGCAATTTTCTCTCAGGGGAAGAAGGTTTGTTTCTGTATACCCGGTCTTTTCCCGCCGGGCCGGCGGAATCTCCGTGGGAGTCAACCTGAACCTGGACCGGGGGTGCAACTTCGATTGCATTTACTGTCAGGTGGACCGCTCCGCTCCGCCCTCCCCCAACCTCCCTTCCCTCAAGGAGCTTCCGGGGATTGTCCGGGAGGAACTGGGGCTTTTGTTTGAGGCGATATCCACCGGAGAATTTTTTTCCTTTCCCCCCTTCGAGGATCTTCCCGAGAATCTGAGGTCGGTCAAGGACATCGCCTTTTCCGGGGATGGAGAACCGACTCTTTCCCCGGTCTTTCTCGAGACCGCCCGGATTGCGCGAGACTTCCTCTCCACAAAGACGATGCCCGGAGATCCTCCCCTTTTGCGGCTGATCACAAACGGAACAGGACTTTTCAGCCGGGATCTCCGGACGAAGACGCAGGAGATCTTTCTGGAACAGGGTCCGGGGGAAATCTGGCTCAAGCTCGATGCCGCGACCCCGGCGTCCTTCGATCGGATCGACCGCTCCCACATTCCCTTTTCCCGCATGATGGAAGGGCTCGAGGAGATCGTCCTGAGCCTTCCGGTGACACTTCAGACGATGGTTCTCGACTTCGGCTCTCCCGGGAGCCCCGGATCCTTGATCTCCGATCGCGCCTTCTGGGAGCCTCTTCTTGAGCGTGTGGCGCTCTGGACCCAAAAGGGAGCCAGAATACAGGCCTGGCATCTCTATGGGGTCGCCCGTACACCGGCGCTTCCGGAGGTTCGCCGGGTCGAACCCTCCCGCCTTCTTGCCTATGCCGAGGAGGCCAGGGAACGCCTGCCGTTTCCGGTGGAGGTCTTTGCATGACCTCCTCCCTTCCCGAGTTTTTTGCCGGTTATGCCGGTCTCGCCCACGACAGCGGGCCAGGTCACCCCGAGTCTCCGGGAAGGCTCTCGACGGTGATCGAGGTGGGGGAGCGTCTGGTGGAAGAGGGGAGGGCCCGTCTTGTGGAGGCGAGGCCCGAGAAGGATCTTTCCTTGGCCCGAACCGTCCACGATCCCGCCTATGTGGACTTTCTGGAGGGATTGGGGCCACACGCTCCTTCCCGCCCCATCGATGGCGATACCCGGGTCGGAGGGGCGACGGTCGTGGCCTTGCGGGAGACCCTCGGTCTTGTCAGGGAGCTCTCGATGACCCCGCCCGGAACTTCCCGCCGGACCTTTGTGGCGATGAGGCCTCCCGGCCACCACGCCCATTCCGGGGGTGGCATGGGGTTCTGTGCGATCAATCCCCTGGCAATCCTGTGCGCTCTCCGGAGCTCGAGAAATCCGTCGGAACGCCTCGCCGTCTTCGACTTCGATGTGCATCACGGAAACGGAACCGAAGAGATTCTCCGAAAGCTTCCCGGACCGGAGAATTTTTTGTTTGTCAGCACCCATCGCCATCCGTTCTATCCCGGGACCGGGTCGGGACGGGAGAACTGGCAAGGGGCGGGCGGGGAGGGGATTCTCGACATTCCCCTGCCGGCAGGGACGGATGATGACGACTATGAGCGGATTCTTGAAGAGGTCGTTTTTCCCCGAATCGCTCTCTTTTCACCCGGAGCGATTCTGGTGAGCGCCGGGTTCGATGCCCATCGGGACGATCCGCTGGGGGACATGGCGTTGACTGAGGAAAGTTACCATCGAGTGGGCTCCTGGCTGAAAGGGGCGACCGCAGGACCCTGTGCGGCCTTCCTGGAGGGCGGGTACGACCTTGCGGCCCTTCGCCATGCGACGATGGCCTTTCTCTCGGGATGGTTCGGAGAGTAGAATAAGGACCGGGACGCTTTGGTGGGTTGACCCGGGCGTCCTTAACGATACAGCCCTGATTGATTAAAGGAAGAGAACGTGGTGGGGACTCTTGTTTCGGATCTGAAAGAGGGAACGCGGCAGCTTGTTCTTCTGGTCCCGGTGGTGGCTTATCCCATGGAGGACGGACGGGACGAATGGTGCTTTGCCCCGGAAGAGGAGCATCGTCGGGAGATGGCTCGGCTCGAGGCTCTTTTTGAAGCCTGGGAAGCGGAATCTCTTCCCGCGATGCGGGAGCGTCATCCCCATCGGGAAGCCGAGATTCGGGAGCTTCTGCGGATCGTTCGCTCAAAGATTCTTCTGAACAAGAGCAACAGACACTTTCTGGGCTATATTCCTCGGGGAGGAACGGTCGAAGAGGGTCGCGCCTTCTATTTGACGACCTTCGAGAGGACCTTCGTTCATTTGACCGGCCTTTTGTCTGACGTGACGGAGACCGGCCTGTCCGGAGAGACCTCCGGACGCACCAAAGGATCCTGAGATGGAACCCTCACATGAAAACGGCCACTGTGATTCTTGCGGGAGGAGCAATGTCGTTCTCTACAAGCTCTCTCTCGGCCATGATTTCTTTGATCGTCCCTACGACAGGCTGACCTCGCCGGGAGATCTCTTTCCTCGCTGGTACTGCGAGGAGTGCTCCCGGGAGAAGGATTTCCAGCGGGATGTCCGGGCCATACGGGAAGAGTTCGTCAAGCTTCGGTGCGGGCACTCCTCGCTGCTTGATCCCCCGTCGGTCTTTTCCCGGGCCCGGCTGCGGATTGCCGAGATCGATCAAAGCGTCAAGCGGGGACGGGGCCCCCATGTGATTCTTGCCCCGCGGGAGGTGGCCCATCTTCTCATGGAGCTCGACTCTTGGGCGGAGGAGCATGATGCGGGGGAAAACGGGGTCAAAAACGAAACGGTCAGCAAGGGGTGACAATGGACGAGCGGCAAGGTCTTGATGATCTGGTGCGGAAGGCGGCAGGGCTCTCCGATGGTGAGCGAACGGCCGCCATGAGGATCCTGGAGGCCATTGCCAAAGGCGGGAGGGAGATGGCCTCGCTTCTCTCTGAGGGGCCCCTGCGGGGGCTGACCGGAGCCTCCGGGGCCGTGAATGTCCAGGGAGAAGAGGTTCAGACCTTTGACGAGATCGCCCAGGAGGTCTTTACCCGGACTCTCCGGGACTCCGGCTCGGTCAACCTTCTTGTCTCCGAGGAGAGGGAGGATCCTGAATCCTTGGGGGGAGGGGCCTTTCATGTGGCCATGGACCCCCTCGACGGCTCGTCCAACCTCGCCGTCTCTGGCCCCGTGGGATCGATCTTCTGTGCTTACAGGCCCTCCTCGCGAAAGAGCGGGAGCCCCGCGGAAGAGGTTCTCGCCTCGGTGGGGACCCCGGTGATGGCGGCCTATGTTCTCTACAGCGTCTCGACGCTTCTGGTTGTCTCCTTCGGCCGCGAGGTCCGGCAGTATGCGCTCGAGAGTTCCCGGGGCGAATTCCTCCCGATTCCCGGGGTGGTGCGCTTTCCGGAAAAGGGAGGCAACATCATAAGCCTCAATGCGGGGAACTCCTCCCGCTGGAGGGAGGGCGACAGGCATTACCTCCGCTCCCTGGAGGGGACATCCTACACCGCCCGTTATGTGGGGGCGCTGGTCATGGACTTCCACCGGAATCTTCTCAAGGGGGGAATCTATCTCTACCCGGGAGACCTCCCCAAGGCGGGCAAGGAGGGAAGCTCCGGACATCCCGAAGGCAAGCTTCGGCTGCTCTATGAGGCGATTCCCATGGCCTGGATTGCCCGGGCGGCCGGGGGGGAGGCCGTCGATGGCCTCCGTCCGATTCTCGAGGTTCCTCCCGTGCACATTCACCAGAGAGTGCCGCTCGTCGTGGGGACGGCCTCCCTGGTGGCCGACTACCTCCGCATCGTCTCCTCGGTGTCCTGAATCTCTTTCATGGAGAGGGGCGACGGGGCTGTTCCCGGGTGCCCCTAGCTTCCCGAGGGAAGCCGAAAGGCCAGAAGCCGGGGCCGGCTCATCTCCTCCATGGCATAGGCGATCCCTTCAAATCCGCTTCCCGATTCCTTGATTCCCCCGTAGGGCCAATGGTCCAACCGAAAGGTGGGAATCTCGTTGATCAGGACCCCTCCCGCATCAATGGCCCGTGCCCATCCGAAGGCCCGGTCGATCTCCCGGGTGAAGAGGCCCGCCTGAATTCCGTAGCGTGATCGGTTGATTCTCTCGACCGCCTCTTCGGGGGTGTCGAAGGGGTTGATGGTAGCCACAGGACCGAAGACCTCCTCTTGCTCAATGGGCCAATCGGTTCCCGTTCCCTTCAGAAAGACCGGATAAAGAAGGGCTCCTTCCTGGCGTACAGGGGGCAGGGGCTCCGCTCCGGAGGCGATGGCCTCCTCCACCTTTCGACGGACATTGTCCGCGTGGGACCGCGTGATGAGCGGGCCCACAAGTGTGCGGGGTGAGTCCGGTGCGCCAATTCTCCCTTCTCTTTCGAGGGCCTCCGTTTTCTCCCGCAGGAGGGTACATAGAGGCTCGAGGAGAGGTCGCGCCACAAGGATCCTCTGGATGGAGATGCAGACCTGGCCGGAGTAAGCAAAGGCTCCGGCAATCAGCCTGTCGGGAAGGTCGCCGGTCATCCCGTCCTCCAGAATCATGACGGCGGCGGCTCCCCCGAGCTCGAGCAGGACCTTTTTCCTGGGAACGCGGTCGCGTATTTGCCAGCCGACGGTGGCCGAGCCGGTAAAGGAGATGACGGGCAAGGCAGGGTGGTCGATGAGCCGCTGGGTGTCCGGGAGGTCGCAAGGAAGAATCGAAAGGGCTTCCGGGGGGAATCCTGCCGAGAGGAGGATGGCCCCCAGGACAAGGGCGGTCGTCATGCCGCGGGGGGCCGGCTTGACGACGAGGGCGCTGCCGGTGGCAATGGCGGGAGCCACCTTATGGGCCAGAAGGTTCAGAGGAAAGTTGTAGGGGGTAATGGCCAGGACCGGCCCTGCCGACACCCGCTCCACCAGGCCGACCATGCCCGCTCCCTGCGGGACGAGGTTTCCGGGCTGGAAGTGGTGGCCCGTGGTCGTGGCCAGATCCGCGGCCACGCGAAAGGTGGCAATGGCCCGGTCGACCTCGAAAAGGGCGGCCGAAGACGGTTTTCCCACTTCGGCGGTGATGAGGCGGGCCAGCACAGCCCTGTTGTCTTCGATTCCCCGGGCGGTATCTTCGAGGATGGCGCGCCTCCGGTAGGGGGGGAGGTGAGACAGGATCGCCTGCCCTTTGGCAATCGAATCGAGGGCAGAGTGGAGATGGTCCGTTCCGGGACGGGCCACGTTCCATGATCCGTCCTTTTTTGTCGTGGTGACGAGAGGGTGGGGGAGAGTCCCGATAAAGCTCCGAAGTTCGTGGGGGGGGAGGGTTCCGGTCTCCCATCGTCCTCCGACCAGAAAGGGAACGGGGGTGCGGGAGAGTAGGGTCTCGACCATGAGACGGATCCTTTCTGCGGGAGGGACAATGCGGTGGAATTCGCTGGTCCCTAGAATACCATCGGGGCGATTTGCCGAAAAGGGGACCCAGCGGAAAAGGAAACGGAAGAGGATTCAGTGGGGTTGGGGGAAGGATGCAGAAGAAAAGAGAGGAAAAGACAGGGAGCCGTTGACCCGCCGCACGAAGCGGGGCGGCTCCCTGTCAGGGAATCAGAAGCCGGCGCCCTTGCCAGCACTTCTTCTTCGGGAGTCAGCGCTCCCAAAAACATAGGCCAGTCCGCTGGTCAAAAGAAAAAAACCCACGATCACGAGAACTATCATTCCCGGGTTGGCTGAAGGTCCCAACATGTGTCGTATCCTTTCATGTGAGTGTGTGTTCGCCGGCATATCCTGATCAGTTTTCCGGCAAATCTGATTTTATTCCTCCCTTCTTTTTCTCTTCAACTCAATGATTCATTATTCACAAACTAACAATGGGAGGGCTGGGCGGGTCCCGGTTGCTCCGGAGAAGGTACCGGCATCAGAGGTCCTGTTCGCCGCCACCTCGATGCGTTGGAACGGAGTGCTTGAGGGGGAAGGAAAAAGCTTGGGTGTGTGGTATAGTGACCTGAAATATGGAGTCTGATTCGAAGGTTTAATCTAAACGGCAACCCTTTGACCTGGAATGTGCTGTGTCACTCTCCCGACTCTTTTCCTCTTTCTCAAGGGTTACCGGCCGGGCCCTCCTGGCCTCCGTCATTCTCCCTGCGACCCTCGTTCCGGGGCAGGGAGGCTCTTCCGCTCCTTCCCATAAAGAATCCCTCGCGGTGCTTCCTCTTCCGCACGGGGCCCGGATTCGTTCATCAGACACATTCGGTGAGGGGGCAGCTCCCGGACACTACTACTTTCTTGAAAACGGGGATCGCCTCCGACTCTTTTCCCTGACTCTCACGCACCCCATGGGGGCCCGGGATCTCTGGATGGAATCCTGGCGACCGATCCGCGTTCCTGCCCTTCGGGGCCAGGAGCGTCTCCGGACAGCGGCTGTGGGAATGAGCCATCTCTTCCTTGCCGGAGAAGAGGCCGGAGGGACGCCATTTATTCGAAGCTACCAGATCGGGTTCAAGGATCCTGATGCCCAAACGAAGCCGATCCTCATGGGGCGCGTCGACTATTTCCCCGAAGCCGATACGACCCCCGTTCGTCGACTTTATTTTGACCAAAAGTCGAGAACCCTATGGCTTGCCTACGACAGCGGGCGCATCGAGTCGGGGAATCCCTACCTGGTCCTTCACGACAGGATTCTCTGGACAGACCCGGCAGGATATTTGCCCCTTCCGAGCGAGACGGCCCTGTCCAAGGGCCCCTCGCCCCTGCTGACGCCACGCAGTCTCTCCAGAGCGCCCGATGCCTGTTTCTCCTGTCGCTACTATCTCGTTTCCCGGACGGAGCCCAAGGGACAATCACGTCCAAGCTTGCCGGTACGCGCTCCAGAAAGCCTCGACAGTACTCTGGGCATGCTTCCCCTGGGGGGGGGAATGGGCCTTTTCATGGGGCGGCAAGCCTTTGTCTGTCGTGTTCCCGATCCCGGACCCCACGCCCGAATCAGGGAATGCAGAGCTACCGCCCTCAAGGATCTTCCGGTGGCGGCCACCTGGTGGGGCAATCGCCTGGCTTACCTCTATCCTCCCGGCCGATTTTCCTTTGCGAAGAGCCAATGGACCATTATTTCCATCAATCCGGCCCTGATCGACGATGGACTCGTGAAAGTGTCCCCGGGAAAAAAATTTGCTTTCCGGAGCCTTCTCTCAACATCCGGAGAACACTATCTCTTGCCTCAGGGCTCCGACCCTCGTCCACAGACATTGTCGTCCGATGGCCGTAGGCTTGTTCTTTTCAGTCGGGGACACCTTTACCTGATTGACACTCATTCATCCCCTTAAAAAGAGTCGGCCGGCCGAGAGAGGGCGATAATCCCTTTGGAAGGGGGTCTGACCGGCGTCTTCCAAGCGGCGATTGCCCGTTGCATTGATTGTCAAATATCGTTACAATCAAGCTCATTTTCAGACGAATTTCTATCGGGTTCATAGGGGCCGTGCGGTCACTGGCTGCGGAGGGGGGCCTTCTCGCCCTTTCCCGGAGTGCTTCCGGGAGAGAGTCTGGTGTGTGAGTTTGGCCTTGGTGCAATGCTCCGGGAAGCCCGTGGCGGACTAGGGTGGAATTCAGGGGAATCTCACGTTCGTTGATTCTTCAAAAACTAAGATCTGGAGGGACTTTATGGAGTCATATGTGAGAGGCGTGCGGAAAGGGATTTCCCGACGGGTCCTTTCGTTGGCCGTCGGAGGGCTTCTGGGCCTGGTTACGGCCCTTCCATCACTCGCTCCTGCCCCGGCCGCAATGGCCGCATCCGCAGAGAACTGGCAGTTTGCCGATTCTCTTGGGATTGGAGTTCCGTTTGATGGGGTCTACTTTCTTACGGCGACCGAGGGATGGGTCACAGGGGCCTCCGGAGTCATCCTTCACACCACCGATGCCGGGAAAAACTGGTCCCCTCTCAACACGGGAACGACCCACTGGATCCATTCCGTGGCCTTTGCCGACTCGAATCGCGGATGGGCGGTGGGAAACAATGGCCTGATTCTTGCCACGACGGATGGAGGAAAGAGCTGGTCGGCCCAGAGTGCGGGGATCCCCTTCGACCTCTATTCCGTGACATTCCTCGATGACAAGAATGGATGGGTCTCCGGATTTGCCGGGACGCTCCTGCATACGACCGACGGGGGAGAGACCTGGTCCAAGGTTTCGACCGATACCGCGCAGTGGATCATGAAGGTCTCCTTCCTCAAGGGAGATCCCTCCCATGGGTGGGCTGTCGGGCAGGATGGACTGATCCTGACGACGACCGATGGAGGGGCGACCTGGAAAAAACAGAACAATCCGGTGCGAAAGGATCTCTACGGAGTGACCTTTATCGATGCCAACCGGGGTTGGGTTGTCGGAACCCATGGAGTGATTGAGTTTACTGCCAATGGCGGACAGAGCTGGATCATTCAGAACGGTCCGGGTCGTCCCCCCTTGTCGTGGGGTGTGGCGGGCATGGAAAGAGAGTCCAACGACCTTCATTCCGTTGTCTTTGTCAATGACAAGGTGGGCTATGTCACGGGGGTGCTTGGGATCTTCCTCAAAACCACCGATGGCGGAAACACCTGGACCCGGATCAAGAGCGGGACCAGTCTTGACCTCTATGGGCTTACCTTTCCCGACAATACTCATGGATGGGCCGTGGGTGTCGGAGGGATGATCCTTCACTCCTGACGCGTTCCTTCTCCTTCATCCATTCCGGCGGGGAGAGAGGTGTCTCTCTCCCTCGACGGACCTCGAGGCTTTTTCATGATCAGCTATATCCCTCTGACATTTTTCGGAATTATTGGCGTTGTCGGCCTGGCTTTTTTTGTCCATGGGTTTGTGAACCGTCAAAAGATCTATGCCGCCTTCACCGACCTCGCCTCGAGTCTCTCCGGCCATGCCGGCCGATCGGCGATCTGGGCTTACCCCTATCTCTCCGGCTCCTTTGAGGGACGTCCCGTCAAGATCTTCTTTCACACCTCCGAAAACCACACGGTGAGTGTTCTGAATCTGGTTGTTGAAATGGGCCTCTCCTCCCAGGATCGTCTTCTTCTTCTTCAGAAGGAGGGATTTCGGGAGCCGAAGCCTGAAGGAAAGGAGCGCTTGTCGGAGGAGGTCGGTCCGGAGGTTCCTGTGCCGGGAATTGCCTTCGATGTCCGTGCCAAGGATGCATCGCGGGCTCAGGAAATCCTATCTCATGAGGAGATCCGCCGGGATCTCTCCTCCTTTGCTCCCTACAATCAAATTCTTCTCTGGGATGGTTCGCTGATCGCCGGGAAGCAGTTTGAAGGCGTGACGGAGACCTTGCCGGAGTCGATGTTGGCAACCCTGGGCCGGATCGGAAATCTCGCGCGACGATTTGAAAGTCTTGCGTCAAAGTCCGCTCTTGGGAGAAGTGACGGGACGGGGGACCCCCAACCCGTCCGCCAGGGGTCATGACAGAGGTCGCACCCCGACGTGTTCTGATTCTGCTTCTCCGCAGTCCGGAATGGACTCCCTATGCCACCGTGCTTCGGCTTGCCGATGCTTTTTTGTCGGAAGGGTGCCAGGTCACACTTTTCCTGATGGATGATGCTGTGCTGGGCCTTGTGGCGCCCCATGGAAAACCCCGGGAGCTTGCCCCGGTCTTCCCGCTTCTTTCACGGGGGGCCGAGGTGGCCGTTTGCCAGTCGACGGCAGAGGTTCGTGGAGTCGCTCCGGAGGACCTTCCTCCCGGAGCCCGGTTCGAGACACAGGTTCAGCTGGGCCATCTGGCGGGGACCGTTGATCTCTTTCTCCCCTTTGTGAACTGACGGGGGCGTCTTCGTGACTCCGAAACATGTCCTTTTTATTTATTCGTCCTCCCCCACCGCCCACCTTCGATTTTTCGAAGGGCTTCGGATGGCTCTGGGTTTTTCGGTCTCTCACCGGCCGGTTACCCTTCTTCTTCTGGGAGAGGGCGTCCGGGTCCTGTTGCCGCTGAACCCCCGGCTTCTGGGACTTCCGGGCGAGATTGCCGAGGTGATTCCCCTTCTTCGGGAGCTGGGCGTCAGGGTCTGTGCCGAGAGTGAGGCCCTCGATGCCTTTTTTCTTGATCGGCCTTTCCCGGATTATGTCGTTCCGGTTTCTGCCGCAGAGGTCCCGGGACTTCTCTCTGAAGCCGAAATCGTCCTTCCTTTTCTCCGGAGGCCCGAGTGAGCGTGCCCTTTTCCCAGGAAACGGTTCTTCTTGTGGGGCTTTCGCCGCTGCCCGAGATTCTTCTTCCCCTGATCTCCCTCCCCGGGACAATTGTCATTTTTTATGGAGAGGGGGTCAATGCTCCCTGGAACGGAGAGCCGCATTTTTATTATCTCGAGTCCGATGTTCTCGGCCGGGGTCGCTCCCCCTTTTCCCAGTGCCTGACCGAAGGAGATGTGGCAGGCAGGCTCCTTCGGGCCGAGCGGGTCCTGACCTTTTGAGGAGTGGGCGGTGAGCCGTCAATCCTGGACTGTTCAGAGATCTTTCTGGACAGGTCTTTTTCCATTCCTTTTGCTTCTTTCCCTTGTCTTGCTCGCCCTCCTTCCTTCCCGCCTTACAGGGATCGATCCACTGAGCCAACATGCCCGTCTGGTTCTGGCGCCCCCCCTCACTCCGGGACATCCTCTGGGTTGTGACTTTCTGGGGAGAGATCTTTGGTCCCGTCTTGTCTCGGGGAGCCTTGTCTCCTTGGCGGCGGGGCTGGGGGTGGGACTTCTGTCCACCCTCATCGGAGGGGTCTGGGGCATTCTTTCGGGGTTTCTGGGGCGCCCCTGGGATCCGGTCATGATGCGCACCCTGGAAATCTGGTATGCCCTGCCGGAAATCCTCATCGCAACGCTCCTGATGCTTTTTCTTGGGCACGGTCTTCTGGCGGTGGTGGTGGCCCTCTCCATCGGAGGGTGGATGGGTGTGGCGCGTGTCCTCCGGGCAGAAACACTGCGGCTTCGGGAGGCCATCTTCATGGATGCCGCCCGGGCGACCGGGGTCTCTCCTGTCCGTCTTGTTTTTCGGCACTTTCTTCCCAATGTCATGCCGGTGGTGGCGGTCATGGTCCTCTTCCGGATTCCGGGAGGCATCCTGGGAGAGTCGACCCTTTCCTTTCTGGGGCTTGGGCTGGCGCCTCCCCAGGCCAGCTGGGGGGTGCTGGTCAACGAAGGTTGGAAGGCCCTTCCTGTTTCGGCGTTCATGCTCATCTGGCCCGCCGCCTTTATCGTGCTCTCACTCGTGAGCTTCCAGCTTTTGGCTGACCGGCTCGGGAGAAGGGCGGGTGTGGGACGATGAGGAGGGTTCTTTCGCGGCTCTCATCCTCCTTTCTTCTTCTTTGGGCGGTCTTCACCCTGACATTTCTCCTGACCCGATTTGCCCCCGGCAACCCCTTTGCCCAGGGGCGCCACCTTCCTCCCGAGGTGATGGCCAACCTCATGAAGGTCTACCATCTCGACCAACCCTTGTGGGTCCAGTACCTTCTGACCCTTCGCCAGACACTCGAGGGAAACCTCGGCGTCTCCTACAAGGCGGCGGGGATTCCCGTATCGGACATTCTCCTCCAGACACTCCCGGTCTCCCTGACGCTGGGATCGGCGGCCCTTCTTGTCTCGGTGCTCCTGGGGCTTGCGGGGGGGCTGCTGATCGGCGTGGGCTCTCCCCTCCTCTCCCGCACGCTTCGCTGGACGACAACCCTTCTGGTGGGGCTTCCCTCTTTTCTTCTGGCGGCGGTCCTGATCGATCTCCTGGCCCTCCGGGGAGGACTCTTTCCTGTGGCGCTCTGGGAAGGGTGGCGTTCGGCGGTCCTTCCGGTGATCGCTCTGTCGGTGGCCCCTGCGGGCTACCTTGCCCGCGTTTTCGCCGCCTCCATGGAGGAGACCCTGGAAAGTCCCTTTTACCGGACCGCCGTGGCCAAAGGGCTTGGCCCCTTCCGGAGGATCACCTTCCATCTGGTCCTCCCCTCCCTCAATGCCGTTCTCTCCCTTCTGGGCCCCCTGGCGGCCGCCTTTCTGACCGGATCATTCGTTGTGGAGACGGTCTTTGCCATTCCCGGGATGGGACGGGTCTTTGTCCTGTCCGTCATGAACAGGGACTATCCCCTGATTATGGGGACAACCCTTGTCTATACGGTTTTTCTGACAGTCGCGGTGTTGTTGGGAGATGTTCTTTCGGAGGCCGTGGACCCCCGGGTCCGGGCGGTTTAGACCCGGACGCCGGAGGGCGGGGAGAGGTTCTTCAGGAGGAGAAGGGAAGCCAGTCGGCCGGAGAGGTTTTCTTGAAGAGGGCCATCACCTGGCGATTGAGCCCCTGATGTTCGCACTCCAGGGCGACCTTCCGGAGAAGGTCGCCGAAAAGCTCCTGGGTGGGGTTGCTGTAGATGACCACCTCTTCGAGGAGCATCCTGACGGCCGTGAGAAGGGCATTTTCCCGTGTTCCGAGAGGGAAGTCCGGGGGAGAGATCATGCCCAGGAGCTTGCCGTGGGTGACCTTCTTCCTTCGGGAAAGATGCGGCAGGACCTCCTCGCTGTTTCCGGCCGTCGTGTTCCGGGGGAGGTCATGGAGAAGAATCCAGAAGCGGAGAAGCTCTTGTTCGTCTTCGTCGATTCTCAGCTTCTTCCCCATCTTTTCTGCCGTGTCGGCCGCCGCCCTGCGGATCCCTTCCGGCTCGTGGCGGGTGCGCTCGAGGAAGGAGGAGATATGGACAACGGCGTCTCCGGGGAGGTTTTGGATGATGGCCACCATGACCGGGAGAGAGAGGCTCTTGTCGAGAAAGTTCCGAACGGAGAAGATCGGATTCCCGCAGGTTCTCGCGGCCTCCCCCGACAGGATCGCCGTGTTCATGAGGTCGTCGGCCCGATAGATCCCATCGTCGATTCCGCTGATTCCGATATAGAGGTTCTTGATCGCTCCCGAGGGGCGCACAAGATCCTTGACGATGCGGCGAGCCATCACGAGAGCTCCGTCGGGCATTGTTTCGGGGAGAAGAATGAAGGAGTGGTTCTCCGTATCCTCCTCGACCGTATCGGTACTCCTGAGATGGCGCCGGAGGATGGTTTCCATTCTTGATGTTCCTGTGGCCAGTGAGGTGGCGCCGGAGAAATCAGCCGAAACGGAGAGAAGCGAGAGAGGGCGACGATAACGGAGGGCTCTCAGGAGTTCTTGCTGGATGGCTGTTCCGTTGGGGTGAAGGGAGGCAGTCTTTTTCATCC
>JAKARS010000053.1 GCA_021828375.1 Nitrospirota bacterium
CCCAAGGCTCTGCACCACGCAGGTTGCGGCGTTGCACTCCGCGTCGAGGACGAGGATCTTTCTTGGGGAAGCCGGGATTTGCCTCATCGCCCCTCTCCGGAGGCCCAGACGGGAGCCACGGGGTTCCGGAGCTCTTCCATCAGCCGGTATCCCGCCACAGTCAGGGCAAAACGGGCAAGAGACATCTCTCCGGAAATCGAACGGGCGGGAAGGTCGAACTGGAGTTCCCCTTTTCCCGGCGTCATGCGGCGGGTGGAGCGGGCCGCAAGATAGCCGGCCTTCCGTGCCTCCTCCTTGGTCTCTTCATTGTAGAACCCATAGGGATAGCAGAAAGTCACCACAGGCTCTCCCAAAAGATCCTCAAGCTCCCGGCGGCTCCCGGAGACTTCGTCCTCAAGCTCTTTTCCCGAGAGAGTGGTGAGATCCGGGTGGGTCCGGGAATGGGCCGCGATTTCAAATCCTCGTCGCGAGAGCTCACGCGCCTGCCCCGGAGTCATCAGGGGGTGTCCCACCCATCGGGGATCCTCGGCCCAGGCGGTCTTTTGGCCCAGGACCCCCGTCACGCAAAAGATCGTCCCCCGAAATCCGTATTTTTCCAGGATGGGAGCCGCCCATTCGTAATTGTCCTCGTAGCCGTCGTCGAAGGTAATGCCGATCATGCCGGCACTGTCCGAAGGAGAGGCCGTCAGCGCCTCCCGGAGAGAGACCCCTCTGAAGCCCAGAAACTTGAGGAGCCCCATCTGCCGGTCGAAGACTTCCGGAACGGGACCGGTGTCGGGATCGGCCTCGGGGGCGACGCGATGGTAATAAAGCAGGGGAGGAAGGTTGCCACCCTCCCGAAGAGCGATCATTCCTGATCGCCGTGTCACGGCATCAAGCATCAGCAGGGATTCCGGGGTTGTTGTCTTTTTATGGGAAAGGGGGAGGCAAGAGGGAGGAGTCTCTCCCGCCACTCCCGGAAAAATTCTCAAGGATTGTTTTACGCAAGAAGTGTGCCAAAAATCATGAGAAATCAGGGGGAGACTCGCAAAAAAAAAGAGAAATTCTCAGCGCCTGAGAACGGAGAGGTAAAGCGTTTCGAGCTCCAGAAAGGAGTGCTCCTTGGAGAAAAGGGCATGCACCCGCTCTCTTCCGGCTTGCCCCATCCTCTCCCGAAGGAGGGGATCCGAGGCCAGGGATTCCATGACCTTTCCCATGGAGTCCGGGTCGTCGGCGGGCACCAGGAAACCCGTGACTCCCTCCGACACGGATTCCGGGTTGCCGCCGACACGGGTGGCCACCACCGGAAGACCGGACGCCATGGCCTCAAGAATGGCGTTCGAAAAGCTCTCGCTTCGGGAGCTGTTCAAAAAAACGTCAAAGGCCGGAAGAAGGTTTTCGACATCTTCCCGCGCTCCCAGAAACAGGGCCGACGATTCAAGGCCAAGATTCCTGACCAAATCTTCGAGATTTGCCCTCTCCGGCCCCCCGCCCACCAGAAGAAGAAGGCTGTCGGGATGCCGGGCGCGAACCCGGGAAAAGGCCCGGATCGCGGTATCGACGGATTTGACGGGGCGATGGCCCGCCACAATCCCGAAGACGCAGGACGATGTCTCCGGGACGTTCAGGGCCCGGCGCCACGGCCGCTTGTCAGCCTCCGGCCGGAAGCGGCCACAGTCGATGCCATTATAGATGCATCCGAGTTTTTCCGGAGGAATCCCCTCATTTCTCTGTGCCGCCTCCATGGCCGCCCTGGAATTTGCGACAATCCGATCCGAAAGGCGATTGATCACATGAGTTTCAAAGGCCGCAAGGCGAGGGGATCCCCGCATGCCGAAATCCCCCATGTCCCTTCGGGTGGTGATCACGCGCCGTCCGGTGATCCGGGCCGCCATCGTTCCCAGAATGTTGGCATTCGTCTGGAAGGTGTGAAGGACATCGATCCGGTGCGACCGGACATAACCCGCAAGTGTGGCCAGGGCCCGGAACCCGTCCGGACCGTACAGCTTCCGAAAGGGAGCAAAGAAAAGAGGGGTTTTCTCCCGGAGGAGTTCTTCATGAAAGACTCCTCCCTCCTTGGCGGAACAGACATGGGGCAAAACGCCGAACGAGGCGGCATGCCTTGCCAGTTCGGCCACATAGCGCTGGCTTCCGCCGGGGCCAAGATTGTCGACAAGATAGAGGACGGAAATCATCGCCCTTCTTCCTCGGAAAGGAGCACCTTGCGGTAGAGCTCCTCATATCTCCGGGCCACCGTCCGGATATCGTAGCGCTCCTCGATCAGACGTCGTCCCTGCCGCCCCAGGAGCCGGGCAAGGTCCGGATCGGACAAAAGACGTCTCAGGGCCGCCGCGATCGAGTCCGGATCCTGGGAGACAAAAAGTCCACTCTTCTCCTCCGTCACAACCTCGGGGATTCCCCCCACCCGCGTGACCACCACCGGGAGAGAGGCCGCCATGGCCTCGAGAAGGACGATAGGCAGTCCCTCCCGTGAGGAGGGCATGGCAAGGATCTCGACCGCTCGGAGAATCTCGGGAACATCCCGCCTGAGCCCCAGAAAGACGACGCGATCTGAAAGCCCCCGTCTCTCGACCAGTGTTCTCAGCTCCTCCTCGTCCTCCCCCTCGCCCACAACCAGGATTCCGGCGTCGGGAAAATCCTTCGAAATCATGGAAAGGGCCTCGATCAGAAAGCGATGTCCCTTGAGGGGAACCATCCGTCCGACGATGGCAATCCACCGTCTTTTTGCATCGACGCCCACCCTTTTCAAGACCTCGTCCCGGGAGACGGTGGCCTCGAACCGGTCGAGATCGATGCCATTTTCAATGAGATGAAGCTTCTTCGGGTCAAACCCTGCCCCGGAGATGCGATAGCGTCGAACCGCCTCCGAGACACAGATGACCGCATTGTTTTTCCGGTCGAGTGCCCGATCGAGGAAGCGGCCGATCCGGCCGACATTCGGATCGCTTGTGGTGTGTGACGTCGAGACAATCGGCACACGGGCAATCACTCCCGCCAGACGGCCCCACAGGTCGGCGGTGAAGAGGTGGGTGTGGACGATGTCGAAGCGTTTTTTTCTGAAAAAGTCGGCCAGTCGCAGGACGACCGACAGGTCCTTCCGGCTCCGCTTGGGAATGTAGGTCACAGGAATTCCAAGCGCCTCGAAGTCCTTCACCAGAGGCCCGAGCCCCGAAATCAGGCAGACCGAAAGGGCGACCCGGTTCCGGTCGGTCTTCCGGGCGAT
>JAKARS010000026.1:0-12687 GCA_021828375.1 Nitrospirota bacterium
ATCTGGTCGCCACGGGACAGCTGACCTTTTTCGCTCCCGACCATGAGACCTTCCCGGCGATACGGCTGGCGGCCCGCTCCATCTCCCGTCCGGGTCAGGGAGCCCTCTACCTGAACATGGCCAACGAGGTTGCCGTGGCGGCCTTCCTCGCCGGCAGGATTTCCTTTACGGACATCTTCGACCTTTGGGAACGGGTCCTCGGCGAGGCGCCGGAGCGGATTCCCGGCTCCCTTGCCGAGATCCGGGAGGCGGTGGCCCGGGCCACGTCCCTGGCCAAGGAGGCCGTCAGTCGCAAGGAAGAGTCCCATGCGACGGCCCTTGCTGCCTCCCGACCCTGATCCTTTGACCCCATAGAAAGGCGTCGCACGTGAGTGCCGTTCTCTCCTTCATTCTTGTCATCGGTGTTCTGATCCTCATTCATGAACTGGGACACTTTCTCGTGGCCCGGCGCTTTGGCGTGAAGATCGAAAAGTTTTCCGTGGGATTTGGCCCCCCGATATTTTCCAAGACCGTCGGCGAAACCGAGTACCGGGTGTCCTGGATTCCTCTCGGGGGCTACGTCAAGATGCTGGGAGAGACCGACCCCGAAAAGGTCGCCCCCGAGGATCGCCCCCGCTCCTTCGCAGCCCTTTCCGTCTCCCGGCGAATGGGGATCGCGGCGGCAGGTCCTGTTGCCAATTTCCTGTTGGCCATTCTTCTTTTTTCTGCCGTCTACTGGACGGGATTCCCGGTCATGGAGGCCGTTGTTGGCCAAGTTCTTCCTGGCTCCCCAGCCCAGGCGGCCGGGGTGATGAAGGGGGATCGGATCACGACGGTCGATGGCGTGAAGATTGCCCGCTGGGACGATCTGCGACATATGATCGAACACCGGGGAGGGCAATCCGTCGTCATCGGTGTGTTGCGGGGGAGCCAGCCGTTGAACTTTACGCTCGTTCCCCGGGTCGAATCCGGAAAGAACCTTTTCGGGGAAGCCGAACGCCAGGGAAAGATCGGCGTGGGCCCTTCTGGCAGCTTTACCACCCTCCGGTACGGATTTTCGGAGGGGCTGGGGATGGCCATGATCAAGACATGGAACATCGCCTCGATCAACCTGGTCTCCCTTTGGAAGATGGTGGCGGGAGAAGTCTCCCCGAAGAATCTGGGGGGACCGATCCTGATTGCCCAGATGTCCGCCAAGGCGGCCAAGTCGGGGGTGTCGAACCTCCTCTTCTTCATGGGGTTTGTGAGCGTGACGCTGGGGGTCATGAATCTCCTTCCCATCCCCGTCCTCGACGGAGGACACCTTCTCTTTCTGGCGGTGGAGGGGATCCTGAGACGCCCGCCCTCGATCCGGGTGCGGGAGCTTTCCATGCAGCTGGGATTTGTGATCCTGCTGACAGTGATGGTCTTTGCGTTCTATAACGATATCATGCGGGTCTTCGGCACGACCCGGTAAGGAGATTTTCATGCAAATCACACGAAAAAAGACACGGAGGATCATGGTCGGCTCCGTTCCTATCGGAGATGGAGCTCCGGTGGCGGTCCAGTCCATGACCACCACCGATACCCGCGATATCGAGGGGACCCTTGCCCAGATCTCAACCCTCGCCGAGGTGGGGTGCGAGATCATCCGGCTGGCGGTGGTTGACCAGGAGGCGGCAGAAGCCGTCGGCAAGATCCACAAGAGGTCTCCCATCCCCGTCATCGCCGACATTCATTTCGACTACCATTTGGCCTTGACCGTGATCGAAGGGGGGGTCGATGGTGTCCGAATCAATCCTGGCAATATCGGGAGCCAGACCAAGATCCGAGCCATTGTAGAACGGATGAAGGATCGCGGGCTCCCCATCCGGATCGGGGTGAATGCCGGGTCGCTCGAGCGGGACCTTCTGGATCTGTATGGCCACCCCACCCCCGAGGCGATGGTGGAATCGGCCATGCGCCATGTGGCCCTTCTTGAAAAGGAGAACTTCCAGGACATCAAGATTTCCCTCAAGGCCTCGAATGTTCTGGATACCATCGACGCCTACCGTCTGGCCTCCGAGAGATGCGACTATCCGCTTCATATCGGGGTCAGCGAAGCGGGCCCCCTTCTTTCCGGAACGGTGAAATCGTCGGTGGGTTTGGGCTATCTTCTGGCCTGCGGTATCGGAGACACCATCCGCGTCTCCCTGGCGGCCGACCCTGTGGAAGAGGTCAAGGTGGCGTGGGGAATCCTCAAGTCCCTGGGACTTCGGAAGCGAGGGGTGAATGTCATCGCCTGTCCGACCTGCGGTCGCCTTGAAATCGATGTGGTTGGCCTTGCCGCCCGGGTGGAGGAGCGCCTCGCCCATGTTCAGGAGACCATGGACATTTCCATCCTGGGATGTGTGGTCAACGGGATCGGGGAAGGAAAGGAGTCCGATCTGGGCATCGCCGGAGGGCAGGGCGTCGGAATCTTCTTCGAAAACGGAGAGGTCGTGAAGAAAATCCCCTCCCAGGATCTTGAAGAGCTGCTGATCGCCCAGGTGGAAAAGAAGGTGGACATGATGAAAAAAGCCGGAATTTCGGGTCTTCGGGACGACCAGGGGCGGAGGATTTCCCTTCCCATGGCTCCGGCTGAAGCCATCATCGCGGAGAAGTCGTGAGGACGACCCGACTTCCTTATGTCACATTCCACGAGGATCCGGCGGAAGCGGAGACCGTGAGCCATCGCCTCATGCTCAGGGGGGGCTATGTGCGAAAGGTGGCCGGTGGCCTCTATGATTTCCTGCCCTTCGGGGCAAGGGTCCTTCGTCGAGTCGAGCGGATTGTCCGGGAGGAAATGGACCGGGCGGGAGCCTTTGAGATCCTCATGCCGGCGCTTCAGCCAGCCGAGATGTGGGAGAGGACCGGGCGCTGGGAGAAATACGGCAAGGAGCTCTTTCGCCTGACGGACCGGCACGACCGTTCCTTTGCCCTGGGTCCCACCCACGAAGAGGTGGTGACCGAGCTCGCCTCGGGGCTTCTGAACAGCTACCGCCAGCTTCCCGTGACCCTCTACCAGATCCAGACGAAGTTCCGCGACGAGATGCGTCCCCGCTTCGGGCTGATGCGGGGACGGGAATTTGTGATGAAGGACGCCTATTCCTTTGCCCGGTCGAAGGAGGAGGGGGCCGAGTGCTACCGGATCATGCAGGAGGCCTATTTTCGAATCTTTGCCCGTCTGGGGCTGTCGGTCAGGATGGTGGAGGCCGATACCGGAAATATCGGCGGCTTTTCCTCCCATGAGTTCATGGTGCTCGCCCCCTCGGGAGAAGATACCGTCGTCTTCTGCGGATCCTGTCGCTATGCCTCCAATGTGGAGCTCGCGGGGGCGGCGACACACTGCCCTCTTTGCCAGGCGCCTCTCGAGCGAACGACGGCCATCGAGGTCGGCCATGTCTTCGACCTTGGGGATCGCTACAGTGCTCCCATGGAGGCGGGCTTTCTCGATCCCGACGGACGGGAGACACTGTTTCACATGGGATGTTACGGGATCGGGGTCAGCCGGCTTCTGGCGGCCGCCATCGAACAGTCCCACGACGACGCCGGAATCATCTGGCCGGTGGCCATGGCTCCCTTTGCCGTGGCGGTCCTTCCCCTGGGAGGACGCGATGCCGAACTTTCAGAGAAGGCCCTCCGGATCGCCGGCCTCCTCGAGGAGCGGTTCCCGGAGGAGGTGCTTGTCGACGATCGGGATCTGCGGGCCGGAGTCAAGTTTGCCGATGCCGATCTTTGCGGATTTCCCGTCCAGGTCATTCTCGGAGAAAAAGGCCTCCGGGAAAACCGTGCCGAAATCAAGGTCAGAAGCTCGGGAGAGAGGCATACGGTCGATCTCTCCGCCCTTTCCGAGTGGATTGCCGATCACCTGGGTTCGACCGGAGCGGTTGACACCGGTCGAACCGATGCCTAAAATGAACCCTTTGTAATGCTTAGATACCACATTGACAGTATCCCCGATACCCGCGTGACAGCCCCCCTTGAGGTGGACCTCTCCCTCTCCGCGGAGGTGGCCTCCGCTCCCGCGGTTTTTCTCGAGAAGGAGACCCGGGAAGAGTTTTCCCGGATCGACGGTCGGATAACCGGTGAGATCGGGAGAGACGGGACCGATGTCCACGTGGATCTCTCCGTCAGCTATGAAATTCCCCTGACGTGTGTTCGGTGTCTTTCCGAATTTGTCCGGACGGGGGAGACCTCCGAGCGGACGATGTTCTTTCACCAGAAGGATCCCGATCCCGAGTCTCTCGAACGGTACGGAAGCGATGGTTGGGTGGACCTGGGACCCTGGCTTCGTGAGTTGATCCTGACCGATCTCCCCTTCTACCCCCTGTGTGGGGAGGACTGTCGGGGGTTGTGCCCGGTGTGTGGGCAGGACCGGAATCAGAAAGAATGTGGCCATCCGGAAAACCTCTGAGGCGTCAATGGGGTGAGGTTTGATGGCGGTTGGACCGATTCAGGAGACATACCCCGGTTTCGATCGGGAAAACGTGACGGTGGCCGTTCTGGGTTCCTCCGGGAGCCTGGCCCCGATCCATACAATTGTAAAAGGAGTTGATCCGTGGCACATCCAAAAACCAAAATTTCCCGGGCTCGCCGTGACAAGCGCCGCACCCACAAGAAGCTGACTCTCTCGGCCGTCGTGACCTGCCCCGCCTGTGGCGAGCCGAAGCAGCCCCATTATGCCTGCCTCTCCTGCGGGACCTACAACAAGCGCACCGTTCTCCGCGTCAAGAACGGCTGAGGATCCGACCACGCCATAATGAAGATCGCTCTCGATGCGATGGGTGGGGACTTTGGTTCCGACCCCCTGGTCGCAGGGGCTGACCTTGCCAGAAGGGACTTCGGGACCGAAGTCGTTCTGGTGGGGGACCCTGCCGTCATTCGCGAGCGCCTTCGGGCCCTCTCACTTCCCCCGACTACCTTTGAGATCGTCGAGGCGAAAGACGTCATCGACATGACGGACAAGGCCTCCGATGTCAGGAAGCGGCGGGAGTCCACCGTGTGGGTCTCTGCGGAGCTTGTCAAGAAAGGCCATGCACAGGGAGCCGTCTCTGCAGGGCATTCCGGCGCTTCCCTTGCCGCGGCCATGTGGGTTCTCGGCCGCATCAGCGGGGTTGAACGCCCCACCATCGGAACGATCCTTCCCTGCCGCCCCTCCCGGAAACACGCTTCCCATCAGACTTCACCCAGCCCTGAAGCGGCCCCCGATTCCGGACATTTTATTCTTGTCGATGGGGGGGCCAACGTCGACTGCAAGCCCTCCCATCTCGTCTCCTTTGCCCGCATGGGCCGCCTCCTCTCCCGCCATCTCTTTTCCGTCGACCAGCCCCGGGTCTCCCTCCTCTCCAACGGAGAGGAGGAGACCAAGGGAAACGAGCTCGTGGCGCGGACCATCGACCTTCTCCGGGGACGGGGAGAGGGGGGCGAGAAGGGGGAAGCCTACCCCTGGTTTACCGGTCCCATCGAATCCCGTGACATTTTTTCGGGGGAGACGGATGTGGTGGTCTGTGACGGGTTTGTGGGCAACATTGTCCTCAAGGAGGCGGAAGGGTTGGCCCAGACCATCATGGAGATGATGAAGGATGCAGCCCGGTCAGATTTCCGCTCGAAGATCGGGGGTCTTCTCCTGCGTCCGGCCCTTTCCCGCATGAAAAAAAGAATCGACTGGGCAGAGTATGGGGGAGCCCCTCTTCTGGGAGTGGGCGGGCTCTTTGTCATTTGCCATGGGCGCTCCAATGCCCTGGCGATCAAGAATGCCATCGGCATGGCCGATCGTCTGGCGGCGTCGGGTCTCACTGAGGCCCTCAAGGCTGAAATGGCGCCCGGTGGAAACCGCGAGGCAGGAGGATGAGCCCCCTCCGCGCCGTTGTCACCGGAACCGGTTCCTACGCCCCTTCCCGGGTCATGACCAATGACGACTTTGCCGCCTATCTTGAGACCAGCGACAGCTGGATCCGGGAACGGACGGGTATCCGGGAGAGGCGGATCGCCGCCGAGGGCGAGTCGACCTCGGACCTCGCCGTCGAAGCGGCCAAAAAGGCCCTTGAGTCCTCGGGACTTTCGGCCTCCGATATCGACGGGATCCTCCTGGCCACGGCGACGCCCGACATTCTCTTTCCCTCGACCGCCTGTCTCGTCCAGGCACGCTTGGGGGCGACCCGGGCCTTTGCCTTTGACCTCAACGCGGTCTGTTCGGGATTTGTCTACGCCATGACGGTCGCCAAGAGTCTGGTCGAGACAGGGGCGGCCTCCCGGCTTCTGGTGATCGGATCCGAGGTCATGAGCCGGTCTCTGGACTGGTCGGATCGGAGCACCGCCATTCTCTTCGGAGACGGGGCCGGTGCCGTGGTGGTCGAGGCCTCCGCCGTGGCCTCCCGAGGTCTTGGCTCCTTCAGGCTGGGAGCGGACGGACGCCACTGGGAGATGATTCACGTTCCGGCCGGGGGAACCCGCCGGACGGAGGAACCTCCCACGATCCGGATGAAGGGGGGAGAGACCTTCAAGATGGCCGTGCGCCAGCTGCAGGAGTCGGTTCTGGAGGTGCTCGCTCTCGACGGGGTCTCTCCCGCCGACATCGATCTTCTGGTGCCGCACCAGGCCAACATTCGCATTATTGACGCCCTGGCCTCCCGTCTGGCGCTCCCTCCGGAGAAGGTGATGGTGAATATCGACCGTTACGGAAACACCTCGGCCGCCTCGATTCCGGTGGCTCTCGACGAAGCCGTCCGGGGAGGGCGGGTGGCGGAGGGAGACCGAATATTGTTGACGGCCTTCGGGGCCGGTGTGACCTGGGGATCGGGCCTTCTCACCTGGGAAGCCGACCTTCAGAAAAGGAGCCGCGCATGAAAACAGCCTATCTCTTACCCGGACAGGGATCCCAGTCTCCGGGAATGCTCGACCGCTTCGACGCAAGCGACGAGCAGCGCCTCATTGACCGGGCCTCGGAGATCCTTTCGTCGGATGTGAGGAAGATCTCCCGGAACGACCCCTCGGGAATCCTCGATCAGACGCAGTGGACTCAGCCGCTTCTTCTTCTGTGCAGCGTGCTGGCGCTGGGCCGGCTTGAGGAGGAGTCTCCTTCCGTGGTTCTTGGCCACAGCCTGGGAGAGTATTCCGCCTATGTGGCCGCCGGGGCCTTGCCCTTCGAGGAGGCGCTTCTTCTGGTTCACCGTCGGGGAGAGTTCATGCAAAAGGCCGTTCCGGCGGGCACCGGTCTCATGGCCGCCGTTTTGGGTCCCTCCAGGGAGGAGATCGACCGGGTCCTGGCGGAGGTCAGGGCGCACACCGGAGGAGTCGTGTCGGTGGCCAACGACAATTGTCCGGGACAATGTGTGATTGCCGGCCAGAAGGAGACGGTGGAGAAGGCCATCGACGCCCTGCGGGCGGCGGGCGTTCGGAAGATAGTGCCTCTGGCGGTTTCCGTTCCCTCCCATACGGCCCTCATGAGTCCTGCCGCCCGGGCGATGAAGGAGCTTCTCGACCGGACGGTGTTCAAGCCCCTCAATGTTCCGGTGGTGGCCAATGTGACGGCCTCGTTTGTGGGCCCGGGCGAAGCGTCGTCGGAGATCCGCGATCTTCTTGTTCGCCAGCTCGAGTCTCCCGTGGAGTGGACAAAATCGATGGAGACGGTGATTGCCTCGGGGGTCACCCGTTTTGTGGAGGTGGGTTCGGGCTCCGTGCTGACGGGCCTTGGAAAGCGGGTGGAGCGCCAGATGGGGCCCCCGGAAAAACTCACCTGGGTCACCACGGACCCCAAGGTTTCCAAGGAGTAGAGATGCGTGACAAGGAGAATTCACTTCCCGCTGTCTTTACCGCACTGGTCACCGGTGCCAATCGGGGGATCGGATGGGCGGTCGCCAAAGGGCTTCTGGAGGCCGGCCATCGCGTCTATTTCGGATGCCGCTCCAACGAAGCGGAGTTGAAGTCCCGTGTTGCGGACCTTCCTGGAGGCGATCGGGGGGAGGTGGTTCGACTCGACCTGAACGATCCCGCCTCTATCGACGGAGCCGTCGAGTCGATCTTGCATCGCTCGGGAAGGGTTGATATTCTTGTGAACAACGCCGGGATCGTCCGGGACAAACTCCTCGTCAGAATGGAGGAAGCGGACTTCCGGGAGGTCATCGACGTGAATCTTGTCGGTCCTTTTCGCATGGTCCGGGCGGTCCTTCGTCCCATGATGAAGCAGCGTTATGGGCGGATCATCTCCATTTCCTCTGTGGTGGGGACAACGGGGAACGCGGGCCAGGCCAACTATGCCGCCTCCAAGGGCGGTCTCGAAGCCTTTTCCAAGTCTGTGGCCCTCGAGGTCGGGACCCGGGGAATCACTGTCAATGTGGTGGCTCCGGGCTTTATCGAAACTGACATGACGGCGGGTCTTCCGGAGAGTGTCACCTCCGGAGTCCTTGATCGGATTCCCGTGAGACGGTTCGGTACGGGAGAAGAGATCGCTCATGCGGTTCGCTTTCTCGCCGATCCGGCTGCGGGCTATATTACGGGTGCGGTCATTCCAGTGAATGGCGGACTCGCCATGCCGTAAGACGGCAACGCCCGGGAGATGTTCCCGGGCGAGACATTTTTTTAGGAGGTTCTCTTTCATGGCTATTAATGACCGGGTCAAAAAGATTATTGCAGAGCAGCTGGGTGTGGATGAGGAAGAGGTCCATCCGGAGTCCCATTTCGTTGAGGACCTTGGTGCCGACTCCCTCGACACCGTCGAGCTTGTCATGGCTCTCGAAGAAGAGTTCGGTATCGAGATCCCTGATGAGGATGCCGAGAAGATCTCCACCGTCCAGAATGCGATCGACTACATCAGCGAGCGCGTCTGATGCCCATCCGTCCCCTTCAGGACCGGCGTGTTGTCGTGACTGGGGTGGGGGTCGTCTCCCCCCTGGGGAATACGGCGAAAGACACCTGGGAGGCGGCCGTGGCCGGCCGGTCGGGGGTCTCGGCCATCACCCGCTTCGATCCGTCTGACCTTCCCGTCCGTATCGGGGGGGAGGTGAAGGGATTCGATCCGGCCCAGTGGATCGACAAAAAAGAAATCAAGAAAATGGATACCTTCATCCATTATGCCGTAGCGGCGGCCCAGATGGCGGCCGACGATGCGGGTCTTGAGATCGGGGACGACAACCGGGAGCGGATCGGCGTCTATGTCGGCTCCGGAATAGGCGGTATCGGAGGGATCGAGTACTACCACAGTCAACTCGTGGAGGGAGGACCCCGAAAGGTGTCTCCCTTTTTTATTCCCATGGTGCTGATCAATCTGGCCTCAGGCCAGATTGCGATCCGGATGGGTCTGGAGGGACCGAACTCCTGTGCCGTCACCGCCTGCGCCACCGGTGTTCATTGCATCGGGGATGCCTATCACATGGTCCGGCGAGGGGATGCGGACGTCATGCTCGCCGGCGGAGCGGAATCGGCCTTTACACCCCTGACTGTCTCGGGATTTGCGGCCGCCCGAGCCCTCTCCTCAAGAAACGAGGATCCCGCCAGAGCCTCCCGACCCTTTGACCGCGACCGTGACGGATTTGTCTTGGGCGAGGGGGCCGGTGTTGTCGTCCTCGAGACCCTCGAAGGGGCCAAGGCCCGGAATGCCACGATCTACGGGGAGGTTCTGGGGTATGGCCTCACAGGGGATGCCTACCATATTACCGCTCCTCCTGACGATGCCTCCGGCGCCGTTCGCTGCATGCGGATGGCCTTGTCCAATGCCGGACTTGCCCCGGAAGAGGTCGAGCATGTCAGCGCGCATGCGACCTCGACCTTTGCCGACAAGCTGGAGACAAAGGCCCTTCGGACGGTCTTTGGCGCTCATGCCGACAAGATTGCCGTGACAGCCCTCAAGTCGATGATGGGCCACCTTCTGGGGGCCGCGGGTGGCGTGGAGACCGCGATGGCCTTCATGAGCCTCCGCCACGGGATGATCCTTCCCACCATCAATGTCGATAATCCGGATCCGGAATGCGATCTTGACTATGTGACGGAGGGTGCGCGGCGACGCCCCGTCCGGACAATCCTCAAGAACTCCTTTGGCTTCGGCGGGACAAACGCCTCCCTTGTCATTGCCCGAGTCGACTGAAGAAACCACTCCTCTCACCATCAAAGGGGCCTCGATGCTTCCCCGCTCCCAGTGGATGCAAAATCTCCCTGTTCTCGAAGAGCGCCTGGGCTATCGCTTCTCCTCCCTGGAGCGCCTCGAGGAGGCGACAATCCACAAGTCTTTTACCAACGAGACGAAAAAGGGGGGGGTCCGTCGGGACAATGAACGGCTTGAGTTCCTGGGAGATACGGTGTTGGGGCTTGTGGTGGCCGAATACCTCATGCGCCTCTGGCCGGACTCTCCTGAGGGGGTGCTCTCAAAACTCAAGGGGCGAATTGTCTCCGAGCCCTCCCTGGCGCAAATTGCGCGCAATATCGGTCTTGGCCGCTACCTTCTGATCGGCCGGGGGGAAGAGATGACCCAAGGCCGGGAGAAGAACTCCATCCTCTCCGATGCCTTGGAAGCCGTCATTGCCGCCATCTATCAGGATGGAGGACTCGATGCCGCCCGTCAGTTCATCCTTCGGGAGTTCCGTGAGCTCTTTGAAAGCGCCTCCCGGGGTGAGTCGGTGGCCGACTACAAGACCCAGCTCCAGGAATACTGCCAACGGGAACTTGAAACCCTTCCCCAATATGTGATTACAGGCCAGTCCGGACCCGACCATCAGAAGGTCTTTGAGGTGGCGGTTCGGATTCGCGACAGGAACTGGGGAGAAGGGCAGGGGCATTCGAAGAAGGAGGCGGAGCAGAAGGCCGCCAAATCCGCCCTTGAACGAATTGCCCGAACAACCACTGACCTTCCGGCTCCCGTCGGAGCCACCCCATCGGGGCTTCACTGAGGTCAAGACTCCAAAGGGGAGGCGGGATACCGTTCTGATGTGTTGGGATGGCTGAATGTTTGAGCGAAAAGGCAGGCAAGGGTTTCAACCCAAATAAAAAAGGCGCCGAAAGGCGCCTTTTTTGTTGCTCCGAAGCGGGAAGGGGGGCTCTGCTACATCCAGCCGAAGGCGACCTGCAAGGCCAGAATGTGGTTGGGCTCAAGCCCCGGAATGGGGCTCGCCTCTTCGGTGTAGTAAGAGGCATTGAGACGTGCCGCCCAGAGATCGATCCCGGCGCCCACCGTGGGGTAGCCTTCGTAGACTCCGGCCGAGAGGGTCAGAATGTAGGGAAACTTGTATTGCACACCGAAGCGGGTGTGGAGCCAGAGGGAGTCTCCGGTGTAGTAGAGGTAGTTGGTGATGTCGACGTAATCGATGTCGGCGATCAGCTGACCAAAGCCGATATCGGGATCGATGCCGACACCGGCATTGATGATCTGAGGGAGGGATCCGGCACTTCCAAAGCTTGCCGTTCCCACATTAAGAATCGAGGCGCCGAGGGTGGGGTTGAGGGGAGCGTCAAAGTGGTAGATCGCGCCGAGGTTGCCCACGATGCCGAACCCGTTGGCAAGATTGCTCGTCAGAGTGCTGGAAAAACTTGAGACCTGGGTGACGGACAGGGCCGGCAGATTGAAGAAGTACTGCTCGAGACCCATGAGCGTTCCCCCGATCTGGAGGTGGTGGTTGAAGAACCCCATGGCCCCGCTGACGACGATGCCGGTATCCGACAGGGCCGCGGCAGAGGCGAGATTGTTGGTTGTGGGGGTCGGATTGGCCACCGCCGCCATCTGATTGTTGGAAAGGATTCCGATGGAGAAGTCGTGGGTGGTGTAGTTGGACCAGTCCCCCACCCGGGCATACATGGTCTGGCCTGCAACGTTGTTGAAGGCATTGATGTAGCCGGAGGTATTGCCCGATCCCAGCCCCTGGACGCTGTTGTAAAGGTTGGGGTAGAGGGTGGGGTAGGAGACTTCGCCGGAGATGTTGAGGATGGCAAAGGTCGTGTCCTGGATGTTGTCGAGGCCAGCCGGGTTGTAGAAGGGGGCGTTTTCGTCGTTGGCCACGGCGGTGAAGGCGCCTCCCATACCCTCGACGGAGACTCCCTGGTAGAGCATGGGGAACTGCTCGAAGAGAGCCGTTCCGGCGACTCCGGAGGGTCCTCCGGCCAGGGCGGGGCGGGAGAGACACGAAAGGGTCAACATGACTCCGAAGAGCGCTCCTGCTAGCGGGATTCTGAAATGGTGCATGGTCGTTTTTTTCATCATCAATGATCCTTCAATCGTGTTCGGTTCGGGGTCAGAGCGTCGACAAAAGATCCGTCAGAGCCACAGACGAAAACAAAATGCCTCCTGGGGCCGTTGTGGATTGACTCGAGGGGGTGCAATTGGATCCGCTTGTTGCATAGCAGTTGAGGCTGTTCAGAAATTGGTTGATGGGTCCAATGATATTGGAGTTGCTCGAGGTTCCGAAGGAGGTGAGAAAATAGGGAATAACATTGACAATATCGGCATTGTTGATGGTGATGGAGGGTGTTCCTGCGCCGGAGACCGAAAGGCTGTCGAGGATGGCTCCCATATTTGACAGTTGGGCCGAGGCGATTGTTTGACTTGTGATGCCTGAAAGAGAGGTGCATCCGGACAATCCTCCCCCGTCTTTTGTGCAGATCTCCCAGGCATTGTTGGCGTAGGCAATTCCGGTGTCATATTGCGCCGCCGCCAGGAGGTAGAGCATATCGGCCACAATGATGGTGGAGGAGTCGGGACAGTTGTCGGCGACGGAGGTCGGGCCGGTG
>JAKARS010000026.1:12787-14657 GCA_021828375.1 Nitrospirota bacterium
CTCCCAGGCATTGTTGGCGTAGGCAATTCCGGTGTCATATTGCGCCGCCGCCAGGAGGTAGAGCATATCGGCCACAATGATGGTGGAGGAGTCGGGACAGTTGTCGGCGACGGAGGTCGGGCCGGTGCAGGGGGTGTTCGCCAGGATCTGCACGGCGGTGGCCAGGTTGTCGAGATAGGTCTGGGTGCAGGTGTTGTTGCTGATGCAGGGAACGGCCTGAAAGACGGCCTGGATGATCGCCGTGGTGGATGTGCTGGATCCCCCGTTCACGAGATTCAGGACGCTCGAAAGGATCTGTGAGACGGTGGCGCCCCCCCCGCTGGCTCCGGTAATGGAGGTCGTCCCGGTCACGGAGGCGGCTGTGCTTGAGTTCCCCATCGCCATGTAGGCGTTGGCCAGGGTGTTTGCAATGTCGGATGTCTGACAGTTGTTGTTCGGACAGAAGGGAGAGAGCACCGCAATCGCTCCGGAGTAGTTGCCGTTGGCGATGTCGATGCCGGCGATCTGGTTCGCGGCGGTGGCCGAGGAGGGGGAGCCCGAGCCGTTTCCGAACATGTTTCCGTTTCCTCCGCAGGAGGCGAGGGAGAGTCCCGCTCCCAGGAGGAGAGCCGAAAATGTCACCGATTTGAGGCGGAGAAAAAAGCCAGGCATGGAGTCGGTCCTTTGCGCGATGGGTGGGAAGGATGTCCTTGTTGACGAGGCCTTCGATGGGCTATGATCGTGAGGACAATCCTGCTCTTTAGAAAGTGGTTGCTCCTTCCTCAGAGATCCATCAGGTTACGTTGAATCTCTTATCGGAAGAAGATGTCGGAAAGATTAGGGGAAATGTGCTATTTATAGACAAAGGATAATCTTTTTAAAAAAGCATTAGCATTTTATCAGAACGTGTCAGGAATTCAAGTCAAGGGGAGGTCAGAAGCGTGGGAGATCAGGGGGGCGAGGGCGCTTATGCCCAGGCGGGAGTCTCGATCGATCGCGGGAATCGATGGGTCGAGGCCATCAAGCCGCTCGCCAGAAAGACGGATCGCTCAGGAATTGTTTCGGGCATCGGGGGGTTTGGAGGGGTTTTTCGTCCGGATTTCGCCCGCTACAGTGATCCGGTTCTGGTCTCTGGCACCGACGGGGTGGGGACCAAGCTCCTTGTGGCCCGATGGGCGAAGAGATTCGATGGGCTGGGAATCGATCTTGTCGCCATGTGCGCCAACGATATCGCGGTGATGGGGGCCGACCCCCTCTTTTTTCTCGACTATTTTGCCACCGGCCGGCTGGATATCGAGGAGTCCCTTCCTGTGATGGAAGGCGTGGTCAAGGGGTGCCAGGAGGCCAACATGGCCCTCCTCGGAGGAGAGACGGCTGAGATGCCCGGGCTTTATGCTCCGGGGGATTTCGATCTGGCGGGATTTTGTGTTGGAATTGCCGATCGAGAGAAAATTATTGACGGGAAAACCATTCGTCCGGGGGATGCGGTCTATGGCATCGCCTCATCGGGCATTCACTCCAACGGATTTTCCCTGGCCCGCCGGGTCCTCCTGGACGGAGAAAAGGTGGAGCCCCTGTCTCCCGTTCCCTTCGAGCCGGAAACAACGTGGGGGGATCTTCTCGTCACGCCGACCCGGATCTATGTCTCGCTCATGGCGGGAATGCGCGAAGTCCTTTCTGTGGGAGCCTTTGTCCATATTACCGGAGGAGGCCTGACAGAGAATATCCCGCGGATCCTCCCGGAAGGAACGTCCGTGCGTGTACGGACCGGGTCGTGGCCAGTTCCCCCGATCTTTTCCTATATTCAGGACAAGGGATCCATCGATCTTGAGGAAATGCTCCGGGTCTTCAATATGGGGGTCGGTCTTGTGGTGATTGTTCCGGGACGGGA
>JAKARS010000027.1 GCA_021828375.1 Nitrospirota bacterium
AGAAAAAAGATGGACGTTTTTGAAAAATGCAACGCCGGGGGAGAACCATTCCGAGGGATTTTCGTTCGAGAATGAGACAAGAATGGCTGGGGGACTAGGGGTCGAACCTAGATAGACAGATCCAGAGACTGTCGTCCTGCCATTAGACGATCCCCCAGTGATGGGACGAGGATGGACAACGGACAAGATTCTAGCAGATTTTTTTCAACGTTGTCGAGAGGGGAACCCCTCTTCGCCTATCCGCTGCCGATGAACCGCCTGTTTTCCCTGTCCCAACCTCGCCTCTCCTGTGATAAAATCTCCCGTGCGACAACTGCCTCTCAATCCAAGGAGTCCCGGTGAGCGATCCTCTTTACCCCTTTGACGACATTGAAAAGACTGTCCAGAACCGATGGAAATCCGACAAGGCCTTCTCCACGAAGGCCGACCGGACAAGGCCCAAATACTACTGTCTCGAGATGTTTCCCTACCCTTCCGGACGGATTCATATGGGACATGTCCGGAACTATTCCATCGGAGATGCCATTGCCCGTTACAAGCGCATGAGGGGCTACAACGTTCTCCACCCCATGGGATGGGACGCCTTTGGTCTCCCCGCAGAAAACGCGGCCATCCTCAGGGGCATCCACCCGGCCGAATGGACCGAAAGCAATATCGCCCACATGAAAGAGCAGCTCCAGAGGCTCGGTCTTTCCTACGACTGGGATCGAGAGGTCGCCACCTGCTCCCCATCCTACTATCGCTGGAACCAGTGGTTCTTCCTGAAGCTTCTGGAAAAGGGATTGGCCTACCGGAAGGAGGCCCTTCTCAACTGGTGCGACTCCTGCGCCACGGTGCTCGCCAATGAACAGGTGGAGGACGGTCAGTGCTGGAGATGCGGCAGTCAGGTCATTCTCCGGACCATGAACCAGTGGTTTCTCCGAATCACCGACTACGCCCGGGATCTCATGGCGGGGCTTTCGTCCCTGGAGGGATGGCCCGAGAGAGTCCGGACCATGCAGGCCAACTGGATCTCCCCCTCCACCGGCGCGGAAATCACCTTCGAGGTGGACCCTCTCACCCTCGACGAAAGAGCTGCGCCTCTTCGCCTCAAGGTCTTTACAACGCGGGCCGACACCCTTTTCGGGGTGACCTTTGTCACCATGGCCCCCGAACACCCCGACATGGACCTCCTTCTCGCAGGATCTCCCCAGGAAAAGAAGGCCCGGAACTTTATCGAGGAGACCTTAAAGAAGAGGACCAAGGAAAGCCGGGAGGAGCCCGAGAAAGAAGGAGCCTTTACCGGACGGATGGTTCGCCATCCCCTGACGGGAGAAAAGATTCCCCTCTGGATCGGGAACTTTGTCGTCGCCTCCTATGGAACCGGCGTCGTGATGGGGGTCCCGGCCCATGACCAGCGCGACTTTGAATTTGCCCAAAAATACGGTCTCCCGGTCAAAAAGGTCATCGCTCCGAACGGGGAGGCCCAGGGAGCTGGGGTCCAGGCGATGACGGAGGACGGGACGCTTTTCGACTCCGAACGATTCAGTGGAATGGACAGCGAGACCGCGCGCACGGAAATCACAAAAGAGCTCGAGTCCCGAAAGCTCGGTCAGTCGCGTGAAACCTTCCGCCTTCGCGACTGGGGAATCTCCCGGCAGCGATACTGGGGCACCCCCATTCCGGTGATTCACTGTCCGCACTGCGGGATCGTTCCCGTGCCGGAAGGGGATCTCCCGGTGCTCCTTCCGAGAGATGTCCACTTTTCAGGCAAGGGGGGCTCCCCCCTGGGAGAACATCCCTCCTTCTCTTCCGTCCCCTGCCCGGTCTGCAAGAGAACAGCCCGCAGGGAGACCGACACGATGGACACCTTCATCGATTCCTCCTGGTATTTTCTCCGGTTTGCCGGAGGGACACCGGAGGGGGCGGCCCCATTCGTCCCCGAAGATCTTTCCTATTGGCTGCCGGTGGACCAATACATCGGGGGGGTCGAGCACGCCATCCTCCACCTCCTTTACTCCCGGTTCTTTACCCGGGTGCTTTATGACCTGGGGCTCTCCCCGGTCCAGGAGCCGTTCAACACCCTCCTGACCCAGGGGATGGTCCTGAAGGACGGCGCCAAGATGTCGAAGTCCAAGGGCAACGTCGTGGACCCGGACCATCTGATTGCCCAGTACGGGGCCGATACCGTCCGCCTCTTTACGCTCTTTTCGGCACCTCCCGACAAGGATCTCTCCTGGGACGACAAGGCGGTGGAAGGAGCCTACCGATTTCTCGGACGCCTCTATGGCCGGGTGAACGCCCTACTCGAGGAATTTCCCCAGGCCACAGGTGATTCACCAGGAACGGAGCTGACACCCGACGCCGCGGCACTTCGGAGCAAGATCCACGAAACCATCGTGCGGGTGACCACCGACCTCGACAGCCATGCCCAGCTCAACACTGCCATTGCCGCCCTCATGGAGCTTCTCAATGCCTTGGGCAGCTACCAGGCACTTTCCGGAGAGCCGGCCCCCGTTCGGGCCCCGCTCCTGCGGGAAGGGTATCTCACCCTCCTGACACTTCTCTCCCCCTTTGCTCCGCATATCGCCCACCACCTTGGCGAGAGGCTCGGCATCGATCGGATTGAGACCTTGAGCTGGCCGGTGGCCGATCCCAAGGCCTTGGTGAAAGAGACGGTTGCCTTTGTCATCCAGATCAACGGAAAGCTCCGGGCGACTGTCACCCTTCCTCCGGGGAGTTCCCAAGACGACGTCGAAAGGGAGGCCCGCAAGGACGAGAAAGTTGTCCGGGCGTTGGAAGGACAAACTGTCATGAAAGGCATCTTCGTCCCCGGCAAGCTTCTGAACCTTGTGGTCCGGCCGTCTTCATGAAACGCCATGCTCCCCTTCCCCTCTTCCTTGCCCTGATGCTTCTGGGGCTTTCAGGGTGCGGGTACCACTTCTTCAACCTCGACCGGCTCTCCAAGATTCCTGCCGCCCGGCAGATGAGCTTCGGAAAGACGGTTCGAATCGCCGTGAAGACATTTCACAACAACACCCTCTTTCCCCTTGTGGAGACCACCGTCACCCAGTCCATCAAGGACACGCTCCTTCGCACCTCGGGAGTGATTCTCGTCAACGACCCCAAACACGCGGACATCATCATCTGGGGGAGGGTCGTGGCCGTGGCCCAGATGCCGCTCGCTCTCTCCAGCGTCAACGGAATCCAGGAATACCAGATGGAGATCATTCTCGATGCCCATGCGACCGGCTACAACGGAACGGAACTCTGGCATGGAGGGTCGATCATCGGAACTGCCATTCAGTACATGAGCCTGAACCTCTCCCTGCTCCAGACCACGCAGCAATATGCCCTCAATACGGCCGCCATGAACGCCTCCGTCCGGCTCGTGAACTTCATGGCCCATTCGATCAGCTCCACCGCCTTCAATCCCCTGTCCTTGCAAAATCAGGTCGGCGCCTCTCCCATGACACCGGGAACCGTCCTGCCCAACGGCTCGGCCGTCCCCGGACCCGCTCCGGGAGGTGCCCCCTGATTCATCCCTGCCTTGAGTTCCTGAAGGCCAAGACACTTCCTGCCACCGTTCTGGGCGTCTCCTTGGGAGACCCGCTCCTTTCTCTTTGGGTTCGGCGCCACCTTCTGGATCTTTTGGGGGTTGCCCCCGAAGAGGCGGGAGCCTCCATCGAGTCCCTCGGTGGCGATGAGGCCCCCCAATACCGCCTCCTTGCCCGCATCAGGGAACGGCCTCTCTTCGGAGGGAAACGGATCCTCTGGATTGCAAAGGCTGAGCGCGCGGAGGAGCTCGACCCGAAAGCCCTCCTTGAAAAAAACCGCCACAGCTCGACAGTCCTTGTCCTCGAGGCCCCCGAGAAAACTCTTTTGTCCTGGTCGAAAGCCATTCCCGCCTACTCCCTGGCCTTGCCTTCCAAGCCGGCCGACCGTGAAGCCTGGCTTCACTTTCTTGCGGAACGCCACGAACTGAGGCTCGCCAAGGAGGCCATCGCGCCCCTTTTGACGACCTTCGAGGGATCCCCGGGCCCTGTGGACCAGCTTTTTTCCGACCTCAGAAAAGAGGGAATGGGCCCGTCGATCACCGCGGCGCTTCTTCAGAAGCACGGAGTTGAAAGCCATTACAAGACGGTCTTCGAGCTTCTTCGAGGGCTAGAGGGAAAGGACAAGAAGTTTTTTATCGAATGGCGGAGATTTCTCGACAACGGCCAGTCTCCCTTCGGACTGATCTCTCTTTTACATCGTCAATGGAAACTCTATCGGATCGCTCAGGGGAGCTTGGCTCAGGGAGGAGGAGAGAAGGAAGCGGCAAGAATGGTGGCGCTGGTGGCCGGAGTCCAGCCCTTTGTGGCAGATTCCGCGGTCAGGGCCGCCCGCCGGCTTCCCGCCAATGGAGTCTCACAGGGGATCGATGCTCTGGCAGAGGCGGACCGTCTTCTGAAATCCGGGGTCGCCCCAGACTTGGTGATGGATCGACTCTCCGCGTCATTATTCATTCTTTTCGGTGGGAATGCGTCAGGGAAATCTGGCGAGGGAGGACGAAAAGCTTAGAAAAAACGCTCTCAGTCCTCGCGTGACTGGGCAGATCCTCCGACCAGCCTCGCGAGAAAAAGAGGGCTATTTGGCGGAAGCCGCTCCATTGACCTTGAGGGTCAGCCGGGAAATCTTCCGGGAGGCGGTATTGCGATGGAGGATCCCACGATTGACGGCATGGTCGATAAACGGAACCACCCGCATGAGAGCCTCTTTGGCCTCTTCGGTCTTTCCGGCGGTGACGGCCTCTTCAACCTTGCGGGCGAGAGTGCGCATGGTGGTAATGGCCTGGCGGTTGCGCTCCCGGCGCTTGGCATTTCTTCGGATATCTTTTTTTGTCGACTCGTGATTCGCCAACGTTCCTCCCTATTGACAGCCTATTGACATAACAGGGGACAGGGTCCGGGAGTGTCCCTCCTGGAACGCCGTCCCTGACCGCTCTGGACCAAACCGGGGCAACCCGTTGCCCTTCTTGCGGCCTTGAAGAGTTTACGAATTAAGAAATATAGAGAATTTCCCTCTTTTTGTCAACCATCCCTTCGCCCCCGATCGGATCGGGCTCTCCAGGAAAAGACGAGAGAAAGAATCAGTCCACAGAAGGCGATCCCTGCAAAGACCATGAGTGTTCTGTCAACCCCGATCCGGTCAAAAAACATTCCCGAGATGACCTGAGAGGCCGACCCTCCCAAGGCGGAAACCGCCCCGGTCAGACCCGATGCGAAGTTGAAACGTCCGCTCCCTCTCACCATTTCGGCCACCGCCACGGGAAGCATCACCGAGAGAATCCCCATCAAGCCACCATCAAGAACTTGGCCAAAAAGGACCCCCCAGACTCCTCCGGAGCCCGAGAGGACGACCCCTCGAAGAGACAAGATGGCAAAGGGAAGCAAAAAGAAAGCTCCTCTCCCCCCGAACCCCGCATGGAAGGAGGAGGACCAGAGGGAGAAGGGAATCATCACAAGTTGGGTCGCGGCGACAAGAAGGCCGATCCGGGAGGGATCCGACAGGGAGGGAAGCATCCCCTGGAGCTTGAGTCCGGCCAGGGGCAGCATCGCGGTGTTGGCCGTAAAGAAGAGCAAGACCATCAGAAGAAAGAAGACAAAGGGAAATGTCAGGATCTTTCTTGGTGCCAGTGACGGATGTCTTTCTTCGGCTTCCCTGGCCCGCACCGGATCAATGGCCTTGCCCGGAACCCCGAAAAGAAGAAGCGCGGCCGCCAAAGACGATCCCGCATAAAAGAGGTAGACATCGCTCATCGATCCGTGGAGTCCGATGAGGGCCACCGACAGGGCCCCGAACACGGACCCGCCGTGTCCCATCCCCTGGGCCCAGGACATGGCTCGGGGAAAGCCCTCCCGACCTGTCAGACCCATCGCGACAGCCCCCAACACCGGCATGAACCCTCCCTGGGCGATCCCGAGAAGAATCTGGGCTTCAATGGCTCCATCGGCGGTGGGCGAGCCTGCCATCAGGATCACTCCTCCGGCAAAGCAAAGCGCCAAAAAAAGGAACAGCTCTCTCTTTTGGGGGAGGCTGTCCGCCAGGATCCCGGCAATCGGCTGGAAGAGAAGAGCGACAAATCCCCCCAATGCCAAAAGTTCGCCAACCTCCACCGACGGCCAGTGCCGGAGGCCGATCAGGTCGACACTCAAAAGAGGCATAATCCCTGTCTGTACATCCCCCACGAGAAAGTTGGACCAAAGGTAGGGGGCGCGGCCCGGAAAGTGGGGCGGACGAAGGGTCGACAGGCTCACGCGCCCGACACCCCGACGGAAAAATCGCGCCCTTCCCACCGCTGCGACTCCGTCCAGTAGAAGGTAAAAAGAACGGCCCCGGCTCCCGAAGAGGGGACCGAAATATCGAGGAAGGCACACCCGATCCGGGAAAGCCATCGCGCTTCCCCTTCCTCAACGGCACCCCAACCATCGAGGCTATAACGAAGACGGAAGGGGGCCAGTGCCAGGATCCGGAGGATCTGCCCCGGGCGAACACTCCGGATCTGTCGGTTGAACTTCCAGATTTCAAGATTCTTGCGGGAGCCTCCTCCCTGGTAGCGATCGGCGACAGGATCCACCCGATCGAAGACCCGGCCCTCCCGGACCGATCTGAGCAGTCGAATATATTCGGCATGCGCCCAGACCAACGGATTGGCCGCCCCCGTCGCCCGCCCTATCCGGCAATCGGAGCGGGCACGATCCGGCTCGTCCCAGACCTGCTCCGGAATCAGTCCTCCGGATGTGGCAAATCCCTCCATCGCCCGAAGGTAAGGGACTGGATCCCGGCCAACCGCCAGCTCGTAATGGCCCCTTTCGCCGGTCAAAAGGGGCCAGCCACGCCCCTGGCCCCATCCCTCAAAGGGACCGCCATCGGCCCTCTGGCCGTATCCGTCGTGATTGTAGCGCCGGAAGCAGGGCCCCACGGGCGTCTCGAACCGAAGAATCTCGTCGCACACCCTGACCGAATCGACCACGAGAGGATCATCGGCCTTCCGGACACCGTACCTGACAAGCTCAAGGAAGCCGCCATCGACAATGTCCTTCGCCGGGAAGCGGTAGGGTGTGCCGGGAGGTCGATTGGCAATATCGAGCCACAGCCGGTCCACATCCTCGTCGGGGGAAGGGTCTCCGGCCTCGGTGGGAAGGATCCGGACGTAGTGGCGAGAGATCCCGGGCACCAGAGTGCCCGATCGGGTGGTGGTCCAGTCGTCCACACGGCTTTCGAGAAAGTCGGCGTAGTCCAGGAAGAACGCCCCTTCGTCCGACTCTCCGTTCTTCCCGGCCCAAAGCCCGGCGACAACCAGGGCGGCAATCATCACTGCCAGTGTCGAGGGGGAGTACCCCCTTGCCTCCTCCCATCGATCCTGCTGCGTCGACGGACCGTGCCGCACAAGATAGGCCGCCCCCTGACGAACCATCGGCCAGGGATCGAAGGCCTTCAGGCCATTTTCCTGGAAGAGGCGCCATGCCAGAACGATGGGGTGGGCCACCCCGTCAAGCTGGATTCCTGTCCAATAGGGAGCTCCGTCGACCCAGAAATTTTGGTGGAACCCGCCATCGGGAAGCTGGCTGGCCGCCAGATAGACCAGGGCCCGATAGGGACTCTCCGAATCGCCCAGGGCCAGAAGGCCCGTGGCGCTGTGGCAGAGATCCCGGGTCCAGACCAGATGGTATCCGCCGAGGCCGGCCCGATCGTCGTGGACCTCTCCCCAGGGGATGCTCTGGGAGGCAATGATTGCGCCCGGATAGAGTTTGTCCTCATGGCAACGGATGATGTTGTGGCTGATCCGGTAAAGCCGTCCCCCGTCCCCCGAGTGGGCGTCCAGGGGCAGAATCTTCTCCGTCGCCCGCCGCCATTGCTCCTGGAAACGGCCCTTCTGCTCGAGATAGACAATCCCCAGAGACTGGAACAGGGTCGTGATCGCCCCATGCTCTCCTGTGCCGAATGAGAGTCCCACCGTGAACTCCTGGGAGCCGTCGACCTCCAGCTCCCCTGCCCCCGCGACATTTCCGTCGAGGACCTCGGAAAAAGACCATCGAAGGGACCGGTGCCGAAGAAGATCGGTCAGGGGGTCGCTGGCCCCCACATAGCCGCAGGAGAGGCGACGGAAGGGAATGGTTGCGCCGAGAGCCATCCAGATCCCGTTCTTCCAGCCCTCGAGACCGGTCTTTCCGGAACGAGAAAAGACTCGAAGGTTGTTGGAGAGCCCTCCCACATCGAGATGGGGTTCAACAAAAACGAAGAGACGAAGACGGGAGAGAGCGTCCGGCTCTCCTTCGAGGCGCACCCGAACGAGGAGGGTGGGAAGATGGGGGTCTCCCATGACCTCCTTGACCAATCGATAGCGTCCCTCCGGGTCGGAGGAGACAATCGTGTATCCGGGAGCCTCCCCTTCATCGAAGAAGGAGAGGGAGTGATGCAGATCGCGCCGCTCTTCATGGACGAACTCCCCATCCGTCACGAGAAACTGAAGGTCCCGGATCTGGGGACGATCCACGGTGGGGTAATAGACTTCGTTGACAACCCCGTGGGAGAGCGTATACCACAGGGTCGAGGCCGTATTGTAGGCCGTTCCGATCCCGTCCTTCCGGCTCGAGGTCCATCGCGGAGGAGCTCCCGGAGATCCATGGGCCATCCCTCCGCTGGTGCCGCTGGCAAACGATGAGTCCATCCCGCACCTCCACTTCTTCTTCAGGGAACCGTTCGATCCTGCCCTGTTCAAATCTCCCTGTGGATGTTAGGATACTTCCGTTTCGCGCACAGGTTCGACAAAAATCATTTTTTTCCTCTCGATACATCCGACCCACCGCCCTGGGAGACCGTATGGAGTGCCACCCTCCGATCCCAACCGTCCTGCCTCCCCCTTCCCGGAGACCTTGTCTCCGGTGACACCCTCGGCCTCCCGGAAAGACAGCCGCCACGACACCCTGGCAACGATCGGGCGCGAAGGAGCCAGGGTCTCCCTGGCCATCCTCCTCTCCCGCATCACGGGGTTCGTGAGAGACATGCTGATCGCCCAGCGTTTCGGGACGGGCTCCATGGCCGACCTCTTCTATGTGGCCTACAGGATCCCCAACATGCTTCGGGAGCTCTTTGCCGAGGGGGCCCTCTCCTCCGCCTTCATCCCCACCCTGACCCAGACGCTCACAAGGGAGGGCCGCGAGGAGGCGGAGCGCCTCTATGCCGGGGTCTTTCTTCTCCTGTCGGCCGTTCTGATCCCCGTGGTCCTTCTGGGGATGGTTCTGGCTCCACAGATCCTGGCCCTTCTTGCCCCGGGATGGACCATCGACCCTCAAAGGGAGGCCATCGGGGTTCTCATGACCCGGATCATGTTCCCCTTTCTCTACTTCATCTCCCTCTCCGCCCTCCTGATGGGGGTGCTCAATGCCCAGAAGCGGTTCTTCCTTCCGGCGGTGAGCCCCGTGGCCTTTTCCCTTCTTCTCATCCTCGCCACGCTCATCCCCGGCCGGCTTTTCTCCTTTCCCCCGATACTGCTTCTGGCATTCGGGGTTCTCCTGGGAGGAATCGCCCAGTGGGGGCTGGTCCTGACCTTTGCTCCGGCGCGGGGGATCCGCCTGCGGCCCCACCTGAATCTGGCCCTCGCCTGGGGCAACGACCGGGTTCGGAGCGTCTTTCGGAAGGTTCTTCCGGCCATCGGGGGGCTCTGGGTGACTCAGGGGAATCTTTTGGTGGCGACTCTCATGGGATCCTATCTGACCACCGGAACAATCGCGGCACTCTATTACGCCATGCGTCTTGTGCAGTTTCCCCTGGGCCTCATCGGGGCCGCCGTGGCGACAGTGATTCTCCCCCTTCTCTCCATGCATGCCAAGGAAGGAGACGGCCCCCAGGAAAAGCTTGTGGAAACCCTGGCCCATGGCTACCGGGCCTCACTCTACCTCATGCTCCCCGCCTCGGCAGGGTTGGTGGCACTTCGAGAGCCGCTGATCGACCTTCTCTTTCGGCACGGACACTTCAACGAGAAAAGCGCCTCCCTGACGGCCACGGCCCTCTTGGGATACGCCGTGGGGCTCTGGTCCTTCTCGGGGGTCCGGATCATCGTTCGGGCCTTTTATGCCCTGGGCGACATGAGGTCTCCCGTTCGGGCCGCCCTGGCGGGTCTCATGACGAACATCGCCATCAGCCTTCTGTTCGCAAAGACAGAAGGAATCGTGGCCCTGGCTCTCGGCATCTCCGCCGGATCCATTGTGAACCAGATTTGGCTTCTTGCTCTTCTGAAGAAAAAAATCGGACGATTTCCGAGGGATGTGTTTTCTGGAGCGCCCCTCTTTCTCGTTCACTCTTTTCTGATGTTTGCGGCCGTCCGCTTTCTCTGGGATGCGATTTCTCCCGGAGTCGGCCCCCATGGGAGCTTTCTGCTGGCCGGAACGGTGGCGGGGCTCATTCTGGCGGGAGGCGGAGTTTACCTTGGGCTCACCTGGCTCACGGGGGTTGCGGAGAGCCGACTGCTCGTCGGACGGATCCTGAGGGGACTTCAGCGAAAGAACAGGTAATCTTCCCAAAGCTTGGGGGGCTCTCCGGAGACGGTCATCATGACCATGATGGCCGGCGACCAGTGCGGTCGGGAGACGCGACCTCGAAGAATCATGCCGGCCTGTTCGGGAGTCATCCCCGACTTTCTGTGGTTACAGGGACGACAGGCCGTCACGATATTCTCCCAGGTTTTGGTCCCCCCCTGGGCGACAGGAATCACATGGTCGAAGGTCAGAAACTCGGGAGCAAAGGTCTGTCCGCAATACTGACAGGAATAACGGTCGCGGGCAAAGATGGTTTCACGGGAGAATTTCACAAGACGGCGAGTATGGTGAAACAGGACCATGCGGTAAAGCCGGACGACAGCGGGAACCTTCATGGACAGTCGGGCAGAACGGATGTCGCGGCCATAGCTCTCCACGACCTCCACCTTTCCCTGAAAAAAAAGGTGAACGGCGCGCTGCCAAGGCACGACCTTAAGCGGTTCATAGCTTGCATTGAGAAGCAGGGTCCGTTCCATCCCTCCCCCCTTGCCGGGGGGCCCTGGATTTTGGCCCCCCTCATGACGTCAGGAGGCGCTAAACGCCTCCCAGCATATCGAGAACCTCACCCAAAGGACGGGAGACGCCGGTAATTCCCCGACAGGAGGTATGCAGATACCGATTTTCCTGCGTCTCCTGGAGGGCCTGGTTCAGGTCGACGATCGACTCGGCATCATCGGACTCCATGATCATGAGAACATCCGACTCGTCGAGGCCAAAGCTTGAGGCCATGGTCACACGAACACCCGGGAAGCGGTCGATCACCGCCTTGCGTTCCCGCTCGATCCCCTCTCGGACGTAATCGACCTGAAGGTGCCAGTCTTTTGTCCGGATCATGGGGCGAAGGTGAATGAAGCGGGAGCTCCTGGGAGTAAAAGGCGTGCGGGAAGCTCCTCCGCCAAGAAGTCCCAGGAAGGACTTCTCCACGGTGAGATAGCGTCCGAGGTAGGTCGACAGAAGCTTCCCCGTCATCTCCTGGAGAAGGCTGATATTGGTCCCCACCCTCCACAAAAGAATGTCTCCGATGCCGGACAGGCCAACCAGGCTATAGGAGCTGCTGGCAAGCATGCTGTCGAAGTTCCGGATCACATCGGAAAACTCTTTCTTTCCGTGTCCGACCTCCGCCGGATGGACCTTGCGCCATTCCGGATCCACGCGAAGGACCACGAAGCTTGCAAACTCCCGGAGAGTTCCGCCAGATGCAGGCTGGGCAGGACGGGACAAGGTGAAGTCAGAGGAGCGAACCATTTCCGGAGCCGGAGAGGAGAGCGGCTCTGAAGTTGTCGGAGGGAGGGCGGAGGAGGGGGGCGTCTGCAGGGGGGCAGGATTCGCGTCCGAGGACGACTCCCCTCCCTCGCCGGCCTTCGAGGCCTTGATGCGGACAATCACGGAGGCTTCGACCTTGGACATTCCGTGGGAGCGGGCATAGTCTTCCGCCTCTTTTTCCACGTTCTTGCGGATGAAAAAGGGTACCTTTTTCAGCAAGGCTTGAGCATCATCAGTCCAAGGGATCCGGTCCCCTTCCTGATCTTTCATCTCGTCCGCTGCCATACCGGTCGGTCCTCCCTGGCGGAACCCTGTCCGCCCTACCTGAGTCTAGCCAGAAAGCGAGGGATTTGTGCCGAATCTCCGGCACAGTGCCCCGCCTCACCCCATTCACCCTGATAAAGCATGCCTGCATCGATCAAAGAGAGGCATTCTGCGCGCTCATGCGGAGTGTGTTGCCTTGGGTACAATTGCGAGCTATTATGCCACAGGAATAAAAAATTTCGCAAACATCCTCGTTTCTTTCAATAAGGCGCATTCCATGCAGCGAAGGTCGTCCGATGAGACATTTGCCCCCCTGGCAAGTCTTTCCCGGGAATTCATGACACGGATGGGTTGGGAAAAAGAGGTCCGTCTGGCCGACCTTCGCCGTCTTTGGAACGACACATTGGGGGATCCCATCGCCCGCGTCTCCTACCCATTCTCTCTTTCGGAGACCGAGATCGTCATCGCCTGTCTCTCTCCTCTCTGGAAGCGGGAGCTCTCCTTTCTTGAGACGGAAATCCGGGACAAGCTGGGCCAACGCCAGCCGACCTTTTCCTCCCTCCCCTTCGTCTTTCGTGTGGTCCGCCCCTTCCGCAAGGGATCGACAGGAAGGGAGCGGCCAAAAGGAGATGCACCCAAGATCGAAGCCCTGTGGAAAGAAGCCGAGAAGATTTCCGCACATCTCCCTCCGGCCTTGAGGGAAAGGGGACGCACCTTTGTCCTGGGTCAGCTTCTCGCCGGAACCCACCTAGATTCCGAGGCCCGGAAAAACTCCCCACGACACGCCTGACCCCTTCTTCCCGTTTCACATCCCTCCGATGGCATGCTACATTAAATGAACACATTCCAAAAAGAGATCACCTCCAGAACGTCTCCTCCTTCAGGAAGGATATTCATGTCAGACAACGCCCAGGGTTCGCCGCGGGAGTCCGGTCGAACCCTCACGATCATCAACCACCAGACCGGAACGACCCTGGAAATTCCCGCCGTGAAGACGGTCCAGGCCCTTCTCAAAAAGCTGGGCGTCCCGCCCGAAACGGTTCTCGTCATCCAGGACGACACCCTTCTTTGCGACGATGATCCCCTGACGTCTGGCAGCCCCGTTGAAGTGCGCCCCGTCATCTCGGGAGGATCACCTCCATGAAGTGCCGTGCCTGCAAAAACAAAGCCGTCATCCGGCTCCCCAGCCACAACAGCGCCTTCTGCCCGGAGTGCTTTGACCGTTTTACCCTTTCCCAGACGAAAAAGGCCATCGACGATTACAGCATGATCACGGCCGGGGACCATGTTCTTGTCGCCGTCTCGGGGGGCAAAGACTCCCTGGCCCTGTGGGATATCCTCACACGACTGGGTTATCGCACCACAGGCTTTCACCTCGACCTGGGAATCGGAGAATACTCGGCCGAGAGCCGGGGCCATGTGGAGGCCTTTGCCTCCCGCCACGGCCTTCCCCTCGTCGTGGAATCCCTGCGGGAGTCCGTCAACGGGTCGGTCACCGACATCGCCCAGGCCACGCGCCGACCGGCCTGTTCGGGATGCGGGATGTCGAAGCGATACTTTTTCAACAAGGTGGCCCTCGCCACTGGAGCCACGGTGCTCGCCACAGGCCACAACCTCGACGACGAGGCCTCCCGCCTCTTCGGCAACCTTCTCCACTGGCACGACGAATATCTGGCAAAAAACCGGCCGGATCTCCCGGCCATCTCGGGCCTTGCCAAAAAGGTCAAGCCCCTTGTGCGCCTGACCGAGAAGGAGATGGCCGCCTATGCCTTTCTTCGAAAGATCCCCTACGTCGTCAAGGAGTGTCCACACTCCCTCGACGCCAAACAGATTCTCTTCAAGAAAGTTCTGGGAGAGATCGAGACGGCCTCGCCCGGAACCAAGCATGCCTTTCTCTTTGGATACCTCGACCGGATTTCCCGATGGTATCCCGAGGCCCCGGGGGAGAAGGAAGAAGAGGAGACGTCGACCGGACGCTGCGAACAATGCGGAGAGATCTCCTGGACTCCGGTCTGCAGCTTCTGCCGAATGAAGGAAAAGGTGGCCCGGGAGCTTTCGCGGCAAGAAGAGCTCCGCTGAACCGACCGCGCGAAAATCACGGTTCAGGATTCGCGCGGCACGGTCGACGGCGGGAGCGTTGCGATGATGCCTCTAACTTTTTCCCTCAACCACCCGAATTGTTTCACGGGCGATGGTCCGATCCTCTCGGGCATGAAGGCACCAGACGGCAACTGTCGAAGACGGCGTTGAGACTTTCCGGTCTCCGGAGGCAAACCGGTTGGTCAGAGCCTCCTCCGCCACTCCCAAAAATCCCATCTTTTTCATGACGGCCGAGCGGGCCTCCCAAGAGTGTTCCCCGATTCCACCGGTAAAGACCAAC
>JAKARS010000054.1 GCA_021828375.1 Nitrospirota bacterium
GGCGACCGGAAACTCTGCACAGGCCAATGGGCAGGGAGGGCGGGAAAAAAGCCCTGGGGCCCCCCCGAAAAAGGGGGCATCCTCAAAGGGGGGGGAGAGGGAATTCGAGGAGCTCTATAGCCCTTCCCGTCCCCGCGAAGAACAGGGGTTCAGCCCGGTCACGATTGCCATCTATATTGTCGTAGGGCTCCTTCTTGTCGCCGGTATTGGAGGATCCATTATCGGACTGAAGACCGGCCCGCTGGGGAAGCCCCACAAGATCGTTTCCCAGAGAAGCATCAGTACAAGAACCACCTTCCGCGTGATTCAGGGAAATGGCTGGCGGCTCAACATGTCCATGCTGCTTTCCCCCTCGGTGGCCTACATGAAATATACCCTCGAAGGAAATGGGCCGATCAAGATGCAGATGCTGGGAGCCAAGTACAAGATCGGAAACGGGGACATCGTTCCGCTCAAGCTCCCTCCGGCATACCTCATGTTCGAGCCCCTCGCCCCCAAGGAGGAAACCTCACGCGCCTTCTGGCTTGGCGGATCCCCCGTTTACTCGATCACAATCCTCATGAGGATTGATGATGGTCACGAGATCCGGAACGAATCGGTCACATTCGACTAAATCGGCTCGGAAGCGAGTCTCTTCAGGCGCTCAAAACCCTCAGACTCCTCAATCCCTCTCACCGAAAGACGCTTGATGCGGCTGGTATGCCCGGAAACAAGCTCGACCGATGAGGGGGACACGCCAAGAAATTCCGCCAAAGCCCTGAGAACCCCTTCATTGGCTCGCCCCTCCCGGGCGGGCTCCCTAATCCCCACCACCCACATGGGAGCGGGACCGTCCGATGTCCCCCTTCGGAGGAAGACACGCGACTGGGCAGGTTTGACCTCAATGACGAGAATCCACCCGGGGGCATCCTTCCCCGTCCCTGACTTCTTCGGCTTAGGGGAGGCGATCTTCGATTCCCGGACCTTTGCCAAGGTCTGAAACCCCTTTCTCCCATCGGTCCATGGCCTCGTAAAGGGCGTCCATCTCTCCCCTGAGCCGGGAAAGAGTCAGAGAAAGATCCTGCCTGAGCCGTCCGCGCCCCTCCTCGAAGGCGACGGCACGCTCCCGGGCCGCCCGGAGAATCACCTCAACCTCCTCCTCAGCCTTCCGTATCCGCTCTTCTGCCTCGCTTCGGGCTTCCCGAATGATCTGGTCCGCCTCCCGGCGAGCGACAGACTTCCATTCTTCGGCTGCACTCTGGGCCGCCACAAGCGTTGAGCCCAAGCTTTCCTCCCGCTTCCGAAGCGACTCCTTCTCCTCCTCAAGATCCTCGACGCGGGTGGCCAACGCGGCCGTCTTGTCGAGGATTGCGGACACCTCGTCAAAAAGGGTGTGGAGGAAGTCGTCAACCTCCTGGGGAGAATACCCTCGAAGACTCTTGGAAAACTCATGGGTTCGCAGCTCGGACAGGCGGGTATGGTCTATCATGTGGACTCCTCTCTTGTCAGGACATCGGGCAAGGGCCGTCCACAAAGGATCAATAGACGAACCGCTCGATCGCCTGGATGATGAAAATAAGGATCAGGGGAGAGAGATCAAGCCCTCCCATCTTTTCCGGGGGAATGAGGCGCCGGATCGGGTGAAGAAAGGGTTCGGTCACATAGTCCATGAACCGGATGATGGGGTTACTCGGATCCGGCCGGACCCAGGAAAGAAGGGCCCGAATAATGACAATCCAGGTAAACGCGTTAAGAATATGGGTAAAGAGAGAAATTGAAACCTCCTTGATTCATGAACCCGACAGTGTCCGTGAGCGCTCGGACATCGCATGGACAGCCTCGATCAGGGCTCCCCGGACGCCCCTCTTCTCCAGAAGTGCCAGCCCTTCGATGGTTGTCCCGGAGGGAGAGGCCACTCGGGATTTCAGGGACTCCGGGAGGATCCCCCGGTCGGCCATCAGGGCTCCGGCTCCATATATTGCCCAAGAGGCGAGGAGCGTTGCCGTTTCGCGTGAAAGACCTTCCCTGACTCCTCCATCCGCCAGGGCTTCAGCCACCAGCGCCAAAAGACCCGGTCCGGAACCGGCAAGAGCCGTGGCGGCATCGAATGATTCCTCCGGCAACCACAGCGCTCGCCCGATCCCGGAAAAGAGCGAGTAAATGGAGCTTTGCTCTCCATGGACGACATCGGATCCCGCCGCCAGAAGAGTCATCCCCTTTCCTGCAGAAAGGGCCAGATTTGTCATCGCCCGCACCCAACGGAGAGAGGGACTCTCGGATTTGAGACGATCCAAGGTCACACCCGCCATGACCGACAGAGCCAGTGTCCCTGAAGGAATCCGGGAGAGGGCCGCAACAATTTCGCCTCCCGGGCGAAGAAAGACACCCGGCTTGACGGCCAGAATGACAAGAGAGGGGGAAGGGTCCTTGCGAAGGGCCTCCGAAAGGGAGGGAGAAACGACGACTCCTTCGGATTTCAGCGACTTCTGCGCCTCGGCGCCGGGGTCGACGACGCGAACAGGACCCAATGATCCTGGTCTTTCTCCAACCATATGGCGGGCAAGAACCCCGCCCATCTGACCTCCGCCCACGATGAGGACCGATCCGGAAATCGCCCCCTCTCCTCCATTGGTTTTCTGTTTCTTGCCCACGGGTTTCTCCGTCTTGCTCACCGTAACATCCCCTCGAAAAGACTTCGTCCAATCCTGACCTCGGTCGACCCCCAGCGGATCGCTTCACGATAGTCCTCCGACATTCCCATGGACAG
>JAKARS010000055.1 GCA_021828375.1 Nitrospirota bacterium
AGATCCTCGAGGGCTTCATCCAAAACCTCAGGCTTCACGGCTACCGCTTCGCCATCGACGACTTCGGCTCAGGCTTCGCCTCCCTCAACTACCTGCGATTCTTTCCGGTGGACTTTCTGAAGATCGACGGAGAATTCATCCGGGGACTGGGAGGGGCCGGACCCGTCGACGGGGCGATCGTGAGCGCCATCGTCACCCTGGCCCGCACCCTGGGGATCCCCACCATCGGTGAATACATCGAATCCGACACCATCCGTGAGATGGCGAAAAAAACGGGGGTTCTCTATGGACAGGGCTACCATCTGGGCCACCCCTCCCCCACCCTCGAGCCCTCCCCCTGATCCCGGGGTCTCCCGCCGCTCTTTCCCGACCTCGCGATCACCCGTCGAACGCACGGGAAAACCCAGGGCCCGGACCCACGGAAGGGGGAGGGGCTCTCCGGGCTGGATCCTGCCGGGGACACGCCCTTCTCCTCAAAAGGAACGATATCCCTCAAAAAGATCCGGGAGGCGGGGAGAAGGATGAAGGGGTTCGGCCGCCCGACTGAAGGAATCGGAGGCCAGAGGGGAGGAAAGACGTCTCCGGCCGGGTCCCGGCCGGAGCGACAAAGAAGAGAAAGATCCCGATCAGCCCCGGGACGGAGGAATCAGCGGAGACACCCCCCAGATCTCCCGGGCGTACTCTCCGATGGTCCGGTCGCTGGAGAACCGGCTCATCCGGGCCACGTTGAGGATCGCCATCTGGATCCACCGCTCGGGATCCACAAAGACCGCCTCCACCTTCTTCTGGGCGTCGAGATAGGCGGCATAGTCGGCCAGCAGAAAGAAGGGGTCGGACTTGAGGAGCCCGTCCACCAGCCCCCGGAAACGTCCCGGCTCATCGGGCGAAAAATACCCCGATCCGATCATGTCGAGCGTCGTCCGAAGCTCCTCGTTGGCCGCATAGAAGCTGCGGGGAACATACCCCTTGCGCTTGTAGTCCAGGACCTCGTCGGCGGTGAGGCCGAAGATGAAGATGTTCTCCTCCCCCACCTCGGTGCGGATCTCGATGTTGGCCCCGTCGAGGGTCCCGATGGTCAGGGCCCCGTTCATGGCCAGCTTCATGTTCCCGGTTCCCGAGGCCTCCGTTCCCGCCGTGGAGATCTGTTCGGAGAGATCGGCCGCCGGGATGATCATCTCGGCATTGGACACGCTGTAGTTGGGGATGAAGGCCACATTGAGGCGGCCGGCCACGCGATGATCGTGGTTCACGATCTCGGCCACATCGTTGATCAGCTGGATGATGAGCTTGGCCGTCGCATATCCCGGAGCCGCCTTCCCGGCGAAGATCGCCGTCCGGGGAACCACGGGCTGGGCGGGGTCGCGGATGATCCGGGAATAGGCGGTCACGATGTGAAGGACATTGAGCAGCTGGCGCTTGTACTCATGAATCCGCTTGATCTGGACGTCAAAGAGCGAGTCCGGGGAGCTTTCGATCCCGAGGCGGTCCCGGAGGAATCGGGCCAGACATTCCTTGTTGGCCCTCTTGACCGCGGCAAAATCCTTCCGGAAGACCGGATCTCCGGCAAAGGACTCGATCTCCCGGAGCCGAGAAAGGTCCCGGACCCATTCGGGGCCGATCGTGGCGGTGATCAAACCGGCAAGCCCCGGATTGGCCTGCTTGATCCAGCGACGGGGCGTGACCCCGTTGGTCATGTTGACGATCTTGCCGGGGTAGATCCGGTCGAAATCGGCAAAGATCGTCTCCTTCATGAGCTTGGTGTGAAGTTCGGCCACCCCGTTCACCTTGTGGCTTCCCACAATGGCCAGATGGGCCATCCGGATCCTTTTTCCCGAGGGGTTTTCCTCGACAAGCGAGACCCGGCGAAGGAGGTCGTTGTCTCCGGGCCAGCTCCGCATCACATCCTTGAGAAAACGCCGGTTGATCTCATAGATGATCTGCAGATGCCGGGGAAGGATTTTCTCCAGCAGCTCCACGGGCCAGGTTTCCAGGGCCTCCGGCATGAGGGTGTGGTTGGTGTAGGCAAAGACCCCGGTGGTGATTTTCCAGGCCCGGTCCCAGTCGAGGAATCGCACGTCCACCAAAAGCCGCATGAGCTCGGCAATGGCGATGGAGGGATGGGTGTCGTTGAGCTGGATGGCCACCTTCTCCGGCAGGAGGTCGCAGTTGTCATGGAACTTCGAAAAACGGTAGAGGATATCCTGAAGGGAGGCGCAGACGAAGAAGTATTGCTGCTTGAGGCGAAGCTCCCGTCCCATGGAGGTGGAGTCGTCGGGGTAGAGAACCTTCGAGATGTTTTCCGACTCGTTCTTGCTCTCCACCGCCTTGATGTAGTTGCCTTCATTGAAGTAGGTCAGGTCGAATTCGTGGGAGCTCTTGGCCGACCAGAGGCGCATGTTGTTCACCGTCTCCCCCCCGAATCCGGGGATGGGATTGTCGTAGGCCATGGCCATGAGATCTTCGGTGTCGACCCAGTGGTAGCGCAGGAGCCCTTTCTCGTCGGAATACTCCACCACCCGACCGTGGAACTTCACCGGATAGAGGACCTCCTGCCGGGGAAACTCCCAGGGGTTCCCGTAGCGGAGCCAGTTGTCGGGGCTCTCCACCTGCCGACCGTTTTCGATGCGCTGGTAGAACATCCCGTACTCATACCGGATGCCATACCCATAGCCCGGGATCCCCAAAGTCGCCATGGAGTCGAGAAAGCAGGCCGCCAGGCG
>JAKARS010000028.1 GCA_021828375.1 Nitrospirota bacterium
CGGGAAAGCTGGGAGGCTGTCTGTGAGATCGAGGGTGGGGCTCCAGACGGGGAAAGATCCGGCTTCCTGCCACGGCTTTATTGTCTGGAGTCCTCTCTCCCGATCACCCCCCTGTCATCCTTAAGTCATTTCTTTCCCCGTTTTTTTGCCCTTGCCCCAGCCAATGTCATGATGCCCCCCACAAATCTTCGTTTTGCCATCCCTTGCTTGACTTCGTTTTAATAGTTGTTGCAATATTGAATTTACCGAGCTGAGGTTCTTCTGGGTCCGGGGGCTTTCGCCGATTGTTCAGAGACATTCGACGAGGGCGGAGGTGATGGCTCCTGTCACGTCTTTAGGAGGGAGTGAAGGTTGCGATGAACATCCTCTTTCTTTGCACGGGAAATTCCTGTCGGTCGATTCTGGCGGAAGCCACCTTTAACCATCTCGCCCCGGCAGGTTTTCGGGCGATGAGTGCCGGAAGCCATCCCACCGGCACGGTCCATCCCCGAAGCCTGGCCCTTCTGAGAAAGGAAGGCCTCTCGGTGGAGGGGCTCACCAGCAAATCCTGGGACGCCCTTCCCGTTGTCCCCGATGTGGTCATTACCGTCTGCGCAAGCGCCGCCGGTGAGACCTGCCCGGCCTATCTGGGCCCCGCCCTCAGATCCCATTGGGGGGTGGAGGATCCGGCCAAGGCCACCGGGAGCGACCGCGAGATCGATCGGGCCTTTGAGACGACCTATCGCCTCTTGCGCCGTCGCATCGAGGCATTTTTGGCCTTGCCCCTCGATCGGCTCCAACACGATCCCGTGGCACTCAAACGGGAGCTGGACCGGATTGGGGAGTTGCCGCTCTAGCTCCCTGTCTGTCCGAATAACTCTCATTTTATTTTAAGGAGGAGTTCCATGAAGAAGATTGAGGTTTACGATCCGGCCCTTTGCTGCAGCACCGGGGTCTGCGGAACCACCGTGGATGGCGCCCTTGTCTCCTTTGCGGCCGATGCCGAGTGGGTCCGGCAAAAGGGAGCCACCGTCGAACGATTCAATCTCTCCCAGCAGCCTCTGGCCTTTGCCAACAATCCCACCGTCAAACTCTTTCTTGAGAGATCCGGCCAGGACGCTCTTCCGCTCGTTCTTCTCGACGGGGAGATCGCCCTTGCCGGACGTTACCCCACGCGGGTCGAACTTGGACGCTGGATCGGTGTGGAGAATGCCGAGGGTCGGAGTGAGGTGAAGGTCGCAGGGAGTCCCACAATGGCTCCCGCGACGGCGGAGGGTTCCTGCTGTTCCCCTCAGAAGGGGTGTTGCTGATCCTTACCGGAGAGAGGAGGAGAAAAAATGAAATTTCTTGAAAATCCCCCACGATTTCTCTTTTTTACCGGAAAGGGGGGCGTCGGGAAGACCTCGACGGCCTGTGCTGCGGCGATTTCTCTGGCAGAATCGGGAAAATCCGTCCTGCTTGTGAGTACCGATCCCGCTTCCAACATCGGCCAGGTCTTTGGCCTGACCATCGGCCATCATGTGGTGGCGATCTCCTCGGTTCCCCATCTTTCGGCCCTGGAGATTGACCCCGAAGAGGCCGCCCGCGTCTATCGGGAGCGCCTGGTGGGGCCGGTGCGGGGAGTCCTCCCCGACGGGGTGGTGAGGGAGATCGAGGAGTCTCTCTCGGGGGCCTGCACCACGGAAATTGCCGCCTTTGACGAGTTCACGGGGCTTCTGACCGGGAGCGTGCTGACCGCTGGCTTCGATCATGTTCTCTTTGATACGGCGCCCACCGGCCACACGATCCGCCTGCTGCGGCTTCCGGGGGCGTGGTCGGGCTATCTCGAGAGCGGGAAGGGGGAGGCCTCCTGCCTTGGTCCCCTGGCCGGGCTGGAAAAGCAGCGGATTCAATACAGTCAGGCAGTTGAGGCGTTGGCCGATCCCTTGCAAACCCGACTGGTTCTGGTCTCGCGTCCTCAGAGATCCGCCATTGCCGAGGTGGCCCGAACCCACGAGGAGCTGGCGGGGATCGGATTGACCCGGCAGTTTCTCGTCATCAACGGGATCCTTCCCGAGACGGAGGGAACAGCGGATCTCCTGGCGGCCTCCATCTGTCAACGGGAGCAGTCCGCCATTCGGGAGCTTCCTTCGGTCCTGGCCCGGTTGCCGATCGATCGGATTTCCCTGAAGCCCTTCAATCTCGTGGGCCTTCCCGCCCTGAAGCAGTTGTTGGTGGAGGCTCCCCTCGTCGATCAAAAGGCCCCGTCTCCCGCCGTCGATCTCAAGGCTCCCACCCTCGATGGGTTGGTCGACGAAATGGCGAGGGAGGGGAAGGGGATGATCATGCTCATGGGAAAAGGGGGGGTCGGAAAGACAACCCTCGCGGCCGCCATCGCGGTGGCACTGGCCCGACGAGGCCATTCGGTTCATCTCACCACCTCCGACCCGGCCGCCCATCTTGCCGAGACTCTCGAGGGATCTCTCGACCATCTGACGGTGAGCCGGATCGACCCTCTCGCCGAAACGGAGCGCTATCGTCAGGAGGTTCTTCGGAGCAAGGGAGGCGCTCTTGACGCAGAGGGGCTGGCCCTTCTCGAGGAAGATCTGCGCTCGCCCTGCACAGAGGAGATTGCCGTCTTCCAGGCCCTGTCCAAGGTCATACAACAGTCGAAAGAGAGATTTGTGGTGCTCGATACGGCGCCCACGGGCCATACCCTTCTCCTTCTCGATGCCACCGGCGCCTATCACCGGGAGGTCACCCGGCAGGCGGGAAGGGGAGGCCAGGAGGTCTTGACCCCTCTGATGCAGCTTCAGGATCCGACCCAGACCAAGGTGATGATCGTGACGTTGGCGGAGACCACCCCTGTCCTGGAGGCGGCCAACCTGCAAGATGACCTGCGCCGGGCGGGGATTGTGCCATGGGGCTGGATTGTCAATCAGAGCGTGGCGGCGACCGACACAGACTCTCCGCTTCTTCGACAACGGGCGGCCGGTGAGCTTCGGGAGATCGAGGCGGTGGCGACCCGCCATGCCACCCGCTATGCGGTGGTTGGGCTCATGAGGGAAGAGCCGGTGGGGGTAGAGCGGCTGGCAGAGCTTGTCCGGTTCTCCGATCCGTTGACGATTGCCTGAGTTTTGGGCTCCTCAGAAAAAAGGGGTATCTGAATTTCATGATTGATTTCAGGTCAGATCTCATCTTTCTCGATCAGATTCAAAAGCGTTGATACCCTCACTCCAAGGCTGATTTTCTCCCATTTGATTTCTGTTGATGACGGAAAACCGGAACTTACACTCTATCCCCGGAGACGACAAGGAGAGAGCCCCTGAGCCAGTGTTCCGCCAAGATTTTCTCCATCATTCTTGCCCAGACGTCTCCTTTTGGCAGCGCGACGCAGGAACGAAGTTCGAGGGTGCCCACCGGCAATCCGTCAAATAACCCTGGAAGCTCTTCCGGACGGCGCCATCGGGCTCCCCGATAGGATCCGATCCCCCCTTTCACCCCTTTTTGCCGATAAAGGAGACTGTCCCGGTTCAGCCATCCTATGGAAAAACGTCGGCGCGTCACCCGGACGATTTCACGGACGGCCTCCCGTTCATCGTCGACGAAACACAAGGCGGCGACCGAAAAGACCCTGTCGAAGGTCCGGTCGCGAAAAGGAAGGCATCGGAGGTCTCCCCCGATCCAACGAAGGGGGGCGGGACTGTGAGAGTCGGCAAAATGAAGCCAGTTGAGGTTTTTATCGAGACCTACAACGTGGATCCCCTCGAGATTGAAGCGGCGGGAGAACCATCCTGTCCCGCATCCCGCATCAAGGACGATCTCTCCAGGAAGAGGGCGGAGCTGACGGGAAATCAGACGGTATTCCGTTTCTCCGATCCATCGGCCGCGGGGGGAATCGTACCAAGAGTCGTAGGAGGCGGCGGGATCCATCAGGAGACCAAGCGTTTCCAGGCGGCGATCAGGTCGTTTGAGGCCCGGTCGACCTCGGGGAGAGTGGTGAACCGGCCGAGGGAAAGCCTGACCGCCCCCCACGCCCTTTCAGGATCCAGACCCATGGCCCGAAGCACGGAGCTGATTTCCTGGTTGCCTCCGTGACAGGCGCTTCCCGTGGAGGCCGCAATATGGGGAACGGCGGCCAGAAGATCCCGTCCCTTTACCTTCGGGAAGGAAAGATTGAGGGTGTTCGGAAGCCGGTCGGCGGGAGGGCCGTTGAGAAGAAGTCCGGGGATGCCCTTCGCCAGCCTCCCGTGAAGCCTGTCGCGGAGTTCTTCCATCCGGACCCGCTCCCTGCCGAGGTGTTCACGCGCCAGCCGAGAGGCCGTTCCCAGTGCCGCGATGGCGGGGACGTTTTCGGTGCCGGGCCGCAAGTTCCTTTCCTGCCCTCCGCCGGCCATGATTCGCCGAAGGGGGGTTCCCCGACGGATGACCAGGACTCCGATCCCCTTCGGGGCATAGAACTTGTGGCCGGCCAGGGTCAGAAGATCCGCACCGAGAGCCTTCCTATCGACGGGAACCTTGCCGGTCGCCTGGGAGGCATCGACATGGACCCACGCTCCCCGGGCATGGGCAAGATCGGCGATGGCCCGGACGGGCTGGATCGCTCCGGTTTCGTTGTTGGCCTGCATGAGGCTGACGAAGACCGTCTCCGGCCCGATGATTCTTTCGGCAGATCCGAGGTCGACCCGGCCGGAGGAGTCGACAGGAAGAATCTGCCTTCTCCAACCTTTTTCCCCGAGACAGCCGAAGGGCCCCAGCACCGACGGGTGCTCGATGGCCGAAGTCACCAGAAGTCCCTCTTTTCTTTCACTCTTCATCGCCTTCGCAATTCCCAGGATAGCCAGATTATTGGCCTCGGTCGCGCTTCCCGTAAACACAATCTCGTCCGGTTCCGCCCCGATCAGAGCCGCCACTTCCTCACGCGCTGTCTCCACCTGCTGTCGGGCGTCCCTCCCGAAAAGGTGATCGGACGAGGGATTCCCGAAATTCTCTGACAACCAGGGCATCATGGCCGATACGACCTCCGGGGCCATCGGAGTCGTGGCATTGTAGTCGAGATAGATGGGCCGATTGGCGCCCCTCGGGGTTTGGGGATCAAAGAATCCCCTCATTCCAGATCCTTCCGCATTTCGAGATATTGTTCCCGGGCAATTTCTCCCCGGGCGTAACGTCGGTCCAGGATCTCCTTCGGCGTTTCCTCGGATATTGAATCGGCTCTTCGCGTTTCTTCATCCGGGGGCCGGCCGCACGGAGATCCTCGCATCCCCCTCAAGAACACCCCGGAAAAAAGGGCCAAGCCCATGAGGAACAGCACGGGAAAAATCCACATCCATGCCATCCCCGCCCCCATCGCGTTGCCCCAGGACATCGGCTGCCCTCCTCAGTCAGGCTCTCCAGAAATTCACACCCGGAGAGATTACAAATACGGTTTCGAAAGCCAGAGATAGTATCCTGATACGAGAAACATGAGGGAGCCTCCCGTCACGCGAAGCCACCGGTTCCCCCCGATCCGGCACCCCGCCCCCGCAAGGGCGTCCGAGGCCACCCCCGCCAGGAGAAAGGGAAGACTTCTCCCCAGTCCGAAGGCAAGGCCCAGCAAGGCCCCGAACTCCGGAGTCATCTTCGCGATCCCGAGGCCAGCCACGAACAGGAGGGAGACGAGGGGCGCCCCCGCACTGTAGAACAGTCCCACGAGAAAAGCCGCCGGGATCACGGGGATGCGGGAGAGAGCGGTCCGTAAGGGATTCCCCTGAGAAAGGACCGGAAATCCGCTCCCCCGTCTCCCTAAGATCAGAAACCCCAGAAAAAGAGCCAGGGCTGCCATCGCTAGGCTCCAGATTCCCCGGGCCGGACCGGAGATAAGGGCCAACTCTCTCCCGGCCAGAGCTCCCAGAAGAATCATGCCCAGCCACATTCCTGCCGCAAAGGACACCCCAAGGACGCGCCCCTTTTTTTTGGCGGAGGCATCTGCATCGCCGGCTCCCGCCAGGCCCGCGATCCCCAGTAAGGTCGGAATCGTGAACGGACACCCCACCGTCCCGAGAACTCCGGCCGCGACCAGGAGGGCGACCAGAAGGATCCCGGGGCCATGATGAAGATGGCTCAGGGAGGGATCGATCAGGGAACGGATCCAAGTGGAACCCGTTCCGGCATGGGGGACGGCCCCCTGAAGAGTGTTTTCCATGACATCACTCCTTTTTGCAAGTTTTCCTCGCCATTCCCGGAGCGGGGAATGCGCCTGTCCACTATGGGGAAGCTTCTTGGAAAGTCTCCTGCTGCCGCCATTTCGAGCAAGGGGGAAGCGAACTCATTTCTCCGGAACCGTCCCGGACGCGCGGAGAAGAAGGACGGCTTTTTTTCCAAGAGCCAGGCGCGCGGCGATATGAATGGCGCTTTCCTCTCCGACGCCGAGCGCCGAAGCGAGGGATCTCGAATCTGTTTCGGGCTGGTTTTCCAGGATCCCCAAGGCTTTGGCTTCCAGGCTCTCCATCCATTCCCGGAACATCTCCTGGAGTTCCGGTGTGGCAAAGGCGGCGAGCGAGGTCGTTCTGTCCATGGAAGACAGCATCTTCTCGCACATCTCCATCATCCGCCCCATGGGCGGTGACGGGCGACCCTCCTCCGGCCCTTCTTCCTCTCCCATCTTGCCACCCATGGGACCATCGCCTCCTGGCCCCATGCGGGCCATCATCTTTTTCATCATTCCCATCCCCATCTCCATCGGCGATTCCCCCTCCGCTTCTCCGGCCTGTTTTTTGCTGGATTCCGGAGATTTCTGTTCGTTCTTTTCCATTTTACCCTCCTTCGTTGCCGATTTGGCCACGAAATCTTCATTAAAGGACCGTTCAGGAGATCTTTTGGAATTCTAAAGAGACCGGCACCGGGTTTCTGACGATATCCAGAACAGGGGAAATGTTTTGTGCCTCCGCCCATAACTTCTGAAGCTCTTGATCCGACGCTTTGCTCCCGACCCGGCAGACCACCCGGATCCCTTCGTATCCCGGACGGACGCTTTTTGAGAGTCCCAGAAATCCCTGCAGGTCAAGATCACCTTCCAGATCGAGCTCCAGAGAATCGATTCCGATTCCGCGGGCCGCGGCATTGTAAACAAAGCCGACAACCAGACAAGACGCCAATGCGTGAAGAACGACCTCCACAGCATTGGGCCCGGCATCGTTTCCAAGAAGGACCGGCGGTTCATCGCCTTCCAGAACAAAAGGAACCTTTCGGGAAGTATCTTCTTTCCCCGTTCCGTAAAACCCCTGGATTGTCGTTTTTGAATGAGCCCCGCCAACCCACCGGTTATGGGCCCGAAAGGTAAATCGGGCCAGAGGGGGAGAGGCCTTGACCGCTTCGACCGTCCCGGTCAACTTTTCAAGATCCACTCCGTTGGGAGTTCTTTTGTCCGCTGTATTCAAGGGAACCTCCTTGTTGAAAGTTTCATTCTTCAGGGGGACAGCTTATGATCGCCCCGCATCGACCTCGACCGTGAGCGGAATTGGCTGGGTCAGGCAGTAGACCGCCGGGCAGGACTTCCGGGAGAGTTCTTCGATCTCCCGAAGAACCGCCTCTTTGGCTTCGCTTGTCACCCGGAGAAGGATCCGGACCCCTTCGGTCAGAGGGTTATCCGACAACCCCAGCGGACGAGTCATATCCACCCGGTTTTCCACCCGGACCGAAAGCCGGTCGATGGCCACCCCTTTCTGCGTCGCGACCATCATGTAGGTCGACGCGAAACAGGAAGCCAGACCGAAAAGGCAATACTGGAGAGGATTCGGGGCACTTCCCGAACCTCCCATGGGAGTCGGGTTGTCCATCGAGAGGGTCGCTTCCCCCTTCTCGGTGGGAATCCGGGCTCTGAACTGGGGAGCTCCCTCCTCCAGGATCCATTCTCCTTCGACGGAAAATTCCTTGACCGCTTTCTCCGGTTCTTTCGAAAACATTTCGATGGTTTTTCCCAATGCTTTTTCGTTGACGTGATTCATCGGATCCTCCCTTTGCCGACAGACCGCCTGCCGGTTTCCGGAAACGGCTTTCCGGGTCCATAGGTCCCGTTCCCGTTCTTGAAAAACCGGTCCATTCTCTTTCGCCTTGACAGGAGATCGAGCTCACGATTACATTAGATCAAAATTTTATTAATTTCAAACTTTATTAACTTCTAAATAAACGGAGTTTTCGAGATGTTCTTCAAACAACGCTCGACAAAGGAAGCGACGCTCTCCTATTTCTACGGGTGCGGCGGTCTCGGGCAGGCGGTGGCGGTGGATGTCGTGGAAGGGGATGAAGAGTGGTTCCTGCATGAGGCCGAAAAGGCAGGGGTCCGGCTGGCTTGGGTCATCGAGACGCATGTCCATGCCGACCACCTCTCGGGAGGACGAAGGCTGGCCGAGAAGACAGGGGCCTCCTACGGACTTCACGAAAGCGCGCAGAGCCATGTGCGATATCCTTTCCGCCCCCTGAAGGATGACGAAATCCTCCAGACGGGGAATGTCCTGACCCGGATTCTTCACACCCCCGGCCATACCCCCGACAGCCTCTGTCTTCTGGTCTCCGATCTGAGACGAGGGGAAGCCCCCTGGTTCGTCCTGACGGGGGACACCCTTTTCGTCGGTTCGGTCGGCCGGCCGGATCTCGGAGGAGCGCCGGAAGCGATGGCGGGGCAGATCTTCGACAGCCTTCACAAAAGACTTTTGGCTCTTCCCGACGAAGTCGAGATCTATCCAGGTCACACCTCGGGAAGCGTCTGCGCCGCCGGGATCTCCGGAAAACCCTCCTCGACGATCGGGTTCGAGAAGCGATTCAACCCCTTTCTGACCCTTGGAGACCGAAAGAAATTCATCGCCCACCTGACGGCCGACATTCCCGACAAACCCGCCGGATTCGAGAGGATTGTCGCGATCAATCTTGGACACCAACCGGCATCCGGTTCCCTTTAAGGAGGACACATCCCCGTATGGATACTGCTCGCTTCATTCTTGTCGCCGAAATGTTTTCGGCCCTGTCGCATCCCAAGCGCCTCGAGATCATCAGCCACATCGGGTGGGGGGAGCGGGGCTCGGGCGAGCTGGCCGAACTGACCGGGCTCTCGAAGGCCAACGTCTCCCAGCATCTCAATGTGCTGAAGGCCCGCGCCCTGGTTTATTGCGAAAAGGCCGGGACCTCCTGCCGGTATCGGGTGACCAGTCCCAAAGTGCTCGAGGTCTGCGACCTCATTCGCCAGATCATCCTCGACCAGATGGAGACCGACTCCGAAAAACGAAAGAGCCTGACGGAGATCCTGCCCTTCTCCCAGGAGCGGAAAGAGGGAGCGTGACTCCGCAATCCGCCCCCCCCTACCGCCGGGGAATCCGGATCAACCGGAGCCAGTTCCTCCACCAGATCCTCCAGGTCTTTTTCGTGGGCCTCGTCATCGGAATGGAGCGAACCGTTCTTCCCGCGCTGTCGGGGGAGTTTGGCGTGGCAAAGGGCTCCTTTCTGTTTCTTCTCTCCTTCGTGCTTTCTTTCGGCCTGGTCAAGGGAATGCTGAACTTTGTCGCCGGAAGCCTGGCCGACCGGTTCGGGCGAAAGCGCGTCCTGGTGGCGGGATGGCTCGCCGGACTTCCCATCCCCTTCCTCATTCTCGAGGCCCGCAACTGGTGGTGGATCGTGGCGGCCAATCTCTTCCTGGGGATCAACCAGGGGTTCGCCTGGTCCATGACCGTGACGAGCAAGCTGGACATCACCCGGCCCCAGGAGCGGGGACTGGCGACCGGCGCGAACGAAAGCGCCGGATACCTCGCCATGGGCGTAGCGGGAGTCGCCACCGGCTACCTGTCCGTCCGGTTCGGCCCCCGGCCGGCCCTTTTCGGCTTTGGCCTGACCGTCGTCCTGGCCGCCCTGGCTATGGCCGTTCTCTTCGTCCGGGAGACGCTTCCCTGGGCTCGGGCGGAGCACGACGAACACAAAGAGGGGAGCTTTTCCGGCCCCCGGCCGCGATTCCCTCGGGGCGTTCCGGACCACCCCGGGGCCAAAGAAATCTTTCTCCTGGTCTCCTTCCGCCATCCCACCTTCCGGGCCCTATCCCAAGCGGGCATTGCCAACAAGATCGCGGACACCCTGGTCTGGGGACTTTTTCCCGTCTTTTTCCGGAGTCGGGGACTGTCCCTCACCGAAATCGGATGGCTGACCGGCCTCTATGCCATGACATGGGGGATCGCCCAGACGGCAACGGGGCATCTCTCCGACATCGTCGGGAGAAAGAAGCCCATCGTCGGAGGGCTCTGGTGCCTGGGCGGCGGGATCGCCGGCATCGTCTTGTCCCGGAACGTGTTTCTCTGGGGATTCTTCGCCTGCGTCATGGGGATCGGCATGGCCCTTCTCTACCCCACTCTCGTGGCCGCGGTCGCGGACATTTCTCCTCCCGCCTGGCGCGGACGGGCCCTGGGCACCTACCGCTACTGGCGCGACACGGGATACGCAGTCGGGGCCGTCCTTCTGGGCCTTCTCGCCCAATGGAAACAGGAGACGGAGATCGCCTTCTGGACGACGGCGGTCCTCCTTGGCCTGTCGGGGCTCTGGGTGGCGACCGGTTCGGAGGAGACCCATCCCGGACTGAATCCGGCCGACGAATCGGGGTCAGATGGATGAACAAACATTCCCTGACAACGGAAAAGAAAAAATTTCTTGTCGGGACGGTCGCATTTTGTGGGGCCCTCCTTGCCAGTCTCGCGGGAACGGCCCTGGCAGGTACCGGAGGACCGACGGGGGCCCCAGCCGCCGAAGCGGTGACGTCCTCGGCTCCCCCCGCGAAAGGAGGAGCAGGACCGGAGGAGTCCCTCTCCCTCAACGGACCGGACGCCCTCGCCGCCTACAAGCATTCCTGGAATCCCCTGACGGCCGGTCCGGACCTCGTCTCCTACGCCGACACCCTCCCGGAGGGAGTCTTCAACGCCCGCTTCTTCTTCTACACCCGCTTCACCCAGGCCCAGTATACCGACAGCGGGGGCATCACGGCACTGCCGCCGGGATTCTATGAAACCCAGATGCTCGCACTGGAGGCCATGTATTTCGGCCTGGGAGCGAACACGGAACTGGCCGTCCTTCCGTCGCTCATCGGAACCTTCTCCTCGATCGGCGGCTCTCCCCTCGACGGATGGGGGCTGAATGATTTCACGCTGGGCATCAAGCACCGCTGGATCATCCAGAACCCGAACTCGGCGCGCCCATCCTTCGCGACCTTCTTCTTCGTCACTCTCCCGACCACTTCCTGGCTTGGAACGCCCGTTCCAAAGGGAGGGCTTCCTCCCATTTCGGTTCTCCCCGCCACCCATTTCGGAAGTCCTTCCCTGACAGGAACCCTGCTTCTCAGGAAGAATATCCGGCCGCTCCGGTTCTACGGAGGGTTGTACTATACCTACAGCTTTCCCGGCATCGAATCGGTTACGGCGGCCGACCCGAAGATTTTTGCCCAGTTCGGAGACCTGATCCAGTACCGGATGGCCGTCGAGGATGTAGTCGACGAAAACCGAGGATTGGGATTCATCCTGGAAATGGTCGGGTTGTCCGAGCTTCCGTTTTCCGTAGACGGTCTTCCGGTCAACACCCATCCCACGAACTTCAACCTGATCGGGATCCAGCCTTCCGTCGAGATCAATCTCACGGACCGGCTCGCCCTGTCCGCAGGAGTTCTGCTTCCGGCCTGGGGAACCAACCAATACCTGTCCACCACTCCCAACTTTTCCCTCTGGTACTATTTCGGGAAAGGAACCCTCCAGCGGTAACCTTCCCCAAAGCTCCTGTCCTTCCTCAAGACACGGCGACGGTACCCCGTGATCCTTGTTCGCAAGGGGGGAGACGGCTTGCTGTCCCTGGCTGAGAGCAATCAATAAACAACCCCTGAATTCTTGCCGATAGAGGATCTCTGAATTCTGTGAGTGATCTTGGATCAGATCTCCCCTTTTTCAATCAGATCCAGAAGTGTTGAGATGTCCACTCCGAGGCTGATTTCCTCCGGCTCAATGTCTGCTGATGGCAACCCATAACCAAGGGCTCTGTCGTCCTCACGCCGGTTTTTTTCCATAAATCCCGGTCTCCTGAACGGTTTCATCCGGTGGGCTCCATGCCGATTGAGCAGGATCCGGGCCCGGAGAACGTCGAAACTGTACCCCCGTCCCATCCGCTGAACCGCTCGGATCAGGTTGTTCGACGACTCCGTGCAGGCATTCGTGACCCGGTGGTCGAAATAGGCCAGAATCGACCCTTCCCAGTTCTGGAAGGCGGTCAGGAGCGGGCCAAAGGTGGTCCGGATCTCCGGATCGAGACTGGCGTCCCATTCCCTGTATCGTTTCTCGGCATCGGATCGGGAGGGGGCCTCGTAGATGTCGAAGAATCCCTCCTTCGCCTGGTGGGCCTTGGTCAAGGCCGGAAAGTCCCGGCTCCATTCGTCCAGTCGCTTTCTCTGGACCTCGTTCAGGTCCGAAAAACGCTTCGGAAGGACATGGCGGTATCGCATGAGGGACCGCCGTTTCTCGGGAGGAAGCGTTACACCCGCGGTCTTCCTGAGGGTATCCAGGGCGGCGTTGGCCATCTTCAGAACATGGAACTTGTCCACGACGATGGGAACTCCCGGCAGGGTCTCCCGAGCGGCGTCCTGATAGGGCCGCCACATATCGATGGC
>JAKARS010000056.1 GCA_021828375.1 Nitrospirota bacterium
GAGACGGGCCCTTCCGCGATGCGCCTCCGGGTTTCTCCAGCCCAAAGAAAAGCCAGTATCCTGCCAGTGCCACGACTCCTCCCACCATCTGAAGGGTGCCCATCTTGTGGCCGAGGAAAATCGCGGAACCGATCGCCGCCACCACAGGCTGGCCATTTGTCCACAATCCGGCCCGGGCGGGCCCGATATCGGCCACCGCCACATTCCAGAGATAATAGGAAAAGAAGAGCGCAAAAAAGATCGAATAAAGCAGGGAGAAGATGATGAGACGGGCATGAACGCCGGAGGGAGGGAGGATCCAGGCCGGGTGCAGCGGGGTCAGGACAAGCCCCCCCAAAAGGACGGGAACCAGCGTGATCTGGAGGGTCGACACCCGACGGGTCATCTCCCGGGTCATGAGTGTCCAGACCGTAAAAAAAAGAAGAGAGAGCAGCGCCATGAGCAGCCCCTCCCCATGGCGCTCCGAGCCGGTTCGGGACACCGCCTGTGGAAGGGCCCCCCGCACAACAAGAAAAATCCCGACACCGATGAGGGCCATCGCCCCCCACTGCAACGGAGAGAAGGAGTCGTGACCTTTGAGATGACCATAGAGGGCCACCAGAACGGGGCCAAGAGAGAGAATGAGCACGAGGCTGACAGGGTCGAGGAGGGAGGCCGCCTTGAGAAAGACCCACTGATAGGCAACGATCCCCACAAGCGAAAGGAGAAGGAGCCTTTGCCAGTTCTTTAGGCTGATGCCCCGGAGCACGGGAACGAAGAGCGAAAAGATCAGCACAAGAACGGCCGCCCAGAAAAAGCGAAGAATGAGGTAACGCTCAGGGTCGATCAGGCGGAGAGGGCGGTAGAGAACGACATAGTGGAACCCCCAGAAGAGGACCACCACCCAGGCCGCCAGAGTCCCCTTCCGAAACCGTCCGAACCACAAAGGGACGGACGTTGAAGGGCGGGAAGAATCCGGCGTCAACGGGTGGGCAGCGATTCAGGAGGAGAGAGAAGTCTGACAATCCGGAGAAATGTCCCCCAGAACTTTCCTTCCAGTGGCCCGGCCTTGCGTTCGATGTCGTCAAAGGCCCCCATGTCCACAAAGGGCTGGTTCAGAAGGTCGTCCACCTGACGGTCATAGACCGTCTTTTCCGCCGCGAGGCTCAGGAGCCAGCTCCGAGCCTTGACATAGCGACGATCGATCTTGGATCGGGTCTGGGGGGAGAGATGGCGGGCCATGAGGATCTGCCAGCGAAGAGCCAGCATCCTGTCGGCAAAGGTAAAGGCCGAGGTCAGGGAGACGTCGGACACAGGAGGCACGGCATTTCCCCGTTCGCGAAGAATTTCGATCTGGGGTTCGGTCAGGATGGCCTGCATCTCTTTCAGGGCGGCCACAAACCGCATCCCTTCCTTTCCCTCGACCTCACCGATGCGTGTATTGAGGGAGGCCAGGGCTCCGGGCGAGAGTGTCTTCTCGACGAGAGCCGCCTCGAAGAGTTCGACGAGTCGAAAATCCTGGGCATCGGCTCCGATCAGGTCGGACCGGGTCGAGACGACGAGGGTGCGAAGACGGCTCTTCTGGTCGGCGGAAAGGGCCAAGCCCGTCCGATCATCGCTCCAGAGGCGGAGATGGTCAAGAAGGACCTTCATGAAGCGATTTCCGGGGGTCACTTCCAGGGGGGGACGTTGCCCCCCTGCAAAGGACGGGGTCGACAGGGGAAGGATCACCTGATTGAGGGCATCATCGACGGAAAGCCGATCGGCCCCCAGATGTTCCGGCTCGGGAGACGAGACCTTCAGAGTCGCTCCCTCGGCCACGGTGCCGGACCAGAGACACAAAGACATCCCCACGCCCGCGACCAATCCCCTAAGAACACGCCATCGAAACGCTTCCATGCCTCCCTCCTTGAGAATCAAATCCCCTCCCCCTGTGGTATGATGAACTTGGTTCCATTTTAACACAGAATGCTGCCCCGACACCCATCTCCCTCACAGGAGCACAAAAAAACCATGAACGACAGGATCTCCCTGCTCAACGATCCCGATCGCTACAGCGCGAAGCTTCCTATCTGGGAAGGACGGCTGCGACTCTGGCATTGGACCAACCTTCTGGTGATCACCCTTCTCATTCTCTCGTATCTCATTTTCGACAACCATAAGCTCCTGGGACTTCCCAAGCCCCAGACGGTGTTCTTCCAGAAGACGCACGTCATTCTGGGCTACCTCTTCGTGGCTCTCCTCCTTCTCCGGCTCCATCTCGCCTCAAAGGGCGCCCCCTTCTCGCGATGGAAGGATCTCGACCCCCGCCACGAGGGCAAGGGATTTGTCACCGTCCTTCGGGAAGAGGTCGCCCTCCACATGCGACCCGCCACCGACGCCTCCGGCCTTCCGGTTCCCGACCCCGATCCCGGCCACAACCGCCTCGGACGATACCTGTATCTCCCCCTTCTTGCGGTGATCCTGCCGCTGCAAGCGATCACCGGCCTCCTCTGGGCCTCGCTGAAATTCGGGTGGCTCCCCCTGCCCTCTCT
>JAKARS010000007.1:0-20032 GCA_021828375.1 Nitrospirota bacterium
CGGGAGGTCTATCTGATCGAAGAGCCCCTCGCGGCCGCTATCGGCGCAGGGCTTCCCATCATGGAGCCTTCCGGGAACATGGTGATCGACATTGGTGGTGGGACGACCGACGTCGCGGTGATCTCATTGGGGGGAACGGTCTACAGCGAATCCATTAAGGTCGCGGGAGACCGGATGGACGAAGACATCATCAACTATATCAAGAAACAGCATAATCTTTTGATCGGCGACTCGATGGCCGAACGGATCAAGGTGGAAATCGGATCGGCCTGCCCCCAGAAGGAAGGCCACACCATGATCATCAAAGGTCGCGATCTCATCTCGGGCCTGCCGAAAACCCTCCGCATCACGGAGGAGGAAATCCGGAATGCCCTCTCCGATACGATCAACAGTATTGTGGCGATTGTTCAGAAGACCCTTGAAAACACCCCTCCGGAGCTCTCTGCCGACATTATCGACAGAGGGATCGTCCTGACGGGAGGAGGATCGATGCTCCGCGGTCTTGATGTGCGGATCAGGGATGAAATCCGCCTGCCGATCATTACTGTTGATGACCCCCTGATCACCGTGGTGACGGGAACCGGCAAGACGCTCGAGGAGCTGGATGTGCTGAGGAAGGTCTCCCTCGGAGACTAGGGCCCAGTGAGATATCCCTCGAAAAGACCCTGGTCAGGAAAGCTGCTGGGAGCGCTCTCAGTTTTTCTTGCCTTTCTGGTTGTCATGGGGTTTTATCCCGACATCTTCCAGCGGTGGATCATTGATCCTCCGCTGGAGGCCGTACGCACCCTTCTGTCGGGAGCCACGGGCGTGTCCCGGGGAACTTCCGGTCTGGTCGGGCACTATCTGGCGCTCGTGGGAGCGCAAGCCGAGAACGATGATCTTAAAAAGCAGGTCGCGGAGCTCACCCGACAGCTGGCCCAGGAAAAAATCCTGGCCTCAAGATCTCGGGATCTTGAGGCCCTTCTGAACCTGAAAAAACGGATATCCCAGTCCGTGATCGCCTGCCATGTCTTGGCGACAAGCCCGACCGACTCTCCTCGGACCCTTCTCCTTGATTGCGGAAAGAATCAGGGAGTGGCAGTTCGGGATGGAGTGGTGGGCCCTCGGGGAGTTGTTGGGTATGTTGTTCGTGTCTTCGATGTTTTTTCCCAGGTCATCTGGGTTGAAGATCCGATGTTTGCCCTGGAAGGACGACTGGCGGACTCTGGTCAGACGGGATTGGTCCGGGGCCGTGGAGTCGGATATTCCCTTTCTCTCCGTTACATTCCCGCGCTGACACATCTGGACAAGGGAAGTGAGGTCGTGACAACGGGAGAGGATGGGTATTTTCCTGCGGAAGAGCCCATTGGTTCGGTTGTTTCCCTCGGAGATTTCGGTCGGAATATCTTTCAGTCAGTGAGTCTGGCTCCAGCAGAAAGAATTGACGATCTCTGGGCTGTTTTTGTCCTTGTTCCGCCCCTGTCCTGGAGTGATCATTCCCTTCTTGGCAAGGAGTCCGCCCGTTGAGTCAACTCCTCCGGGCCCTCTCCTTCTCCGTTGTCTTGATGGGCATGCTTGCATCAATGCATTGGCTTCCTTTTTTCCTCCAGGGACTGAACCCTGTTCCGGTATTGCTCTTTCTGTTTTTGGAGCGAAGATCGTCGACGGAAGCACTTATTCTGGGAGGACTGGCAGGAGGGCTTGTGTCCCTTGTCTTTCCCGGCCCTCCCCTGATAATTCTTATTCGCTATGCTCTGGAAGGGGTTCTTGCCGCTCGCCTTCAACCGCCTGGGACCGCTTCCGGAGCCAAGACTTTCGGTTTTTTTTGGACATTCATGGGGTTTGATCTGGTGTTGGGGCTTCTCTCCCGCCTCCTCCTTGACGAACCCCTTACGATAGACCTCTTGAAGGATTGGCTGGTGATGGACGGGGTCTCTGGTTTCCTGGGGACGCTGCTGCTGTTCCTGTGGCGTTATCCCGGAAGAAACGACAGGCTTCGTCCACGAAAACATCATGGCATTGGACTCCCGCTCCCTTAAAAGAAGTTTACTGGGGACCCCCAGAGCCCGCTTCCGCGGACTCATCCTGCTTTTTTGGGCCGGTCTTTCGGTGGTGGTCATACGACTTTATGTCGTTGAGGTCATCAAGCATAAGCATTACCTTGCTTTGGCCCAAGAAAACATCGTAAAAGCGACACCGATTCCTCCCTTGAGAGGAGAGATCACCGACCGGAACGGGGTTGTTCTGGTCCATAACGGACCGGAATTTGCCCTCTTCGAGATTCCCGGTGAGGTTCGGAGTTCCCAGGAGATCCGATGGGTGGCGACCGATCTGGGGATTCCCGTCTCCCGCCTTCTTCGCTCCACTCGCTCCCTTGGATTTGTCCTTCCCTCCCATGTGCCCATTCCTTTGCTCGCCGGCCTTTCGATGGCCCAGGTCGGACGGGTCAATATGGATCTCTACCGCCTTCCCGGCTTTTTTATCCAGATTATGCCCAAGCGGATTTATCCGGACAACAATCTTGCCGCCCATCTTCTCGGTTATGTGGGATCCTTCACCCCGGGAGATCTCAAGCGCTCCCTCTATCGCCATCTTCCTCCGGGAACGGGGGTCGGGAAATCCGGCATAGAAAAAGAGTACGATGGGTGGCTTCAGGGATCGCCGGGATTGCGGCGCCAGCTTGTCAACTCTCATGGGGCCATGATCAAGAGCCTGAGAGAAAAGCCACCGGGTGAGGGCCGCTCGCTCCGGCTGACGATCGACGTTCGCCTCCAGTCCGTTGCCGAACGGATGCTGGGAGACAGAAGAGGGGCGGTTGTGGCTCTCGATCCCCGGAACGGGGAGGTGCTGGCGATGGCCAGCCATCCCGCCTACAGCCCGGGGGAGCTCTCTCAGGCGATGAGCACCGTCCGTTGGAGTGCGCTTGTCCATGCTCAGGATCATCCGCTGACGAACAGGGCCACCCAAGGACTCTATCCTCCCGGCTCGGTCTTCAAGATCGTGACAACGATGTCAGGTTTGCAGGAAGGCAAGCTGGATCCGGACAAGACCTTTCAGTGCGGTGGGACCTTTCGCGTGGGGTCGGTGATCTTTCATGACTGGAAAAAGGGGGGACATGGAACTCTTCGTCTCCACCGGGCGATCGAACAGTCATGCGACATTTTTTTCTATACCCTGGGGATGAAGCTGGGACCCGATGCCATTGCCCGGGTGGCAAGGGATTTCGGACTGGGACAGAAGACAGGAATTGATCTTCCCGCTGAGCTTTCCGGGGTCGTTCCCGATCGGGCCTGGAAGAAGAAGTATCTGCACGCCCCCTGGTACCCGGGGGAGACCCCCCCCATGGCGATCGGCCAGGGATACCTTACGGTCACCCCTCTGGAAATGGCCCGACTCATGGGGGCGGTCGCGATGAACGGCCAGATATCTTCTCCTCACCTCCGACTTGGGAAACAGAAGACATCGTTGTCTTCGGTGGGTCTCCCGGTGAAGGATTTTGCGATTGTGAAGGCCGACCTCAGGGATGTGGTGGCGGCTCCCCATGGGACAGGCCATCCCGTCAATCTTCCCTTTTTTGCCATCGCGGGAAAGACCGGAACGGCCCAGGTCGTGAGCAACCGGGGGCCCAACAAGGATAAAAAGCGTCCCCGGGCGGATTCCTGGTTCGTTGGCTTTGGTCCCTTCGACTCCCCCCGCATTGTCGTGGCGGTGCTGATCGAGAACGGGGGGGATGGAGGGGATGTGGCCGGACCGGTGGCTCGAGAGGTCTTCAGGATGTACTACGTCATCCATTCCACCGAGCTTCCTTCCCCCGTCGCTCCTCCCACCCCTCTTCTTACGGGAGGAAGACCCCTGTGAAGAACGAGGTCGTCGCCTACATCCTGAAGGTCCATCCTCTCTTTCTCGTGGCGCTGGGAGGTGTTTTGGGAATCGATCTCCTGACGCTCTATTCGGTGGCCCCTTACCTTGCGATGAAGCAAGGAATCTGGGAGATCGTGGGCCTTTTTGTGTCGGCGGGAATCCTGATGGTCCCTTACACCCTTCTGGTCAGGAATGCCCGGATCATCTATGGAATTGTTCTGACCCTCCTTTTTGTGGTCGTCCTTTTCGGCCATCAGAGCCATGGAGCAAGACGCTGGATCGGTGTCGGCTGGTTTCAGGTCCAGCCCTCCGAATTCATGATTCTGGCCCTTATATTTTTTCTGACGGCCACTCTTCTCCGGAACGGAAAAGATGTTCACCTCACTCCCGGGCTTTTCGCCGGAAGCGCCATTGCCACCCTTCTTCCGGCTTTTCTGATCGCCCGCCAGCCGGACCTCGGGACGGCAGTGGAACTTACAATCATCTTTTCCGTCTACATTCTTCTCAAGGGAATTCCTTCCAGGGTTGTGGGCATTTCTCTGATCGGCGGGCTCGCCTTTTTTCCCGTGGCATGGGAGGTTCTCTGGACGCATCTTCATGAATTCCAGAAGGATCGGATTCGCGCCTTCATTGACCCCGCTTCCGATCCGTCGGGAATGGGCTACCATACGATTCAGTCTATCGTTGCGGTTGGATCGGGGGGATGGTTTGGTCAAGGGCTTTCAGGGGCGACACAGGTCCGATACCAGTTTCTTCCTGGGGCCCAGACCGATTTTGTGTTTGCCGTCTTCACCGAAGAGTGGGGATTTGCGGGAGCTCTTCTTTTTCTGTCGCTCATGGCCTATCTCGTCTGGTTTGCCACTCGAACCGCTCTCGAGTGTCGTGATCCGGTGGGTTTTTATCTGGCATCGGGAGTCTCGGGATTTTTTCTGTTTGGCTTTTTGATCAATGCGCTGATGGTTCTGGGAGTCCTCCCCGTGGTGGGTGTTCCCATGCCCCTCATGAGTTATGGAGGGTCAGCGATGATTGTGTCCCTAGGATCTCTCGCCCTTCTTTTGAATATTCGTTTCTATGCGAAGCGGTAAGGCCGGTTCGAGACAACCCTTTCGAGCGAAATATCGACTCATAGGCTGTCGATTGTGAGGAGAGCCTCCCCAGATGGGGACGGCTCTTTAAAAAGTTGTGTTGATTTTTTGCATTGGAGGAAAAGCTTATGGGTTCTGAGATATTGATTCATGTCACCGAGGAGGAGACAAAGGTTGCCATTATTGAGGGGGGGCGCCTTGTTGAATATTTTTTTGACAGAAAGCAGGCCCAAGGGATCGTGGGCAATATTTACAAGGGGAAAGTCAGCAAGGTCCTTCCTGGAATGCAGGCAGCCTTTGTGGACATCGGCCTTGAAAAAGCGGCCTTCCTGTATGTCGACGACATCTTTGTCGAAGGCTCCGAAGTTCTGCCGGATGCCCTTCAGGACGATGCACCTGCGGCTCCTCCGGAGGAGGAAAGTGTTGCCGTTCCCGCTCTCACTGCCGCTCCCGCTCTCACTGAAGAAGAATCGGCTCCCTCCCCTCCACCTCCCCCCAAAAAATCAGGTCGACGGCCGATCGAAGAGATTCTCTTGGATTCCCAGGAGGTTTTGCTGCAGACGACAAAGGACCCCATCAGCACCAAGGGTCCTCGGGCAACAACCTATATCAGCCTTCCCGGCCGTTACCTTGTCTATATGCCTCAGGTAAATCACATCGGAGTGTCTCGGCGCATCACCAACGAGGGAGAGCGACATCGCCTGAAGGATCTTGTCAGCTCGCTCCGGACGCACAAGGGAGGTTACATCATCCGGACGGTTGCCGAGGGAATGACCGAGGACGAGGCGAGGATGGATATGGTCTTCCTCGATCTCCTTTGGGAGGACATCAAGGCAAAGTACGAACAGGCAAAGGCTCCAGCCCTGGTTCGGGTCGATCTCGATGTGGTTTTCCGGACGATTCGCGACTATCTGACCAATGATGTCGATCGGCTGGTGATCGACAACCAGAAGGAATATCAGCGCGTTCTTGAATTTGTGAAGACCTATCTCCCGGCCTATGCGTCGAAGGTGGAGCTTTGGAACAGAAAAACCTCCCTCTTCGGAGAGTACAATGTCGATCCTCAGGTGGCGAAAGCCCTCGAAAAGAAGGTGTGGTTGAAGTCGGGGGGGTATCTTGTCATCGACCGTGCCGAGGCGCTGACCGTTATTGACGTCAATACGGGCCGATTTGTGGGAGAGAAAGATCCTGAAGAGACCATTCTCAAGACAAATCTTGAGGCTGTGGAGGAAATTGCCCATCAACTCAGGCTTCGCAATATCGGAGGAATCATCATCCTCGACTTTATTGATATGGAGAAGGAAAAGAATCGCGAAAGAGTCTTCCAGGGGCTGCAGGAACTGTTGTCCCGAGACAAGGCCCGGACAAATGCCCTCAGGATCTCAGATCTCGGGCTCGTCGAAATGTCCAGAAAGCGAGTTCGGGAAGACCTCGTGCACCTTTTGGGGGAAACATGTTCCTACTGCGACGGAAAAGGGTACGTCAAGTCGGTCCGGACAATCATCTATGAAATCTTTGAGGATCTGCGGAAGCTTCCTTCCGGACGAGGAGGGAAGGACCGTCGTGTGATCCTCTATGTCCATCCCGATGTGGAGGCCGAGATGGCCGCAGAGAAACCCTTTCTTGATGCTGTTCAGCAAATTATCCGAAAAAAGGTCATCGTCAAGAGCGATCCACTTTATCATATTGAAGAGTTTGTCATCGTTTCGCCTTAGGCGACGAAGAGAGGGGGAAAGATGATTCCTATGAAAGCACGTCCGAAGGGCATGTGTCGCCCGGGTCTATGGTTGATGGGAGCACTTCTTTTCTTCGGTCTGACCGGATGCACCCAGAAGGGAGGGGCGACATTCCCGGCTCCCTCGCCGGGAAAGGTCGTCGGGGAGGTGGATCTTGACCCGAAAGTTCCCCTCTGGATGACCCATGGCAGCCTGTCCGTTGTGGCACTCATGAAGGGGCCGACCTCTCCGGACTGGCTCCCGGTTGCCCGGGTTCTCTTTGTTCATCCAACATTCCCGGTTCCGTTTGAAATTTCCCAGAAGGACGTCCGACTGACGGGAATTACCCTGCAGGGTCCCGTCAGACTGGTTGCCCGTCTCTCCCTTGAATCAGGAAGCACTCTTGTGGCAAGCGGAGAGTACAGCGGATCTGCTCCTGTGGAGGGAACTGTTGGGGGGGATCCTGTCCATATTCTGATCAACCGGAAGCTGCCGTCGGAAGGGGGGACTCCCTGAGGATGGCGCCAACCCTCTTTTTTGAGGCCCTCTCCCTGTCCGTGAAAATCGGGACCGGGGCCCGGGAAAGATCCCGTCCCCAGACGGTGCTCGTCTCCGGAGAATGCCGTCTTGAGAGGCCGGAACGGGGAAACGATCTCCTTTCCAAGACAGTGGACTATGATCGCCTCCTTCGAGAAATCCGATCCTGTGTTGAACCTACGGAGTTTTTTCTTCTCGAGCGCCTGGGCGATCATATCGTCGACCGGATCATGGAGAGCTTTCCCGGAGTGGAAGCCGTGACGTTGACCCTCTGGAAGGAGCCGGCTCCTCTTCCCTTTCCTGTCGGTCGTGTGGGGGTCACCGTCTCGGAAACGCGCACTTCCTGGTCTGATACATCAACCCCCCATTCCTAAAGGGACAGGACTTTCGATGATCTTTCACCCCAATGTTTTTGGTCTCCTCCTTCTTCAAACGACGGCGGGAGGGGCCTTTTTCATGACCTTCCTCTATCGGTATCCCTCGGTCAACCGATCATTCTACAGGCTCCATGGACTTCTCTTTCTTCTGGCATCGGGGGGAGCCCTCTTTGCCCTGGGGCCTTCCGGCCTGTCATTTTCACATTCTTCTGACGATCCTGCCGGCACGACCACCGTTTCCCTGATATTGGGAGGGACTGTGGGCCTCATTCTTTATAATGTCTTGATCAACTTTGTTTCCTGGGATCGCTCGCGACGTCTTTCCCGACCGGTATTGAACATTTCGGGAACACTGCTTTTGGGAGCCGTGGGAGGGGCGGCCCTGGTGCTCAATCGGTCCTTGTCCGTTTCTGTTGCCGGGATCCTTCTTCTCCTCACATTTTTTGTGGGGGCATTCCTTTTGGGATCCGTCCTTCTTGCCATGAACTGGGGGCACTTTTATCTGACGAATCCGACTCTCCCCATTGAGCCGCTCGAATTTCTCGTTCGGGTCCTGCTCATCATGGCATCGGGAACGGCACTTCTGTCGGGAATCCTGACAATCCGGAACTGGAGCTCCCAGACGGGATTTGCCGAAGGGCTTCTTCTGGAGTCATTTCAGGGGCTTTACCTCTGGGGGCGCCTACTCATCGGGGTTGTGGGTGGCTTGGCAATCTCTGTCCTGGCCTACAAGACGGTACGCATGCACTCCACTCAGGCCGCCACGGGATTGTTGTATGTCGCACTCCTGATGATTCTCTTCGGAGAGGCCTTCGCTCGCTTTCTCTTCCTTAATTTAGGGATCCTTATCTGATGGCAGGACGGAAGGTTCAGAGTTTTTTGGATGTCCCGTCTTTGGGGAATTCTTTGAAAGCGGGTTGATTTCTCACCACGAATATCTATAAAATTGATAACCTGTGTGAGTGTATGCCTCTTTCTATCATGAAAGAGCTACGAGACGATGAACCTCTCCCGGTGCGGCCGGGCCCGCCACGTTGTATCGAGGCGGTAAAGACATTCGTCCTCGTTTGACAGAGGCGAAGGGTTAGATTAAGGAAAGGTCAAGGAGGCCTGAATGTCCATTCTGATTGCCGATAACTGTATCTCATGCGGGGCCTGTCTTCCCGAGTGTCCCAACGATGCCATCAGCGAAGGGGATCCGATCTATGTGATCGATCCGGACCTTTGCACCGAGTGCATCGGCTTCCACGATGAACCGCAGTGTGCTGCCGTCTGCCCGATCGACGAATGCTGCATTCCCGACCCCAACTGCGTTGAAACGGAAGAACAGCTTCTTGCAAAAAAAGCCAGGATCCATCCAAACGGATAGCGGGGCGCCCTCCCGGAACCGATAGGCTTTCCGGGAGGGATCTTCCCCTGAAGGGAGAAGGAAATGGCGAGAAAATTCGTGCTGGTGGAACCGAAGTCCACCCACTTGCATGTATATAGTGCGTTCACTATTCCGAGACTCGGAGTCATTCTTCTCGGAACAATGCTTCGCGACCGTGGTTGGGATGTCCGTGTCTATATTGAAGATGTGGCCCCCATCGACATGAAGGAAGTTCTTTCGGCAGATATTGTCGGAATCTCCACCCTGACATCAACCGCTCCCCAGTCATATCGTCTGGCCCAAAAAGTTCGGGAAGCCGGAATTCCTGTGGTGATCGGGGGGACGCATGTGTCTTTCATGGCCGATGAGGCGCTCGAATACTCGGACTATGTTGTTCGTGGTGAGGGCGAGGAGACACTGTTTGAATTGATCGAGGCAATGGACGGAACCCGTTCCATCGAAAAGATTCTCGGTCTTTCCTACTGGAAGGGGGAGCGAAAGATGCACAACCCCGACCGTCCCTTGAAAGAGGACCTTGACTCGAACCCGATACCGGACTACAGCCTCGTTGAAGGCTGGAACACCCAAAAGCGCGGACTCATCTCGATTGCCACCTCCCGGGGATGCCCTTTTACCTGCACCTTCTGTTCTGTTCCGGGGATGTACGGACATGGTTTCCGCATGCATTCCATCGAACGGGTCATTGAAGAAATTCGTGTCAACAATCCCAAGTATGTCTTTTTCGCTGACGATCTCTTTACCGCCAACAGGAAAAGGACAAAGGATCTCCTCAAGCGCATGATCGAGGAAGGGCTGACTCCGGAATGGGGGGCCCAAATCCGGACGGAAACTGCCTTCGATCCTGAGCTGCTTGAGCTCATGAAGGCGAGCAACTGCTTTAATGTTTTCATCGGATTCGAGTCGATCAATCCCCAGACTCTCGATCTGTTCAACAAGCGACAAACGTATGAGAAGATCGTTCGCTCGGTGGAGGCCTTCAAAAAGCACGGAATCCGCATCCACGGAATGTTTGTTGTCGGCGCCGATACCGATGACAAGGAAACAATTTATGAAACGGCCCGACTTGCCAGGGAGTGGGAGCTCCAGTCGATCCAGCTCATGATCCTGACGCCCCTTCCCGGTTCGCCGGACTTCGATCTGTTCTATGCCACGGGAAACAGGGAGCTCCTTTACAAGGATTGGAGCCTCTATGACGGGCACCATGCCGTTTACCGCCCAAAGAACATGACAGCCTACGAGCTCAATGATGCAGCGATTGCCGCCATGGAAGACTTTTATTCCTGGAGAAACATTGGCAGGAGTGCCATGCGGCGGGATTATTATTCAACGCTGATTCAGTTCGGAGCGAAGCAGCTTTTAAAGAACTGGCGCCGGGAAAATCAGGGATTCCTTGATGAACTCCGGTCGACGGTCTTTGAAAAGGCAGAGGAAAGCGACGCTTCCTCCGCCAGAAAACCACGCACAAACCGTGTGGGTGTTCCGAGATTTGTTCTTGACTCGGAGCTTGGGTCGAGCCTTGTGGAGTTTTTTGCAAGGCTTGGAAGTTCAGTGGTTCCCTTCTCAGAATCGATGACCGAAGGGTCGGACGATATGGCGACTCTCTCAAGAATTGCCGGGAAGGTGGACTGTATCGTATTGCCGGTGATGGAACGGGCGAGGCAGGGAGAGGAAGAGTTCTTCTCAAAGATCGAGGCTGTGAGAAAGTGGCTTGCCCAGCACAAAAGCTCCGCCCCTGTCGCCGTCTCCCTTTTCTTAGACAAGCAGGACGGTTCGCTCTACTCCTCGCTGGCTCAATTGGGGGCTTTTTTTACCCAGGATTTGGACAGGGTCCACAAGGCGTACAAGGAAACGGTTGCCAAGCTCAAGCTTCCCCAGCCATCGGGGCATGCCGAGCCAAAGGTGCCGCTGGTCCAGATCGCCCATTAAAGGTGGATCCCAAGAAACATTGAGGAGATTGGATTCAATGGAAAAAGTGACCAGAATTGCCACTCCGGAGGAGCTTTCCGGAAAGAAATGGTATGTCGTTGATGCGACAGGACAGACCGTCGGACGCCTTTCGGTTGCCGTCGCGACCCTCCTTCGCGGGAAGAACAAGGTTTTTTACACCTCCCACCAGGATGCTGGGGACTATGTGATTGTGGTGAACGCCTCCAAGGTGGCCTTTACCGGCAAGAAGTGGTCCCAGAAGATGTATTATCGCCACAGCGGCTACCCCGGAGGATTCAAGTCGGCAACGGCCAAGGAAGTTCGGGAAAAAAAACCTGAACACCTGATCGTTCATGCCGTCAAAGGAATGCTTCCAAAAAACAAACTTGCCAACCAGTTTATGAGCCGGCTCAAGGTCTATGCCGCGGAGGCACATCCCCATCAGGCCCAGAATCCGGAAGTTTACGCTATTGCAGGAGGTCGCTGATGGAGAAGGAGCATAATGAAGACGGACGCGGTGCCGCGACCGGAAAAAGAAAGACGGCCATTGCTCGAGTTCGTGTTCAGAGCGGGACGGGTCAGATTCAAGTGAATGACCGCCCTCTTGAAGAGTACTTTCCCCGGACTCTGTGGGCGACTCAGGTGAAGGCTCCGATCGAGATCACCAATATGACCGGGAAGCTCGACATCTTTGCAAAGGTGACCGGGGGAGGTCTGACCGGCCAGGCCGAGGCGATTCGCCATGGCATCTCCCGTGCCCTTCTCGAGATCAATCCGGAGTTTCGGGAGTCCCTGAAGAAGGAAGGCTTCCTGACCCGTGATGCCCGCGTGAAGGAGCGCAAGAAGTTCGGTCAGAAAGGCGCCCGCAAGAGATTCCAGTTCTCCAAGCGCTAGACTCTGCACCATGCCTTGTTGCAAAAAGGGGGAGACGGGTGTCTCCCCTTTTTTTGGCCTAAAATCGAAAGACTTATTTGTGAAAATCTAAAATAATGAAAAAACTCAGGATCGGGATTGTTGGTGCGTCAGGATATGCCGGAGGGGAGCTTTTGCGCCTTTTTTCCTCTCACCCCGGGGCGGAGGTCGTCCGAATCGCCGGAGAGTCGAAGGCGGGCACCACCATCAGCTCTGTTTTTCCTCACCTGAGACAGACCCTGACCTTCGAAAAAATTTCAGAAAATCCTTTCTGGACTGACGTGGATGCCGTCTTCTTTGCCCTGCCGGCGGGGCAGTCCTTTGAGCTTGTCCGAAAGTACCGTGAGAGAGGAGTCCCCGTATTTGACCTTGGTCCGGATTATCGGCTGAAGTCTCCCGGCCTGTATCGACAGGTCTATGGGCTGGAGCACGGGGATCCGGTCGGGCTTGAGGAGGCGGTGTACGGACTTCCCGAGTGGGCGGGAGATCGCCTGGTGTCCGCCCCTGTGGTCGCCTGCCCGGGATGCTTTCCCACGGGGGCCCTCATGGGTCTTCTTCCATTCTTCAAGGAAGAGCTTGTCGTGGAGGGTTCCGCCGTTGTTGATGGAAAATCAGGCATCAGCGGAGCCGGACGAGGACTCTCTCTCGAAACCCACTTTCCCGAGATCGGGGAAGGAATGGCTGCCTACAAAATTCTCGAACATCGTCATGTTCCGGAAATGGAGCAGTGTTTAAATCCGTTCGGCGGGGGAGATCTGACCTTTGTCCCTCATCTTGTTCCCATGAGTCGCGGAATCCTCTCCACCCTCTATATGACCCTTCGGGAACCCTTGCCCAGGGAGGAACTCGGGGGCGTTATTGACCGTTGTTACGAGGGGAGTCCCTTTGTGAGGCGGGTCGAGTCTCTCCCCAATCCTCTTCATGTCCGGGGAACGAATGATGTGTTGATCCATGTTCGGAGCAGAGGTCGCCGCCTTGTCGTGGTCACCGTGATCGACAATCTTGTTCGGGGGGCAGGCGGGCAGGGGATCCAGGCCATGAACCGTCGGTTTGCCCTTCCCGAGACACAAGGACTTTCAGCCACGGCCCTTTTCCCCTAAGGAGTCCCGGGGAGTAAGGGAGGAATCCCGGCTCCCGGAGTCCGGCAATGCTGCCCATCATGGAAAGGAACATCTCTTGGACATGTCACAGCATCGAGGGAAGACAGACACTCGAAATCCAAGCTTATCTCTGCAGTTTTGTGGTTTTTTTCCTTATGTGACGGCTCTTTTTTTTCTCTTCGGGATCGTGAGGGTGGCAGGAGCCGAGACATCTCCCCACTTTAAGGCAGGAGAATGGAAGATAGAGGCGGTCATGACATTAAAGTCGTCCGCTCCCGGTATTCCCGGAATGCCCTCCCGCGAATCCTCCTTTTTGGAGTGCCTCTCCGCCCATCACCTTGTTCCCGACCAGAAGGCTCGGATGCCAAAAGGATGTACGCTGAGTCGTCATCTTCAGGGAAATACCCTGGCCATGACCGTACGCTGTGGTTCATCCGTCACGAGGGGGAGTTATACCTACTCAGGGACAACCTTCACCGGACAGAGCGTAACAACGATGCGGGGAAATCTTCCGATGAGCATGGAGACACGGTTTAGCGGGCATTATGTGGGGCCCTGCCGAAAGTCTGGACAATAGGGCTCCTGATGACAGAAGCGAATGCGGGAGCGTCGGAGCAAATCATCCCGACTCCTTCATGGTAAGGCATAGCAAAAATAGAAACCCTCCGTTATTGGCAGGAAGGACCGGAAAGAAGACGATGTCAAAAAAGAAGATTGAAGGCGGGATCACCTATCCCTTGGGTTTCCGTGCGTCAGGTCTCGTCTCAGGGGTCAAGAAAAATGGCAAGCCGGATCTGTCACTCATTGTGTCCGATTCCGACTGCGTGGCGGCAGGTGTTTTTACCACCAATCAGATCAAGGCTCCCGCCGTGAGGATCAGCAGTCGTCGTGTTCGGGGATCCGGGATTCGCGCTGTCGTGATCAATAGCGGGAACGCGAACGCCTGCAACGGGGAGGGAGGAGAAAGGGATGCCCTTTTGATCGGAGAAAAGCTCTCCCTTCATCTGGGGTGTGATCCCAGAAAGATTTTGCTGGCGTCGACAGGGGTCATTGGTCGTCCCCTTGATATGGAGAAAATCGTCTCCGCGCTTCCCCGACTCGTGGATTCAGCGGCACGCGAGGGATTCGAGGAGTGTGCGCGGGGGATCATGACGACCGATACACGCTCCAAGTCGGCCGAGGCCGAAGGAACCGTTTCCGGGAAAAAAGTGCGTGTGGGAGGGATTGCCAAGGGGGTCGGAATGATCCACCCCCAGATGGCAACGCTGCTCGTTTTTCTCACGACCGATGCCGCGGTTGAAAAGGAGGCCCTGAAGACGATTCTTTCCCAAGTGGCGGATCGGACGTTCAACGCCCTGACTGTCGACGGCGATACCAGCACCAACGATACAGCATTGATTCTGGCCAACGGCCAGGCAGAAAATCACCCGGTGTCAAAAAACAGTGCCGGCTATCAAGAGCTCTTTTCCCTTGTTCTTTCCGTGTGTGAATCCCTGCGGGACCAGTTGGTCCGGGATGGGGAAGGGGTCACGAAGATCATCCGGATTGTCGTGGGAGGGGCCAAGACAAGAAATGATGCCCGGAAGGTGGCCCAGTCAATCGCCCGCTCCCTTCTCGTCAAGACGGCATTTTTCGGGGAAGACGTGAACTGGGGGCGGATCATGGTCGCGGTCGGAAATTCCGGAGTCAGGGTTTATGAGGAAAGGATCGATATTTTCATGGGAGAGGTCGCCCTCGTTCACCGTGGGGTGGGACTGGGAGCCCTGCAGGAAGAAAAGGCCCTTGAGGTGATGAAAAAAAAGGAAATCACCCTGAGGGTCATGCTGGGGATCGGTTCGATGGAGGCCGAGTATTGGACGACCGATCTGTCCGTGGAATATGTGCGGATCAATGCGGGGTACAAGGGAAGAACCTGATCTGTTTGAATAAAAAGTTTATTTGTGGTAAAAGTAAATGTTTTTCGGAGTGGGTGGCGACACCATTCCGAAGGCACTTTCCGAAAATGTCGGAAAGGGGCTTCCCTGAGGGGAGGCCCTTTGCAAAGGGGTAGAGGGCGGCAACGGGCCGTCCCCCCTGTGATCATTTCGATAGCGAACCGCGGAGAAATCTCCGTTCACCCACGGGTCCGTACAGGCCAGGGTCGCCGAATGGCCTGACGGCGGGGCAGGTTCGCAGGACATAACCCAGAGAAAGGGACATCATGTCATCAGTCACCATCAAGGAACTTCTCGACGCCGGAGTTCACTTCGGCCATCAGGCAAAACGCTGGAATCCGAAAATGAAGCGCTTCATCTATGGTGAGCGCAACGGCATCTATATTATCGACCTCCAGCAAACCACCCGTCGCTACCGCCAGGCAACCGCCTTCATCAAGAAAGTCGTGGGCGAAGGCAAGTCCGTTCTCTTCATTGCCACCAAGAAGCAGGCTCAGTCTATCGTTGTCGAGGAGGCAGAGCGCTGTGGAATGTTCCATGTGACTCAGCGGTGGCTCGGTGGAATGCTGACAAACCACCAGACAATCCGTAAATCCGTTGATCGCCTGAAAAAGATCGAGGCGATGAAGGAAGGCGACCAGTGGGCCCGTCTCCCCAAAAAAGAGATTGCCCAGCTTGAAAAGGAAGAATCGAAGCTTCGCTCAACTCTCTCCGGAATCCGCGGAATGTCTCAGCTTCCTGGGGCGGTCTTCGTGATCGATCCCAAGAAAGAGCACATTGCAATCCATGAGGCCAATCGTCTGGGAATTCCTGTTGTCGCCATGGTCGACACGAACTGTGATCCCGATCTGATCGACTTTCCTATTCCGGCGAACGACGATGCCATTCGCTCGATCCGTCTCATGGCTTCGGGAATCGCCGATGCTGTGATCGAGGGGGGCATCTCGCGCCGCTCCGCCCAGAAGGCTCCTGATGCTGCCACTGTGAATGCCGGTTTGGAAGAGGCGTTCACGGCAGGAGAGGAAAAAGCCTGACCCTCCACTTCGTATGAACGATAGGCCCTCTCCTGAACTGCGACTGAATTAAGGAGAGGGTTCTTCAAAAGGGAAATTAGAATAACGGAGGATCCGCAAGATATGGAAATTGCAGCAAATGTCGTGAAAGAGCTTCGGGAAAAAACTCAGGCAGGCTTTATGGATTGCCGGAAGGCCCTTATCGAGGCGGGGGGAGACCCTGAAAAAGCCTATGAAATTCTGAAGAAAAGCGGGGCACTCAAGGCCAGCAAGAAGGCGGATAGGGAGACGGCAGAAGGAGTGGTGGGTTCCTACATCCATGCCGGAAATAAGATCGGTGTTCTTGTTGAGGTCAATTGTGAAACGGATTTTGTGGCCAGAACCGACAACTTCAAGGAGCTTGTCCGGAATCTTGCCATGCATATCGCCGCGGCATCCCCGGCCTACGTTGACCGGACCGCCGTTTCGGAAGAGACCGTCGCGACACTTCGCCAGGGCTTCCTCTCTGAGGTTATGGACAAGCCCGAAAAGGTGAGAGGAACCATTGTGGAAGGAAAGCTCGACAAGTACTTCCAGGAGAGTTGCCTCCTCGACCAGCCTTACGTCAAGGATCCCGGGATGACGGTTCGGGAAATCATTGCGTCTGAGATCGCAAAGATGGGAGAAAATATTTCCGTCAAGAGGTTTTCCAGATTCCAGATCGGAGAGGGGAAGGGCTGATGCCCGGATACCGGAGAGTTCTGCTCAAACTATCGGGAGAGGCTCTTATGGGAGACCTCTCCTTTGGCATTGACCCGACGGTCCTCGACAGGATTGCCCGGGAAATCCAGGCGGTGGCAGCCGCCGGAGTCGAACTCGGTGTGGTCATTGGCGGAGGGAATTTTTTTCGGGGCCTTTCCGGAATCAGTCAAGGAATTGACCGCGCTTCTGCCGATTACATGGGGATGCTTTCGACGATCCTCAACGCGTTGGCCCTTCAATCCGTCCTTGAGAAAAAAGGGGTTTCCACCCGGGTCCTGACAGCCCTGGAGATGCGGGCCCTGGCCGAACCCTATATCCGGCGTCGGGCGATGCGCCATCTGGAGAAGGGACGGGTCATCATCTTTGCCGGAGGAACGGGAAATCCTTATTTTACCACCGACACCGCCGCGGCTCTTCGGGCCATGGAAATCGGCGCTGAAGTCGTCCTGAAGGCGACGAAAGTCGATGGGATCTACAGCGATGATCCACGAAAAAACCAGAATGCCGAACGCTTTGTGGAACTCACCTATCTTGAGGTTCTGGAGAAGAAGCTCAAAGTGATGGACTCCACGGCCGTGTCTCTTTGTATGGATAATAATCTTCCGATCATCGTCTTCGATCTCTACGCTCCGGACAATATCGTCCGCGTCGTACGAGGAGAACCGGTGGGAACGCTCGTCAGGCAGGGATTCTAGACCCGGACTTCGGGAATGGGGGGACATGTGGACTCTGATCTTAAGGGATATGGCGTCAAGATGGATCAGGCAGTGGAGCACTTCCGCAAGGAGATTTCGACCCTTCGGACGGGTCGTCCTTCCTTAGCCTTGGTGGAGCATATCCGCCTCGACTATTATGGGAACCAGGTCTCTCTCGACAAAGTGGCGGCTCTGAATATCGTCGATAATCGGATGATCACCATCACTCCTTGGGAAACCAAGCTGATCTCTGAGATCGAGAAAGCCATCATGGGGGCCAATCTCGGCATGACCCCCCAAAACGATGGAAAATGCGTTCGGCTTGTGGTTCCCCCCATGACGGAAGAGCGGCGAAAGGATTTGGTCAAGATTCTTAAAAAAATGGCAGAAGAGGCGAAGGTGTCCCTTCGGAATATCCGCCGTGACGCCAACGAAGATCTCAAGAAAAAGTCCAAGGACGGTCTGATAACAGACGATCGGGTCAAACGCCTTCAGGAAGATGTACAGAAGCTGGTCGATGGCGCCTCCGCCAAGGTTGAGGAGCATGCGAAGAAAAAGGAGCAGGAAATCCTTTCAACCTGATCGCCCCCGCCCCCATGACTCCCTCCCTCCTCACCTCCCGTGCCGCCTTCCCGTCACATCGTAGTCGCGTCACTGTCGATCTCGGAGGGCTTCGTGAAAATGTCAGGGCGGTTCTACGATCGTTACCCAAGGCCACAGGGCTCCTCCCGGTCATCAAGTCGAATGCCTATGGCCACGGAATCATTCCCGTCTCACAGTTAATGACCGATGAAGGCATCCCCCGTGTGGCCGTGATGGGTGCCGATGAGGGTTGTCTTCTCCGGAAATCTGGCTTTGCCGGGCAGATCATCCTCCTCGGTGGTTTTGCTCCGGAAGAAATTCTCCTTTGCCAGAATCTTCGCCTTACTCCCGTCATTCACCACATGGATCAGGTCAGGGCCTTGGAGCGCTTCTCCCCCGGAGACCTCTCCCTGGACGTCCACCTGAAAATCGACTCAGGGATGGGAAGACTGGGATTCCTGCCCTCGGATCTCCCGTTGGTTCTTGATCGACTTCAGAAGATGCCCTCTGTCAGAATTGAAGGGCTCATGACCCATTTCCCGGTTCCCGAGGATCGGGAGGACACGTCAGCCTGCCGTGAAATCTTTCGTCAGTCAATTGTCACAACGATGGGCCACCCGGCTCTCTCGGCTCTGTCTGTTGTTCATATGGCCAGTAGCGGAGCGATCCTCTCGGAAGAGGTCATGCTTGACCTTCCAGCGCTTCCCTCAGGAAGAAGGATCTCCTTCTGGGCCCGACCGGGAATCCTTCTCTACGGACACTTTCCTGGAACGCGCAACCCGTCGTTTCCTGTTCGCCCTGCCTTTGGACTAGAGGCAAGAGTCTTGGCCATCCGCACACTGCCCCGCGGAAGCTCCGTCTCCTACGGACGGACAGTCAGGGTCGCTCGGGAGAGCCGGGTAGGGGTTCTCGGAATGGGCTATGCCGACGGGTTGCCCCGGCTCCTTTCCGGAAAGGGATGGGCCGTGGTCGGAAAGTATCGTGCACCTTTTCTGGGCCGAATCTGCATGGATATGGTGGTCGTCGACCTGACGGACATCCCGGCAGACGAGCTTCAATCCGAGTGGATCACTCTCATCGATCCCGACAACCCGCTCTCCATGAGCGTCGATCAACTGGCGATCGAGGGAGACACCATTCCTTACGAGATTCTCTGTCTCTTGGGCCATCGGTCCGAAAGGAGATATGTGGGGATCCCGTCGTCTGATCCGGGTAAAAGTGTTTAAGAATCTCTCCGGGAGGCTGGTGAGGGTTCCGGAGATCGCCGGCTCTCTCTTTATGATGGGACTGTCAGGCCTCCGGGGGATCTTTCGTCCGTCCTTTCTCGGCAGAAATTTTTTTGAACAGCTGCTCAGGATCGGGGCGGATTCGACTCTGGTCGTTGTTGTGACGGCCTTTTTTACGGGAATGGTCTTGGCCCTTCAGGCATGGATCGGGTTTCGGAAGTTTAATGCCGAAGGTCTTGTGGGGGCTGTGGTCACTCTGTCCATGACACGGGAACTCGGCCCTGTCATCACCAGTCTGATGGTCACAGGACGTTCCGGTTCGGCCATGGCGGCAGAGCTTGGAAGCATGAGGGTCAGCGAACAGATCGATGCTCTCGAAACCCTTGCGGTCGACCCTGTGGACTACCTTGTGACACCAAGGCTCTATGCCTCGCTCGTGGCCCTACCGCTTCTGACAGCCCTGGCGGATCTTGTCGGGATCGGCGGAGGCTATGTTGTGGCCGTCAAGCTTTTGGGACTCTCTCCCCATCTTTATTTTCAGGAGATTACCCACTATGTGGACCTCCACGATTTCATATCGGGAATTGTAAAGTCGGTATTTTTCGGAGGTCTTCTTGCCCTATGGGCCTGCCGAACCGGCTTTGCGGCCTCCGGAGGAGCCGCCGGCGTGGGACGGGCTGTGACTTTTGCCGTCGTGAGCGGATCGATGAGCATTCTTGTGGTTGACTACTTTCTCACAGCCTGGCTTTTCTGATGTCATTCGGTCCGGCCATTTCCGTCGAAGCCCTCTCTAAAAGCTTCGGGACCCAGAAAGTCCTCAGGGAGGTAACATTTTTCGTTCCGAAAGGGGAGACCTACTGCATCATCGGTGGGTCGGGACAAGGAAAATCGGTCCTTCTCAAGCATGTCATGCGCCTTTTGCTCCCCGACAGCGGAACGGTCCGTGTCGATGGGGAGGC
>JAKARS010000007.1:20132-27254 GCA_021828375.1 Nitrospirota bacterium
TTTTCGTTCCGAAAGGGGAGACCTACTGCATCATCGGTGGGTCGGGACAAGGAAAATCGGTCCTTCTCAAGCATGTCATGCGCCTTTTGCTCCCCGACAGCGGAACGGTCCGTGTCGATGGGGAGGCAATCGAGTCCCTGTCAGGAGAGGATCTTGCCCGGGTTCGGAAGAAAATGGGGATGGTTTTTCAGGAGTCCGCACTTTTTGACTCCATGACATGTCTTGAAAACGTTGCTTTTGGGCTGATGATGCACCGCAAGGATCTTTCAAAGCGGGAGATTCTTGATGTGGCCAGGGAAAAGCTTCGCCTGGTGGGGCTTCCCCGAACGGTGGAGGAAAAATCTCCTTCCCAGATCTCCGGCGGAATGAAAAAGCGTGTAGGAATCGCTCGGGCGATTGCGCTTTCTCCAGAAATTCTCCTCTATGACGAGCCAACAACGGGCCTCGACCCCGTCCTCTCGGCATCGATCGATGATCTGATCGGCCGAATGAAAGGGGAGTTGGGAGTGACAAGTCTTGTCATTACCCACGATATGAGCAGTGCCTTCCGTATTGCCGACCGGATCCTGTTCCTTTACGGAGGAGAAATTCGGGCGACAGGGACTCCCGAAGAGATTCGCCAAAGTCCTGACCCTCTCCTTCAACAGTTTATCCGGGGGGAGATCAAGGGACCGATTCCGGTGATCCCGGATGAAAGTGATTTATCTTAATTTACTTTTATTGCTTTATCTTAAGTGATATTTTCTTTTAAAGGAGTTCCTTTGTGAAGCTTTCTGCGGAAACGAGGCTCGGGTTTTTTGTGCTTCTTGCGGTGGGCACCCTCGTCTTCCTTTCGCTCCGTCTTTCTCATCACACCATGAAGCCGGAGCACTCCTATGCCTTCTATGCCGAATTCCGTTCCGTAGACGGGCTTGAGAAGGGGACCGACGTCGAGGTGGCTGGGGTCAAGGTGGGAGAGGTGGATTCCATTACGTTGGGACCTTCCGGTCATGCTCGGGTCAGGATGCTCGTCGACAAGAAGGTTGTCATCCCCGCTGATGCCAGGGCGGTCATCTTTTCCAACGGATTCCTGGGGAAGATGTATGTGGAAATCGAACCGGGACCCTCGAAGCTCCGTCCTCATCTTGATCCATCTCGCGACCCGGAAAATCCAGGATTTTTGAAAAAAATCTTTGGTGCCCTGACTCCCTCGCTCGCGTTTGCGGCTCCCCAGGAAGCTGCGCCTCCGACGGTATCCGCTCCCTCCTCCAATTCTTCTTCTGCCCCAGAGTCTTCTTCATCCCCCTCTTCAGAGAGGGGGATGACCGGGTCCCCCGGAGAGGTTTCTCCCGGAGGCACATTGGCGGCCAAAGGGACCACCGTGAGTGTCAATCGCCTCATCAAGAAGCTGAACAAGGTGGCCGATGACATCAGTGCCGTTTCGCATTCTCTGAAGGCCTCGATCGGTACCGCTGAAGGGAAGGAGGAGATCCGCAGGACCCTTCGACACCTTGATGAACTGACGAAAAATCTCCGAGACTTTTCGAAGACCCTCAAGGAAAGCTCTCCGGGCATCCTTAAAAAGGTCGATTCGATCGCCACAAAGATCGACAATGGGGTGGGGACGATCGGCTCTCTCGTGAACAAGAACGATGCCTACGAAAGCGCCAACAGCTCTCTGGCCCATCTCAACAGTATCTTGGAGAAGATTGACGATGGCCAGGGGACGATCGGCAAGCTTGTGAACAACCCTGATGTCTATGACAATCTCTCAAAGACCCTAAAGAAGCTCTCCGGTGTGACGAACAAGGCCGATCGGATGCGTCTTGACGTTTGGATGCGTGGCCTATACATGACAAAGGGGGGGACATCGGAGGGGTTCTTCACCCTCGACCTCTATCCGCGATCGGACAAGTTCTACCGGATTCAGGTCGTGAGCACCACCAATCCTTACTACACCCAGACAACTCCCTATACTCAGGTGAATGGCAATTATGTGGCAGGCCCGACCCAAATTACGGGCTCCACTCAAGGCATAAAATTCAGTGCCGAATTTGGAGAGAAGTTTGGCGACTTCGATGTTCGGGCGGGGTTGATTCAAAACAGCTTTGGTGTGGGGGCTGACTACCAGCTTCTGAAGAATCTTTTTTTGACATTTACAATGTATAATATTGGCACTTATGATCCAATCACTCCCAATCCCTATTCCCGTCTTTTTCTCACCTATACCCTGTTTGGCCATCTCTGGCTCAACGCCGGATATTACAATATGTTCAATTCATCGGTGGCTTCGCCGATGGTTGGGGGTGGCCTGATCCTCAGCGACGAAACACTCAAGTACCTCATTGCGGGCCATCTTCCCTAGGGGGAGAGGAGTAAGTTTGACGCAGGGAGCACCGGACAGGTATTCTTGAAGAACCTAAAGGAATCCCTTAATTCCATGGATAGCGGCTTCGGTGTCTTTTTTCGGCAGGGTCTCCCGGGGCCTTTTCAGAAAAGACAGCGCATGGCCCTTCTGTCTTACTGCAAGGACGACAATGGCTGAACGTTTGGATCCTGAAGAGCAGCAGGCCCTCGAATGGGAAGGATCTTCCGGTGTGGAGGGTGAAGAGTCCGGTCGCTCCACCGGGGGAGGCCCTTCCAAAAAAACATCGTCTTTTTCATCAAGTATGGTCCGGGATCACATCCTGATCCGGTTCCTCTCCTCTTTGATTCTGGCGATCGTCCTTTTCATGACACTGGCTGTCTTGACGATCTTCGGGACCTTTATCGAGCAGGGACGGGATGCGTCATATTACATGACAACCTATGGACCCAAATGGGGGCCATGGATTGTCGGGCTCAAGATCGACAATATTTACCACAGCTGGTATTACACCACCTTTTTGGCCCTCCTTTGCGTGAATGCCCTGGCGTGTGTCTATCGCCGGTTTCCCGTGACCATCCGTTCCCTGTTTCGCGAGAGGATTTCGGTCAGTCCTGAATTTCTGAAGAAGCAGAGAGAATACTCGGAGATTTCCTCCCCCCGTTCTCGCATGGCCACCTCTGATCTGACGGCTGTGGTGAGGTCACGTCTGGAGAGTCGCCGGTACAAGGTCGCCATTGAACAGGATGGCAAGGATATTGCGATCTATGCCCATAAAGGGGTCCTCGGGCGCATCGGCTCCCACGTGGCCCATCTCTCTGTCATTGTCATTTTGGCGGGGGGGTTGCTGGGAAGCCTCACCGGCTTCCGGCTCTTTGGAACATTCTATGTTCACTCCACAACCTTCATTCCCCAGGGGGGGTGGGATCTTCGCGTGAACAAGTTCTGGATCACCCACTACAAGAATGGGATGGTTAAGGCCTACTTCAGTGATGTGGACATTCTCAAGGACGGAAAGGTTCTGAAACACAAGGTGGTTGCCGTCAACCATCCGTTGAGCTTCGATGGGCTTCGCTTTTACCAGGCAAGTTTTGGAGAGGCGCCGGACAGGCTCGACAAGGCAGACATCCTTGTCGTTGATAAGGTCAAGAAGAAGTTTCTCGGGCGGTTTTCCCTCGCGTGGGATACTCCCCAGGCAATTCCGGGAACGCCCTATACGTTGAAGATGGTTCGTTATGTTTCGGACTTTGCCTTCGATCCCAAGACCGGGTCGGTGTTCACTCAATCGGAGAAGCCAAAGAATCCTGCCGTTCAGCTTGAGGTTTCCGAAAATGGCAAGGTTATAGGAAGCCCATGGTATTTTTACAAATTTCCTCAGGTTCAGGTCTTGAAAAATGTTCCGGAATTCTTTATTTTCGGAGGATACCATGCCCCCTTCTATACGGGGTTGGAGTTGGCCAAGGATCCCGGTGTCCCGATCGTTTGGACAGGCTCCTTCCTTCTGGTGGGAGGGCTGTTCCTTTCCTCCTTCATCTTCCATCGGAAGATCTGGATGCGTATCCGGACCCGGGGGGAGGGAGTACAGGTCATGGCCGGAGGATTTGGTCACAAGGACAAGATTGGATTCGGTCGGGAGTTCGAGTCCCTTGTCTCTGAAATTCGTTCAGATCTTCTCCCTCCCGACGAGGCGACCCCGCTTCCCGAGAGGGGATTGGGAACCCCGTCGCTGTCTCGGGGCGTTTAGCTCAGGAATGTTGGGGAGTTGCAACCGACTCTCCTTGACTTTGTCCCTCAGCCATTGGCTGAAGTCGTGTCAAGGAGTGGTATATGGAAAAACTTTGCAAGGAGATACGAGATGTCCCTCATTAACTCGGTCGGGTCTTCCTTTATTCTGTACAACACTGTCATTGTCCTCTATCTTGCCGCTACCGTCATATATTTTCTCTTCCTGATTTCTCATCGCAAAGAGGTGGGTGCCATTGCCTCCACAGTGACCTTTTCCGGTTGGGTTGTGAATACGGCTGCCCTTGTCGGTCGGGGACTAGCCGATCATCATGCTCCTTGGTCAAATCTCTACGAAACCCTTTTTCTTTTTTCCTGGGCATCGGTGTTGGGCTATATGGTGATGGAGTTCAAGTACAAGGTTCGGGTGGCGGGGGCATTCGTCCTGACCATCGTCATGTTCGCCGTCGGAGCGGCCCGGATGCTCCCCTACCGCTATCAGATGGTGGAACCCCTGAACCCCGCCCTGAATTCCTATTGGCTCAAGATTCACGTCTTCACGATGTTCCTTTCCTATGCCGCATTCGGTATCTCGGCCGCCCTTGCAGGGATCTATCTTGCCAAGCGCCGCGCCGAAAAGAAAGGCTCTGTTGGCTGGATTCTTCAGGAATTCCCCTCTGCCGAGGATCTGGACGATCTCACCTACAAGTCCGTTCTGGTCGGATTCCCGCTCCTGACCCTCGGGGTCATCTTCGGTGCCATGTGGGCCTATGAGGCCTGGGGCGGATATTGGTCGTGGGATCCGAAGGAAACCTGGTCCCTGATTACCTGGTTCGTGTATGCCGCATATCTTCATGCCCGCATGACCCGAGGTCTTCGTGGAGCCCCGAGCGCCTACTTTTCAATCCTTGGCTTTGTCGCGGTGATCTTTCTTTACTGGGGCGTGAGCTTCATTATTCCTGGTCTCCACGCCTACGCGGCCTGAGACGACAAAAAGGACATTGAGAAAATGAAGGAAAAATGGCCCTATTTCGTGGCTGTGGGCCTTGTGCTTCTTGCGATCGGCTACGTCGTCAAAACAGCGAACGTGACCCCTGTTTCCGTCGGGATGAAAGCTCCTGACTTTGACTTGAAGACTGTCGATGGGCAGAGCGTTCACCTTGCGGATTACCGGGGGCGTGTCGTCATGCTCAATTTTTGGGCGACCTGGTGCAAGCCCTGTCGACAGGAAATGCCCTCCATGGAGGAGATGAGCAAGGGCTTCCGTACCGTTGCCGGCGACCGGTTTATCCTTCTTGCCGTCAATGAGAATAATGTTTTCTATCAGGGGAAGGTGAAACCCTTTCTGGAAAAGTTTGGGATCGATTTTACCGTCCCTCTCGATCCCCTGGGAAAGCTCGACCATCTTTACAAAATAACCGGAGTTCCGGAAACATTCGTCATTGATCAGAAAGGTGTTGTCGCTGAGCATGTGATCGGACCTCGCGATTGGCGAATGAAGGACAGCCTTGTGGTTGTTCATGACCTCCTTGACCATGGGCCGAAACCCCCCGCGGCCTACCTCGCCGCACGAAAGGATGATGCGGAGGAGTAAGATGATGTTCTTTTCCCCCTCCGGAATCTCTGGAGCGGGGCGTTGGATTTCGGGACTCTTTCTGTTTTTTCTCCTGATGCTTCCCCCTTCTTTTTCGGCAGGGTCGTGTTCTTCTGTTTTTTTGAACATCCCTGGGGGCGGGATGATTTTATTTCGAGAGATGGGGAAGTCATTGGTTCTTCCTGTCTCAATGGCGTCGAGCCGACCAACAATTCCGTCTGTCAATCTCCTGGACCTCTCCGGAAATCCAGTCCCGGTAGAAAGTCTTGTCGGCCACCCCCTTCTTCTTGTCAGCCTTATGGCGACATGGTGCCGTCCCTGCCTTCGGGAGATTCCTTCCCTGGTGTCCCTTTCTCGCCAGATGGGGGGGCGACTTTCCGTGGCCGGGGTTGTGGAAGGGAAGGCCAACCGTTCAGTCCTTGACAAGATCAGCCGGAGGTACGGAAAAAGATATCTTCTCCGGCTCGATCCGACCATGAGATTTGCCTCTGGGCTCCATGTCCATGCTCTCCCGCAGAGCTTTCTCGTCGACAGCCGAGGGAAAATCGTGAGCCGTGTCGAGGGGCAGGTCGACTGGACCAATCCGAAAGTTGTTCGGTATCTTGAAAGCTTTCTTGAAAAAAAGGCAGGAACGTGATGTCTCACCAGCCGATTTCCTGGACCCTCGCCTTTCTGGCAGGTCTTGTGTCCTTTGTTTCTCCCTGCGTCCTCCCCATCGTTCCCTCCTACGTCTCCTATATCACCGGCCTCTCCTTTGAGGAGCTGACGGGGCGATCCCAGAGCCTTTCCCGAGGGATCATTCTCCGGGAGTCCCTGCGACATGCTCTGGTTTTCAGCCTCGGGTTCTCAACCCTCTTTATCGGTTTCGGGGCCTCCGCCTCATTTTTGGGTGAGCTCCTTCTGACCTACCAGGATGTGATCCGGAAGGTTGGGGCCATTCTGATTATCCTCTTTGGCCTTTTCATTGCCGGCTGGCTTAAGATTCCTTTTTTGAGTCGAGAGGTTCACCTGCCCTTCCTCGGCAAGAAGGCGACGCTGTCGGGATCCTTCCTCGTGGGGATCGGTTTTGCCGCCGGCTGGACACCTTGTGTTGGGCCGATCTTGGGCGCGATCCTCTTCTATGCCGGCTCCCAGGGGACGGTCGCCAAGGGAGTCGTTCTCCTTTCCTTCTACTCCTTGGGACTGGCGATTCCTTTCATTCTCGCCTCGGTCCTCTTCAATCTTTTTCTTGGAAGCATGCGCTCCCTCAATCGCTTCATGCCGCTTCTGACCCGACTTTCGGGTGGCTTCCTGGTAGTCATGGGGGTTCTGATCTTCTCCAACGCCTTCACGATTATCTCGGCATTTCTCACCCAGCATCATATCGGCTGGACGCCCAATCTGTGATTGCGGGCCAAGAGGCTCCTGACCAAGGGACCCAAGAGATCCATGTCGATGCGGCTGTTGTCGGTCTTGGCCCGGC
>JAKARS010000007.1:27354-33778 GCA_021828375.1 Nitrospirota bacterium
ATCTCGGCATTTCTCACCCAGCATCATATCGGCTGGACGCCCAATCTGTGATTGCGGGCCAAGAGGCTCCTGACCAAGGGACCCAAGAGATCCATGTCGATGCGGCTGTTGTCGGTCTTGGCCCGGCAGGGAGCACGGCTCTTCGTCTTTTGGCTTCTGCAGGAATTTCCTGTATCGGAATTGACCGTTCCCATTTCCCCCGGAATAAGCCCTGCGGAGGAGGGGTCTCCGCGCGAACCCTTCCCCTGCTTCCCCCAGGGCTCCTCGATGAGATTCCCCACCAGATTACATCGGGAATCTCCCTGACCTATCGGGGCGGTCCCTCCCAAAATCAGGACTTTGGGCAACCCATTGCCTATCAGGTGCGTCGTGACCAGTTTGATGCATGTCTTCTCGATGCCGCCCGCCGGGCTGGAGGCCAGGTCATGACAGGTGTAGAGACTGTCAGCGCCCGTCGTGAGGGACGGGAATTTGTGATCTTGGCGGGTCATCGGGTTATTCGTGCCCGGTGCATCTTTGCCGCGGATGGGGCCACGAGCCGAATCCTTCGGGATCTTGACCCGGAGTCGTCCCGACATGTTCGAGAGAACCCCTCCCTTCGTCCCTTCACCTCGGCGGAGGCGTTCGGAGACCTTCGCAATCCGATCGATGATCGCCATGTGGGAATCGACTTGGGGCTTGTCACCGGAGGATATGCCTGGTCCTTTCCCAAAAAGGATTCTTCCTGGGGGCTGGGGGTGGCCGGGTTTCTCGGGCCCCTTGCCAATCCGCGGGAAGAGTTTGCCCGCTACCTTGAAAGCCGCCAGGCCACGGTGGAAAAAGCCGAAGTGCTCACCTGGCCCCTTCCGAACTATCGGTCAGCGCGACATGGACGAATTCCGGGGCTCTTCCTTGTGGGCGATGCCGGAGGGATCCTGGATCCCTTTCTCGGGGAGGGGATCTATTATGCCATCCTGTCCGCGACCCGCGGAGCCGAAGCCCTCATCCATGAGCTTTCACGGAAAGACATCGCCCCCGAGACTGCCGTTGGTCTCGCCTCCCAAGCCTATGCCCGGTTCGTCAAGGGAACGCTCTGGCCGGACTTTGCCCAAGGGGCGCGACTGGCCCAGGTTCTCTATCGCTTTCCGGGATTCTTTTTCCGGGTGACCCGTCGGCACCCCGGTCTTCTCGCCCTCTATGCCTCGATCCTCACGGGAAAGCATGACTATCGATCCTTTTCCCGGGCAATGATCCTCAGGACCCTAGCCCTCCTGATTCCCGGCCGGACTCCCCTGTCCGGCCCCGCCCTGTGAAAGCCTTTTTCCGTCCCTTTTTGCGGACGGGCAAAAGAAAAAAAACTGACGCTTCCTCCGGAGAGAAGGTCCGTCTCGACAGGAGCTGGGCCTTCTTTGGACTTTTTCTTTTTTGGGTGGGCGGGTTTTCCGGAGGTGAAGGAGGAATGGCCTCCCTCATGCTGGGGCTGACATCGGTCTTCCTTGGCCTTCTTGCGGTGCTCTTTCATGAGATGGGGCATCGTCTGGCGGGACGCTGGCTCGGCGTTCCCTACGATGGCCGGAGGCTCTCTTTCTGGGGATCTTTTCCCGAGTATCGCGTGGATTTTGGTCCTCCTGTGCCGGCGTCAATTCCTGTGATTTTGGCGGGGCCGGCCGTCAATGTTCTCCTCTGGCAGATCTCCCTTTCCATCCTGGGAGCGGGACGAGGAGACTGGACGGTCTTTTTCCCTCAAGTGGCCTTTCTGCTTCACCTGTTTGCCGTCATCAATGCCGGTCTGGCCCTGATCAATCTCTTCCCGGGATTCCCCTTCGATATGGGGATCGCCGTTTCCCAGATCTTTTGTCGGGCGAATGGTCTGGAGCGCCCCGGAGAAGGGAGCCTCCCGGAGAGACTGGGATGGGCCGGAGCCTTTGCCGTCTCGCTCGCCGGGCTGATGATGATCGGCCGGGGCCTTCTGATCTCGGGGTTTGCGGGATTGATCCTGGGATTTCTCCTTTTCACGATGCTCCTGGACTTTCGGCGGAGGAATCGGGTGGCCGGGATTCTCGACATAGAGGGTCTCGCTCCGTGGATTGAGCCTGTTCCGTTTCTTGTCCGTGATGCAATGTGGATGCAGGAGGTCATTCTTCGGGGGTTCGGTGAGGGATTGGGAGAGCGATTTCCGGTGGCGGGGGCGGACCTCTCCTACCGTGGAGAGCTGGCGTGGGACCGGGCGAGAAGTCGCTCCTTCATTCAGTGGGAAGGGGTCCGTGTCGCCGATCTCGATGACCTTTCCCCCGGGCCTGCCATCGATTGGGCGGATGGTTCGAGCCAGATCCTTGAAGTTCTGGGGAGGGCTCCCGAAGGAGTCCCCGTCCTGAGGGGGGGACGGGTGGTAGGTTTTCTCCGGGCCTCCCCTCTCTATTTGGCCGCGACCGTCGACGGATACCTTGATGGACACGTTCTCCGAAAAAGTGGGGAGGGGGAGGCCATTGCCCCGGAATTCTCTCTTCCTCGCGGGGAGCCGGCTGTCGGTCCGAAAGAGAGAAGCGAAGGGGATAAATCGTCTGGACCGGTTTGAAAATGGCCTCACAGGGACGTCTTACCCCAGGTCGAAGGGCTCGATCTGCCACTCCACGAGAATCTTTCCCCGGGACTGATAGTAACTTCTGACCTGTTCAAGGCGATTGTGGACCGATCCGATGGTGGGAGCCTTGATCACAATCTGGGCCCGGTAGCGGTTCTTGAGTTTGGGGGGAAGCGCCGGAACGGGCCCGAAGATTCCATTCCCTGCCGGGAATTTCCCGAAGGGAGATTTTTCGGCAAGGGCCTCGCGAATGGGCTCTTCATGGGCGGAGGAGAGGATCACCGAAGCCAGCCGTGTAAACGGGGGGTATCCCAGAAGCCTCCTCTCATCCAGCGTCTCCTCATAAAAGGCCTCCTGGTTGTAGTCCCGTGCCCATCCCAGAATGGGGTTGTCCGGGTCTCGCGTGACGATGTCCACCTGTCCTCCCTCCCGATGGCGTCCTACCCTTCCTGCCAGCTGCAGGATCAGTCCAAAGGCCCTCTCCGAAGCCCGGTAGTCGGGGAAGGCCAGCATCCCGTCCGTCTCGAGGACGACTCCATACGTCACTTTCGGCAGGTCATGTCCCTTGGCCACCACCTGTGTTCCCACAAGAATGTCCCCCTCTCCTTCCCGGAATGCCGCGAGCCGTTCCTGACTCTCCTTTGCCGAATCGGCATCGAGGCGAATGATCCTCGTCCCCGGAAAATGTTTTCCCAGGATTTCCTCAAGCTTTTGAGTGGCGGTTCCCCGAAGTTCGAGGTCTCGTCCGAGGCATGTCGGGCAGAGAGAGGGAACGGCATAAGAGGAGGCGCAGGAATGGCAGATCATCCTGCGGTCAGGAATCTTATGAAAGACAAGCCTGACCGCACAGGAGGGGCAGGAGAGGGTGGCATGGCACGATCGGCACATCAGGGTGGGAACGTAGCCTCTCCGGTTGAGGAGAATGACCGACTGCTCACCGCGGTCAAGGGATGCGGCAATGCGCTCCGGGATCGGGTCGGGCAGGGGAGAGGTCCCGGAGCCGGAAGGGATGAGGTTGATGGCGGGGAGCGCTCGTCCGCCGATTCTTCCGGGAAGACTCAGGCCGTGGTAGCGGCCCGATGAGACGTGGAAGATGGCGTCGGACAGGGGGGTGGCCGAACCCAGAACGACCGGAATGCCAAGGTCCTGGGCCCGCCGGATGGCAAGGTTTCTGGCATTGAAGGAGAGCCCTTCATAGGCCTGATACGAGGGGTCGTGTTCTTCGTCGACAATGATGAGTCCCAGACGTGAAAGCGGTGAAAATAGGGCAGATCGTGGACCCACGACCACCGGAACCCGTCCGGAAAGGATTCGGGCAAAGGCCCGAGTGCGTTCGGCCCTTGTCTGGGCGCTGTGAATGCCTTCCGCCAGGGGGGAAATGGCTCTCATGGCCTCGAGAAGAGGAGCCACGAGACCGATTTCGGGGGTCAGGACAAGGATGGAGGATCCCTCGGAGAGCACGGTTTTGGCCATCTCCTGATAGAGTCGCGTTTTCCCGGATCCGGTCACTCCCCGGAGAAGAAATGGAGCAAAGGGATGGTGTCTCTTTTCCTCCCACTCCCTCAATGCGTCAGACTGGGCGAGGGAGAGGGGAGGAAGGGCGGTCAGTTCTCCCTTTTCTTCTTCAATAGGGGCTCCATACTCCTTCCAGAAGGAAGCCGGGAGGGATTTCGGAAGAGACAGGGACGGGGGGAGAGCTGATTTGGCCAGAAGTCCCGGAGGGATTCTGTAGTACCAGGCCCCAAAGCTGACAAGGGTGTGAAGGGACGGGGGGAAGACCGGGGCGGGATCGAGAACTCCTGCAATGTCTCGCAACGGTCCATCGAAGGGAGGCGCGGAAACGGACCAGACCAGTCCTGCCACCGTTCGGCGTCCGAGCGGGACGGCCACACGGGTTCCGGGAGGAACCCTGAGGGAAGGATCCGGATTCCGATAGGTGAGGAGCGGAATGTCAGGGATGGCGTCGAAGGGGAGAACTGTCAGAAGGCCCTCTTCCGGAAGGGAGGGAGGGTCAGAGGGGACGGGTGTCGGAGCCACTCTTGAGCCGGAGGATTTCCAGGGCGAATTCTTCCGGATCCCGAAAACTCTTGTAGACGGAGGCGAACCGAACGTAGGCGACATGATCGATTCGGGAGAGATGCTCCATGACGAGTTCCCCGATTCTCCGGGACGGGATTTCCTGAGTGGAAATCTCTGACAGGGTCCGTTCGATCTCGTCGACGATGGCGGTGATGGCTTCGGTTGAGACCGGACGCTTCTGGAAGGCCCGTCTGAGACCTTCCATCAGCTTGTTCCTGTCGTAAGGCTCCCGCCGTCCGTCCTTCTTCACGACAACCGGAGCCGATTCCTGGACCCATTCGTAGGTGGTGAATCGGGCATGGCAGGCGGGACATTCCCTCCGGCGCCGGATGCCGCGGCCATCGGCAGTGAGACGGGAGTCGACGACCTTGGAATCCGGAATGCGACAGAAGGGACAGTTCATCGGGGGGTGGCGGAGCCGCTCCTGCGGATTTCTCCGTAGATGGGGAATCGGGACAGAAGCTCCCGGACCTGGCCGGCGATCTTTTGTGTGACCTCGGCTTTCCCTCGGCTGTCGAGGATTTCCCGAATCCAGAGTCCCACCTGCCGCATCTCTTCCTGCCCTAAACCCCGGGTGGTTGCCGCCGGAGTTCCGATGCGGATTCCGCTGGTGACGGTGGGAGGCTTGTCATCGAAGGGGACTCCGTTTTTGTTGACGAAGATGCCGGCCTGGGACAGGAACTGCTCGGCGTCGCGTCCGGTGAGTCCCTGAGGTCTGAGGTCGATCAAGAGAAGATGGTTGTCGGTCCCCCCGGTCAGAAGATGGTAGCCTCCGTCCGTCAGGGTCTGGGCCAGGACCCGGCAATTGTCGACGACCCGGGCCATGTAGTCCCGGAATGAGGGATCCATCGCCTCCCGGAGCATGACGGCTTTTCCTGCCACGACATGCATGAGAGGACCTCCCTGCATCATCGGGAAGACGGCCTTGTCCAAGGCCTTGGCGTGCGCCTCCCGCGAGAAGGCCATTCCCCCTCTCGGACCTCGAAGGGTCTTGTGGGTGGAGGTCGTCACATAGTCGGCCACGGGAAAGGGGGACGGGTGAAGTCCGGCGGCCACAAGCCCTGAGATGTGGGCCATGTCCACGAGGAAGGTTGCTCCAACCTCGTCGCTGATGGCGCGGAAGGGGGCAAAATCGATGGTGCGCGGATAGGAGCTGGCCCCGGCAATGATGATTCGGGGGCGATGCTCGCGGGCCAGGGATCGGACCTGATCCATATCGATGAGACCGGTCTTGGGGTCGACACCGTAGGAGACAGACTTGTAGTAGTGGCCGGAGAAGGAGACGGAGGCTCCGTGGGTGAGGTGGCCCCCATGGGAGAGGTTCATGCCGAGAATGGTGTCCCCCGGCCGAATCGCGGCAAGGTAAACGGCCATGTTCGCCTGGGATCCCGAGTGGGGCTGCACATTGACGTGTTCGGCGCCGAACACGGTCTTGGCACGGGCGATAGCCAGCTCTTCAACCTTGTCCACGGCCTCGCATCCCGAATAGTATCGTCGGCCGGGATACCCCTCGGCATACTTGTTGGTCATGACGGAGCCCACCGCTTCAAGAATCGACGGACTCACGTAATTTTCCGAGGCGATAAGGATCAGGCGATCCTGCTCCCGTTCAACTTCCTGCATGATCGCGAGATGGGTTTCGGGGTCTTTCTGCTCAAGCCAGCGCATGGGGCAAGGTTCCTCTCATGGGTTCACAGTGTGGTTAGGGATTTGTTCCGTGATTTTCCTGTTCGATCTCGGCGATTTTCTCAATTCTTCGGCCATGGCGCCCTCCTTCAAATGCGG
>JAKARS010000007.1:33878-49854 GCA_021828375.1 Nitrospirota bacterium
TGGGGCTTTCCTCCTGTGATTCTTCGATTTTCAACAACCCCCACGGCCTTCTCGGAGGGCTTTTCTCTTCGGGGAGCAGCACCTCGGGAAGCGGATCCGGATCACACTCCAGCGGGAACTCCTCCTCGTCATCATCAAACACGACAGAATCCTTCTCCTCGGCCAGCCCCCAGGTCAATACATCGAAAGGGTCCTCCTTCGGTGTCCGTCTCGACCCTCCCAGCTTTTCCCACGTCGTTCCCCTCTCCGAGGGTGACGGAATCTATCTGCAGTGGAGAAGGGTCGACAATGCCTCCGATTATCTTGTCTATGACGGAAATCGGCTGATCAAGGATGTTCCTCAAACCCATACCCGGATCATGGGGCTTCTTCCCTGTACCGGGTATGCCTTCCGCATCTACAGCTCCAACGGAAAAAGAGTGTCCCGCCATGGTCTCCTGGTCAGGGTCCACACACGAGGGTGCCTGGCCTCTCCTTAAGTCCTTAAGATGTCCCGGCTCTTCCAACGGTCTTTCCAATAAAACTGAAACCTCGGAGATCTCTGGCTCTATCCCAACGAGCGGATAATGGGCGAGAGAAGCCTTCTCATGCGGGTTTGGGTTTTTTCGAGGGAGAGCGTGGCGTCGACGACATGAAATCCGTGGGTTTCGCGGAGGGTGTCGTACTCGGCCAGGACTCTTGACTGGAAGAGGATGTAGGACTCGCGCGGGTCTGTGGAGAGCTCCATATCGAGCCCGGCTTCGTAGAATTTGATGGAGCGGGTTCGGGTAATCCTTTGGTAGGAGGTCTCCGGATCGACGCGGAAGAGAAACGTCAGGTCCGGGACGATGGCAAAATTGAAGTTTGAAAGAAGCCAGGGACGGGGAAGTCCCCGGGCGCAGTCCCGGGCGATGGCCGTGTAGATGTAGCGGTCCGAGAGGACTATCATCCCGGCTTCCATGGCGGGAAGAATTTCATAGGTATAGCGAAAGCTGAAGTCGGCGGCATGAAGGAGGCTGAAGGCGTAAGGGGTGAGAACCTGCTTCTTTTTGGCTTTTCGTATGATGGGCGAGATGTCCGGGCTTGAGTTCCATGCGCTCTTGAGAACCCCGAACCCCTTGGATTGAAGGTAGTCGGAGAGGAGATCGAGCTGAGTCGACTTGCCCGATCCGTCGATGCCCTCGACGACGATGAGGCGTCCGGGGTAGGGGTGGGGCGGTGTGTGTGTCATCGGCTCTCCTTCCGATGGGCGGAGAGGAGGGCATCGATCCGTGACCTGAGAGTGCTCTGCTGGCGATGGATCGGGGCCGTGGCATCGATGGTGTCCATCTGGTGGGCCTTGGCAAGCTCCCGGTACATGTCGATGAGTCGTCTCTGGTATATGACGAAAGAATCCTTCTTGCGGCCCGAAAGATTCATGTCCATTCCGGATTCGTAATAGTCGAAAAATCTCTCCTGACGGGTTTTCCAGTGAAGCCTCTCAAGCAATGTCTCAACCGGGAGGTCGAGATAGAAGGTCTTGGCCGGAACGAGGGCGAAGTCAAAAATGTTGGAGATCCAGTCCGGGGCAATTCCCCGGAGGATGGCGCGGCTGAAGACGGTATAGACATATTGTTCGGCAATGACCAGCTGACCTGATTCCAGTGCGGGGATGATCTGGTGCTCGAACCGGTCGACAAAATCGGCGGCATAGAGAAAGCTGAAGGTCACCGGATCGAGATAGTTCTGTTGCTTGAGGTCGGAGATGGCTTTTCGGATGAGTTCGACGGTATTGCAGGCCGAGACGACGACTGCGACTCCCCGCGACAGATAGTAGTGCTTGAGAAGCTCCGCCTGGGTAGTTTTTCCTGATCCGTCAGTTCCTTCGATGGCGATCAGAAGTCCGGGATATTGCGTCGTGCGTTCCAACGGGAATCATCCTTCGGGAGGGTTGGGTCCGTTTCTCCGATAACGGGAGGCTTTTGAAAACGCTATCAGCCATCCATGGTAAAGTCAAGCAAGGGAAGGCTTCTCGCCTTCTTATCCTTAACGGCCGACTGAGATTTTTGTGAGCTTGAAATCTCCCGTATCCGGATGTATAGTTCCTTCGTAGCGTTCAGCAGTGTCAGTGATTGATTCCATTAGTTCTTTCCTGATTTTTTCTTTTTTGCCGGCAGTGTCGCTGGGTCTTTCCTAATTTTACTTCGTCATCGTCGACACCTTCCTTCTCACACTCACAGTGCATTTTTTGCTAAGGCTTGACCTAGTTCGAAGGATCCGGGTCCTCCAAGGAGGCACAATGTCCGAGACTGTCTATGAAGTCATGCGAAGCCAAGGGATCACAAGAAGAAGCTTTCTCAAGTTTTGCAGCGTCATGGCTGCCGGTTTGTCATTGGGGCCTGCCTATGTCTATGACATTGCCCGAGCTCTTGAGACAAGACCACGTGTTCCTGTTCTCTGGCTTCATGGGCTCGAATGCACGTGCTGCAGCGAATCTTTTATCCGCTCCTCCCATCCGTTAGCCAAGGATGTTGTTCTTTCAATGATTTCGCTTGACTATGACGATACGCTGATGGCGGCGGCAGGGTTTCAGGCGGAAGCCTGTATCGAAGACATCATGAAGAAGTATCCCAATGAATACATTCTTGCCGTTGAGGGCAATCCTCCCTTGAATGAAGATGGGATGTATTGCATTGTCGGGGGGAAGCCTTTCCTTGAGCAACTCAAGCATGTGGCTTCGAAGGCAAAGGCAGTCATTGCCTGGGGATCCTGTGCTTCGTGGGGATGTGTGCAGGCCGCGAAGCCCAATCCGACTCAAGCGACTCCGATACATAAGGTCCTTCCGGACCATCAGGTCATCAAAATCCCTGGATGTCCTCCCATTGCAGAGGTGATGACGGGAGTCATTACTTACATCACGGCCTTTGGCCGTCTCCCCGAGCTTGACAGGGAAGGTCGTCCGAAGATGTTTTATAGCCAGAGGATCCATGACAAGTGCTATCGCCGGCCGAATTTTGATGCGGGTCAGTATGTGGAGCATTGGGATGATGAGGGCGCCCGCAAGGGATATTGCCTTTATAAGGTTGGGTGCAAGGGGCCTGTGACCTACAATGCCTGCTCGACCACAGGGTGGAACAATGGTGTCTCGTTCCCCATCAAATCCGGTCATGGGTGTATCGGATGCTCAGAAAAGGATTTCTGGGATAAAGGGCCTTTCTACAAACATCTTTCCAACCTGACAGGTTTTGGTGTCGAGGCCGATGCAGACGAACTTGGTCTGATTGCCTTAGGTGCTGCCGGAGCAGGTGTTGCAGCCCATGCCGCCCTTACCGAAATCCGGAAGCCGGGCAAGGAAGACAAGGAAGCTTCATCGGGGGAGTCCGGTCATAAGTAGGCCTGTTCATAAGCTCATGTAAGGAGAATCTCTTATGAGTGTCTATGAAACGCAGGGTTTTCGTCTCGACAATTCTGGCCGCCGTGTTGTTGTTGATCCTGTCACTCGCATCGAGGGTCACCTGCGATGCGAGGTCAATATCGACTCGAACAATGTGATCCGGAATGCGGTCAGCTCAGGAACAATGTGGCGAGGAATTGAAACCATCCTCAAGGGGCGCGATCCACGCGATGCATGGGCCTTTACCCAGCGGATCTGCGGGGTTTGCACGGGCGTGCATGCCTTGGTGTCAGTGCGCACGGTCGAGGATGCCTTGGGCATCAGGATTCCGGAAAATGCAAATATCATTCGGAATCTTATGCATGCCACACTGTATGCCCAAGACCATCTTGTTCATTTTTATCATCTTCATGCAATGGACTGGGTCGATGTTCCTGATGCACTGAAGGCTGATCCTCGGGAGACATCTGCCATTGCCCAGAAGATCTCTCGCTGGCCAAATTCTTCTCCTGGGTATTTCCGTGATGTTCAGAACCGGCTGAAGAAGTTCGTCGAATCTGGCCAGCTAGGTCCCTTTGCCAACGGCTATTGGGGCAATGCCTCCTATCGACTCCCCTCGGCGGTGAATCTTTTGGCCGTGACCCACTATCTTGAGGCCTTGGACTTTCAGAAGGACATTGTCAAAATTCAGACAATTTTTGGCGGTAAGAATCCTCATCCCAATTGGCTTGTCGGCGGAGTTCCCTGCGCGATAAACATTGATGGAGATTTGGCTGCCGGCGCCCCGTTGAATATGGAGCGTCTCAACTTTGTCTCCGAGATCATCGACCGGACGATCGCCTTCATTGATCAGGTTTACATTCCCGACCTTATCGCCATTGCCTCATTCTATAAAGACTGGCTTTACGGTTCAGGGTTGTCAGGCAAAAACGTTCTCGCTTACGGCGAATTTCCTGATAGAGCCAATAACTATCATCCGGACAATCTTCTTCTTCCCCGCGGGGCAATTGTGGATGGCAACCTTTCGGAAGTTCATCCTGTCGATCTGCGAAATCCGGAAGAAATCAAGGAATATGTGGTTCATTCATGGTATCGCTATCCTGATGAAACCAAGGGCCTTCATCCCTGGGATGGCGTCACGGATCCTCATTATGTCTTGGGGAAAAACGCCAAGGGGACTCCCACAAACATCCAGGAGCTCGATGAAGAAGGGAAGTATTCCTTCATCAAAGCTCCCCGCTGGAATGGACATGCGATGGAAGTGGGCCCCCTTGCCCGCTGGATTGTGGGTTATGTGTCGAAAAAATCGGAGTTCAAGGAGCCAGTGGATGACCTTTTGGGAAAACTTGGTCTTCCGGTTTCGGCTCTCTTCTCCACCCTGGGAAGAACCGCCGCGAGAGGACTCGAAGCCTCCTGGGCTGCCCATAAGATGCGATATTTTCATGACCGTCTCATGGCAAATATAAGGGGGGGGGATACATCGACCGCAAACACCGAAAAGTGGGAGCCTTCAACCTGGCCTCGGGAATGCAAGGGTGTCGGCTTTGGAGAGGCTCCCCGGGGGGCACTGGCTCATTGGATTCGGATTCGTCAGGAGAAAATCGATAATTATCAGGCGGTGGTTCCCACGACGTGGAATGCCTCTCCCCGCGATCCCAAGGGTCAGATCGGTGCCTATGAGGCGGCGCTTCTGAACACTCCCCTCTCCAATCCGAAAGAGCCCCTCGAGATTCTTCGGACTCTTCACAGCTTCGATCCATGCCTGGCGTGTTCGACTCATATTATGGGACCTGCCGGAGAACCGCTTCATACCGTCAAGGTCTGCTGAAAGTCAGAAAGGGAGGCTGAAATTATGGAGGGCAAAGAAGGTCATTTCACCTTTGCGCCCGAGGGGGAGACGGGGACGTGTTATGTCTATGAAGGCCCCGTTCGTCTTTGGCACTGGATTAATGCGGGATCAATTGTCGTTCTGGCAGCCACGGGACTTCTGATCGCCCACCCTTTTCCTAGTGTCATGGGGGAAGCGAGCCATCACTTTCTCATGGGGGATGTCAGGTTTGTACATTTTGTTGCGGCCTGGCTTTTCGGCGGTGGATTTCTGGTCCGTCTTCTTTGGTCTCTTGTGGGAAACGAATATTCCCGGGAGCTTTTCCATCTGCCGCTGGGTGACGGGGCCTGGTGGAGCTCGTTGGCCTATGAGATTCGCTGGAATCTTTTTCTCGAGAAGAGAGCCCGCAAGTATTATGGACATAACCCCTTGGCCCAGCTTGCCATGTTCATCTTTTTTGTTTTAGGTAGTGTGTTTTTGATTCTTACGGGAGGAGCCCTCTATGCCGAAGGCCTGGGGGAAGGATCCTGGGCCGATCACCTTTTTGGCTGGCTAACCCCCTTGGTGGGGCAACCACAGGATCTTCGGACCCTTCACCATTTAGGAATGTGGTTTATTCTTGTATTCGTGGTGGGACACATCTACATGGCAATTAGGGAAGATATTGTTGGTCGCCAAACATCTGTGAGTACCATGGTCGGTGGATTCAGGATCTTCAGAAAATAATGGAAGACAATCATCAGCCCCAAAGAGGGAAAAGAATTCTTGTTCTTGGAATAGGGAATTTGTTGTGGGCAGATGAAGGCTTTGGCGTTCGGGCCGTGGAGTCCTTTGACCGCTCTTACATCTTTCCGGACTCTGTTGTTCTCATGGATGGAGGCACTCAAGGACTCCTCCTTCTTCCTCATGTTCAGGAATCGACCCATTTGCTTATCTTTGATGCGGTGGATTTTGGCCAGGCCCCAGGAACCATGGTTCTGCGAAGAAACGAAGAGGTGCCGGCTTACCTTCACTCCGGGAAAATGAGCCTTCATCAAACGGGATTTCAGGAGGTGCTCCTTTTGTCTGACCTTCTGGGTGGCCGTCCCCCCGAGATGGCTCTTGTGGGCCTTCAACCAGAAGATTGGGACACTTTTGGGGGTGAATTGACGGCCTTGGCTCGAGAGAGGATCCCGGCTGCCATGGATCTGGCGATCAAAGTCCTCGATGAGTGGGGAGTCTTTGCAACCCCTCGCCCCAATGGGGTTTCCGAGAACATCCTCTTCCCTCGAGCACTGCTGTCTTCAAGATAGAAGGACGTCTGTTGTGTGCCTAGGCCTTCCCATGCGAGTCATTGTTCCTCCTTCGGGCTTTTCTCTCCAAACACTGTGTGAAGGAAGAGGAGAGCAACGAAGTGTGAGTCTTGCCCTCGTTGGCCCTCAGCCTGAGGGAACGTGGGTCCTTGTTTTTTCCGATCATGCCCGTCGTGTGTTGGATGATGAGGAGGCCCGCCAGATCGACTTGGCTTTGGAGGCTCTTGATGCAGCGCTGTCTGGAGAGACGAACTTTGACCGCTTTTTTCCCGAAATGCCGTCGGCCTCTTCAACTTCAGAGGCGAAGTGATGTCCGAGCCGAAGGAGTCCTGGAACCAGCAAATCGAGGTGTCAGAGGCTCTGGTCGTCTTTCTTCAGGAGATGGAAGCGGCACTTCTGCGGGTTGCCGGAGACCCTTTGCATATCGAGACCTTCGATTTGGCCGATTGGCCCATCGAAGAGCGCAGGAGGCTCGTCTCTATTCTCGGAGAAGGGGAAATTTCAGGAGTCCTTCGTCCCTTCAAAAATGATGACAGTCACGCTTTCTTTATCCGGGAGTCGGTGTATCCTGGAATTTGGCTTGTGGGCGATCGTCCGGAGGGAGTGGATACAGGAATCATTCTCTCGCGTATTGAGATTGGCCGTGCTCCAGAAGCTTTGCTCCATACCCCGGGCTCTTCGTCCCTTCTTGAGTCCGGGGGACTCCTCCCCGATAATCCGCAAGGGGTGACTCTTCGACCCGGGCTCATGAATGCGCTTCCACTTTTGCAGGAGGCCGCCCACCACCTCAATGTGTACGATCCCAAGAAGAAAAATCATCGTATCTTTCTAAACAAGCTCCCTCTTTCAGAGGCTGACGCCCAATGGATCGACCTCGTTTGTTCCGCCGGACGTGCTGATCTGCGTTCCAAAGGTTACGGGGACTGTCAGGTTCATTCGACCCCTTTTCCCGGACTCTGGAGAATCCTCTATAAAAATCCCGAAGGAATTCCTTTGCTTGATGCTCTTTGCGTGGCAGATGTTCCCGATGAAATCGCGGCAGCCCCAGAAGACCTCTCTCAGTCCTTGACGGATTTTCGGGATTTTTTGAAGTGGGTCATTAGTGACTTGTCATGACAATCCAGGGAGCCGATAGGGGAGGACTTTTTATTCGGGTTATCCCTCCGGAAATCTCGGGAGGATTTCGCTTCGATGTTCTCCCAAGAGACTTGTCCCATCTTCAGCTCCTTGAGGGAGTGTCTGAATGTGAGGCACTCTCACGGCTCCGACGTCTGTTTTCCCTCTGTGGAATAGCCCAGGAACGCATCGCCATCAAGGCTCTTGAAGCCGCCCATGGAAAGGGCGAAAACAATGGATGCTTTGATGAGGAGGTCTTTCGGGAGAGTCTCGTTGAGTCCCTCAGGTCGCTTCTTCTTCCTTTGGCCGGAGATCCCCTCCTTCCAATGTCTTCGACGGCCTCTTGGCAAAGGCTGGGACTCCTCGGAAAAAAACAAAACTCAAATTTTCTCTCGGATTTTCGTTTTTTCCTGGAAGAAGATTTGTTGGGAGAGGCTCCCGCCATTTTTTTGAAAAGACAAACAGTGCAAGAGTGGAGACATTGGCTGAGGAACAATAAGGAAAAGTCTCCAGTGGCTCATCGGGCTGAGGCCTTTGATTCCGAGGGAGACATTTTTCTTCCCAGAATGTCAGGCCTTACGCTTTCAGATCGTCGTTGCGCTGACTTTGTCGCGAGGGCCCTGGATGATAGGACGTTTCTATCTGCCCCTCACATGAATGGTGATGCTCGAGAAACCGGGTCCTTGTCCCGCATCGGAGACCATTCCCTGGTAAACGACCTTTGGAGTGCAGGTTTTTCGCGTCACGCCCGTTTGGCTGCCAGACTTCTTGAGCTCGCAAGCTTTTCTGTGCAGGGGAGTGGCCGCCCATTCGCAGAAGATGATCTGGGCGTTCTCCATTCTTGTCGCCTGGGCGTTGGAGTCGGGATGGCGTGGGGCCAGACCTCTCGAGGACTTCTTGTCCACCGATGGGATGTTCAGCAGGGGGAGGTTCAGGACGTCAGAATTCTTGCCCCCACCGAATGGATCTTTTCTCCCAAGGGGGGGCCATTTTCTCTTTGGCTCGCGGCGCTAGGGCAAAGGAAAAAGGACTTGGGCAGCCTTCGACGTCTTGTTGTGGAGACCCTCTGGCTCTTTGATCCGTGTGCTCCGGTCGGGATTGTTGAGGCACCATCCTCTGCCGGATGAAAGGGGAGAGATGCATGAACTCTCGCTGGTGATGAATATTGTGGAAATATGCGAAACAGAAGCTCGCAGGGATGGCTTTAGCCAGATTGAACGCATCGTTCTTGATGTGGGGACCTTGTCGGGAGTCTCTGTTCCTGCCCTATGCTTTAGTTTCGAGGCGGCAGTTGTGGGAACAGTGTTGGAGTCAGCCGAACTTGAAATCTTTGAAATTCAGGGGTCGGGATGGTGTATCCACTGCCAAAAGACTGTGCCACTAAAAGATCTTCTTTGCTCCTGTCCTTTATGTGAAAGTGGCGGAGTGCTGCCAACCGGGGGGATGGAATTTCGTATTCGCGAGCTTATTGTTGTCGATCATCAGGGTAAAGGAGGGCCGTAATGTGTGTGGAGTGTGGATGTGGAGCTTCTACGGGACATAGGGACGCAGGAGAACATTCTGTCCATCATCACCATCCCCATGATCACAGTCATGGAGAGGAGGGCTCTGAAATGACTCATGACCCTCCTCACCTGAGTAAAGATCAGGGAAAACGAAGAATCACCATCGAGCAGGATATTCTGGCCAAGAATAACCGGATTGCCCTCTCCAATCGGGAATACTTCCGGGCAAATGGAATTTTTGTCGTGAACCTTCTCTCGAGCCCCGGATCAGGCAAGACCACACTCCTTGAGGAGACGATCAAAGCCCTCGACGGCGCTCTTCCTCTGGCCGTCATCGAAGGAGACCAGGAAACGGATCGCGATGCCGATCGAATTCGCGCTCTGGGAATTCCAGCGGTGCAAATCAACACGGGAGCCGGCTGCCATCTCGATGCCCATCAGGTTATTCATGCCGCAGAGAAACTGCCGCTTGCGACGGGGATGCTCCTGTTCATTGAAAATATTGGAAACCTCGTCTGTCCAGCTCTTTTTGACCTTGGTGAGACGGTTCAGGTTGTCCTATTCTCCATGACGGAAGGGGAAGATAAACCACTCAAATATCCACAGATATTTAGAAATTCCGATCTGACGGTGCTTACGAAGTCCGATCTCCTTCCACACCTTGATTTTGATCTGGGTTGTGCGACAGAGAATATTCGGATGATCAATCCCAGAGGAGAAATCCTATCGGTTTCCTCACGCACCGGTGATGGGTTGGATCGCTGGATCGCCTGGCTTGATAGCCGCCGCCGAACCTCTCAGATTACATGGGAATCCCCGCTTTCGAGGAAAGATCCGCATGACAAGGTTAACCTTTGATTTCCAAAGAAAGAGCCTTTCCGAGAATTCCTGTGAGTATTTAAGGCTCTCGCTGGAGATTTCGGGACGGGTTCAAGGCGTGGGGTTCCGTCCTTTTGTTTCTAGGTTGGCGAGAGAGCTTTTTCTCACGGGAATGGTTTCCAATGCTCCGGGGGGCGTTCTTCTTGAGGTACAAGGGAAGACAAGTCATGTGGAGGATTTTCTTGCGCGTCTCGCGAGAGAGACGCCGCCGGGGGGAGAGATTGAAAAAATCCGTGACAGCATCAGGCCAATAAAAGCGGGAGAGAAAGAATTCTTAATCAGAGCCTCCCATCAATCATCCTCCGGAACGGCGGGTAGCCTTTCATCCCTTCTTCCGGATAGAGCTGTATGTTCAGAGTGCCTTCGCGAGCTATTTGATCCGGTGAATCGACGATACCAGTATCCCCTTATATCCTGCACGGCCTGTGGTCCCCGATACTCCATCACGATGGGTATCCCGTTTGATCGATGTCGGACATCCCTCCGGCGATTTCCTCTTTGTCGGGAGTGTCGGAGAGAATACCGTGATCCTTTGAACCGGCGATATCACGCTCAGACAATTGGATGTCACAACTGTGGACCCAAGACGGAATTTGTTGACGGAGAGAGTCGGTATCGGGAGGCAAACTCTTGGCTCGAGGAGTCAAGAATCCGATTGCGCTCTGGCCAGGCTCTGGCCCTCAAGGGAATAGGGGGCTTCCATCTTGCCTGCGATGCCTTGAACAGAAAAGCCATTAAAAATATTCGGAGACTCAAGGGACGCCCGGAGAAGCCGCTGGCAATCATGGTCGGATCTCTTGCCGTTGCGGAGAAGCTTGCAATTATCTCTTCAGAGGCCCGACGGCTGCTCCTCTCTCCCGAGAGCCCGATCGTTCTCTTGCCCTTTCGGAAGACAGGGGATTTCCCAATGGATCTTCTTGCTCCCGGACTTGACAGGATTGGGCTCTTTCTCCCTTCCACGCCGATTCAGCATCTTCTTTTTGGTCAGGATGGGAAGGGGCTTTCCCCTCTTGTCATGACCAGTGCCAATCCGGAGGGGCAGCCGATTGCTGCAGAGATAAAGGAAGTTTTTAGATATTTTCATGGTGGGCTGGGAGGTGTTCTCAATCACGGTCGCCGGATCCTCGAGCGTCAGGATGACAGCCTTGTGATTGCGGAGCGAAAATCTCCCGTCTTTCTTCGACGCTCTCGGGGGTGGATCCCTGCCGCCTTTAGCCTCATTCGCCAGAGAAGCCGTTCTTCAAGTCCGGTCGTCCTGGCTCTGGGTGGCCATCAGAAAGTGGCTCCTTGCCGGATTCGGAACGGGGTGGCTCTGGTCCTTCCCCACATGGGTGATCTTGATGGTCAGGAAGGGCAAGATTTCTTTAGAGAGACCCTTGAGCGCTTTCTTGCCAGGGATGGGGGACAGCCCACCCATCTTGCCTGCGATCTCCATCCCGACTTTCCGACAAGCCGGATGGCCATTGAAATGGCGTCGGCATGGGGAATCCCTCTCGTTCCAGTGCAGCATCACCATGCTCATGTGGCGTCAGTTATGGCTGATCGTGGGATTGAAGGTCCCCTCCTGGGGCTTTCTCTCGATGGCTTCGGCCTTGGGTCAGATGGCGGTTATTGGGGGGGGGAGCTATTCAGGGTGGAGCGTTCGGAATGTATACGCTTGAGTCATTTTTCTCCGCTGCCGGTTTTGGGAGGGGCCCGAGCCTTTCGCGAGCCCTGGAGAATGGGGGCTGCCTTCCTGTCTTTCCTGGGGCAGGGCGAAGAGGCGCGTCATCGTTTCTCACATCCGTCAGTTGGGAGCTTCCTCTCTGTCCTGGAGCATGGCCGCCGCGATCACATTCCCATGACCTCAAGTGCGGGTCGGCTTTTTGATGCCGCCTATTCTCTTCTCGGTGGACGTGAGGTGCTTACTTACGAAGGACAAGGGGCGATGGAGCTTGAGGCTTTGGCCAGGCACCCAATCACTTCTTCCTGCGATAGATCGGAAAAACTCTATCAGGCGGATGAGGGGGGACTCGACTTCTCCTGTCTTTTGGAAAGACTTTCTCGTGAGAAGTCGATGGAAAGAGGGGCCCGTCTTTTTCATGAGGTCCTGGCCTCCGGTATAAAAGATTGGCTCGAGATATGGAAAACCAAGACACGCCTCACCACCGTGGTCCTTTCTGGAGGGGTTTTCCAGAATCGTCTTTTGACAGCCCTGCTTCGCCAACGACTCAAGGGTTCGGGATTTCGGGTCTATGAGCCGCGGCGTGTGCCGTCAAATGACGGAGGATTGGCATTAGGACAGGCCTTTGCCGTTTGGGCGTCAAGGTGACCCCGGACAGCTGGCGTGAATGAAGGAGAAGGCTGATGTGTCTAGCCGTTCCGGCACTGGTCGAACAAGTCCTTGAAAATGCGACTGCTCGTGTTCGGGTGGGAGGCGTCTTTCAGGAGGTCTCAACTGTTCTGCTCGAGGATCTTCGCCCGGGAGACTATGTGGTTGTTCATGTGGGCTTTGCCCTGAGCCGCATTGACCCGGTTGAGGCACAGAAGACTCTTTCCCTCATGGAGAAACTTGCCTCTTCTCGGGGGGAGAGATGATGGACGGTCTTCGGTATGTCGAAGAGTTCCGGGATCCCCTTTTGGGACGTTCCATGCTTCAAGCTTTAAGGCGCATGGCACAAAGGCTTCCCAAGTCTTCTGTTAGGATCATGGAGTTTTGTGGAGGTCATACCTATGCCTTCCACCGATTCGGACTCCTGGAGCTTCTTCCCCCTGAGATTCGCATGGTCCATGGGCCGGGATGTCCTGTCTGCATCCTTCCCAAGGGTCGGATCGATGCCGCGATCAAACTTTGTCTTGAGAAAAAGGCTGTTCTTGCCACCTATGGAGATGTTCTCCGTGTTCCGGGCTCTCATTCCCTGACCCTGATGAAGGCCCGTTCCATGGGAGCGGATGTCAGGATTGTTCTTTCTGCCATGGAGGCATTGGATCTTGCGGAGAAACTCCCGGGGCAGGAGGTGGTCTTCTTTGCCATCGGCTTTGAAACGACCACACCGCCCACCGCGGCAGTTGTCCTTGAAGCTGACCGTCGCAATCTGAAAAACTTCTCTGTTTTTGCGAACCATGTCATGACTCCTCCTGCCATGGAGGCGATTCTCTCGGGGACTTCAGTCGATGGCATTATTGGTCCGTCCCATGTCAGCACCGTTATCGGATCGCGGGCTTATGACATTATCTCCCGGAAGTTCAATATTCCTATTGTCATTGCGGGATTTGAGCCTTTGGACATTCTTCAGGCACTTCAAATGATTCTCCAGCAAATCGAGGAAAAAAAGGCACAGGTCGAGAATGAATACTCCCGGGCCGTCTCCCCGGAGGGGAACCTTCGATCGCAGGAGCTCATTGCAAAGGTCTTTGAGCATGCCCCTTCATTCGAATGGAGAGGTCTTGGTGAACTTCCCTTGAGCAGTCGCAGCATCCGGAATGAATTCTCTCTTTTCGATGCACAACGTCGATTCTCTCTGGAGGTGCTCCATGTCTCAGATCCGGGAATTTGTGAATGTGGAGAAATTCTGAAAGGGGTGAAGGCCCCTCAGGATTGCAAAATCTTTGGAACTGTCTGTACTCCGGATAATCCTGTCGGTGCCTGCATGGTGAGCGCAGAAGGGGCTTGTGCCGCGTTCTTTCACTATGGACGGCAGGAAGGAGTCGTCTCTTGAGAAGTGAGAAGGGTGTACTGGGTCTTCCTCTTAATATTGAGAAAGGTCGGGTGGAGATGATCCATGGAAGTGGGGGGAGGGCTTCATCCCAACTCTTTGAAGAGATCATTCTCCCGGCTTTCGATAATCCTTGGCTGAGAAAAGCTGGTGATCAGGCGGTGGTCGAGATGGCCCAGGGTCGATGGGCCCTCTCGACAGATTCTTTTGTGGTATCGCCAATTTTCTTCCCTGGCGGAGATATCGGGTCTCTTGCCGTGCACGGAACTGTGAATGATCTTGCCATGGGAGGAGCCCAGCCTCGTTACCTGACAGTGGGACTTGTCATCGAGGAAGGGTTTCCTTTGTCAGACCTCGCTCGCATCACTCAAAGTCTGGGGTCTGCCGCCGAACGGTGTGGTGTTTCTGTCGTTGCCGGAGATACCAAGGTTGTGGAGAGAGGTAAGGGCGATGGAATTTTTATCAATACTTCGGGCATCGGCTGGATTCCTCGTGATATTGTTTTGGATCCGTCCGCCATTCGTGTTGGCGATATTCTCATTCTCTCGGGATCGATTGGCGAACATGGGGCGGCAGTTTTGGCCGCACGCGAAGGGGGCGGGCTCGTCACTTCGCTTCTCTCCGATTCAGCCCCCCTCCATGACGCTGTCCAAAAATTAATTGCCTCCGGCCCCGGGCTTGTTTGTCTTCGGGATCCGACCCGGGGAGGTGTTGCAACCGTCCTGAACGAATGGGCGCGTGAGACAGGGTTGGTCTTTGAAATTGAGGAGTCACGGATTCCAATTCGACAAGAGGTGAGGGGAATATCAGAGATTTTGGGAATCGATCCTTTGTATTTGGCAAACGAAGGCCGTTTTCTGGCGGTATGTCGCCCTGAATCGGCCGATCGTCTTTTGTCGGTGTTAAAGTCTCACCCTTTGGGCTTGGCGGCGAGCCAGATCGGTCATGTTAAGGCGGGAGATCCAACGCGCCCTGGGGGTATGGTTCGAATGACGACCCTGATGGGAGGAGTGCGCTTGGTGGATTGGCTCCTGGGAGATCCTCTTCCCAGGATCTGTTAGAAAGGAAGTCGATGGCAGATATTATCGAATCGGTCCTTGGGGGAACAATAAATTCTCCTCTCTCTCTTGGTATGGAAACGGGGTCCCTTCTCCTTATCGTGATGGCATTGGGAATGGGAGTCCGACACGGGCTTGACCCGGATCACCTCATGGCCATTGACGCAATTCTAAGGTTTCAACAGACCAGAAAGAATCGTATTGTTCGTTGGGCCGGTCTTTTCTTCTCATTAGGGCATGGGATCGTTGTCATGGTTTTGGGAGGGTATATTATCGACTTGGATCTTCACACGAGGATTCCCACCGCCTTGTCTCTGTTTGGAAGCCTTTTTTCCGGACTTTTTCTTTTGGGAATGGCTGGGGCAAACGGTCTTTTCTTGATCCGATCGGAGTCGACTGTTCCCTACTCACCGGTTGGAGTGAGGTCACGGCTTATTCTGCGGTCGATCCCTCTCGATCGTCCCCTCTTCATACTTCTGATGGGGATGCTGTTTGCCGTCTCCTTTGATACATTCTCGCAGACCCTTGTTTTTTCTCTCGCCTCAGCGTCCTTGGGGGGGGAGAGGGAAGGCTTTGCAGTGGGAGTGGCCTTTGTGACAGGAATGAGTCTCGCTGATGGGGCAAATGGTCTTTGGATTGCTCGACTACTTGAGAGATCGGATCGTCAAGGGATTCTTTTCTCCCGGACGATGGGGTGGTCCGTGGTTTTTCTGACACTTATGGTGGGTATCTTGGTCTTGATCGAAGCGTTCGTCAAAGATCCCTTTGAAAAGATTCCCGTGAGCGAGGCTCTTGTCGGAATCAGTTGTATTCTCTTGCCCTCTCTTGTCTACCTGTTCACCATGAGATTCCGAAAGACTCCTGCCCCTAAAATCAATTCTCATTGATGAAGAACTTGGGTATTCGGATTAAGATTTATTCTGTCATGGAGCCCTGATTCAGAATTTTTGATTCATTACTTCCCCCGTTTTGAAACGCCTCCCGGATCTCTTCCGCTAATTCCCGCAGAATCCATCGCTTCTAAAATCTGTCTCGTTTGTGCTCAGAAGGCCATGTTAGATGTCGAGCAGGTCGTCTTCTGGGTCTGATGTGAAATCAAGTAAAGAATCCAGATTATTATGTTTTGGGTATCTGAATTCTGTGATTGATTTAGGTTCAGATCTCCCCTTTCTCGATCAAGTACAGAAGTGTTGATGTATCCACTCCCTGACTGATTTCCTCCGGTTCGATTTCTGTTGATGGCAAGCCATA
>JAKARS010000029.1 GCA_021828375.1 Nitrospirota bacterium
TTGACCTTTAGTCAGAGAATTACAGCTTCAGCTCCCGGAGAGTCTCAGCCGGAATGTCGGCAATGAAGAGCTTCCCGTTGGCATAGGCGATTGCGCCGGTGTACTGGAAGAGTGCCACCGAAACATCCCCATCAGTTTTTCCGCTGACCGGCATTCCGAGCGCCTTGACGCCGCCGGCAATGGTGGTGACATTGTTGCTGGAGAGATCGATCGCCCGAATGGAGGCGTTGGAAGAATCACCCACATACAGGGTGTTCCCGTTCACAGCAAGGGCCACCGGCTGGTTGAAGAAGGCCGAGCTTCCGGCGCCATCCTCGATCCCGGGGAAGCCGGGGTGACCCGCCAGGGTGGAGACCGCATTGGTGGCGAGAACGATCTTCCGAATCAGGTTGTTGCGGGTATCGGCCACGTAGAGGACCGAACCGTCACTGCTCAGGGCGATGCCGCGAGGATCGCGGAAGCTGGCCGCCCCGCCGATGCCATCGTCCATGCCGGGAGCCAGGGCACCCTTTCCGGCAACGGTGGTGACCGCTCCGGTGGCAACATCAAGCTTCCGGATCATGTTGTTTCCGGAGTCGGAGATGTAAAGGGTCTTTCCGTCCGGGGTCAGAGCCACGGCCCGGGGCCCATAGAATCCAGCCGATCCTCCCGTGCCGTCGTTCGATCCGGGGAAGGCCCGGCCGGCGAGGGTGGTAACCGCACCGCTGGAGAGATCCATCTTGCGAATGCGGTTGTTGCGGGAATCGGCAATGTAGAGGGTCTTTCCATCGGAAGAGATGGCGAGACCTTCGGGGTTGTTGAATCGGGCGGCCGTGCCATTCCCGTCACGGAAGCGGGCATGGTGGTTCACGCCGGCGATCGTCGTCACGGTGGCGCTGCCTCCGCTGACGGTCACCTTCCGGATCAGGTCGTTCCCGGTGTCGGCCACGTAGAGGGTTCCGTCCGGAGCCGCCACAATTCCCTGAACGTACTCAAAACGAGCCTGGCTGCCCGTGCCGTCGACGGCACCCCGCTCGTGGAATTCTCCCGCGATGGTGGTGACACTCGCCGCATGGGCCTGGGCTGCAACGCCGACCATGAGGCCTGCCGCAATTCCCAAGGCAACCACTGCCTTTGTCGAAGCCTTTCTCCCTGCCATCATCTTGCCCTGCTGTCCTTTGTGCAACAAAGTGTCCTCCTTCGGAAGGTCTGCTACCGGAGTCCCGGCCGGAGTCCCGGATGGCTCCCGGAACAGTTCGAAACCCTAATCCACCCTAAACTTGGCCTAACTGGCAAGGTGCGGAGCCCCAATACGCTGTTCGCATGAAGGAGATAATAATGGCACATGGCTCCCGCATCCATTGTCATGATCGCTCAATGTATACACCCATTGGGATGAAAATGCAAGACGGGCATTCTTCGTTTTTTCGCCTGTCGGCGAAGGGATCAGTCCTTGGGAAAAATGCGCCCCCCAAAGCGGCCGTCGTGGCCGGGAGAGCAGGAAAAAAGGAGGGCCGACGATTTGGCGATGCCGCGGATTTCGTCAGAGCGCTCAAGGGCGGGATCGATCCAGAAGGCAAGGGCGAGAAGGGTCGGTTCATGGCCGACGATCACCACGTTCGAGCGGCCGCATTCGGCCAGCCATCCCAAAAAGGTGGCCTCGGAAAAGCGTCCGGGGATGAAATCTCCGGCCAACTCGACAAGACAGGAGACATGGCGAACGGGATGGCCCCTGGAAAGTTTCGCCAGAAGGATCTCCGCCGTCTGGACGGCCCGGGTCAGGGGGCTCGAGACGATGGCGTCGACCCGAATCCCCGAGCGGCTGATCGAGCGGGCCAGACGCTTGACGGACTTTCTCCCCTCAAGGGTCAACGGGCGAAGGAGTTCAGGAAACTCTCCGTCCGCCGCGGCGCCGTGGCGAACGAGAAGCACCTTCACCCGTACCCCTCCGGAGAGATATCGTCATACCCCAGGGCCAGATTTTCGAATCGGGTGCAGAATCCCTGATAGGCGAGCATGGCCGAACCGATCGGGCCATTCCGCTGCTTTCCGACAATGATCTCGGCCTTGCCCCGGGAGTCGATGTTGTCGGGATGGTAGACTTCGTCGCGATAGATGAAGAGGACAATGTCCGCATCCTGCTCGATGGCTCCCGACTCCCGAAGGTCCGAAAGGGTCGGCTTCTTCGTTCCCGGACGGTTTTCCACGGCCCGGGACAGCTGGGCCAGCGCAATCACGGGGATCTGGAGCTCTTTGGCCAGGGCTTTCAGGGAGCGGGAGATCTCGGAGATCTCCTGCTCCCGGTTGTCGGTGCGCTGGGAGCCCCGGACGAGCTGGAGATAGTCGACCGCGATGAGAGCCAGGTCCTTTCTCTGTTTCTTGAGACGGCGGGCCCGGGTCCGAAGCTCGAAGATGGTGAGGTCGCCGGAGTCGTCGATGTAAATGGGAACGTCGCTCGCCTCTCCAAAGGCCTGCATCACATTTTCCCACTCCTCGGAGGTCAGGTGGCCGGTCCGGAGATTTTTCTGGTTCACCCGGGCCTGGGAGCTGATGAGACGCAAAAAGAGCTGTTCCTTGGGCATCTCAAGGCTGAAGATGCCGACGGGCTTCTTCTGGTCGAAGGCCACATGCTGGGCGATGGAGAGGACGAAGGCGGTCTTTCCCATGGCGGGGCGGCCGGCCACGATGATGAGCTCGGAGGGATGGAAGCCGGTCGTCATGTGGTCGAGGTCGATGAAGCCCGTGGGAAGCCCCGTGACAAGCTCCTTGATCTCCCGGTTCTTCAGCTCCTCGAGATGCTTGAACTGGGCATCGAGATAGGACAGATCCCCGATCTGGACGAACTCCGAGCGCGATCGACGGGCCCCCACATCCATGATCTTCCGCTCGGCAAAGTCGAGAACCTCGTCCGTATCGAGGGTTCCGTCGTAGCCCTTCTGGGCGATCTCTTCCGAGGCCAGGATCAGCTTTCGGAAGATGCCCTTCTCCACGATGAGTCGGGCATAGTGGACAGCATTGGCGGCGGTGGGGACAATGTCGGCCAGCTCGTAGATGTTGTCGGGAGCTCCGGTGATCTGGGCCCAGTCCTTCTTCGCGAGATAGTCGGAAAGGGTCAGGCTGTCGATGGGAATGTGGCGGTCCGACATCTCCTTCATCGCCATGAAGATCCGCCGGTTCGACTCCAGGAGAAAGTCGTCGTCGGCCACCATGTCCCCCACGGTGGTCAGGACCTCGTTGTTCAGGAGGATCGACCCCAGCAGGGACTTCTCCGCCTCGATGGTCTGGGGAAGATTCTTTCTCGATTCGCGGACCCGGGACTTCATCGAAGCGGCTCGAGGGAGTGTCCGGACAGAAAGGAAAGAAGATCGGGAAGGGTCGACGAGGTTCGGAGGGGCTGACCTCGGAGAAGGAGGGAGAAGGCTCTCCCGTCCCGGGCTTTCCACAGGACCGCCCGAATCTCCTCGTGCTCCCGGAGGGCCTCTTCGGGGGCAAAGGATGAATCTCCCGCGGGGAGGGGGTGGGAGAGCACCGGAACCTTGTCCGAGCGAAGGCGCGAGATGGCCGGCTCGAGGTCGGAAAAATCCTTTTCGGAGTGGAGGACGAGGACGAGCGAGGAATCCTGGCCTTCCCCCTCCCTCCGCCGGAGAGCCTCTTCGATGTGGCTGATCTGGTAGGCAAACCCCACGGCGGGCAAGTCGTGTCCGAAGGCCAGCCCCAGACGGTCGTAACGTCCGCCGCTGGCCATATGGGTGGAGGACTCCCGGGCATACATGCGAAAGAACATCCCCGTGTAGTAAGGGCCCGGAGGAGAGAGGGCCAGGTCGACCCGCATCTCCGAAGCGTTCCGGATTCCGGAGATTCCCTGAAGGAGGGCAGAAAACGAAGAGAGGGAGATTTCAGAAAAAATGCCGGGGCACGATTTTTCAAGGCCCGAGACAAGATCGATGGCCTCCGAAAGGGAGAGGACCCGACCGGCCAGCGAGGAGGCGATTCGGGCCCGCTCCTTCGATCCGTGTCGGTCGAAGATCTCCTCGAGAGCCTCGACATCCCGAGAATAAAAGGCCCTCCGAAGCGACGACTGCTCCTCTCTTGTTCCTCCCGGAAGACTCAGGTACTCCTCCTGGAGGGCGGCGTGGGAGAGAACCAGAAGAGGACTCTCGAGCGGGAAGACCCGGGAGCCGGCAAGACAGAGGTCCAAAACCTCCAGGTCGGCGTGGAAGGAGGCATCTCCCAGCAGCTCCAGTCCGGTCTGGTGAAGCTCCCGGAGGAGGGAGGCCTGGCGGTTTTCATCCCGGAAGACCGAGGTGCTGTAGGAAAATCTCAGGGGAAGCATCCTGTCGCGAAAGGACTGGGTCGAGAGGCGGGCAATCTGGGCCGTGGCGTCCGGGCGGAGAACGAGAACCTGGCCCGATCCCCTGTCCTGCATGAGATAGAGACGGGGGAGAATGGCCGGGTCGAGACCGGGAGAGATCGCGTCGAGATACTCGAACGAGGGCAGAATGATTTCCCGATAGCCATACAGGGAAAAAAGAGCCAGGAGACGATCGGTCGTCTCCCGGCGAAAGCGTGCGGTGCGGGAAAAGACAGGAGAGACGCCGGTGGGGGTGGTTTTGGAGGGGGCCCCGAGATTCTCTCCGGGCCCTTTCCTGGATCTCTTCACAACCGGCTATCTTCCCAGCGAGGGCAAGCGGAGGAGCTTGAGCGCGATGATCTTCGGATTCTTCCGGATCTCTTCAAGCACGGCGGCGGGAGGCTCGGAATCCACACCGATCATGGAGACGGCCTTGCCTCCGGGGAAGTCCCGACCGAACTGCATGCGGGAGATGTTGACCCCATGGGAGCCGAGAAGCGACCCCACGAGACCCACCACCCCCGGCTGATCCTGGTTGGTGAGATAGAGCATGATGGGATCCGGCACCACTTCGACCGGAAGGGTGTCGAGGGAGACAATGCGGAAATCCTTCTTCTGGAAGATCGATCCCGACACCTGGTGGGATCCCTTCGACGTCGTGGCGCGAAGGGTGATGAGCCCCACATAGTCCCCCTGCTGGCTCGAACGGGACTCCACCACCTCGAGGCCGCGATCCTTTGCGAGAAGCGGGGCATTCACCTCGTTGACCCGAACATCGAGCATGGGGGCCAGAACGCCCTTGAGGGCGGCGATGGTGATGATCTGGGTGGGGAGGGTCGCCGCCTCACCGCTGAACTCCACGGAAATCTTTGAAAACGCCTCGGTGGCGATTTGGGAGAGGATCCCCCCCATGACCTCGGCCAGCTGCTGGTAAGGAGTCACCCGGGCGGCATCCTCCGGAGGAACCGAGGGAAGGTTGGCCGCATAGCGGATGATGCCTTTGGCCAGATAGTCCACCATCTGGTCGGCCACGGCCAGTGCCACATTTTCCTGGGCCTCTTTCGTCGCGGCACCGATGTGGGGCGTCGAGATGAAGTTGTCGAGCTTGAGAAGAGGGCTGTCGGGAGAGGGCGGCTCCTCCGAGAAGACGTCAAAGGCCGCTCCGGCCACATGGCCGCTTTCAAGGGCCTTGGCCAGATCGGCCTCGTTGACGATTCCCCCCCGGGCACAGTTGACGATATAGACGCCCTTCTTCATCTTGGCGATGGAAGCGGAGGAGATCAGGTTGGTCGTCTCCGGAGTCAGGGGCGTATGAACCGTGATGATGTCGGCCTTGGAAAACAGCTCCTCCACCGTGACGGGAGTCACCCCCTGGCGGGCGGCAGATTCGGCGGTGAGGAAGGGATCATAGGCGATCACATTCATGAGGAGACCTTGCGCCACATGGGCCACATGGGATCCGATCTTCCCCATTCCCAGGATTCCCAGGGTCTTGTGGGCAAGCTCGATCCCCATGAACTTGCTCTTTTCCCACTTTCCGCTTTTGTTGGAGGCGTTGGCCTGGGGAATCCGGCGCGCCATGGACATCATCATGGAGACGGTGTGCTCCGCCGTCGTGATCGTATTGCCTCCGGGAGTGTTCATGACGACAATGCCCCGATTGGTGGCGGCAGGGAGGTCCACATTGTCGAGACCGGCCCCGGCCCGACCGATCACCTTGAGGCGGGTGGCTCCCTCGAGCACATGGGCGGTCACCTTGGTCCCGCTCCGGATCACCAGGCCATCATAGTGGGCGAGTTCGGCCTTGAGCTCGTCGGGCGAGAGCTTTGCCTTGACGGTCACCTCAAAGCCTGCGTTCTTGAATATGTTGATCCCCTCTTCCGAAATGGGGTCACTGACAAGGATTTTGATTTTATGATGCGCGCTCACGCTCTGATCTCCTGGATGTGGGTATTCGGTCCGGACAGGTTACTGCCCGATCATGACGGCCTGGGCACGGGCGACACCGGACCCCAGGGGTGCTCCCTTGTATCCCATGCGGGCCAGCACCATCTCGACGCCGCTGATGGCGGTAATGATGTCGAAGACATCGGCATATCCCATATGGGAGATCCGGAAGACCTTTCCCTTGAGCTGGTCCTGACCTCCGGCGGCGGTGATGCCATACTGGTTCCGGAGATTCTTGTAGATCAGCTCCCCGTCAAACCCTTCCGGAGCGACAACGGCCGTCAGCGCATCGGAGGGAGACTGGCGGGCAAAGATCGAAAGTCCGAAGCCCTTGATCCCCTCCCGGGTGGCCTGCGCCAGCATCCGGTGGCGGGCAAAGATGTTTTCAAGGCCTTCCTTCTGCATCATCTCGAGGGCCTTACCCAGGCCGATCCAGAGGGAGACGGCCGGCGTCCAGGCATTCGAATCCTTGAGGATATTGTCCTTTTCGCGCTTCAAGTCCAGATAGAAGCGGGCGCACTTGGCCGACTGGTTCAAGGTCCAGGCCTTCTCCGAGACGGCAATGAACGCCAGCCCCGGAGGAAGCATGAGGGCCTTCTGGGAGCCGGTGATGAGGACGTCGATCCCCCAGGCATCCATGGGAATGTCCACGACGCCCAGGGCCGTGATCGCATCCACGACGAGGATCGTCCCGGAGAGTCGGGAGGTGATCTGGGCGAGGCTCTTGATGTCGTGCCAGACCCCTGTCGAGGTTTCGCTGGCCTGAACGTAGACCCCCTTGATGGAAGGATCCTTCTTCAGAAGCTCTTCAACCTTGGCGACATCGACCGAGTCTCCCCATGTCACGGGAACCTCGATGGCGTTCACGCCAAAGGCCTTGGCAATCTTGAGCCACCGCTCACCGAACTTGCCTCCGTTGACGGCAATGATCTTGTCACCGGGGCTCATGAAATTCGAGATCGAGGCCTCCATCCCGGCCGTTCCGGAGCCCGCCACCGTCAGAACCTCCTGGTTGGTCTGGAAGAGCCACTTGAGGCCCGTTCGTACCTTCTGGATCACCGGGATGAAGTCGGGCGAGCGATGGTGGATCATGGGAGCCGACATCGCGAGCAGGACCTCCGGGGGAACGGGAGTGGGACCAGGAGCCAAGAGATATTGTTTCTTCATGGACGTGCGTCTCCTTGAGAACAGGGTGACCTCCTCGCGTCAGGGCCGCATGCGGCCACCGCAACGGGAGGAGGAAGGGTGGGGTTGCCTCGGACAAGCCTTGAACAAGGGGCTGAGCCGACAAACGCATGATTGGTGCGCATTTCGACCGACATACGACCCCTCGGATACGTCGTCTCCGTGCAAACCCGGAGAGATCGTGAAGGCGTTTCAAAACCCTCTAAATCTACAACAGATGGAGCTCGGAAGACAAGACGGCTGGGGAGGAGTGGCACTCCCCTGCCCCATCAATCCTTTTCCATGAAAAAGCCGCCGAGAAACAGCCGAAAATTGTGGAGGTACATTGATTGATGTCAATAATGATAGAATGTAGCAACTTGCCGCTTCTCAATGACCCTCTCTTCTTTTTGAAGTGCCGGGTCGACTTTTACTGTTTTGAAGAGGACTCTCTTGAGCGACACATCAACACTCGAACCCCGACTCTCTCTTTGCCTGATCACCTATAATGAAGAGAGGAATCTCGATGAGTGCCTTTCTTCCTTTGCCTCTCTTGCTGACGAAATCGTCATCATTGACTCAGGCAGCAAAGACAGAACTCCGGAGATCGCCAAAAAATATGAGGCGCGTTTTTACACTGCCCCCTTCGAGGGGTTCGGACGACAAAAACAGCGGGCCCTTGATCGTGCAAGCGGATCCTGGATACTCATTGTGGATGCGGATGAGCGGGCAACGCCTTCCCTGCTCGAAGAGATTCGGACGATCATCAAGAATGAAGGCTCCTTGGACGGTTACGAAATCAACAGAACCAACTTCTTCTTGGGCAAACCCATTCTCCATAGTGGATGGGCTCCGGACTATCTCTTGAGGCTCTTCCGGAACGGTGCCGGACGGTGCTCGGACAATCTTGTCCACGAGGAGATTCTCGTTAAGGGAAAAATCGGACGTCTGAACGCCACACTGCATCACTACACCTACCGGACGATGGAAGACTATTTAAAAAAGTCCGCCCGCTATGCCTCTCTCTCTGCCAAAGAAAAACGTAAGAAGGGCGCCCACCCCAGCCTGATGAAAGTCCTGCTGGACCCTCCCTTTGTCTTTTTCAAGATGTATGTCATGAAACAAGGGTTCCGGGATGGACGGGAAGGTCTTTTTTTGGCGATCCTCTATGGATTCTATACCGCAATCAAATACATCTGGATGTATTACCCCGACAAGACTGACGACAGGAATCTCTCCGTCCCACCTCTGACATAACACCTCTTCCCGTCTTCGCTGGAGGACGTGTATTTTTTTGCCAGTCGACATTGTCCTTAGGGTCCAGGGTTTAACGGGAGAGATCGCCTTTAAGTGAATGTTTTTGGCTCGATCTTCCCCCGACAGGCCCCGCAAACAAGATAGCCGGGATTTTTTTGCAGACGTCCGTGGCGCACGGGACCCAGCCGATATTCCCGGTCACAGCTCTGACAGGAATAGAGATAGATCCTGACAGTGCGCGCCGGCGTCACGGGATAGTCGTGGCACCGGCGGGGAGGATGGCCAAAGAGCTCCATCAGCGATCTCCAAAGCCCTCCATGCGACGAAAAATCCATGTCCCTCCGCCGGGGGCGGACTCCGGAGAGAACATGAACCACCGCATGGGCATATTCATGGGCCACCGTCGGACGAAAGGACTCCTCCCCGACTCTGAGAATGATCGAGGGATTGAATCGAAGAACCCGACTCCACTCCCCCCCTTCCCTTCTGGCCACAAAAAGTCCCGCCCGGAGCCCCAAGACATCGAAGCGAACCGCTCCGAGTGACCCGTCGGAAAAGGTCAGACGGCTCCCCGTTGTCTCCTCGATGAGGGATTCGATGCGGGAAAGCTCCCGGAAAAGAATCGGGTAGGAGATTAAGTTATTTTCCCCCTCTCTTTTTTTATGAAGGAAGGGGCGTGCGGTCAGATCTTCGTCCATGACAGGGTCACGTGCGGGAGGGAGCGGCGTTGATGGCGTCGGCAAGAGAGCGGATCTCTCCGATATGCCTCTCTTCTATGCCCTCGATGGCAAGGAGGCGGGGAAGGACCGCCGACCTGGCCATCGCCGGATCGCACCCGGAAAGGAAAAGGGTTCGGGAGGCGGCTTTTGGGCCTTCGGCAAAGACCAGGTCGGCGGGGCGAAGAGATCTCTCGATCGAAGAGAGCAACCCCCGGGACTCGAGCCTCACCGTCATCACCGCGTTGCCAAGAGACTCTTCTCCTGCAAAGGAGGGAAGGTCTTTTAGCAGGGAGAGATCGAAGCTGTTGGCCTCGGGGTTCCATCGCAGAAGAAAGGAAAGGGGTCCAGAATAAATGAGATGGCGGTAGAGAGAGCGGAACGCCAGACGTCGTGCCTCCCTGATTCGGAAGAGAAGCTCCCGGGAGTCAAGGGTCCGGAGAAGATCGGCGGGAAGGTGGATGGTGCCCAAGGGGTAAAGTCCCCAAAGATCGACGGGCACGTCGAGCGTCTTGCCCTTGTCTCCCACCTCCGAACGGCGGCGCCTCCGGGGCGCCAGACCCGGAGGAAGAAGCTTGACGGAACGCGTCCACCCCTGTCCGGGGGTGTTGAGGTATTCTCCAAAGAAAACCCGAGGAGAATCTGATCCTGACAAGGGAACCGTCCGGACCCATTCGGGAGAGAGCCGCCCGGGGACCGGCTGGAAGTCAGAACCGGCATTGGTCAGGATCCGGGACCAGAAGACCTCGCACGTTCCGTCGAGCAACCATTGGGCAAGAAGGAGGGACAAGGATTTTTCGGCCTTCTCCGACCGGAGGGAAAAGTCTTGGTGGCGGGACAGAGCCGCTTCCAGAGATCCGGCCCGCAACAACAGAACCTGCCCTCCCTCGAAGGACAGGCTCCAAAGAAAAAGGCCTTCCCACTCTTCGATCCGGTCCGGCAAAAGAGGATAGGCTCCAGAAAAAGCCTCCCGGGACGTCAGGGCTCTCTCCACCTCCGGACGGTGCTCCGGGAGGAGCGCCTCCCTCACCGTCTTCGTGACCTCCTCCCACCCGGTTCCAAAGGAGGCCTTGGGCAGGAGCCTTCGGGAGCTTTCACTATGAAG
>JAKARS010000008.1:0-15210 GCA_021828375.1 Nitrospirota bacterium
AAGCGGAGAGAAATGTAAAGATGACGACAGACACTGACATTTTAATTGACATAAACACCTCTAGATCCGATTCTACACCTCGCACACCCTAGACTGCAACAAGAAAAACAAAAAAGGCGGGCTCCGTAAGGAATCCGCCTTTTTATGTCGTCATTATACAGATGAATATAGTCCTGACTTCCGGGTCTTGATGATGGACCTTACTCGGGCTTCACATCATCAATAAAGAAGGAATAGATCAACGCCCCGAAAAGCATTGTTAAGGCAATACACCAGAATACGATAGGACTATTGACATTCCACAAAGGAATCACCTCCCTTTGGATTGTGATTATTCAAGAGAAAAGCCATCACGAGCCAATCCCCATAGAAACAGCGACTAAAAGTCGCGGGCCACTTCCGTTCTCTTCATCAGAAGGCCGACCCAAGTGAAGAAGATCGACACATAAATTGAATTGACCACATATCCCTGGTCCCACCACGGACGGGCGAGATTCGGAGAGGTGTGGGCCTTCAGAACGGGCTGCCCCTGAACGATCCAGTAGTGCAGGTTTCCCGGCAACTGAGGACGCGCACCGAATAGAGGAAAGGTAAAAAGTTCAGCCGTCACCACCACCATGACCAGAAGGAGAATGATAATGCCAGGAACATTGTTCGTTCCTTCGAGCATTCCATCAAAGCGTTGATTGAGAAGCTCTTCCGTATCGGCCATTACGCCACTCCTTTCATATCGTTTCGGTCGATCGCATGCGACGACCACAGGATCATCCTAACACATTTTTGAAAGGAGGGTCCTGTTTTTTTTAACAGGACCCTCACACTTTCAAGAATCTCTACTTGAGGCTCATCATGTAGTCAGCCAGCGCATTCAGATCTCTTTTGGAGAGGTAGTTGAATGCGGGCATCTGGGACATGGGCTGAACTGCGCGAGGATTCGCATGGTGAACAAGATGCCACCCCTTGATGGGGAGTCGGGAACCCACGTGGAGAAGGTCGGGGGCCTTCCGGTCCGATCCAAACACGGTGGGGGACTCACCCACGAAGTCGGAAACTCGGGGAGGAGCACCAAAGTACTGCCAATCCTGGGTCTGCTCGGGCAGAAGGGTATGGCACCACCAGCAACCTTCACGAACAAAGATCACCTTTCCCTTACCGATCATTGTCGGACGATTTTCTCCCGTCATGAAGGGATCCTCAATCGTAAAACCACTTTCCGGACCGTAATCCTTTGCCTTCTGGATGGCGGTGGCTGACGGGGGAACCTTGCTCATCTGCATAGCAGGAAACAACACGGTAATGGACATGGTGACCGCAAAAATTGTTCCGGTCATCATCACGCCGAACTTGTACTCGCGAAATGCCATCTCGCACTCCTTAAAAATCTTGAGTTTTAACCTGCTCCACTAATGAAACATGGAGCAATCAGGGACAGGCTGAAGCCCGCCCCCCCAGACAGGGGTTTCGGAGCACCCCCCGCCCACTTGGAACGCGGCTTACTTCTTGCGAGACGGGTCGAATTTCGCCCGACCTGCGACTCCCGACATGCACACCAAAAGAAGAACAAGGCTCCCGATGGCGGATGCCGTCCCCATGGCCGCAGCAAAAGATGCCACACCCTCGCTGGCACCACCCGGAGTCATTCCGCAGCAAAAATGGTACTGAGAAGGAAGGACATGTGTCGGATCACCGGGATTCGACAGGTCCTTCAACTGCTGGGGAGTAAGACTTGTGATCGCACTCAACATCCACATACCACCACCTCCTTAAAGGTTTGGAAACAAGGCCAGAAATCTCCAGAAACTTACCAGTTCTCCCTCTTGCGGTGGTAGGCATAGGAGTAAAGACCGATCAGGGCACCGGCGATGGTCGTCAGAACCATGACCCAATAAATCCACACATAGGATTCGCGCCACGTCTCGAATCGGTGAGCACCGAACCACTCCTGAAGGCAGAAGCCGACAACGGACCCGCTTCCGACCGCCGAAAAGGCTGCATTGAGCCAGTAGCCGACGATCCCTTTTTGACCGCTTTGAGCCACGACAGACCCCCTTTTAAGTAAAGATAAAGGAAAGATGCCAAATCCACAGCCCCATAGGTTTAGGACGTGCAGACCTTAATTTTGAGGGCATTACACAGTCGAAGAATACGCTTCGAAGAATTTCTTGTCAAGCCTCTTTGTTCTTCCGTAAACCCGAGCTCTACCCCCCCCAGACTCTGGCGCCCACAACTTTCCTCGGGTATCATAACACCTATGAATAAAGATCCCTCTTCCTCACCCTTCCCCCCGGAAACAGGTCATCTTCCCTCCGGACTTCGCATTCGTGATGTCGTTTTGGGAATGAACGACGGCATGGTGACACTAACGAGCTTTCTCGGGGGCATTTCAGGTGCTCCCCTCTCCCATACCTCCATCCTTTACGCCGGACTCATGACATCATTGGCCGGCAGTCTCTCCATGGGAGCCGGCGCCCTCCTTGCCACCCAAAGCCAAAATGACCTTATTCGACGGGAGATCGCTCGGGAACGGTGGGAAATCGCCCATGTTCCCGAACTGGAGAAACAAGAGGTCTACAATCTTTTTATCTCCTTTGGACTTCCCCCAGAGGAATCCCACCACATCACCGAGAGGATTGTCGCCGACCCCGAAGTCTGGCACCGGTTCATGGTCCGAGAAGAGCTGGGAATCCACGAGGAGGCCATGGAGTCTCCCGTCAAGAGCGCCGCCACCCTTTCGCTTTCATTTATGGCGGGAGCTCTCCCCCCCCTTCTCCCCTATTTCTTTTTCCCAAAAGCCTACGAAGCCTTCAGTGTCGCACTTGTTCTCTCCCTGCTCACACTGGCAGTCACTGGCTCCATCAAGTCCCGACTCGCAGGTGAGTCCCCTTTCAAAGGTGCGGGGGAAATGATTCTTCTCGGAGGTGCGGCGGCCGCCGCCGGTCTCTTTTTGGGCGAGATTCTTCCCCGATTCTTTCATCTCTCTTGAGTCTGGCTCGTCCGTTCTTCTTTTCGCGACTCGGTTGCCCAGATTATGGTAAGATCCAAAAAGTCCGCCACTGGATACGAATGGTCAAAAACGCGTTAACCGGTCGCACCAGAAGTTCATTCGTCGCGATTTGCCAAGGAGTCTCCGTCTTTCATGACTTTTCCCACGCTTTCAGTCTATGCGCCCGCCTCGGTTGGAAACATCGGTCCCGGCTTCGACACCTTGGGAATGGCTGTCACCGGGATGGGCGATACGCTATCGGCCACCCTTGACCCCTCCTTGTCAAAAGATGTGATCGAACGCATCACCGGCGCCTGGACATCCCTTCCGACAGATCCCCGTGAGAACACTGCCAGCATTGCGCTTCGGCTCATGCTCGATCGGGCCGGTGAGGGCCGACCATTCCGGCTCGTTCTTGAAAAAGGGGTTCCTGGCTCCGGACTTGGATCCTCAGCCGCCTCAGCCGTCGGTGGAGCCTATTTAGGAAACCTTCTTGCCGGAGACATCTTCTCTCCGCAGGAGATTCTTGATGCCGCACTGACGGCGGAAGCCGGCGTGAGCGGAGGAGTCTTTCTTGACAACATCTCGGCCTGTCTTTTCGGAGGGGTGACCGTAAGCCACGGAGAGAGCCGAACATCCCTTCCCGCGGGGTTTCTCGACGGCGTCCAACTGGCCTTCGTCATCCCAAGGAAAACACTCAGGACCTCCGAGTCTCGCAAGATCCTTCCGGAGCTTGTTCCGAGACACAATGCCATCGGGGCCCTCTCAAACACTGCAGGCATTCTCTTGGCCCTTCTCCGAGAAGATCCGGCCCTCTTCTGCCAGCGTGTCAGCGACCCCTTGATCGAACCCTACCGCAAGGTTTTGATACCCGGATTTGACGCCCTTCGCGAGGCGGCCCTGAACGCAGGAGCCGCAGGCTTTGCCATCTCCGGAGCCGGATCAACCACCGTGGCCCTGACCCACAGACCCGAAGTGGTCCCGCATCTCATCGACTCCCTCACGTCCGTTCTCACAAAGCTCTCCATCGATGCCTTAGTGATGACCTCCTCTATCGACCCCAAAGGAGTTCGCCGTGCAAATTCCTGACCCTGTTTACGACATCAACAAATCCTATGACGACAACTACCGGGAAGGCCCTATATTCCATGGACGAATCCCGGCCACCATCCCGAACTCTCCGCCCGTCACCTTTCTGGGGATTCCCGCCAACAGCCGACTCGGCATTCCTGCAGGGCCTCTTCTGAACTCAGAATGGATAGGCTTCTATGCCAAGATGGGGTTCGACCTTCTTGTCTACAAGACTGTCCGCACCCATCCGCACCCGTCCTACCCGGCGCCTAACTGCCTCTATGTCTCCGTGAGCGGCGACCTCACCCCCGACATTCTCGACACCCCGCTCATCGGCATTCCGCAGATGGAGCCCGCCTCGATGCGGGAGATCACCATCACCAACTCCTTTGGAATGCCCAGCCAGGACCCATCGGTATGGCAAAAGGATGTCGAACTCTCTCGGTCATTGATCGGAAAGGGTCAGGTTCTGATCGTCAGCGTGGTGGGAACGGAGAGAGAGGGCGAATCCATTGCGGACAATTTTACCCGAGCGGCCAAGATGGCGGTTGAGGCCGGAGCCATGGCCATTGAGATGAACTTTTCCTGCCCCAACGTCAAGGGGACGGAGGGGCAGATTTTTCAGGACCCCTCGGCGGCAGGCTCGATCGCCCGGAAGGTTCGGTCCGGAATCGGAACAAAGGTTCCGTTGATCGCCAAGGTGGGATACATCGGAAGCGCCCAGGCGGCAGGCGAGCTTGTGAGTGCCATCGGTCCCTTTGTCGATGGCATCGCCGCCATCAACACCCTCTCGGCCACGATCATCAATCCCGAGGGTCGCCCAGCACTTCCCGGACCGGGACGAGAAAAGTCAGGGGTCTGCGGAAACGGGATCAGAACGGCCGCATTGGGAGTGGTCAGCCGTTTGTCTCAAGAGGTCAAGGCCAGGAAGCTCCCTGTCGCCCTTGTCGCCGTCGGAGGGTTGATGACAGTGGAAGATATCGACTTGGCGCTCTCTTCGGGCGCCGATTTTGCCATGTCGGCCACCGGAGCCATGTGGGACCCCTTTCTGGCCTATCACATGAAGCAGCAGAACCTCAGGGACGGTCTCCGCCGGTAGGGGGGCCGTTCTCCCGGGGCAAATGGGCAAAATACTCCTCAACCTCCTGACGGTAACTCCGATAGGGGTCGAGCATATAGAGAATTTCGCCTTCGTCCACCTGCACACCAAACCATTGAATGATGTAGTCAAAGATCTGAGGATTTTCCAGAATTTTTCGGATCGCCAGAGAGCGTCCCTGGGCCCGCGTTCCCACCGGGCCATCGCGAAGCGCCTGCCTGATCGCAGACGGGGAGACAAGCCGTCTGTGGACACCTTCTTCCTCCAGCGGATAGAAAAGGCCCGTGGCAGGATTGGTGTCATGGTAGGCCAGATCGAGGCTTTCCATCCAGGGATCATCCCATCCGACTCCCTCCTCCCGCGAAAAATCCTCGAGAAGAACGAGTTTTTGGGCCCAATCCACACGATCCGCGACGAGGGAGGGATCCTTTTTCGAAAGATCGGAAAGAATTTCCCGCCATCCGTCAAGAACCCAGTCAGTATCGTCGCTCTCTCCCCGAAAGGCCCTTTCCGCTGCCTCATAAAATGCCTGCTGGATTTCCACCGCGCCAATTGTCTTTCCGTTGGAGAGCTCCACCATCCATTCCATGGACAGGTCATGGGAGAGCCCGCGGACCGTCGCCACCGGGTCAGCCAATGAGATGCGAGGGGCCTCTCCCCGCTCGATCAGTCCCAGAGCAAGCCGGGTTGTCCCGACTTTCAGCCCGAGAGCATACTGGGACATGTTCGAATCGCCGAGAAGAAGGTGGATTCTCCGAAACTGCAATGGGTCGGCCAGAGGCTCGTCGCGGGTATTGACGATGGAGCGGTTCATCTGCACCCACTGGTAGAAGGTGTTGACCACATAATCCGCCCGCTGGGAAATCTGGTAGGGAACTGTTGGTGATTCCCCCGGAAAGGGGAGGATCACATCATTGACGTAAGAGGCGCCCACGCGGCCGGCTCCGGCAAAAATCTGCCGGGTGGCCAAGAAAACGACAAGGGGATCGAGTCCCCGCTCATTGAAGGGGAAGCTTCGGGGAACGGAGTAATTTTCGTGGGAGCCGAAGGTCGCAAGAGTTTGATGGTCAATGTTGTTCTTGATGAAGGAGACTTCATCAGCGAGCCCCAGCTCTTCCAGCGCCTCCGTCAGGAGGAGGTCGCCGGCCCGGTCCATTGCCACGAGGTCGAGGATCGTCCCGCACTCAGGAGCCGCATACTCCACATGGCCCATATCCACATAGAGGCGGCCCCCGTTGCGCAGGAAGCCGCCATTTCCGGGGGGCTCATCATAGGCTCTTTGGTGCAGGTCAATGAGACCGGCCCCTTTTTTTCGAAAAAGATGGTCCCTGACCCGCCGAAACAAATCCTCCTGTCGGATCATGGAGGCACCCTTCAGCTCCGGATCCCGGATGAGAAGGCCAAACTCCGTCTCGATCCCGCAGAGGAACTTCACCGGAACCAACCCGGATCGGCCGGAATTCGCCGAACTCTCGAAGGGGTCGAGCGGTCGAGAAGGACACCCTCCCACACCCTTTCGGACAGGAGACGTCTCCCGCATTCTGCCGCCTTTTCCGGATCGACCAGATTGCCTGACTCATCCTGCCCCCGCTCTTCAGGGGAATGGAGGATCTCAAGAAAAAGGCGTCCCATCACCGGAAGAACAGCCGAAAGAGGAGCCGGATGGGCCGGAAGGCGTTCCTTGAGAAGCTGGGAGTCTTTCGTGCGGGACTCATCATCGGGACCAAGAACGGCATAAAAGGACGAACGGAAGATGTTCCCGTCATAGGAGACCTGAAGGAGGAGGTCTTTGGAGGGATCGGGTCCGATTTCGGCCAGAAGGACATTCAGGATCACCGGAGGCACCGAGACATCCTCGAACGCCCCCTTCAGTTTCGGGGCCAGTCCAAACAACGCCAGGCGCTCGATGGTCACATCGGAGGCGGAGCGCTGGAAGCCTTCCACATGTGCCATGGACAGAAGGTGGCCTCTCACGGACTCCAGATCGGCCGGATGACCGACTCCGGCAAGAGCCATGCGATCATACAGCTCAAAGATCTTCGGTGTCTGGCGGTGAAAGGTGGCAAGAATGATTCCTTCCTCACAAGAGACGGCCAAGACGGGTGTCGCCCGATCGAGCTGGGCCGCGATGTAGTCACGCCTCTGATGAATGGCATCAATCCACCGGTAAGGCTCATCGAACACGCATCACCTCGTTTCTGTAAAGAGCGGCGATCTGTTCGTCGGCCACTGTTTCAAGGGATGAGGGGGTCAGGATGCGAATGACCGGATAGACGGGGTCCTGTCCCCCAACCCCTCCCGTGGCGGCATCGAAATAAGAGGCCGTCTCCAAAAGGCGCAGGGAAAGGAGCAGGGCTTCATCCCGGGAGAGGGAACGAAGGCCTTTCTCTCCCCAGCGATCCAGATAGCGAAGAATCCCCTGGACTTCGGGAGATCCCGACCCTCCCACGGAAAATTCGACCCCTTCAAAATGGGCTCCCAGAATATCGTAGAAATAGATCCGGACAGCCTCTCCATCCCGGGCCACAAAGAGCGGAGCCACAGCTCCGATTCCCTCCACGGCCATCGGAAGGTTCTCCTTCAAGAGCTGGGCCAGAATCCGAAGTTTTCCCTCCAGGGAAATTTCCGCCAACTGGCTTCTTCGGTAGAACTTCAGGGAGTGATCGAGAATTCGGCCCATTTCAAGAGCCATGGCCGGAGAGCCGGAGATGGCAAGCAAGGCCGATCCGTCAATCTCAAGGATCTTGTCCACCCTGTTGGACATGATCCTGTTGGAGGCGGTCGCTCGCCGGTCCCCGGCCACGAGGACCCCTTCGCTGAAATGGAAGGCCAGGATTGTGGTGCCGTGGACCACTCCCTTGAGCCCTGAGCTCTCACCCCCCGCCATGCGGGAGCGAGAGGGATCCAGTGAGTAGCCACGAAGAAGGTCGGGCAGATACCCCGACCGAGGAGAGAGGCGAAGGCCTTCCTCCGATGGGAAGAGACTCTCAATGGGCTTCAAGGGCTATTCCCCCGTTCTCTGGCGATATCGTTCTGACTGCTTCGGATCGACCTTCTTCATGCGGTCAATCATGCGGTCCCGAATTGGCTTTGGATCAAGGTTCTTGGGGGCGGGAGCATCAGGGCCTCCCCCCTTCTTCGAGGGAAGAGGAACCCGATCCTGATCTTCGTACCCGAAAACACCCGGAACGCGTCCCCCATTGGAGTCCGCCCGACTCATTCTCTCAGCGATTGACATTTTTTTCTCCTTTTTCCTCCATCGCAAAGACGATGGCATCCAAGCCAGACGGATCATCAAGAGCCTCAATTTTCTTCACCAGGTTTAAAACCTCCGGCTCATCACCATCGAGTGCCGGGGGAAGATCAATGGCCCTCCCCCCGGAAAAGACGATCCGCTCCCACCCGGCCTCCTGAATCCTGTCACCAAAACGGGCCAGGATGGCGGCCCGAATCGGGGCGCGTCCTCGCCCCGGAGGGGAGATCCGTGCGAGGGAGACCTCCTCGGGGCGAGTGAGCCGCTGGATACTGCCTTCCTCCTCCAGGGGCCAGAAAAGACCATCATGAGGATCGATGTCATGGTAGGCGAGATCGAGGCTCTGGAACCCGGGATCTCCTGGCGAGAGCCCCATCTCCTCCCCCCCCCACTCAAGAAGAATGGACTTGGCCACCCAGTCAACCCGATCGGAGAGGCGGCGGGGATCGGCATTATAGTCCCTGAGTGCCCTGTCCCACTCATCAACGATCCAGCGGTCCTCCGGTCCCGAAACAACCGGATTCACTTTTTCCCTGTAGAAGGAGAGAATCTCGCTGGCCGTCATCGTCCGCCCATCCCGACATCGAAGCGGGAGGCGCCCCTCCTTCGCCCGGGAGAGCTCACGGATGGCTCGAACGGGATCCTCGAGCTCCACAATCGGTTCCGGACGAAGATACAAGGCTCCCAGAACCAGACGCGTCATGCCGACCTTTATCGCCGTCTGCCACTCGGACATGTTCGCATCCCCCACAATGAGGTGGAGGCGGCGGTAGCGCGTTCTGTCGGCATGGGGTTCGTCACGGCTGTTCACCAGGGGGCGGCGCTGCATGGTATCGACCCCGGTCCGAACCTCCATGAAGTCGGCCCGCTGGGAGAGCTGATAGCCATCGGCTCTCTGGCCGTCGTCACCCTCCTGCCCCACCTTTCCGGCCCCCGTCAGGATGATGCGGGCGACCAGGAAGGCCGTCAATCCACGAACAATCTCATCAAAGGACATCTCCCGGGGCAAGAGATAGTTCTCGTGACACCCGTAACTGTGCCCATGAAAATCGGTATTGTTCCGATAGAGGCCGAGAGCTCCCGGAACTCCCAGAACCGACTCCCGAAGCCGGATGGCTTCCCGAAGAATCTCCGTACCGGCCCGATCGAAGAGAAGCAGATCCCGAATCGAGAGGCATTCGGGGGTAGAGTATTCGGGATGGGTATGGTCGTTGTAAAATCGAGCCCCGTTCTTCAGGATCCGGTCACTTTTCGACTCCCGAAAAGAGAAGCCTCTCTTCAGGTCGGAACGGACAAAGGCCTCCTCCTCCTCATCCTGGGCCAAGCGATCAACGCGCCCACCTCGGGCATCGGCCCGAGGATCCTCTTCCTCATAGGCCCACGTCCCGAAAGAGGTCTCCCGGAATGACCGGACAAGCTCCATGGACTCGACAACCGGATCGGATTCCTCCACATCCCGGCGAATGATGCCAAACTCTGTCTCGATACCGCAGAGAATCTTCGCCGGAGGAAATTCCCGACGCTTCTTTCTGTCAGGGACCCCCATCCCGGAAACTATTCGATGGCCCGGGGAATCCGGGCTCCGGAAGAGAGTGTCCGCACACGCCGCACATCCACAACATCGTGGGTTTCTATGTCCAGGAGTCCCATCCAGTCGACAGCGGCATCCGGCGGTGGGAGAATGTCCCCCTCCTCATATTCGTTGTCGAGGGCCCAAAGAAGATCCTCGAGGGTCACGCCTCCGCCCTTACCTTCTTCAATCTCACGCAGAAGGGCCTTCTCTTTCGCCCTCTGCACAATGGAGCCGAGGATGGCTCCGCTCGAAAGATCGGACCGGTAGATCGGAGTTCTCGCCCCCGAGCGTCTGAGAACCTCAAAGACCACATTGGCATCAGAGCGCTCAAAGAGACGGTCGCGAAAGGTTCGGAGAAGAGCCTCTCGTCCTCCGGCAGAAAAGTCGACCGGAACAGATTCTCCCAGATGGATCCCCAGGATCTCCAGTGCGGCATCAAAGGAGGGGCGGACCACCTTGATCTTGCGGTCAATTCTTCCCGGTCGCAGGATCGCAGGATCGATCATCTCCGGTCGATTCGTGGCAAGGATCACCATCTCGAAGCCGCCCGGCCCCTCAAGGCCATCGAGGAGGGCGCAGAACATCGGGACGATCGTATTGTGGATGTTGAAGCCTCGCCCGCTCCTGCGGGTTCCGAGGATTGCCTCGGCCTCATCGATGAAGAGGACCGGAAAATCTCCGGCCGCCCTGATCTTTTCTCCCTCCTCGAAGAGCTCCCGGACGATTCTTTCGGATTCTCCCAGCCACATATTGAGGATTTCGGGTCCCTTGATATGAAAGAACACCCCTTTGAGATCCTTCCCTTTTTTCTGGGAAAGACGCTGAGCAATTTCCCGGGCCGTCGCCTTTCCAATCAGCGTTTTGCCGCAACCGGGAGGACCATAGAGCAAAAATCCCCGGGGAGAGCGGAAATCGTAGCGGGAATAAGACTCAGGATAGAGAAGCGGGTTAAGGATCGCCTTCTTGATTTCAGCGATGGCCTCTTTTTGGCCCCCGATTGACTCCCAACCCATTTTGGGAATCTCGGCAAGGAGATATCCTTCCTCTCGCTTGCGAACCTTTTCGACAATCACTCGGGACGTGCTGTCGAGCCTCACGAGATCCCCCGCGGAGAGACTTTGTCCTTCCAGGGACTCGGATCGGTCAAGAACGGTTCCCAGCTGGCTGTCAGGACGGTCAGAGCCTACCTCGACCCGCCCGTCGGGAAGCTCCCGCGACACACGAACCACTGGGCCAGAGATATCGGGACCCAAGGTGCCCAGAACGGAAAGGGCCTCATTGAGACGGACCCGCTCTCCCTTCCGGAGGGTCGTGATATCCACCCTCGGATCCACGGCGGCCTGATAGTCGCCCCCTCCTACCGACACCCAGGCCAGCCCGTCATCGGTCCGCCCCAGACATGTTCCGATGCGAAAGGCGGGTTTTGTGACCTTTTCGAGAACCTCCGACAGGCGCGCCGATTCGACGGAGAGCTTCTGCCACTCATTCTCGATCTCGAGAAATCGCTTTTTCAATCGATAGGTCAGACGCAGATCCTCCTCGCGTCCGTCAAGATTGCGCAGGAGGGTTTCCAGCCCTTCAAGAATCTCCGAAAAGCCGGAGGTGCTGCCTGTGGAAGAGGCTCCTCCCGAAGTCTGTCCGGAGGGGGAGGGGGTCTTTCGGGTGAGCGGATCGTTCTTGTCCATGGGAGAGAGATCCTCATCTCGTCACCTTGGCGAATTTCAGAAGGAGGAACCCTCCCTCATACCATCCGCAGGGGACGCAGGGGTTGAATGTTCCGTAGAAAACAGAAGGTCAGGAGAGAGAACTCAGGAGATCGAAATCCCGAAGCAGGAGTGAAGAAACTCCCGATTCATGGTAACCACGGCTCGGCCTCCCCAACGTATTGTCGGAGAGAGAAACTGCCATCTGGGACTCCTTCACCTTCTTTCATCCTAAAGCCCCGTCGCCCTGAGGTCAATGACACAGAGGGCAAGAAAGACGAAACCCTCAGACATTCTGAAGGATATGCTCTTCGGGAATGGCCCGCTCCTTCAGGACGGCGATCGTCTCCTCGACCATCTCCTTCATCCCGCAGACATAGGCCACCGTCTGGGGCAAGGGATGCCCTTCGGCGCGGAGAATATGCTGGACAAAGCCCGAGTGCCGATCCCATCGGGTATCGGGAAAGGTGACCGTTACCACAACATCCACCCCCATGCGGCTCCAAGAGGCGAGATCCTCACCAAAATAAAGATGGTTGGGGGTCATCGTCCCGAAGTAGAGCGCAATGCGACCAAACTCGCTACGCCGGCGAAGGGCCTCGAGGAGTGTGGAACGCAGAGGGGCGATCGCCGTGCCGACCCCTACGAACAGGAGATTTCGGCTTCTGTGTGGATCGAGGGGAAATCCATTGCCCAAGGGGCCTTCAAAAGAAAGGGTCTCCCCTCCCGTCAACGAGAAGAGCTTTTCGGAGACACCCTTCCCGCGCTTGACCAGGATTTCCAGATGGTTCTTCTCATAGGGAGGGGAGGCAATCGCAAAGTAGGAGCCCTTTTCTCCCTCCCACAGAACCTTGAGAAATTGTCCCTGAACAAAATCGACCGGCCCGTTCTCTGGCCGCAGACGAAAAAGCTTCACATCCTCGGCAAAAGAGTCAACCTTATCCACACGTGCCGTCATCACCTCTCCCATATCGACTCTCTCTCCTTCGTTGGTTTGTCCCGCCTTGCAGGCGGGAGCGCTTTCGCCTATCTTAGATCGTACCGGAAAGACCTTTCCAACCGATACACTCACCCCGAGAGCCGAGGATGCCATGGCCCACACAGAACTGATCAGGACCACCTACACAATCCGCACCGACGAACCGACCCGGGCCGCCAACCTCATTGCCCGCGAAATGAGCCTGGGAGTCAAGAAAACGTCCTATGAAACGGCCCAGACCGAGAGCTTCGCAGCCAAGCCGACGATTCTCAAGACCGGCAAGAGCAAGGTGGTGGTCGAAATCATGGTTCCCTCCCAGCGCATTGCCTCGGCCTATGGGCTTGTCCTCTCCATTGCCGGAGAGATTAGCTGCCTCAACATTCTCAAGTCGATCGAACTGACCGACTTCCATCCTCCGGACACTCTCCTTGCCCGGCTTCCCGGCCCCCAATTCGGTGCCGAGGGCATCGCCAAGAAGAGAAAGAACCCCAAGCGCCCGCTCTTCATCACCGTCCTGAAGCCCTCACAGGGGCTCACCCCTTCCGAATATGCCCACATTGCCTATGAAAGCCTTGTCGGGGGAATGGATGTGGTGAAAAGTGACGAACTTCTCCAGGAGCCCTCCGAGGATTATATCAAACGTCTGAAGGCCACTGTCGAGGCCGCCCGTCGGGCCGAGGAAGAGACGGGCGAGCCCAAGTGGGTCATGATGCATACGGTGGATCGTCCCTCCGCGATGGTTGAGCGATATCTTGCGGGGGGGAAGGCAGGGGCCGGGATTGCCATGTTGAGCCCGGCGGCATCGGGATTCCCCATGCTCGAGGAGCTGGCCCGGCATGCCGTCGTTCCCATCATGGCCCACATGGCCACCTCCGACTGGCTCTGGCAGCCTCATGGGATGTCGGTCCGGGCCTGGGCCCGGTTCATGAGGATCCTCGGGGCCGACATCATCCTCTATCCTGCCTTGGCAGGAACTCTCAAGGCCAAAAAGAAATTCCTCACAGACGTCTTCGATATTTGTCAGGAGGCCATGCCCTCCATGAAGTCCTCCCTTATTGCCGTGGGGGGAGGCATGCATGCGGGAACCTTGGGCATCCATGCGGACATGTTCGGGCCCAACTTTGCCTATCTCTGTGGAGGGGGAGTCTGTGGGCATCCGGACGGAGCCAGGGCCGGTGGTCAGTCGATCCGTCAGTCCTGGGACGCCTGGTCCCAGAAGATCCCCCTTGAAAAATACCGAAAGGGGCACAAGGCTCTGGATCGGGCACTCACAGCCTTTGCCACCTATGTGTGAGGATCATGGCAATGGAGGAGCTCTCCCCTGCTCTCCGGTCCCCGTCCAATAAGAAAAGCGATGGCGAGGGCCGCCACTCCCGCGACAATCACAAGGGAGAGATCGAGGCGGCCTCCCAGAACCTTACCCAGGTGTGACTGCAGAGGGGCATTGGCCGCCGCCAGAAGATTCCCTGTCTGGTAGACCACTCCCGGGAAAGTCCCTCGAAGAGACGGCGGGGATATTTCGTTGAGATAGGCCGGAACAACGCCCCAGGCTCCCTGCACCGCACATTGCATGAGGAAGGCCCCCACCGCAATCATCCCGACAGATCCTCCCAGCCCCCAGAGGGGAAGGATAAGCAAGGATGAAATCGCGGCATAGAAAATGGTCCGCTTTCGTCCGATACGTTCCGAAAGGGTCCCGAGAATGATTCCTCCGAGAACGGCCCCGATATTGTAAAGAACCGCAATTGTGCCGACGGCGCCGGGGGAGAGGCCTCTCATCGTTTCCAGGAGGGTAGGGTAGAGGTCCTGCGTCCCATGGCCCAGGAAGTTGAAGGCCGTCATGAGCCCAACGGCAAAAAGGGCCGTCTTCCAGTATCGGGAGAGTCCTTCCCGCAGGGAGATCGGCGAAGACGGCTTCCGTTCGGAAAACGCCTCCGATTCCGGAACCTGACGTCGCACAAAAAAAACGACAAATGCCGGCAAAATTCCCAACATCAACAGTCCCCGCCAGCCGACAAGCGGGTAGACCCATGCATAGGCCAAGGCGGCCAGAAGGTACCCGAAGGGATATCCCGCCTGAAGGATTCCTGACACGAAGCCTCGACACCCGGGGGGAACGCTCTCCATCACCAGCGAAGCTCCGGCCCCCCACTCCCCCCCCATGGCCACACCAAAAAGTGTTCGGAGCAGGAGAAAGCTCCAAAGTGATGGAGCCACTGACGACAGGAAGGCAAAAAGAGGGTAAAGGGCCACCACTGCCATGAGGACCGGCCGGCGACCCACCCGGTCAGCCATCCTCCCGAAAAGGAGCGCCCCTGCCGGACGGGCGGCCAATGTCAAAAAAAGGGCGACCGTCACTTCTGTCAGCGTCACATGATAGGTTCGGGCCACATCCCTGAGAACAAAGACAAGCAGAAAAAAGTCAAAGGCATCAAGGCTCCATCCCAAAAAGGCCGCCCCCACAACCTGCCGCTGAACCCTGTCCAATCTCCGAAGATCCTGACGAAAAGCCTCGAACACCCCTGCAATCCTCGCTTCCTTCCCTGCCA
>JAKARS010000008.1:15310-38258 GCA_021828375.1 Nitrospirota bacterium
TGAATATTGCCAGTGACAGCATCGAGCTCCTTGTCGATGGAGGAAACAGTCCGGGCGATCTCTTCCACCGCCTTTCGGGTCCGGTCGGACAACTTTTTGATCTCGTCGGCCACGACCGCAAACCCTCGACCAGCCTCCTTTGCGTGCGCGGCCTCAATGGCGGCATTGATCGAAAGGAGATTGACCTGGGTGGAAATCTCTCGAATTTCTCCTCCAATTTTTCCGATGGTCTCAAGAACATTCCTGAAGCTTGCCAAGTTGGTGATGGCCTGATCCGCGGAGGAAATAAGGGCCCCCACATCCACCCGCTCCATCTGACCCAAGAGAATGCCGTTGATCTCCCGCATATTCCGGTCATGCATGCGGTTGACCTCTTCAAGCTGGACAATGTAATTCTGGATGAAGACGATTTCCTTCTGGATATCTCCCAATGCCAGAAGATCTGTCTGTTCTCCTTCAGCAATTTCCATCGCCCATCCTCCGATTTATGTTCTTGCACCCTTGGTTTGGAGTTACCACTTCAATTCCGTCAATGAGGAATCTTTTTCAAATGACTTAAAAAGTCCACCGTCTTTGCCACTATTCGTCGAATCCCTCAACAAGAGCTCTTCCACGGGCTCCGATCATCCCGGTGGCCGTTAGCGCTACGACAGCAATGTGACACACCTCGGATGTCGATGAATGATTTCCACTTGATGGACTTGTCTTCGGCAAGAAATTTTCTTCCTGACCATGAACAACTTCTTTAAGTCATTTCCAAAGATGGGTGGACAAGAATCAATCCTTTATATTCAATAGTGCCACATTCGACCCTGGATTCCAAGGGAAGAACGATCTTTCCCCATGGCGGATCAATCGTTCATTTTCTTGTTTTGACCAGAAAATGAAGGTGGCTAGAAACCTTCTCGGTCAGATGAATGAAGAACTTGAGGGTCGACTAGGTAAGCTGAATCCGGCTTTTCCTTTTTTTCCTCGCACTCTTTCTCGTAGTCGGTAAGTACAATCACCTTTTGAGTGTGCGATAGAAGTTTTCGTGAGTGCCCACAAGAAGCAAAACTCGCGTTGAAGGGTCAAACTCGTAAGCAAGAAGATTAAGCTGGCCTACACAATCAAACTTATAGACGAATACGCCAGCGAGTACGCTCTTCTTTTCCTCTCCGAGGTTTGGATTCTGGATGATTGATGCAACTGTCTTATCAACAGCATCCTTACGCTTTGGGTGAAGTTTTTTATAGGCACGGGCAAAGACATTCGTTTGCAGAACTTTCACTTCAGTCACGGAATCGGCCCGGCTTGAAAGAGGAAAGGCTGCTGCGATCTTCTTTCTTCGCCACCAACAATTCACACACAAATTCGATTGTCCTGAAAAAGAACCCCCCAAAATCATCTTGACGGAAGAAGGGAAATTCGCGATGGGGAGCCGTGACAGAACGATCCGAATTGCCCATGACGAAACCCGCACAAAATGCCTGGCTTGTTCTCCAGGGACACGAGATCATCGAGAAAAGGAAGGAGGTCGGAATCGACGTGGAGAAAGGAACGAAGGTTCAAGTGACGGTCTTTCCCAACCATGAGATTCATTGGGATCCCGATTTTGGGTTTTTCGCAGCTTCTTGCTAAAAATTTTTCCCTTGTCTGATTGCGCAAATTTGGAGGAAAAATTCAATTCTGAGAAAGGAAAATTTTATGAGGCGGCTTAAAAATGGCTCCCCGGGCAGGGATCGAACCTGCGACATGGTGATTAACAGTCACCCGCTCTGCCGACTGAGCTACCGGGGATCGTGGGAGGGAAAGAGGTAGAGATAATGAAGACGTGTCTCTAGAACACGGAGGATCATCTTATTGGTTCTTGCAAAAAAAATCAATCATTCAAGAGGAAATTTTTCAGCGGGGAGCTTCTCCAAAAAAATCATTGATGAAATAACGGCTCAGATTAAGGCCCTGATGGGTATAGCTTGAGCCAATGGCGGCCCCGTAGGGGAGATCGGGCTCCCGGTCCATTTTTTCATAGCGCAGCTTGAAAACGGGCTGGCCATCGACAATCCGAAAAGGAACATCATGGGGACGGACCTCGAGAACACCCCGGGCACCATCTCCTGAGATCCCAAAGCCCGGATCAAAAAAACCGGCATAGTGGGTCCGGATTTCACCCGCAGCGGCATCAAAGGGAAGCATTTCGGCCGCCAGGTCAATGGGGACACGAATTTTGGCACTCGAGGCAAAGAGATAAAACTTTTCCGGCTCCAGAACCATCTCTCCCCGTGTCGGAGGGGGAACCGGCTCCCAAAAGTCAGTGGCCTTTTGCTGGTCGCCGGGGACAAGACTCAGAATTCCCGCATCGTGCCGGGCCCGAAATCCGATGATCGGCATTCCTGTGAGCTTGACCCCTAGATAAAGGGAGCCATCTGTGATTCTATCGAAAGGATTGATCCCGACAGCCTCTCCGTCAGAAACAAACAGGGGTGACCTTCGGTGACGATCAAGAAGAGCTTCCTCCGAGAGAAAGTCTCTCTTTTCAAAAAACCGAACCTGACAAAGAGCTAGTCCTTGACTAACCCTCAAAGAGAAGGACCTGGAAAAGACCTCAAGGTAGAGCCGACCGGTATATCCAGGAGAAATATCGTCGAAACGATCGCCTGTCTCGGTGATGACACGCGTAAAGACATCGAGACGTCCGGTGGAAGACTTGGGGTTTGCCTTGGCGGACAAATGAGCGGGGAGGTGTAGGGATTCCATGAGGGGCACGAGGTAGACTGCCCCCCTCTCGAGATAGGAAGACGTTCGGAGGTCAATGGAGTAAAGGGAGAGATCCTGAAGAATGTCCGATACCGGGGTGGAAAGGGGAAGAAAGCTTGAACGAAGTCGATAGGCCGTGGGTCCCAAGCGAAGATCCATGGAAGAGGGTTGGATCTGTCGTGGTCCCCAGGCGGCGTCCGACAAAATGACTCCTTCTTGGGCGAGACCACGGATTTGGCAGTCGCTTAAGGTTCCCACGGCCACTCCTCGCGTCGGTCAAGACCTGGAGCCATCGACTCCCATAGAGTCCCTTCCTGTCGATTCCAGCCATCGACAAAGACATGTTTGGAGAGTGGCTGGCGATACGCCCAATCCTCGGTCTCGAGCATGGGTCGACGGGGAAATTCCCGGACATACCCCAGACAGAGAATGCCAATGGGGCGAACATGATAGGGGAGATTCAGGATACCCTGAACATCTTCACGGCGGAAAATCGTCACCCATCCCATGCCAATGCCCTCAGCCCTTGCCGCCAGCCACAGGTTCATGATGGCACACGAGGCACTGTAAAGATCGGTATCCTGATCGGAAAGACGGCCGAGAACAAAGGGCCCCTCCCGGGCAGGGTCGATCGTCACCGCAATGAGGAGCGGTGCATCGAGAATGGCATCCACTTTAAGAGAGAGGAATTTTTCGGAACGCGGAGACTCGAAGACGATAGCGGCGGCCTGACGCTCCTTGTCGACAACACGCTTGAGTTCGCGTCGGATTTCATCTTTCTCTATGAGGATGAAGTTCCATGGCTGCATGAACCCCACCGAAGGGGCATGATGAGCCGCTTTGAGCATCCGGAGAACAATCTCCATCGGAATGGTGTCGGGAAGAAACTCCCGACGTATATCGCGGCGGGTATAGATGGCGTGGTAGACACCCATCTTCTCATCTTCGGGAAGGGAGTGGTCGGGACGAGAAGCAGGCTCTCGCTTTTCCTTTTTTCCCTCAAGGCTGTCATCGTGCTGTCCTGCGGTCATCAGACAAGCCCCGGGGAAACACGGCGAGGGGCATGCTCGCGGGGGGCATTTTCTTGCCCGCGATGATGGAGAGAAAAGTGTCCCTCCGCACTGCGGGAGGAATCATTCGCTTTCATCGGTTCTGGGGAAGAGACGCTCCCCGACTTCCCGTCCTCACCTTCTGGGGCAACTGCGTCAGGAGAGACATCCGGATAAGAGTAAATCTTGTTTTCGTAATTTTTCAAAAGGACCTGACCATTTTCCCGACCGAGAAGATAGTCATCGGCAAGAACAGGTATTTTCCCCCCTCCTCCCGGAGCATCGATGACAAAATGGGGGATGGCCATTCCGGAGATATTTCCCTGGAGCGCCTTCATGATGGCAATTCCTTTATCGACAGGGGTCCGGAAATGATTGGCTCCCCGGGTGAGGTCGGCTTGATAGAGATAATAGGGTTTGACACGGATCTTCAAAAGGCCCTTGAAGAGGGCTCCCAGAACCTCGGCATCGTCATTGACCCCTTTCATGAGAACGGTCTGACATCCCAAGGGAATTCCGGCATCAGCCAAGAGGCGGCATGCCTCCGACGATTCCGGAGTTATCTCCCGGGGATGGTTGAAATGAAGATTCATATAGAGGGGATGAAATCGGGAGAGCATTCGACAAAGTGCAGGGGTCACTCTTTGGGGGAGGGCTGAGGGAACCCGGGTCCCGATACGGATGATCTCGAGATGCTCAATGGAGCGCAACCCTGTAAGAATCTCCTCGAGGACTTCATCCTTGAGCATCAGGGGATCGCCTCCGGAGAGGATGACATCCCTGACTTCGGGATGCTCCCGAATATAGTCGATTCCCTGGCGAAGCTCTTCGCGGCTCACAACCCCTTCGGGCTTGCCGACAAGGCGTTTTCGTGTGCAGTATCGGCAATAAATGGGACATTGGTTTGTCACAAGGAAAAGAACACGATCCGGATATCGATGGACGATCGCAGGAACCGGACTATCCGCGTCTTCGCCAAGAGGATCCTCCGGGCTGTCGGCATCCATCCACTCCGCCGGATCAGGAATGACCTGAAGACCGATCGGATCTTGGGGATCAGAGATCAGAGAGCGGTAATAATCATTGATTCGGATGGGGTAAAGACCTTCAACCTTTTCGGGGCCCACCCCATTCGCCTCGATCACCCACTCTGGAGGAAGGTCGGCCCCATGCCTGACCCCCTCAACTAGCAGCTTCTGCCATTCCTGCATCGTTCCCCTCGCCCAAACAGGAAAAACTCCCCTGTCTTCTTCGAGAAATATCTGAGAGACAGTCGACTTTTCCTTCTTTTAATCGGGACTTTCCCATATTTTATTAGCAATTATGAATCGGTATTTTTGGTGAAATCCTGCTCAGGAGACCACGCAGGTGACAGAATGGCGTCAACCATGCCATGAATGAGTTTTTTGTCTTTCGGGCAGGCCGTGACCAAAACGCCCCCGGTCCTGACCGTCTCCCGGGTCGGGCCCGTCACGAAGTAATACGGACACAGACGAACGCGGTAGCCTTCCTCCTGTTCGACCTCTGACGGAAAATCGAACCCGGTCATGGGATAGACATGCGTCTGACGAAAAGGCTGAAGAACACTCGGGCTTCGCGAGAAAGAGTCCATGGCATGAGATACAGCCTCTTTCCATGACTCCTCGGGAAGATCGTGGCCGACAACAACCCCTCGACTTCCCCAAGACAGGGGAGAAAAACCGGATGGTTTAATAATGAATCGGCGCTCCCGCTGAGTCAACCCAGCAAGATCTCGAAAATCGTGAAGCTCCCGATCTCCCGCCACAAGAGGCGGCGTCAGTGAGGCCTGTGGGGGAACAGATGCTGGATCAAGAACCCAGGTCGGAGGAATCAGTCGATCAAGCAGGGCGACGGACTCCGGAGGAACATTCCGGCACCAGTGAGAACGCAGACGAGGATGATGCCAGAGAGCCATTCCCATTTTCTCTTCGAGCCAAGGCTTGATCGGGGGAGTGATTCGGACCTTGCCCCCCTTGGCAAAATAGAGCATGAGGTCAGACTTGGGAATGTTCGGAAGATCGAAGAGCTCAAAGAAGCGATAGAGAGTCGTTATCCGATGGGTTGTTCCATCGGGACCCGGAAAAAAGAACCCATTTTCGTCAAATCGAAGCTCCCGGGGATGAAGGCAAAATGCAGGAAAGTACCCCCGAGTCAGCTCTGCCGCAATGAGGGACATTTCATTTCTATAGTCGTGAGACTCGTCGGAAACAACAATGGCCAGAACTGGGTTGGGGTCAAGGGATTGGATCATGGCGGCAAACCCTTGGAGTATCCCCTCAGGACCACCGATCATTCCTCCTTGTCCTCGATCGCGGTAAATTCTTGAGAGGGCCAGAAGAAGTCCCGGTCCTCCCGGCACGGCATCCATCTCAGTGAGAACAGGTCCTTCAGATGTTAACAGGAGATCCGGGCGCAGGACTCCGGGAAGATCGGATTTGAAACGGCGGGCAAGTCCGTAGGAGAGGAGCTCCGAGGGCTTGCCCCGATCAAGGTATTCCCTGACGAATTCCTCCCCCACGGAGGGCTCACGGTAAAGACGGTCAAAGGCTCGGTAAAAAGAAAGGAGCGCCTGTCCCAAAGAGGAGAGAAATGAGTCATCGATTCCGGAAAAGCTGACTGGATGAGGTGAAAACCGAAAAGGCCTCTCAAAAAGCCCCTGGACCTTCAGGGTCGATCCAACATTTTTGTACAACGGCCCCTCCGGAGCGTGGCTGGCCGGAGCAATACCGGCACGAAAGCAATCTGGTCCGAATAATCCCCTTGTGATAAACTAGACCGAAGAAACCTTCTAGAAGTCTAACATAGTTTTTAGGCAAACGATTTGAGGCAGTTTTCGGCTTCCGGACAGCACGGCAACAACAGGACAGGGTCTGCGTGACAATTTCCCCCCTTGAGCTTCTCCTCCTTGAAATGGCAAGCGGCTTTTATCTGGGCGCCTTTATTCTCTACCTTTCGGAGATTTTGCTCTCGCGCCCTCCGAGAATTCCCTGGGCGCCAGTGACCGCGGGGGTGGGGGGAGTCCTCTTCCAGTCCCTCGCCATCTTCATTCGATTCGGCTTTCAGGGCCACGTCGCGCTCCTTTCCCTCCGAGAGGTTCTTTCCTTTTTTTCCTGGTCTCTGGTGCTGACGTTCCTTTATCTTGAACACCAGAAAAAGGTGAGGATCCTGGGACTCTTCATCTTTGGAATTGCCTTTTTTTCAACCCTTATGGTCATCGGAATTTCCTTCAGGGCTCCGGTTCTTTCGAGCGGAGCGCCGATCGGGCTCCTTCTTTCCATTCATACCCTCCTGATCGACTTGGGACTGGCGTCGGCGGCCCTGGCGTTTATGGTGTCCATTCTCTACCTTGTGCTCGATCATTTTCTCCGGCGAAAGATTTTCAACAGATTTTTCACCCGGATCCCCTCCCTTGAAACGCTCGATCAGCTCAACAACAACTTTAGTGGGATCGGATTCGTTTTCTTGACCGCAGGACTCTTTTTTGCCATGATTTGGTCGTGGGAGAAGTTCGGGAGAACTCTTCCGCTCGCGTCCCAGGGCCGACTCGCCTTCATCGGAGCGATTCTCGTCTGGTTGCTTTATGCCATGACGGTGCTCGTCAGATGGAACCGTCGATTCCGGGGAAAGCAGGCCGCGTACCTATCGATTTCGGGATTTCTTGTCTTTGCTGCAACGATGTTGGTGTTGGCCTTTTTTTCTAAAGGCTCCCATTTCATTTTATAGGGCCGACAAGTACCCTGCCGGATTCCCTGCGACAAAGATAAGCCAGGTGATAGCGGAGACAGCCATTTGATCAAGATCACCCTTGCTGGCGTCAACCACAAGACAGCTCCCGTGGAAATCAGGGAAAGAATTGCTTACCCGAAGGAAAGCCTTTCCTCTGCGGTACAGTCTCTTGCCCATCAGGACTCCGTCCTGGAGTGCCTCCTGCTTTCCACATGCAATCGTGTGGAAATCCTGACAATCACCTCAAACATCCATCCCTCTCCCGATTTTTTCACCGACTTCCTCTCGAAGACTCATCCCGCCCTCACGTCGGTTCCCCTTCGCCCCCATCTTTATTACAAAACCGATTCCGACGCGGTGGAACATCTTTTTCAGGTGACGGCAAGCCTTGACTCGATGGTTGTCGGGGAACCCCAGATTACAGGACAGGTCAAGGAGTCCTTCGAGATCTGTCGAAAAGAGAACTCCGTTGGCCCTTACTTGAATCAGATCTTCCAGCGCGCCGTGAGTTCGGCAAAGCGTGTCCGTTCGGAAACGGCGATCAGCCACCTTCCCGTCTCCATCAGTTATGCAGCCTGCCAGCTGGCTCGAAAAATCTTCCAGGACATGTCCAACAAGTCCGTCCTCCTCCTCGGAGGAGGAGAGATGGCCCAACTCACTGCCCGCCACATGAAAAAAATGGGTGTTCGCTCCCTCACCCTCATGACACGGGATCCGGCCAAGGGGGAACCCCTGGCGGCTGAGTACGAAGCCACTTATGCGCCGATGTCCCGACTCGATGACATCCTCTCTGAGGCGGATATGGTCGTCTGCTCGACCGGGGCCGAGACCTACTTGCTGACGGTTCCGATCATGGAGTCGGCTATGGAGCGGAGAGGGTACCGCCCCCTCTTCCTGATCGACATTGCCGTCCCCCGAAATATCGACCCCGAGATCTCCCGACTGTCGAATACCTTTCTCTACAATATCGACGACCTCCGATCCGTGGTTTTGTCCAATCAGAAAGAACGGGAAATGGAGACCTTTGCCGCCAAGGAAATTGTGCGCCAAGAGGTTGCCCAGTTTGAGAAGTGGCGAGCAGAGCGATCGGCCGTTCCCCTGATTCAGGCTCTGAGACACCATACAGAAGAACTCCGCCTTGCCGAGATTGATCGTTTTTCAAGAACGCTCGACGGTCTTCCCGATGAAGCCCGCAAGCAAGTTCTTCTTCTGACACAGTCCCTGATGAACAAGATGCTTCACCCCACCTATCAGACATTACGAAACTCGTCAAACATTGATGAAGCCTGGGAGTGGATCACCCGTTGCTACGGACTCCCTCCCGAGATCCTCTCCCGAAACGGATCACCTGAGAATATCTCCCCCAAGGAGCGGGAAGGGAAGTCCGTACTCGATTCCCCTCTCTCCGATCTCCCCCTCCCCGGCGAGCAGACTTGCTGATTCCTTCAGAGTCTTCCCCCATCAGAATCGGAACACGCGGATCAGAGTTGGCGTTGTGGCAAGCTCGCCATGTGGCGGCCATGATCCGACAAACGGCCGGGCTCGAATCGGAACTCACCATCATCAAGACAACCGGAGACATGATCCTCTCCGTCCCCCTCTCTCAGGTCGGGGGAAAAGGACTCTTCGTCAAGGAAATCGAGGAAGCCCTTATTGCCGGGACAATCGATCTCGCCGTCCACAGCATGAAGGATGTTCCGGCCTTTCTGCCCGAGGGCCTTGAGATCGGAGCCATCCTCTCCCGTGAAGACCCGAGAGATGCCTTTGTCTCGAATTCTTTCTCCTCCTTTTCATCCTTGCCCCTCGGAGCTCGAATCGGAACCTCATCCCTCCGGCGAATGGCACAGCTTAAGAAACGCCGACCGGATCTCCGATTCGAATCGCTGAGGGGAAATGTGGGGACCCGCCTTAGGAAGCTTGACGAAAATCAGGTCGATGCCATCATTCTGGCGGCCGCCGGACTCAAACGTCTTGGATTCTCGGACAGAATTCGGGAATATCTCCCTGTCGAACTCTCCCTTCCGGCCGTCGGACAGGGCGCATTGGGTCTTGAGTGCCGCGTGGGAGACGGTCGGATTCGGACGCTTCTTGACGGAATGCACGACCCGGAGACAACGGCGTGCGTCCTGGCAGAGCGAGGGGTCCTCTCGGCACTCGACGGGGGGTGCCAACTCCCGATTGCCGCCCATGCCCGCACCATCAATCCGGAACAGATTGAGCTGATCGCACGCATCCTCGATGTCGAAGGAACCACACTCCTCGAGGAGCACACGTCTGGATCGCCACAAGAAGCCCATCAGCTTGGGGTGGAAGCGGCGCAGAAACTCTTGTCTCGCGGCGGTCAAAAAATCCTCGCGGACATCCTCTCTGCAGCACAAAATCCTCCCTCCGAAAAATCATCCCGGCATCCCGGGACCGATTGAAGATCCCTCAGCTTCCGCTCTATGATCAAATCATGAGACTGATGCCCACCTTGGATTCCCGACCGACTTCGATTACGCTCTCCCGTTTGAGCCACCAATATTGTCCGACTCTCCGAAACCGCAAAAGGGGGAACGATGGCTGATCACGCCCCTTTTCCCCCCAAAAAGAAGGCCTCCATGGTCTACCTTGTGGGAGCCGGCCCCGGGGATCCCGGTCTTCTGACCATGAGAGCCGCCCGGGCCATTGCCATGGCCGATGTTCTCCTCTATGACCACCTCATTCCCCTTGAACTCCTCGACCTGGCCCCCGACGAGACAAAGAGAATCGATGTGGGAAAGGTCCGAAACCATCCCCGGATGTCACAAAAGGAAATCGGAGAAACACTTGTCGAACATGCCCGACAAGGCCTGTCCGTCGTTCGGCTTAAAGGGGGAGATCCGTTTGTCTTTGGCCGAGGAGGCGAGGAAGCGCAGGTTTTGGCTGAGGCAGGCATCCCCTTTGTTGTCATCCCAGGAGTGACCTCTCCGGTCGCCGTTCCTGCCTATTCGGGCATCCCCGTAACCCACAGGGACCATAGCTCTCGCCTGATTATCCTCACGGCACATGATGACCCCTCTGACTGGAAACAGCCTGACATTGACGCCCTTGCCCGCCCCCATCAGACCGTCGTCGTCCTGATGGGAGCCTTGTATATGAAAGAGCTTGTGGCCCGCCTCTTGAGTGCCGGGCTCGATCCGAAGACTCCAACGGCCATCATTCGATGGGGAACCACTCCCAATCAGGAGTCTTACTACCAGACACTTGAAGAAATTCCGACCTTTCTCAAAGAGCACGGGATCGCTCCCCCAGCGATTTTAACCATTGGAGGCGTAGTCTCCCTTCGGGAAGAGGTATCCTGGAGCCATCGCCTCCCACTCTTGGGCAAACGCATCCTCCTGACCCGGGAACGCTCACGCTCCAAGGAGCTTTCGGAGACGCTGGAAGCCCTCGGGGCCACCGTCATCACATTTCCTACCATCCACGTTTCACCCAGTCTCTCCGAGAGATCCATCCAAGCCATCGAAAATCTGAAGGACTTCTCCTGGATTGTCTTTCTGAGCCCCAACGGAGTCCAATACTTCCTGGAGGGACTTCGGAAGAGCCGGCAGGACTTGCGCTCCCTGGCCGGCCTCCAGATCTTTTCCATGGGCCCGGCCACGAGCGCCGCTCTGGGCGCGGCAGGGCTTCGGCCCGACCTTGCTCCCTCCGAGTCCCACGGAGAAGGGGTGATTGATGCCTTCAGCCATCTCCCGAAGCCTCACTCAGGCAAAATTCTGCTCGTTCGGGGGGATCGGGGCACGGGAACCATCCCCCGGGGACTGGAAGAGCTGGGCTATGGGGTCGAAACCATCTCAGTCTACGAAAACAGCCCCCCCGCCGTTCCCGACTACAGGAAGGAACGACTGCGGACCATTCTCGACGAAGACGCCATTGACCTGGCCATCTTCTACAGTCCTTCGGCCATCCAGGGCCTCATTTCCCTCTTTCCTGACCATGCCAAGGCAATTTCCCGAATTCCCTCCCTCGCGATTGGCCCCACAACCCGTGAAGAGTTGGTGCGTTCGGCAATTCAGACTCTCGTCATGGCAAAAAACCCCACCACGCCCTCGGTCGTTGAGACCGCGGTGGACTTCCTCTCCCAGTTCGGAAATAATGCAAAAGACCATTCTCGCCCCCCCGGAAAACCGGGGAGAGTCAATCCAGGAGGAGCCTGACCGTGAGCCATCCCGTCGAACGGCCCCGCCGTTTGAGAAATAGCCCTGCTCTCAGAAATCTTGTACGGGAGGTGGAGCTTCACCCTGACAATCTCATTCTCCCCCTCTTTGTTACCTGGGGAAGAGACAAAAAAGAGCCCATCTCTTCCATGCCAGGGGTCTTCCGCCACTCGGTGGATCGTCTTCCCGACATCCTGAGCGAATCGTGGGAGGCCGGCATCCGCTCGCTCCTTCTCTTTGGAATTCCGGAAAGGAAAGATGATAACGGGTCGGAAGCCCTCAACCCCGATGGCCCAGTCCCCCAGGCCATCGGAGCCATTCGGGACAGGTTTCCCGGCTTTGTCATCATGACCGATGTCTGCATCGACGAATACACCACCCATGGCCACTGTGGCCTTGTCAGCGGCGACCGGATCGAGAATGACCCGACATTGGACATTCTGGCGGGAATGGCCCTTCTCCATGCCCAGGCAGGAGCCCATGTCGTGGCCCCTTCCGACATGATGGATGGCCGGGTGGGGGCCATCAGACGCCGACTTGACGAAAATGCCCTGACCGACACCCTTATTCTTTCCTACGCGGTCAAATATGCCTCCGCTCTCTATGGTCCCTTCCGGGATGCCATGATGAGCGGTCCCCAGTTCGGAGACCGCTGCTCTTACCAGATGGATTTCCGGGGGCGACGGGAAGCCCTCCGGGAGGCACGTCTCGATATGGAGGAGGGCGCGGACATGCTGATGGTCAAGCCCGCCATTGCCTACCTCGATATCATTTCCCAGGTCTCTGAAATCTCGGATCTTCCTGTAGCGGCCTACCAGGTTTCGGGAGAGTATTCGATGATCATGGCGGCCGGGGCCAATGGCTGGATCGACACCGATCGGGTCATGATCGAAACACTGACAGCCATCCGACGTGCCGGCGCCCAGATGATCCTGACCTACTTTGCCATCCGCGCTGCACGCCTCCTTCGGAGCTAAACATCGTGCAAACCTACCGCGGTGACTTGGCGACCCTGCGACGGAGCCTCCCTCCGGGTCCCTATGCCATGACCATTGGGAACTTCGACGGGGTTCATGCCGGCCATCAGTATCTTCTTTCCCAGCTTTTCGAGCGGGCAAGAGCGCTCTCTTGTCCCTCCCTCCTCTTGACCTTTGACCCCCATCCGCTTTTTGTGCTCTCGCCCGACTCCTCCTTTCGGATGATCATGTCCCGGGAACGCCAGGAAGAGGTCTTGGGCGAGCTTGGCCTTGAGATTCTTGTCTCTCTTGCCTTTGACAAGACCTTGGCCGCCATGGCCGCGAAAGATTTTGTCTCTGACGTTCTGCGGCCCCTCTTTCACCCGGCCCTCATTCTTGTGGGAGAAGAGTTTCGCTTTGGAGCCGGCCGTCAGGGGACATTGGAGACCCTGAGCCACGAGCTCTCATCGGAGGGCACCCGGGTGATTCCTCTTTCCCCCTTTATGGAGGAGGGGCATCGAATCTCGAGCTCCCGAATCCGGAAGGCCGTGGACCAGGGGGAGATCGAGCAAGCCAACCGGCTCCTGACCCGTCCCCTGGAGATCTCGGGCCCCGTCGTCCGGGGAGAACAACGGGGACGCCTTCTGGGCTTCCCGACGCTGAATCTCATTCCCCCTGAACACCGGCTTGTCCCGCCACCGGGAGTCTATGCGACACGGACACGCGTGGAGGGAGTCCTGCATGATTCGGCCACCTATATTGGGACAAAGCCCACATTTGGAACCCACCGTCCTGTGATCGAGACACACCTTCCGGGTTTCTCTGGCGACCTTTACGGAGTCGATCACGAGGTCTTCTTTTACCACCGGGTCCGGGGAGAACGTTCCTTTCCCAACGTCGATGCCCTCAAATCCCAGATCGCCTCCGATATCGACTCTTCCCTGAGGTATCTTCATGACATTGTCTTTGAAGGATCCGTTCGCCCCCTTTGACGCTCCATTCCGAAACTTTCTTCTTCGGCATGACCTCTTGGTCCCCGACGGCCCCGTCTGGAGCGTCGGAGTCTCCGGGGGGGGGGATTCCGTTCTGCTCCTTCATCTCCTTCTCCGACATCTCCCCGCAAGCCGCTCCCTCGACATCCTCCATTTCGACCATCACACCGATCCTTCCAAAAATGCCAGGGACAAAGAATTTGTCACAAGTTTGGCAGCAAGGTTTTGCGCGCGTCTTGTCGTGGGAGAATCCCGCTCCATCGAAAAGCATCGGCCGCAGGTCTCCGAAACTCTCCTGAGACAAGAACGGCAGGATTTTTTCAATACCTATCTTGCCGAGAATCCCCATTCCGTCCTCTTCCTGGGTCACCAGAAAGACGACAGGATCGAGACCGTTCTGGCCAATCTCTTTCGGGGAACAGGACCTCGGGGCCTCGTGGGAATCCCTGAAAAAAATGAGAAAATCTATCGACCACTGCTTTTTCTTGAGCGGGAGGAGATCCGTCAGGCCTTGCGCGAGGCCGGAGAGGCTTTTATGGAAGACCCCACCAACCTCGATCTCGGCCCCCTCAGGAATCGAGTTCGCCTGGAGCTTCGTCCCGCCATCGACCGGATCTTCCCGGGAGGGACCGCACATCTTGACACCCTTGCCCACTACATGGTCCGAGAGATCTCCTCATCGGCGCCTCTTTCGGCCGGGTCTCTCCTCATTTTTGAGGATCCCGGATACGTCCGCCTCTCACTTCGCCTCTTTCGTGCGCTCGCCCCCTCCCGGCAAGGCGCCCTCTCCCGAAGCATCCTCGACCGCCAAAGACAATGGAAACTCCCCCTCCCTCCCGAAAGGAATCTTCTCAGGACACTGGCGACCCCCCCATCGGAGCCACTTCGCCACTTTCCCCTTGGTGCCGGCTGGCATCTCGATATTGTTTCTGACCATGCGGATCTGGTATATCTTTACCCAGACACTCAAAATACGAATCTCCCCATGGGGGGCCACCTCCTTGCATGGCTCCGGAACGAAGGGAACGATCTCTCCGTTCCCCTTCCCCGGAGCGGTCATCTCACGATAGCCGGCCCGAGCGTCTCCCCCGGGACTTTTCCTTCCGGGGGAATGCCCCTCCGACCCTCTCTTTCGGCACGCCTTTCCGCCGAAGTGGTCAGAGAAGGGGCCGAGGACTTTGAGGTGACCTATCGCTGCAAGGCTCTTCCGCTCTGGCCCTCCCGGAACCCCTCAGGAAAAACAGAGGGGGATGCTCCCGTCCGGGGCATCGGGCCGCGAACGGTGGACCAGCTCCTGTCCAGGAAGCCCATACCAGCCGCAATCAAGGATCGGCTTCCCATTCTGATGTTCAGAGGGAAGGCCCTCTGGATCCCCGGCTGGCTCGACAGAACCGGAGATATGCCCGGGGCCGAAAAAGGCCCCTATCTTTCGATCACATTTCAATCGCGGGAGCCCTCCTGGTGGAAAAAATTTTTGGAAAACCCCTGATCACTCAGGAAGAGATCCTCCACCGCGTCAGGGAACTTGGCCTCCGGATCACCCGGGACTATGAAGGAAAAAATCTCGTTCTCCTGGGAATTTTGAAGGGAGCCTTTGCCTTTACCGCCGACCTGGCCCGTTCGATTGGGATTCCCGCCCAGATCGACTTCATGATGACATCGAGCTCGAAAACCGGTTCGGGACGGGAACTCTCTGCCCCATCCCTCGATCTGACCGGCGCCGATGTTCTCGTCATTGAGGATATTGTGGACAGCGGCCATACCGCCCACCTCATTCTCGAGGCGCTGGCGAAGCACCGTCCCGAAAGCATCCGATTCTGCGCCCTGCTCGACAAGACAGCCGGTCGGGAAATCTCTTTTACCCCGGACTATACCGGATTCTCCATCCCCAACAAGTTTGTCATAGGATACGGGCTCGACTACAAAAACAAATACAGGACCCTGCCATTCATCGCCGTCCTTGACCAGACCTCCTGACCCATTCGCACACTCACTCCCCTTGTTTTCACGAGTGCGCATCGCTCCCCTCTCGATTGAAGAGCGGGATCCTCCATGCTAGAATCAACCACAGTATCCCCTGAAGGAGGACCCTCTTGATGAAACCGTTTTACAAGAATCTCGCCCTGTGGCTGATCATCGGCATCGTCGTTTTTCTCGTCTTTGACATGTTCCAGTTCCGGGAACCTTCATCGCAGAATCTTATCTACTCTGACTTCATCTCCAAGGTCGAGATGAACCAAGTCAGCGAGGTGACGATCAAGCGAAACCATATTAACGGGGTGATGAAGGACGGCACGCGTTTTGAAACTTACGCCGCCAACGATCCCCACCTGGTGGAAGAACTCCAGAAGAAAAACGTCAGGATCATTGCGATTCCTCCCGGAGAAAACCCCTGGTACATGAGCCTTCTGATCTCCTGGGGGCCGATTCTCGTCCTCGTACTGCTCTGGGTTTTCTTTATGCGCCAGATGCAGTCCGGAGGCAACAAAGCCATGTCCTTCGGAAAATCCCGGGCCAAGATGATGACGGAGGACAAGAAGAAGATCACCTTCTCCGATGTGGCCGGTGTTGATGAGGCCAAGGAGGAGGTCTTTGAGATTGTCGAGTTCCTCAAGGATCCCTCCAAATTTCAGCGCTTGGGAGGACACATCCCCAAGGGCGTCCTGGTTGTCGGTCCTCCCGGAACCGGAAAGACCCTTCTCGCCAAGGCCATTGCCGGTGAGGCAGATGTTCCCTTCTTTCATATCAGCGGGTCCGATTTCGTGGAAATGTTCGTCGGAGTCGGGGCCTCACGCGTGCGAGATCTCTTTGAGCAGGGGAAGAAAAATGCCCCCTGCATCATCTTCATCGACGAAATCGATGCGGTGGGGCGCCATCGTGGTGCCGGACTCGGCGGGGGCCACGACGAGCGGGAACAGACGCTGAACCAGCTGCTTGTGGAGATGGATGGCTTTGAAAGCAACGAAGGCGTCATCCTGATCGCCGCCACAAACCGGCCGGACGTGCTCGATCCCGCCCTTCTCCGTCCCGGTCGCTTCGACCGACAGATCATTGTGGGCAAACCTGACCTTAAGGGCCGGATCAAGATCCTTGAGGTCCATACAAAGAAGATCCCGCTTGACTCCTCCGTCAGCCTTGAGACGGTTGCCAGGGGAACCCCAGGATTTTCGGGAGCCGATCTCGCCAACCTCGTGAACGAAGCCGCCCTTCTTGCTGCCCGTCGGGACAAGAAGGTTGTGGAGATGAGCGAGTTTGAGGATGCCAAGGACAAGGTCCTCATGGGCGTGGAAAGAAAGTCCATTCTTATTACGGAAGAGGAAAAGCGGGTCACCGCCTTCCACGAAGCGGGCCACACACTCGTCGCAAAGCTACTCCCCGGAACAGATCCGGTTCACAAGGTCTCCATCATTCCCCGCGGCCGTGCCCTGGGGGTGACGCAGCAGCTGCCGACCGATGACCGGTATACCTACGGGAAGGACTTCCTCCTGAACAACATCGCCATTTTGATGGGAGGACGGGTTGCCGAAGAGCTCGTCACCCGTTCCATCACCACCGGGGCCGGGAACGATATCGAGCGCGCCACGGACCTTGCCCGGAAGATGGTGTGTGAATGGGGAATGAGCGACAAGCTCGGACCCATTACCTTTGCCCAGAAGAACGATGAGATTTTCCTGGGCCGGGAGATGTTCCAGCGACGGGATTACAGTGAATCCACCGCCATCGACATCGACCGGGAGGTCAGCGGCATCATCTTCGATGCCTACGCCAAGTCAAAGAGCCTGATTTCAACGCATATGAAGGCTCTCCACAACATCGCAGAAGCCCTCCTGGAGAAAGAAACGCTCGACTCGCCGCAGATCGATGCCCTTATCCAGGCGGCCAATGCCCCGGGCTGATTTTCAGGCCCTTCTCGACCGATCCCGAGACAAGGGGGAGATCCCCCTTGTCATGGGAATCGTCAACATCACCCCCGACTCCTTTTCCGGAGATGGGGTTCTCTCACCGGCACAGATTCAGGAACGTGCCTCCTGCCTGATTGAGGCGGGAGCCGAGATTCTCGATATCGGAGCCGAATCGACACGTCCGGGATCCTCCCCCATCTCCGAAATCGAGGAGAGGGACCGTCTTCAATTGGCACTTGCCGCCTTGTCCTCCCTTGATGTTCCTCTTTCCATCGATACTCGCCGACCCGCTGTTTTCAGGGAAGCCCTCGCCTTCGGCGCCTCACTCATCAACGACATTGACGGGCTGAGCGATCCGGGCTTTGTTGCCATACTCAAGGACTTTCCCCGTGTCATGGCCGTCCTCATGCACAAACAGGGGACTCCCGAGACAATGCAGGACCATCCTCATTATGACAATGTGGTGGAGAGCGTCGCAGATTTTTTCCGTGAAAAGCTGTGCGCCCTTGAGTCACAAGGGATCTCCCGGGACAGGATCATTCTTGACCCGGGAATCGGCTTCGGGAAAACCCGCGAGCATAACCTCTCTCTCCTGGCCGAGATGGGAAAACTTTCCCGTCTGGGTCCTCTCCTGATCGCCCCATCAAGGAAGCGTTTTCTCGATTCCCCCGGAGAAACCCGTCTCCCCGGGGATCGGGACTTCGCCACAGGCGGCGTCATGGCCTGGTGTTGCCTTCAGGGAGCGATCCTCTTCCGAACCCATCGGCCCGATATCGCCCGGGAAATTCGCCGCACCCTCCGCTCGATCGAAGGAGCCCGCCTTGGATAGGCTCCTGCATTTCTCCTTCTGGCGGAATGTTCTCGACATCCTGGCCGTCTGGTTCGTGTTCTACCAGATCCTTCTCCTGATTCGCGGAACACGGGCCTTCCAAATGGTGATCGGAGTTCTCGTCTTCCTTCTGGTCTTCTTCGTCTCGGGCTGGCTCAAGCTTTATACCCTGAACTGGCTCATCACGAGCTTCTGGTCCCAGATCATCCTCGCCCTTTTGATCCTCTTCCAGCCGGAGATCCGCAAAGCTCTCGCCCGGGTGGGGAAGAGCCCGCTCCTCTTTGGCATTCCCCTGGGAGACACCCCCATCGACTCGGAAGAGATCGTCAAGGCGCTCCAGACCTTGAGTCGTCGGGGGATCGGGGGCATCATCGTCATCGAAAGGACGACCGACCTTTCCGAGGTCGTCGAGGTTGGCGTTCCTCTGGACGCCCTCATCTCCTCCGAGCTTCTGGTGAGCCTCTTTCTCCCCTACTCCCCGATTCATGACGGGGCGGCCATTATCCGTAAAAACCGGATCGCCACGGCGGGGTGCTTTCTTCCCATCTCCCTCTCTTCGGAGCTTTCCCGACAATACGGAACCCGCCACCGGGCGGCCATCGGAATTACGGAGGAGACGGATGCGGTCGCCTTGGTGGTCAGCGAGGAGACATCACAGATCTCCCTCGTCGTGGCCGGACGAGTCACTCCCCAGACAGACATGGTCCTTTTCCGTCAGACCCTGGCCCGCCTTTTCCGGAAGGAGAGCCGCGTCCCTTCGAACAGACGGTTGACCTTCCTCCGCAAAGGCCTCATCGGGACGCTCAACGCCATTCCGGGAGGAAAGTACCTTCTGCGGGCCCTTGATCCGTCCAGCCGACGCCCCCGGAGCACCCCATGACCGGACGATGGGAAGGGTTCTCACGAAGTCTCATGCGCAATCTCCCGATCAAGATTCTCGCGCTTGTTCTCTCCCTGTCTCTCTGGTACCACATCAGCCGAACGGGAAACGAATACCTCACGCTGACCCTCCCGGTCACCGTCACCAATCTCCCTCCCCATCTCGAGCTGAATCGGGCCACCCCGGACCATGTCACGGTGACACTCAAGGGCCCCCATGGCATGGGGAGCCTGATTCGCCCGGAGCGCCTCACCATTCTCCTCGACGGACGTCACTTTCGTCCGGGGCGCACGAATCTTCCGCTTGAAACCGGAAATGTCGCTCTTCCTTCCGGAATCCGGGTCATTCATTTTTCCCCGCCCTCTCTCTCCCTCAGTATTCTCCCGCTTGGCCGGAGGGAGATCCCCATCGTTCCTCAGTTTATCGGAGAAACCCGAGACCGGATCGCCCCCATCAGGATCCATGTTGTTCCCCGTCAGGCCCTTGTGGAAGGGGACAGAACGCTTCTCTCGACCATCTCCTTTATCAAAACCCAGCCGATCGAACTAAAGACACTAAGTGACAAGAACGCGCAGACACTCTCCCTTTCCCTCGTCTCTCCCGATCCGGTCCGGCTCAGGATCCTCTCCCCCCGGAAGGTCACCATCGAGATCGAGCGCTCGTCACGAAGACGCTAAGAGCGAATCCAGACAACCTCGTCACGACTTTGTCTGCCGGGGACCTTCCCCGCCCTTTCTTCTTCGCCTTCCGAACGCTAAAATGAAAGCAGCAGAATCCCCCCTTCAGCCCTCTCAAGAGGAAGGAGCTCCCTTGATCAAGCCTTCGACCCGACTCTTTGGAACCGACGGAATCCGCGGACGCGCCAACATTCACCCCGTCACAGGAGAAATGGCCTATCGTCTCGGGCGGGCGGCGGCCCATCTCTTTGCCCGGGCCGGAGAAGAGCATCATGTCGTCATCGGCAAGGACACCCGGATTTCCGGCTACATGCTGGAGATGGCCCTGACCTCCGGGCTGACCTCCATGGGAGTCAATGTGATCCTTGTCGGGCCCTTCACAACTCCCGGCATTGCCCATCTTACCCGGAGCCTTCGGGCCGATGCCGGCATCATGATCTCCGCCTCCCACAATCCCTATGACGACAACGGGATCAAGTTCTTTTCCTCGGAAGGGCTCAAGCTCCCGGACGAACTTGAAGACCGGATCGAACGCCTCGTCATGGGAGACGAAATCGATCATATCCGTCCGACGGGTGCCCTCATCGGCAAGGTGACACGGCTTTCCGGTGCCGAAGGCCGGTATGTGGAGTTCGTCAAAAATACCCTTCCCCGGAAACAAAAGTTCGACGGGGTCCGGATCGTGGCCGACATGGCCAATGGAGGGGCCTACAAGGTGGCTCCCATGGCCCTTCGCGAGCTGGGCGCCGAGGTCATCGCCCTGTCAGACACTCCCGACGGGGTCAACATCAACCTAAACTGCGGGGCACTTTACCCGGAAACACTGGCACGCAAGGTCGTCGAAACCGGGGCCGATCTGGGGGTGGCCTTCGACGGAGATGCCGATCGGTCCGTCTTCGTCACCGGAAAAGGGCAAATTCTTGACGGGGACAGGATCATGGCCATCATCGCGCCCTTCCTGAAGAAGGAAGGGCGCCTTCCCGGAGACACTCTGGTCACCACCGTCATGAGCAATCTCGCTCTGGAGGAGGCCATGAAGCGCCATGGGATCTCCCTCCGGAAGACCCAGGTGGGGGACCGGTATATTCTCGAGGAGCTCGATCGACTGGCCCTCTCTTTCGGGGGGGAACAGTCGGGCCATATCATCTTCCGGGACTATCTCACCACCGGGGACGGACTCATCACTGCCCTCCAGCTCCTCTCCCTTCTGGACAAGGAAGGGATTTCCCTCGACGATGCCGCCCGGGTGATGGAGCCCTACCCCCAGATCCTGAAGACCCTTCCCGTCAGATCGAAGGTTCCCATCGAGAGCCTTCCCGAACTCTCAAAGAGGAAGGCCCATGTCGACAGCCTTCTTTCCGGCCACGGACGCCTTCTTCTGCGCTATTCGGGAACGGAAATGGCCATCCGCATCATGCTTGAGGGCCCCGATGCCACCGTCTTGAACCAGATGATGCAGGAGCTCGAAGAGGCGGTGATCCTCGACCTGGGCTCCCCCTCGACCTCAATTTCCTCTCATTGAGTCCCGTCCGGGAGATCCTGACGCCCCCCGTTCCCCGCCCCCTGACGGTGCAGGATCTTTTTCCGGCCTCCGTCATCCTGGCGGGAGGGCTCTTCCTGTCTTCCCTGGCCCCGGACTTTCCCCTCCTCCTGGGGGCGCTTGTTTCGGCCCCCCTGATTCTCTCCCTTCTGGCCGGATCCCGACACCTTCTCCCCCTTCTCCTATGGCTCCTCTCCTTTTCCGGAGGCCTTCTGGCCCTCCCTGCGGATCAGGCCCGCTCGCCTCTGCCCACCCCCGCCTTCTTTTCCCTCTGTCTTGCCGACACCCCACGGGCCACAACACAGGGGACCCTCGCTTCCTTGAAGAACGATGGCTCTTCTCCGGATCTTCCCTCCTCCTTCCGCCTCTTCATCCCCTCGGACCGCCTCACCGGCACGCTCGAAGCCGGCGACTGTCTGAGCGGCGTCGCCACGGCCCCCTCCCACCCCTCGCCCCCCGAACTCTTCGGGGACTCCCGTCCGTTATATATCCTCTCGGGGAGTTTTCCTCTGACCGTGACCCGAACTCTCTCCCCGCGCGGGGATCTTCTGAGAGGACTCCACCACCGACAAGAGGAGCTCCTGACCCACCTCCTCTCCACATTTCCCCGGGAGACGGCAGGCCTCCTCTCCGCCCTTCTCCTCTCGGACACACGATTCATGACGAAGGAGGAGCGGGAGGACTTTACAAAGGCGGGGGTTTCGCACCTTTTGTCGGTTTCGGGGGAGCACATGACCCTTCTCGCCTTCTTTCTCGGGGGGGTGGTGCTGCTCTCCCTCCGGCTGCTTCCCCTCCCCCTCCTCCGGCGGCTCCTCATTCACCTTCCTCTGGGGCGCCTCCTCCCGTTGACCCTGCTCCCCCTCCTTCTGGCCTACACCCTCATGATCGGGGCGCCGGAGGCGGCCGACCGGGCCTTTCTGGGCTTCGCCCTGGCGGTCGTTCTTCGCTTTGCCTTTGTCGACCTCGACTTTCCCGCCATCCTGGGTCTCTCGACGATCCTGATGCTGCTTCTTTTCCCCCGACTCTCCCTCTCGCTCTCCTTTCTCCTCTCCCTTCTGGCCCTTTGGGGCCTTGTCCTGTCCGGGCGTAAGGGAACGACCCCATCTCACCTCCCGACACTCCCGAAGAAGACTCTCGCCCCCCTCATGGCAGGGGCGGCGGTCACCCTTCTCACGGCTCCCCTTGTCGCCGCCGTCTTCCGGACGATCAACCCGGAAGGTCTTGCCGACAATCTTATTGTCGTCCCTCTGGCCGGGGACCTGCTTCTTCCCTTTGGGGCGGGAGAGCTTCTGCTGCACCTTTTTCACCTCCCTCCCGTCGCTCTGGTGACCCTTCCCCTGACAAGCCTCTCCCATGCCGTCCTGGGACTGGTCCATGCCTTGGCCCGTCTCCCCGGAGCCTCCCTTTCCCTTTCCTCCCCCAACACTCTTCTGATCGCCATCTTTTACCTTGTTGCCGCAGG
>JAKARS010000008.1:38358-44164 GCA_021828375.1 Nitrospirota bacterium
GTGACCCGGATGGCCGTTTCCACGGTGGTGAGACACATCTGGGCCAGGACAGTCCGGGTAATGGCAATCGAGTCTCGGGGAGTTGTGGGCGTCAGCAGACTTCCTCCCAAGGCGACTTGGTCGGGATCGCGGCCGGAGAGGGCCACGAGGACCTGCGACAGGCGGACTTCGATCGGCATGTTTGCATAGAGAAGACGGGACTGGTACATGCGGAACCGTTCCCCCAGCTCCGTATGGACCTCACGGCGCAATTCCCGGTCCTGGTCGATGGCGGACAGAAGGCGGGACTTTGAATAGCCCTCTGCCCGGGAGGGACAGTCGGCAATGGCTCCGGCAGGATAGGGAAAGTCAAAGATCACGGCGAATCCCGCCACAAACTCTCCGGGAAGGAGCCGCTCAAGGATCAGGGGGGTTCCGAAGGGACTTTCCTTGACAAAGAGAATTCGCCCCTCCGTGACCACGTAAAACATCTCCGACGGGTCTCCCTGGCGGAAGAGGAAATCCCCCTTCCGGGAGAGGACAACCACCCGGTCCGGCTCAGTGGCCTCCCTCCACCGGTCGAAGACCGGCATCGGACGCTGGCTCACAGTCTCCCTGACGGAGAAGGAAAGGGGAGAAGGAGAGAGACCAGAAGACTCCCGAGGCTGACCAGAAAGGCCCCCAGGAGGGCAGGGAAAAAGCCTTCCACGACAAATCCGGGAACAACGGCCGACACCAGCCAGAACAGCAGGGCATTGAGGACAAAGATGAAGAGGCCCAGGGTGATCACGGTGATCGGGAGCGTCAGGAAGATCAGAAGGGGACGAAGAAGGGCGTTGAAGAGGCCCAGCACCACCGCCACGGCGATGGCCGTGGCAAATCCCCGGATCTCGATTCCGCGGACCATCCTGGCCACAAAGAAGATGATCAGCGCGTTGGCCAGAAGCCGAAGAAGAATGCCGACCATGGCTTCATCCTCCAACAAACGTCTATAGGATTGGGGGCAAGAGGGACAAATGCGCGAAAAGCAAGAGCTCTCCCCCAAGTTCAATGTCACTGTGACTCACGTCGATCCTAGCAAAAAGCCGACCGTTTGTCAGGGGAATCTTCCGGGGGCCACAGACCCGGCTCCCGGAATCGAAAGGACCGTTCATCTGACAACGCCTCTTGCCACCTCCCTCGCCTCCCTCTATCATCAGGACAAAGTCAGGCCAAACGCCTCATGCTGTTTTTCCGACATTGGATCGCCCCGTCCGCCCTTGCGGCGATCCCCTGAAAGGACTTCATGTCCCCGAAGAGCATTCACACGCGGCTAAGAGTACGAGGGAAGCATCTTATCCACTGGATCCAGGGACGGCTTCAGTCTGCCCCCGGAGGCTCCTGGATCTTTCCCCACGGAATCCTGGCCCTTCTGGTGGGACTTCTGGGCCTCAAGAATGTTCTCCCACTCTTTGAGCAGATCCATATCATCCAGTCCTCTTTCGAAAAATTCGGGCCCGCACAAGACTTTGCCCATCTTCCCGGCATCTTCCACATTCCGGGCGGCATCCCCAAGACCCTCATCGGCCTGGTGCAGATTCTGATGTCGGTCGGGCTCCTGCTCCGCTCCCGGATGATCTGGGCCATCATCCTCCTGATGACGCTCCTTTCCATCTCCGTCGATCTTTTCCAGAGCCCCCTCCCCGAAATCTCCCTGGCCTTTTCGCTCCTTCTCCTCGGAGCCCTGATCCTCTTTCGCAAGACCTTCGATCAGTCCTCTCTCGCCATCGGAACCTTCCTCTCGGTCCTCTCCATTCTTCTTCTGATGGGCTACGGGATCTTCGGCTCCCTCATCCTCGGCAAGGGCTTCACCCCCCCCATCCAGAGTCTGACGACCGCCCTTTACTTTGCCGTCATCACAATGGCCACCGTCGGCTATGGAGACATCGTTCCCCGAACCGACGATGCCCGCCTTTATGTTGTCAGCCTTGTGATCCTGGGCATTACCGTCTTCAGCGCCTCCCTCTCGTCGGTCATCATCCCCCTCATGAACGAACGCATCAAAAGAGCCCTTCTTCCGGAGAAAAAAATGCCAACAAGGAAAAACCACACCATCCTGATCGGAACGGGACCCCTTGCGCGGAGCACCTACCAGGAGCTGACATCCCGCAACCACCCCGTCACACTGATCGTCCCCCATGAGGTTTCCGATCCCCCCTTTGCCGGCTGCGACCAGATCATCGGTGATCCGGCCGACGGCGAGGTGCTGAAAGAGGCCGGGATTCTGGAGGCCCAGGCGATCATCTCCCTTCTCGACGACGATGCGGAGAATGCCTTTGTGGTCCTGGCGGCCCGGGACACCGGATCCAAGGCAAAAACTGTCGTTTCCGTGCGGAGCCGGGCCAACTTCACCCGCATCCAGACGGTCGAACCCGATATGATCCTTGCTCCGGAGATTATCGGAGGAGAGCTCATCGCCATGGCCCTGAGCGATGAGAAGCTGGACGGCGAGACCTTTTTCAGAAAGGCCCTCTTCATGGACCGCCGTCTCAAAAAATAGGTCGACGACCCTCCCTCACAGTCCGACCTCCCCTCTCCCATCAAGCCACCCGGCAAGCCCCTCCATCAATATCCCCCTTTTTGCAGCAACAATGGCGTCTGATCCTCCTGGGGGGGGGCCCTCCCCTGCTTCTTCTCCCTCGCCATTGACCAGACAGGAGATCTGGCCTTACCCTTTGAAAGAAGGATCTTTTTTCCCTCCTTCCCCCCGTCCTCACCCCTGACCCTGGATATAAAGGAGGCTTCATGGACTCTCCCCCTGCCAAAACCGCTTCCCCGGAAACAATGGTCACCATCATGGAATTTTCCCCCACGGGAAAACCGACCGGCCTTCGATCGGTGGATCGCATCATCGACGATCCCTCGTGGAAGAGCCGACTCTCCCCCCAGGCCTACTCCGTGACACGGCGCCATGCCACCGATCCCCCCTTTTCCGTGGCCGGATACGACAGCAAGGAGCCGGGACTCTATCGATGCCTCTGTTGCGGCACCGTCCTCTTCTCCTCGGAGGCCAAGTTCGACTCCGGAACCGGGTGGCCCAGCTTTACTTCGCCGCTGGCCAAAGAAAACCTTGCGACACGAGAAGACCTGAGCTACGGGATGCGAAGGATCGAGGTCCTTTGTGCCCGCTGCGATGCCCATATGGGCCACCTCTTTCCCGACGGACCTCCCCCCACCGGCCTTCGTTACTGCATCAACATGTCGGCGCTCGACTTTGTCCCTTTTCCCAAGAACTCCCCCTCAAAGGATCCCCAACAATGATGCACTCTCCTCCCCTTTTTGCCTCCGCCATGGCTTTTGCAGCCTCTCTCGGGTGTTTTGGAGACGCCCCCTCCACGCCCGCCCTCCCTCCTCCCGACCGGGATCTTCCCCCGTCCGGGACTCAGACAGCCGTCTTCGCGGGAGGCTGCTTCTGGGGGGTCGAGGCAGTCTTTCGGCATGTGCGGGGGGTCGTGCGATCGATATCGGGGTACGCCGGCGGAGAGGCCGCCACGGCCACCTACCCGCAGGTCTGCACCGGGCGAACCGGCCATGCCGAAGCCGTGGAGGTGACCTTCGACTCCTCGGTCGTCTCCTTTGGAACGTTGCTGCGGATTTTCTTCTCGGTGGTCCACGATCCCACGCAGAAGGACCGTCAGGGACCGGACATCGGCCCCCAATATCGGTCGGCGGTCTTTGCGGTCTCTGTCGAGCAGGAGGAGGTTGTCCGGGAATACATTCAAAAGCTGAATGCGAGTGGCCTCTTTCTCTCACCGGTGGCCACGGTGATCGAACCCCTTCGGGCCTTCTATCCCGCCGAACCCTACCACCAGAACTTTCTCGACAGAAACCCCGCCCACCCCTACATCGTCATTCATGACCTTCCCAAGATTGCCGCCCTCAAGAAGCACTACCCGGACCTGATCCAAGGCTGAAAGAGCCACGGACTTCCCCCCGACAACGTGAAGGCGTGTGAATGGTAGGGAACAAAAATGAGGCGACAGACGATGTGGCCATTGTCGGGGGAGGGGTGGGGGGCGTCCTGGCCGGGGCGATGCTGGCCCATGCCGGCCGATCGGTCATTCTTTTCGAGGCCATGGACTATCTGGGGGGATGTTCGGGAACCTTCGAGCGCGACGGCCAGGCCTATAATGCCGGCGCCACCACACTGATCGGACTTGAGCCTCCCCTCCCGCTGGGGAGGCTGGCCCGTCTTCTGGGCCTCAGCCTCCCGGCCCATCCCGTCGACCCGGCCCTCAAGGTCCATCTCCCCGACCGGAGCGTCAGGATGTGCCGAAACCGGGAGGCCCTTTTGGCCGAATTTTCCGCGGCCTTCCCGGAGGACGACGCCGAGGGTCTGTGGCGCCGGGCCTTTCGGGTCGCCGACGCCGCATGGAACATTATCGGAGACCTTCCCCCCTTTCCCCCGAGACGCACCAAAGAGTATGCCCAGGCCATTCGCCTCTCCGCCCGACTTCTTGCCGAAGGGGGACTGGACGCTCTCCGTCCTGCCAGAAGAGTCCTCTCCCCCCATGTCAGGACAGGGGACTTTCTTCGATGTCTCGACCAGCTCCTTCTGATCACCAATCAGGCCCCCTCCCGGGAGGTGTGGTTTCTTTCGGCGGCCCTTGGCCTCTCCTACACGACCCTCGACACCCATACGGCCATGGGAGGCATGGGGGCCGTCGTCGAGGCCTTTGCCCAAAAGATTCCGAACGTGCTCAAGGGAACCCCCGTCCGGAGAATCGAGCGGCAGGGCTCGGGATACGCTCTCCACACCCCTCGCGGGACATATTCGGCCCCAACGGTCATCCTGAACCGGGATATCTGGGGAGCCGCGAGCCTCTTCGGACCCAAAGAGCCAAGGATGGAGAAAGAGCGCCCTGAGCAGCACGACCGGTGGGGCGCCGCCACACTCCACTTTATGGTCGGGGATGTTTTTCCTTCCGGGATGGAGCTTCACCACCAGATCCACCATGATCAGAACCCAGAAACCGGCAGCCACTCCTTCTTCCTCTCCCTCTCCCATCCAGACGACCGCCGTCTCTCCCCCCGGGGGTACCGAAGCGTGACGATCTCCACCCATACCGCCCTGTCCCTCTGGGAGGGGCTCTCAACGGGCGTCTACCAGGAGAAAAAGGAGCGCCTCCGGGACTTCATCCTCTCCCACCTCTTCCGGTCGATCCCGGAGTTTCTCGCGGCGGAAAAAGGAACGATCCTGGTGGGCAGCCCTCGCACCTTTGCCCGCTATACCCGGCGCACCGGGGGAACTGTGGGGGGGATTCCGCTGCGGATCCGGGACTTTCCTTTCCGCTACCCCACCTTTCGGACCCCTTTCAAAAATGTCTATATGGTGGGCGATACCGTCTTTCCCGGACAGGGATGGCCCGGCGTGGCCGTGGGGGCCATGGGACTGGTCCGCCATCTTGAGCCGGGAATCTTACTCTGAGCCATCGCCGGGACTGGGGGCGAAGAAGGAAGGTTTACAGGGAAGAACGCTCAGGAAAGGGAAGGGCTCCGACAGGTGCCCAAGAGAAAGGCATCGCCCCTCTCGGGAGAGGGGAAGGGGGGGAGAGATTTCCAGCTCGAGAACTCCTTGTCGAGCCGCCCTTTCCCCATGACTTCGAGGATCTCCCTGAGCACGCCCTCTCCGTTCAGGGAATGTGATCGAAAAAAGAGAGCGCCTCAAAAAGAGACCCGCACCTTTTTCATGATGTCCTTGAGGCCTCCCACCAGCCCCTCAAGCTGCTTCTTGACGGAAGAGACATTGCGGGACTGATTCTCCGTCACCCCTGCGATGGAGGAGAGC
>JAKARS010000030.1 GCA_021828375.1 Nitrospirota bacterium
TCAAAAAGGACCGTCAGTAGTAAGGGCCGCCTTCGGTCCTGAGGATCTGTCCGTGAAAGAGGGGGGATCCTGAACGGATGAGCCAGGCGGCAAAATCGGCGATTTCCTCGGCGCTGGCCAATCGTCCTCGGGCGGTGCGGGAGGCGATTCGGGCCTCCATGTCGGGGGTGAGGTGGGGTCGACGGAGATCGGGAGACACAACCATCTCGAGGCCGGTGACAACCGGGCCGGGGGTCTTCCGGCTCCACTCGTGAAAGATCCCCTCAAGGGCGCCGACCCAAGCCCGGGCCGCAAGGTATCCTCCCGCTCGATGGTGGGAGAAGGAGGGGAAGAAGACGAGAAGGACTCCACCGGAGGTCAGGCGCGGCTCGAGATGGTCGATGAGTCGGGTGACTCGGGAGAGGAAGGGGAGGATCTCCAGGGCATTGTCCGGAGGAGAGTCGGTGCGGCTGAAGGAGGGATGGGCGAAGAGGGACAGGCTTTTGAGGGTTCCGGAGGTCAGGACCCGGTCGATTTCATGGAGGGCGGTGCGGTTCTCCTCAGTGGGTGAGGTCAGGTCCCAGAAAAGAGGAACGGCGTGTGTGAGGGCGGGGAGGGGATGCCGGTGGGAGGTGGCAAAAACGGCCTCGTGAGGGCCGGCAAGACGTCGGGAGAGGGCCTCTCCCACCTCTCCGCCCGTACCGACAAGAAGGTGGAAGGTGGTTGGCACAGGCGGGTCAGGGAATGACGACCGTCGCCCAGTCCTTGGGGAAGGTCGTGAGATTGTCATGGCCCTGGGGGGTGATGTAGAGCATGTCTTCGATGCGGACTCCCCCTCCCAGCCGGGGATAATAGAGTCCCGGCTCCACGGTGATCACGTGACCTGGCTCAAGAGGAACGCCCGTCTTGCCCACGCGGGGAGCCTCGTGGATTTCGAGACCGACGCCATGGCCCGTTCCGTGAAAGAAGCCCTCCATGCGCCCGTCCACCTCGCCCGTCTTGTAGCCTGCGGCCTCGAAGCGGGCTTCGACTGCCTGGTGAAGGCGGGAGGAGTCCACTCCCGGTGCGGCCAGGGCGATGGCCTCCTCCTGGGCCCTGAGAACCGTCTCATAGAGCTCTCGGAAGGGCGGAGAGACTGACCCCTTGAAAAGGGTTCGGGTCATGTCCGCATAATATCGGCTCTCTTCGGAGAAGGGAAAGATGTCAAAGACGATCGGGCGATGGGCCGGAAGAGGTCCCGATCCTTCGTTGTGCGGGTCGCAGGCCTGAATCCCCCCGGCGACGATGGTGTGCTGGCCGATAAGGTTTTGGGCCAGAAGGGATTGCTTCAGGATGGCCTTGACCTTCTCGGAGGTGAGGGGGGTTCCCTCATAATGAATCTGCTCTCCCTTGATCTCGGATCGTCTGAGGATGGCGACCACATCGTGGAGGGCCTCCTCAACCCCTTCCTGGACCTTCCGGATCAGGAGGGCCTCCTCCCGGGACTTGAGGGCCCGGGAGGGAGTGAAGTCCCCCTCGACCGGGGTGACGGAGAATCCTTCATCGGCAAGCTTTCTGGCAAGTCCCAGGGGAAAGTCGAAGGGAACGCGGAGATCGGTGACCTTCCGGCTCTTCAGGAAAAGGGCGGCAATGGCGGAAAGGCCCCGTTTCCCCGATTTTCGGGCGGCTTCTTCCCATTCCGTGGTCGACAGGACATGCGTGGCCCGGCCTTCCTTGCGTCCCCGATCCCTCTCGAGGTCGGAGAGGAGCATGAAGCTTTCTCCGGCAATCTCGGCATAAATGTACGGATCTGGTGTGAGAAACCCCGTCCGGTAGTATAGATCGGGGTTTTGCTCTCCCGCGGCGATGACGAGGGTTGCGGTCACACCCACGGGGACACCGTCAGGGAAGCCGGCTGGCGACCAGCATGCCCTGGGAAACGGGAATGATGGTCGTCAGGAAGTTGGGATTGCCGAGAATCTTGTGATTGAAGGACTCAATGGAGGAGTGGAGAAGCGAACGGGCTCCGTTCCCTTCGGGAGGAGTCATTCCCAGCGAGACCAGAACACCTCCGGGAGCCAGCTTCTTGTCGATGGCCGCATACCAGTCTCCCAGTCTGGTCCGTTCCTGCTGGAGATCGAGGACGATCAGATCCTGGGGAGACTCCAGGGAGAGGAGATGGTCCGGGCCTGTGGATTTCGAAATCTGGACTCGGGCGGACAGTCCGGCCCGTTTCATATAATTTGAGATGAGCCGCAGATTTTCATCGCTGACCACACCGATCGTGTGGCGGGATTTTTCGGGGAGGGCCTTTGCCAGCCACAAGGTGGTCGATCCGTAGGCCGCCGTCCATTCAAAGACATGCTCCATTCGTGTCGTGGAGGCGAGAATGGCCAGGAGCAGTCCGCCCGAGCGTCCCGGATGAAAGCGGTTGTGCTGGGTCGTCAGGAGGGCAATCTCTCCGGTGAGAGGGTCCTTGTCGAAGGAGAGGTCAGCAAGGTATTTGTCGAGCGACTCTTCGTTGTTCATAGAGGCTTTCCTGATCCCTTTCTGGGTTGGTTTGAGCGAACAAGGCGGTCAGCCATCAGGCTCTGTCGTTGCCTTCAGGTGTCAGAATGTTTTGTCGGAAGGGCAATCCCGGCTCCCGGGGAGGAGAAGGGACCCTGATCTGATCCAAAGCGTTGGATTGATCATACCATTGGACGGGCGGAGATGAAAAGCGGTGGAGTCTCCCCCTCCTCCATTTGAGAGACGGGGCAGAGTTCCGATTTACCTAGGGTTCGGCTGCAGGTTATGATGAAATGGGTTGTTCTGCGATATGGTCTTGTGACGTTTGAAGATATTTTGACCCAACATCTTTTCAGGACGGAGGCTGCATGAAGGATATTACAGTCCGGTATTCGGCAAAGAACAATGAAGGACAGCTTGTCTTGGCTGATGGCAAGGAGATTGCCCTGTTCCGAGTCAACGGTCACTATCGTGCCATTGAAAATCGCTGTCCCCATCGGGGCGGCTACCTGGCCGACGGAATCGTCCGGGGAGAGCAGGTCCTCTGCCCGCTTCACGGGTGGGGATTCGACCTGACCACAGGGGCCTGCTCCACGCGTCCGGGGGAAGGGGTGCAGTGTTTTGATGTCCGGGAAGTCTCCGGCGATGAGGTGGTCATCTCCATTCCCTGACGACACCAGGGGGCTTTTCATCCAATGAGGCCCCCTGCCTTTTCTGTGTGTGAGTTTTTTGCGTCCTTCGGACGCTCACTCGTTCCCTTATCCTTTTCAAGAAAGGGAAGGAGCCATCGTCCGGACAAAGGGATTGACGGTCCGTTCGTATCCCACTGTCGTGAGCGGTCCATGTCCGGGAATGAGAACAATCTCATCGGCCAGCACTGAGAGAAGGTGGCGGATGGAGCTCAACTGCTCGGGAAAGTCCTCGGGGGTCCAGGCCCGTCCCGCCGATCCGCAAAAAAGAGTATCCCCCACAAACAGTGTTTCTTCAGAGAGGTAGGCCACCGAGCCCCGCGTATGTCCGGGAGCAGGAAGGACCTTGACGCTCCATCCTTTTTTTTCAAGGAGCCGGCATCCCTCTTCGGGATCCATAAAGGCGTCGCTCCCGGTGTGGTTTCTCTCCAAAAGGGACCGGTCCTCCCGGGCCAAAAGGACAGGGAGATCGTCTCCGGTCATCCCGGCGGACAGAAGCTCTGTCCATCCTCCCCCGTGGTCATCATGGCCATGGGTCAAAAGAATCCCTTCCAGAACAACCCCCTCGCGTGCCAGCCGCTGGGTCAGACCCTCACCTCCTCCCGTATCGACAAGGAGGGCCCGTTTCGGATTGGCGGGGTGAAGGATCAGGCTGCAGCGGACGGCATATCCGCCATAGCTCATCTCGAGCGGCAGGACCCTGGGGGAGAGGCGAACCGCGGGGGGAGGGGTCGGATGAAGGTGCAGGGAGGCCATCGCCGCTCCGTCAAACCCCAGAACCTTTCCCAGGCGCATCAGGTCATTGGCCTGGGGTGCGATCTCTCCTGACTCAAAGGATCTCAACTGGTCGGGGGAGATTTTCGCCGCCTCGGCGGTGACCTTAAGGGAGAGCTTCCGTCCGTATCGGAATTTCTTGAGGACATCTCCGGCCTGGTCTTCAAGGTGCATGTTGAGCACTGTTGGCCCCCTTTTCAAAGAAGTTGATGCCGATAAAGTAGACCACCATCGATCTCAGCTGTCGGTCAAAGGCCCGGAGGGTTCGCTTCTTTCCCAAGGCGGCCGCCTTTTTGTAGTAATAATCGGCCAGAGAGTAGGCCTTGAGGGCCTCGTAGGTGACCCCCATGTCGGCATAGAGCTCGCCCGGAATCGGTTTTTTCTTCTTGAGGAGCTGGTTGTAGTCCGAGTTCAGAAAGAAGAGGGCGAGAACCGGCTTGTTGGACTGAAGGCTTCGGTAGGCCTTCTCTGCCCGAATGTCATAAAAATAAAAAGGTCGGCGAACAGAGACGACCAATGTGCTGAAGAGATATCGGATGTGTTGGGACGCCTTGGCATAGAGGCGAAGATTGAGTGTCTCTTGCGGCGTGAAGTGCCGCTGAAAGAGGGAGAAGGGAATTTTCTTGTCGGTGTTTTGGACGGTAACGGTGCGGTCAAGTTCGATGCGAAAGGGAAAGGCCCGGAGAAAGGTGATACGGAGTCGCATGGAATTTGTTCTCACGGTCATGGGCATGTTCATCGACTGGCAGGGGGGAGCCTCGCACTCTCCGGAAATGACCCTCCGGTCATGAATGCGATGGGACAAGATATGAACCACCAGTATGTCGTTGGCTCCCGAAAGATGTGCCATGACAGGGACTTCAAGAGGAAGCTTGCCAAGATCCCGTGAGACCGGGATGGCGACGGGGTGAAGCTTGGGAACCTCGGCGAGGTTTCTGAGAAGCGTGCTCTGGAAAAGCTTTTGTTCAGGATTGCTCGTTGGCCAGACAACAACTCCGATCCGGTGGATGGGCCCCAACATGATGGGAGGCTTGATCACATCCTGAAGAACCACTTCCGGAGAGGCACACCCTCCGAGAAGGAGGAGAAAAAGCAGGAGGAGAATCATTTCTTTGCTCTTCCTCACTTTTTTCTCTGGGGCAGGGTGTGGGAGATCCTGTCGGGAGACAGGGATTTTCCGGGAGCGACGCGGATCAGGATGTGGCCGGTATTGAGCAATGTGGTCCCGGAAAAAAGAAAGGCCACCTTGCGGGCTTCATCCTGGGGGAGAAGGAAAACCTGGCGGTGGACCAGTTCGTCCGCTCGAACCGTCAAGGGATGGGGGCCAACCCTTTCCCGAAGGAGCGTGGGAGAGAGTGTGTCGGTGAAGGCGGCCCATCCGAGAGGAAGGGACCCTGAATCTCGACCTTCGTCTGGCTTCATCAGAATGTATCCCTCGTCGGACGCGAGGATGATGTCCCGGAAGGGGGAGATCCTGAGGTGTCTGGCGTCAAGGATGAGTCCGGTGGGCAGAGTCCGTCGATATTGCCTTTTTTGACTGGGAAGGTTTGATGAAAAACTGAGGTTGGAGATTTTTGTCGCGATTTGTCCCCCAAGATGAAGAGGGATGGGGATCTCCATGCGAACAAGAACAATGCCTCCCCCCGCCGCCAGTGGCAGGGTTTGTACCTTAAAACCCGAGGGTGTGATGGCCCTGTTGAGAATCGTCATGGCCAGTGGGCCGTTTGGAAGAAGTGCTTCCGGAGGAACATCCCTTTTGAGCAAGATTTTTTCCCGCACGGGAAGATAGAGAACCTGGTCCCTCATAAGAAGCGCAGCCAGCAAGATTCCTTCGGTTCTTGCCTTTTTCATCCCACCATCCTGCAAATAGGGAATGGAGGTTTTGACCAGAATTGTCCCTTTTTCAAAATTGGTGATTCGGATGGAGTGGTCGGAAAATCGTTGGAGGAGAAAGGGACGTGTCGGGATCGGATGGATAATGACGGGGATTCCCAGCTCGAAAAACTCTTTGGACACTTTCCGGTCAATGATTCGGGACTCAAGGGCGGCCGCCCCGGGCTCTTCAAAGACCCATCGAACTGTTCTCCTGGCATCTGCCAGCGCTTCTTTTTGTTCGGCTACGTCCTTGTCGCGTTCAAGAGAGTCGCGGATCCGTTGAATCTGTTCCCTGTAGTGAGAGTGGACGGTGTTGAGGATCTCGTCGGCCTGGGCGCGAGAGGGGGAAAAGAAGAGACAGAGAGCAAAGAGGGAGAGCAGGGTCACGGGAGAGAAACCATGAAGGCGCTCTTCAGACAAAATCTTGGTCAATCGGTGAAACATCATCATGTGTTCTGTCCTGAATCGAAGGAGGCTCTGTCCCATGAAAATCACCGGCAGGCTTTCAATTTTTCATTCCCACCGCTATACTGTTTTTCACCGTGGTTGCGGTTTCCCGTCAACTCCGGGACATTTTTGAATGTCTCGCATTTTCAATCCTTCTTTTTGCCGTCGGGGCGTAGCGCAGCTTGGTAGCGCACCTGCTTTGGGAGCAGGGGGTCGCAGGTTCAAATCCTGTCGCCCCGACCATATCCCTCATTCTCCCGATGTTTTTTGTGAGTACTGTGGGTACAACCATAAAATGGCGGTCACGACACATTATGGTTGTTTTTTGCCCTCCGACACTTTATGGGTGTCGAAATTCCGGCAAAAAAATCGATCCGCCCCCGCCATCATTTATGATCTGATCCCGATTCTACCAGACTCCTCTTCCATATTTCAGCGAGCTTCGGATTCCGGCCATCGGCCGGCGAAACGCCAGGAGCTTCAGTAAAAACTTTCATCTTGCTGGGGTACTCTCCCTTTGCGATGATTGTCCGGACGGTTCCGAAAATCGCCGCCGCTTTCCGATCGAAGGTTTTCTGGGCCTGTTTCAAAACTCCTTTCTTGTATTGGGCTGAGATCTTTTGCGATTCTTTTGGGAAGCGATAGCGCAGATTTCGTTGGAAAAATCATTTTTAGAATCCAAATTCTTATCTTCTTTGGACTCGAAGGCCACTCCAAGTCACAACCTCCACCAGAGGTGGAGGTTGTGACTGAGTAAGGTTAGGTCCATTCTTCAATTTCAAGGCGTGTGAGGATTTTGTTCGGTTGTCGAATGAGGAATCGAACTCAAGGCTTCTGGAAGATGACACGTTATCCTTCTGAAAATTAGAAAAGTGACATGGTATTCTTCCTAAAAATCCTTGGGAATCGATTTCTACTTGGAAAAGACAAGAAAAGTGACACGTTATGGTACAAAAAGGTGACAATTTATCGTTTGCTCCCCCAATCGAAAGTTGGGCTACGAGTGCGGACACACGCCCAGAGAAAGGGACGCAATCCAAAAACGGGAGCGTCCGTCATGGTCGATTACAGACCACAGCACAAAGACGTTGCAGATGCTAAATTGGTCCTTCCTCTGGAACGACAAGTGACGATTGGTAAGGGTCCTCCTGTGCGTGTGTCTTTTCCATATAAGAGGCAAGATTCTCAAGAGAGGAATCGGGTGCATGATAAACCCACTGTTGAGCTTTCTGAATGGCTTTTATTAAGGGAATCGCGTTCCCGCTATTCGAGAGAGCCGATATGGCAGTCAGATAATCCACCCTGAAGACGGAAGGAATGACAGCACGCTCCAGATTATTTGAGATGAGAATTGCATTGAGAATGCTTCTTGACAGACGTCCGTTCCCATCCAAAAACGGATGGACCTCCGAGATGAGAAATTTCAGAAACATTCCCCGCTCCATCGGTGTGTTCAGAGATTTCGACAGTTCGTATCCCTGGGACAAGGTTCCCGAAACCTTGTCAGGATCGACAAACTTGTAAGTTCCCGCCATATTCGGAATCGTTTTGAGTTCACCGGGATTCTTTTCTGGCCGCCCGGACATCAATCCCCTATGCCATTTCCGGATAATTTCGATAAAGGCGGGCGGATCGGAGATCTTTTCTATTTCCGCCAGAGCCGTCCTGTTGGACATGAGAATATAGGAGCCGACGATATCCTTGCTGTCCTCCGGCCGGTGAAGTGGGGTAGTGCCTCCAACCACTCCAATCGCCTCTTGTAATTCGAAGCGGGTCCCTTCGATGTAGTTTGAAAAATAGGCGTCTATAAAGGGAAGAATCCTCAGATCAAACCCAAAGGATCTATCGCTCCGATCGGTTGTTCTTCCCGGGAGCCCTCTGACGGGATTGGCTTTCAGGTGGAACACAAGCTTTTCGAGAAGATCCATCCGTCGTGAATCGACAGCATCTCCCTGAAAGCGTGATCGGATTCCTGTCCTGGTTGGACTTTTCAGGGTTCTTGTTCCAAGAAGTTCTCCGCACAAGTCGTCGAGAACGGAAAATTCAGAAACTGCCTTCAGATTTGAGGAAATATCGCGGGCCAGATCCCGGATCCGGTTTACCTCCTCAATTCCAGCCGATTGATAAATCCTCGATAGGACCTCTGATGCCTCCTCGCGTGTCATCCCTTTTCGTTCCCCAACGCGCCCCGTCGAACTCGGCTTCAAGCTGTCAAGAATCGCCCGCGATCTCCCGGCAAGAAAAAGAGACGTTCCAAAGGGCGTATCGCCTTCAAGCGGACCAGGACCTTTCGACACCTGAACATTGAATCCCGGAAAACTCCGGACGGATGGTGAGGGACCGGAAAGGAAAAGGGTCTTTTCGCCGGAAGCGAATGGACCATAAAGAGCGGAGCGATAGGTCACGACATGATTCGGAAAGACATGGCTAACTATGCTCATCCAATTTCGTCTTGAAACCGCCTCAATGGGATGGTCCACGGTGGATGTGTAAATTCCCGGGGCCAATTTGAGAAGACCGCCAGCTTTGAGTTTACGAGAGACAGCCGTCCGGTCGGCTCCGTCTTCTGGGATGACGATTTCTCCGATGACTTTCATTCCCCCCCTCTTTTGTCACAAATTCAAATCACTTTCTTGCTCTATGTAATAATTTTAATTTTCGCAGTGTCATATTGTAACAATTTTCAATCTTAAATTCCGGGGGGATATCTTTTTCTTCGACGTCCATCGAGGCCACCAGATACTTCATCGAGAAAGGACTGAACCCGATGCAGTTGAGGCGATCACCCGGATTTCCTCGTCCCTATTTCAGCGGGATTCCTCTTCCAATCCTTCTTCTGTCAGAGTCAAGACTCTGTTCTGTAACCCTGTCCGAGAACTTCCTTCAACGGTAAGGATTTCTCGGGAGGGCAGTTCACCTCGTCACTGATCCCTGTGTCTCGGGCGACTCCCCCTTATGCAAAGAGTCCGACTTTTGGAGATGTTGGTGCGACGAATGTCAACGGAGGGATTGCGATGGTGCGGGCAGGGTGTATCGCTGGCAAGATTCTCAACCCGACTTTTTGTGCAGGGTCGGCGCTTCTCTTTTGGATCATCGGGGGGGCAGTCAGAGAGAGGGCGCACCTGTCGGAGGAGGCAGGAAATGCCGGAGGAAGGGGGCCCCTCCCCCGGCGAAGGGCAATCAGTGTCGGATCGGACCATGGCCCCCCATCTCATGGTGGACCAGGATCATCTGTCGCCAGAGCTTTTTGGACTCCGCGAACTGTTTGGGCGTGAGAATGGTATGGGCCTGGGCCACCACATCGACGAAGGCCTTCATGAGGGATTTTTTCTTTTCGGCAATCCGGTCAAGATCCCGGTCGGCCTTGGCCGTATCGATCTTTCTCTCTCTCATGAGGCTCATGATGTCAATCTTGAGGACATGGATGGAGGCTCGTTCCATGATGGCCTTTTTCTCAAAGGAGGTTTTGAGGTCGATCAGGGATTTGACCTGGTCCGAAGAAAGTTTGAGTCGATCCTGGTTCATGAGGTAGAAGGGAATGGGACCCCCATGCATGATCATTCTTTTCATCATCCGGTGATGCATTCCATGGGCCAGGGCGGGGGTGGGTGAGGATGAAATCATCAAGCCTGTGGCGAGAATCAATGAGGAGGCGAGAGCAGCAAATCGGCTTTTACTCATGAAACGGTCTCCTGGGGTGAAGGATTGTGATTGTGCGGAAGGTCCGCCTGTTTCAGAGGATAGCGGGGGAGTCTTGAAAAATGATGGAAGGATTCTGGAGGGGGCTCAGACGATCCTTTTGAATCGTCGGCGGAGGGAGTCGCGTAAGATGACGGGACGAAGACGGCGGCATGTCGTCGGGTCTACCCCGGTCTGATGCGGGAGAGGGCGGCCAGGGAGAGGCTGATGGAGGCCAAAAGAGCGATGGAAAGGAGATCCTTGAGGATTTTTAGGGTGTTGGATTTCCGCATGCTCTCTCCCTCCATGAATGTCCGATAGGAGTCTTCCTCCGTTATT
>JAKARS010000031.1 GCA_021828375.1 Nitrospirota bacterium
TCGGGACCATAGATTTCGATGATCCGTCCCTTGGGATAGCCTCCGATTCCCAAGGCGATATCCAAGGCCAGGGAGCCCGAAGAAATGACGGGGGTCTCGATGATCGGGGCATCCTTCCCCATTCTCATGATTGACCCCTTGCCAAACTGCTTCTCAATCTGGGACAGGGCGAGATCGAGAGACCTCTGCTTATTGGAATCCTTCTCCGTCAATGGACCTCCCACCGGCTTTAGGGGTTCATCCCCCTCGGCCATGATGATTTGTTATCGGCGGGGGCACGAGCTCCCCCTGAAAGAACACACGGCCTTACGCCATCCCTCCCCCCGAAGCGGGGAGAAGGAGGAAAAGATAATGAAGCAACAGGGCGGCCAGCAGACCCGCCCCCAGATCGTCGAGCATGATCCCGATCCCCCCGGGGGCCCGTTCAAGGAAGGAGACCGGGGGGGGCTTCAGGATATCAAAGACACGAAAAAACACAAAGGCAAGCCCGGCCCCCCACCAGGAGTGGGGAACCGCCAAAAGGGCCACTCCCTGCCCCAACCATTCGTCGATCACCACGACGGAAGGGTCCTTGAGCCCCGTCTCCCGGATCGCCTCCTCCGAAGCCACGACCCCGACAACGGAGAGGAGCGAAAGAAGAATGAGCGACAAAGGGAGACCAACCGGCGGAGCCAAACGCCAAAGAAGCGCACAGGCCGCGCTAGCCATGGATCCCGGCGCCCAGGGAGATCGTCCGATTCCCCCTGTGGAATAGATCCAGAACCAGAAGGAGAGACGGGGAGAGCTAGCCATGGATCACGACCCGGGGTGGGCTCCCAGAGAGCGAACATGGCGATCGAGCGCCTCGTAGAAGTCGTCTCCCATGAAAAACCTTATCGTTCCGGCCATCGACTCGTAGAAGAGAGGGCCTAGACCGCTTTCATGGCACGGAAGATGGGAAAGAAAGGGGGTCGTCTGCACCCCCAGGACCTTCCGGCCATTCTCCTCATAGATGGCCAGGGGATACTGGACGCAGTCCACCGGCTTGAGCGCCATCCAGGAGATGTCATTGGCCAAGGCATAGGCATGGATGGAGCAATGCTCCAGTCCTTCGGGACTCTTCGCCAGAAAGAGGCAGGAATCGTGGTCATCGCCCCGAACGATGAGGTTACAGCGATAATCCTCTTCGAGGGGGAACATTCTTGCCATGGCCGCCACCTCGTCGACATCAAGCTCGCATCCCTCCGGGCACTGCTCCGTGCAGACAGCCTCGAAGCCTCCGCGTGTCTCATAGATCTTGCGTCGCTCCGAATCCATGAACGGGAGGATTCCCTCCATATGCGCCTCGATCCGGGCACGCTCACCGGGAGCCAGGATATTCGATCGATAGCAGCAGGTTGAATGGCAGTTCTGCAGGACCACATCACAGGTATAGGTCGTCGTCCAAAACTTCGGATCGACAAGAATGCCTGAAATTTCTGCGTAGTTGGGGCGAATTCCAGGAAAGGGAACAAAGGCTGTCGTCGACATCAGGGCTCCGGAATGGGACCGCACACCCTCCCCGAGGCCGTCGAAACGCATGCCGGCTCGGCCACAAAGGGGATATGTGTCCACAGAGTGAATGGAAACAAACTGAAGAAAAAGGATTCGGTGAGAGCGTTGCAGGCATCGGGAGACACACAAAGAAAGAAGCCTCTAACCACTCAGGAGCAAAAGGCAAAAGCGCAAGATCTCGCCGATCCGGTTTCTTGAAAAAAACCCGTCTTTCAGTATAATTCCTTTGACATGATCCGTAAAGCGACGACGGCTTCCCGGCAGGCAGCACTCTCCCCGCACACCGGAAGGTCGCGCCCACTCGGTTCAACATGACAGAAACGCTCCGAAGGAGGATCGCATGAAAGATTTTTTCCGTTCCCGTTCCCTGCCCGGCCGGGATTTTCGTCCACGCCCACTCGCCATGGCCTTGCTTATGGTCGCGACATTTCTGCTCACCGGGCATGGAGCCGGAACGGCTCTGGCAAAAACCACGCGAGAAAAGGTCCTGTTCGTGACCCAGAAAGGCTCGACGGAAAAGACCCTTTCGCTGAACTTTGCCCCTTCGCGCCGTCTCCACTACAACAAGTTCTGGATGGACATTACCCGGACGAAACCTTATGTTGATGCCAAAGGACGAAAGATCGTCATCCCGGACACCAAAACCTTTCGGGGAATCAATGAGATCACCATCCGCTTCTGGCATCCGCGCCACGAGCCGAACCTCCTCGACGCCATCGTCGTGAAGGCCTACGACAAGAAAGGCCATCTGGTGAAGCACGGGGCCTTCGACCGGGGAGTTTTCGTCATTCTCCTCTCCAACAGCCTCTTCAAGGGAAACTTTGTCCGCTTCGACGGGATTGGCCATTACGTTCCCGGAGACAAGTCCCTGTATGTGAAAGTCATGGTCCGGAAGACCCACAAGGTCGCCATCCTTCCCTTCGCGGACTTCATCAACGATTTTACCCGCCAGATCAACACCCAGCCCGTCGTCTCCTGGGCCGTCAAGTAATCCCGCACTCGAGATCGCCTTGGCACTCCGGGGAGGAGCCCCTCCCCGGACCCAACTTAAATACCCTGAAACAAAAGATAAAAATATTGCTTGCAATCCCTAAAAAATCGTGTATATTCTGACCGATTGTTGACCGGGAACCTGCTCTGCCCCGACAATAAAACGGATGGCAGAAAGATGGTCCTGCAAGACCGACCGGAGCACCCGAAAAAGACCGTGTCCCATCGGGCTTCCTGTTGGCTTTCCCTGCAACAAAGGAGCGTTGTCGTGACTTCCCCCGAAATACTCACGACCGGAGGCGCCACCTTGGCCTTCCGTCCGTGGAGGAATGAACACCGTACCTTGACTGCGACCGATCCCGGCCTTTGGCATGTCTGGCCAAAAGGCTTCGGGTTGACCTAACGACCTCACGACAGGGGGTGCCGAGTGCACGCTTTGGGAACACAGCTTCTCGTCGAACTGAAGGACTGTCAGTCCGAATCCCTTTCCGATCCCGATTTCGTCCGTAACGCCATGATCGAAGCCGCTTTGGCGGCCAAGGCCACCATCGTCGATGACAAGTTCCACCACTTCAGCCCTTTCGGGGTCAGTGGCGTCGTCGTCATCGCGGAATCCCATCTTGCCATTCACACCTGGCCCGAATATCGCTATGCGGCTGTCGACGTCTTTACCTGCGGAGACACCCTTCAGCCGGAAGTGGCCGCCATCCATCTTGCCCGGGCCTTCCAGTCCCACAATCCCAGCATCCACGAGATCAAACGGGGAATCATCGGGATCTCCAACGAAAAAATTGCCCACAAGATCGAAGGAGAGGCCAATCCCTCTCTCTCCGGAAACAGCTCCGACAACCAGGGGAAAGGAATCGAATCGGATGAGCCAAGCGAGAGCCTCCAAGTGGTATATTGAGTACGCGGCCCCGTCCTTGGGTCACATGCACGGGATTGACGGCATCATCGTCTCCCGGCAAACCCAGTTCCAGAAGGTCGACATCCTGAAGACCAATGTCTACGGGAAGGCTCTGGCACTCGACGAGAAGATGCAGTCGACCCAGGAGGACGAGTTCATCTACCACGAGGCGCTGGTCCACCCCGCCATGATCGCCCACCCTGCCCCGCGTTCGGTGTTCATCGTGGGAGGGGGTGAAGGAGCCACTCTCCGGGAGGCCCTCCGCCACCCCACCGTCGAGCGGGCCGTCATGGTGGATATCGACGATCAGGTCATCTCCCTCTCCCGGGAACACCTCCCTGAGTGGCATCAGGGAGCCTTCGACGATCCGCGGGCCGAGGTCATCTCCACCGATGCCCGAAAGTATCTCGAAGAGTCAAAGGAAATCTTTGACGTCATCATCACCGATCTCTCGGAGCCGGTGGAGGAAGGCCCCGCCTACCTTCTCTATACCCGGGAGTTTTACAAGATCGCCTGCGACCACCTCTCGCCCGGCGGAACGATTTCGGTCCAGGCAGGTTCGGCCGCCCATCCCTTTCTCCTTGCCTTCTCTTCCGTCTACCAGACGATGAGAACGGCCTTTCCCACCGTCCGGGGATTCTCGGTCAACATTCCCTCCTTTGGCCTGCCTTGGGGATTTACCCTGGCATCGAAAGGTGTCGACCCCCTCTCCATGAGCCGTGAGGTCGTCGACCGGGTTCTGGCCGAGCGGGGCCTTGCGGATCTGCGCTTCTATGACGGACTGGCCCATCAGGGAATTTTTGGGCTTCCCCGACATATCCGTGCGGGACTCGACAGCGCCAACCTCATCATTGAGGACAACCACCCCATCTTCACCTACCACTAGGCGATCCGACTCTCCATGGACCAAAGCAAAACCCCTCTTTTCGACGCAATGGTTGCCCTTGCGGAAAGCCGAAAGGTCTCCTTCCATACTCCGGGGCACAAGAGCGGAAAGGGAATTTCCACACGCTTTCGGAAATTTGTCGGGCCCCGCGTCTTTTCCATCGACCTGACATGCCTCGACGAGGTGGACTCCCTCCAGAAGCCCCGCGGGGTGATCAAGGAGTCCCAGGAGCTGGCCGCCGAGATTTATGGAGCCGATCAGTCCTATTTTCTTGTCAACGGGACCTCCGGGGGGAACCAGGCCATGATTGTGGCCACACTCTCTCCCGACGAACCTGTCCTTGTGACCCGGAATGTCCACAAGTCCGTGATCTCGGGAATGGTGATGACCGGGTGCCGCCCCGTCTTCATTCCGTTTCGCTCGGGACACAATGCCTCCTTCCCCCTCAATTACGGAACGGCCGACATTCTTGAAAGTCTCGAGGCCCATCCGGAGATCCGGACTCTCTACCTCACCTCGCCCAACTACTACGGCGTGACGGTGGACCTGGTCAAGGTGGCGGAAGCCGCCCATTCCCGGGGCGTGCGGGTCCTTCTCGATGAAGCCCATGGCCCTCACCTTCACTTTCACCCGGAACTTCCCTCCTCAGGCATGGCCGCCGGAATCGACCTGGCGGTCCAATCGACCCACAAGATCATCGGAGGGATGACCCAGGCCTCCATGCTCCATGCCCGGGCCGAGCGCATCGACATCGCCCGACTGTCAAGCGTTCTTCGCTATCTTCAGACCACCAGCCCCTCCTACATTCTGATGGCCTCGCTCGACCTGGCGCGCATGCAAATGGCGACAGAGGGAACCAAGCTTCTGGGCCGAGCCCTGGAGCTGGCTCGATGGGCCCGATTGAAGATTCGGGAAATCCCTGGACTCAAGTGCGCCAACCGAAGCGAGATCAAGGCCCTGTCCGCCGGAGAAAACGACCTCGACGAGACAAAGCTCACCATCGATGTCCGCGGGTGGGGCGTCACCGGCTACCAGATCTCCCAACGACTGAACCTCGAGTTCGGGATCCAGGTGGAGATGGCCGATATCGATCATGTGCTGATCATCGTGAGCATCGGGGACCATCGGGGCGATCTCGAACGCCTTGTTTCCGCCCTCCGGACCCTCTCTGCAGAAAACCGGAGCCTTTCCCAACGCCCCCCCGTTCCTTCCATGGTCTTTTTCGACAACCTGCTCCGGATGACCCCACGGGAGGCCTTCTTCGCCCCTCACGAGACACTTCCCCTTGAGTCCTCCACGGGAAGAATCGCCGCGGACATTGTCACAGTCTATCCTCCCGGGGTCCCCCTTCTCCTTCCCGGAGAAGAGATCACTCCGACGGTGATTGACACACTGTGCCGCTTCCGGGACTCGGGGGCGACCATGGACGGCCTCGACATGACCAATCGTCTGATTACGGTCGTTCGGAGCTAATCCCCCCCTTTCGCTTTCCCCATTGCAGGAAACCTCCAGAGCGAGGAGAATAAAGAGACAGCCTTTCCCTTCGCCTAGGAGTTCATCATGCGTCAGAAGTGGCCCCTTGTGGCCCTCGTCCTCGTCACCGCCCTTTACTTCGGGGGGCAAGGCCTCCTTGATCTCTGGGCCCGTCTCCTCTGGTTCGACTCCAACCATCAGACGGCCGTCTACATGAAACTCCTCGAGGTCCGCGGGGAGATTTTTGCCGGGGCCTTCCTTCTGTTTTTTCTCATTTTCTCTCTCATTCTGCGTCCGCTTCTTCGAGGGACGCCGAGGATCACACTGGGCCGCCAGATCCCCGGAGGTCCGCCTCCGCTCACACTGGAGGGCTCATTCGTCCGCCGCGCATCGGAGACGGCGCTCCTGCTCCTTTCTCTCTTTCTGGCACTCCCCTACTCCGGAACGGGAAATGCCCTGAGGCTTCTGGCCGCCCTCAACGCTCCCGCCACATCGGAAAGGGATCCGATTCTCCACCTCCCCCTCTCGTTTTACCTCTTTCATCTTCCGCTCTACGACGACATTGTCTCCCTGACTCTCGAAGCTTTTCTGATCGCAGCCTTTCTGGCGGCCATCATTGGCCTGATGACCCGACGTGTCTTTTTGGGGGAAGGGACAGTCCGCCTCGACCCGAGCCTTCTTCGTCCCCTCCTCCACGCTCTTGCTGGAATTTCCCTCGTGCTCTCCATCGAGGCCCTGCTGGCCCGAACCCGAACCCTTCTCTCACGCCATCAGGGGTTTTCCGGGGCCTCCTATACCGATCTCCATGCCCGGATCCCGGTCTCAACCCTTCTGGCCGGAACGTTGGCTCTTTTGGCCCTGGCACTCCTGGGGGAAAGCTTCCGGGAAAAGAAGATCCTCTCAAAATCCCTGGCCATGACGGCGGGAACCCTTTGGGTCGCAGGGCTTTTGATCTTCCCCTGGGGGCTTTCGCGATTCGTGGTTCTTCCGAATCAGTTCAACCAGGAGAAGCCCTTTATCGGAAACAACATCGAAGCCACCCGCAAAGCCTTCGGCGTTGACCGGGGAAGGTCCGAAAGAATCGCCACCCTCTCCGACCTGACATCGGAGGACATCACCCGCAATATGGCCACCATCCGGAACATCCGGCTCTGGGACCACCGCCCGATGCTGACGACCGTCCGTCAGCTCCAGCAGATCCGGACCTATTATACCTTCCCCATTCTGGCCACCGACCGCTACATGCTAGACGGCTCTCTGCGGCAAGTACTCGTAGCTCCCCGGGAAATCTCCTACCCCAACCTTCCGAGTCCGAACTGGATCAATGTGCACCTGACCTATACCCATGGCCATGGACTGATCATGTCCCCCGTCAATCGCGTCACAAACGAAGGCCTTCCCGAGTTCTGGCTCCGGGACATTCCTCCCCTCTCCTCCGTGTCGCTCTCCCTTCTCCACTCGAGGATCTACTACGGTGACCAGGTGTCACCCTACGCCATCGTCAATACCCGAATCCCGGAGTTTGATTACCCCAAAGGGCGCCAGAATATTTCCAACCATTACGATGCCAAGGGAGGCATTCGACTCTCCGGCCCCTTGCGGCGACTTCTCTACTCTTACGAGTACGGCACGCTCAAGATCTTTCTTTCCAGCGCAATCACCCCGGAAAGCCGGATTCTTGTCCACCGGAATATCTTCGACATCGTTCACAGGCTCGCGCCCTTTCTCTCGCTCGATCCCGATGTGGTTCCCATCATTGGCCCCCAGGGGCACCTCCTCTGGATGATGGACGCCTATACCACCTCCCGCCATTACCCCAACGCCACGGCCATTTCCGCCGCCAAAGGATTTTTCCACATCAGACGCCTCTTTCAGGGGGGCCACAGGAAGGCGCTGACCTCGTGGAAGGGGGAGGTCAACTACATCAGAAATCCGGTCAAGGTCCTCATCGACCCCAAAACCGGCATGGCGCACTTTTATGTCATCGACCCCTCCGACCCCATTCTTGCCGCCTATCGCAAAAGCTTTCCCTCACTTTTTTCTCCTCTTTCCGACCTTCCGGCAGAGGTCGCCTCCCATCTTAGGTTTCCCCCAGCCCTCTTCTCCCTCCAGGCCAGCATTCTGGCCGCCTACCACATGACCGACCCTCAGGTCTTCTTCAATCGTGAGGACCTCTGGGCTCTGGCCACCCGGGATGATCGCCCTCTGGCTCCCTACTACATGGTCATGCGCCTTCCCGGAGAGACCCAGGAAGAGTACGTCATGATGCTTCCCTATACCCCCGCCCATCGGGACAACCTCTCCGCCTGGCTCGTGGGGCGACAGGAACGGGGACATATGGGCGAGCTTCGCATCTACCGCTCCCCCAAGGAGCGTCTCGTTTATGGTCCCAACCAGATCGAAGCTCGAATTGACCAGCAGGGCCCCATTTCAAAGCAGCTGACTCTCTGGAACCAGCAAGGCTCTCATGTGGTCCGGGGAACCCTTCTCATCATCCCTGTGGCCCAGTCGCTCCTCTATGTGGAGCCGCTCTATCTTGCGGCCACCAGTCCAGGATCCCTTCCGGAGCTCAGGCGGGTGATCGTCTCCATGGGAGACCGGGTCGTCATGAAAAAAACTCTGGCGTCAGCGCTCGAAGCCCTCTTTTCGGGAGCTCCTCCGGCGGGACTTGAACGATCGGGGACTCCGGCAACGGTGAGCCACTCCGACAAGGGACTGGGGCGGTTGAAACGGCTGGGACGGGAGGCGGAAGAGGCCATGAAAAGGGGAGATCTCTCCCTCTTTGGGGATCGCGTCCAAAAGATTCTGAAAACCCTTGAACGGCAGTGAAGGGCCCCGACACGCGAGGGGGAAGACTCTCAAAGGACAATCGTGATTCCTTGAGTGATTTTTGTCACTGACTTCCGACTTGTGTCCACTGAAACCAAAGAGTAACCTTAATTTATTAGTCAAGACTATCCTACGTTAAGGAGGACACCGTCGTGAAAATACGAGAAAAAGCCAAAAATGCCGGGGTTCTTGCAGGCGGGATTTTTGTGGTTCTTTCCGCAATCTCTCCCGTCATGGCCCACCCCGGAGGGGCCGCCCCCCCCGTCCATCCCCCCATTCATCCGGCCGGCATTCATGGCCATCCGGGAGGGGGTGCCAATATGGGTCTGGCCCACATGAGCCCGACCCCGGCAAACTTCGGGCAGACGGTCTCTGGGGTCGCCTCGACCCAAGGGCAGACCATTTCGCAGGATGCCAGGTCGGGGATGACGGGTCAGGCTCTCTCAGCCGTTGCCAAACAACATGGACAGAGGGTCTCCGATGTGGCGACGGGCGCGACCCCGTCGGCCCCACCCCCACCACCACCCGGTGGAGCGCCGCCCCCACCACCGCCTGGTGGAGCCCCGGCACCTGCTCCGATACCGGCCCCCTAGAGCCAGCAACCCTCTCGACCGTTCTTCATGGGCACTCCATTCTTCCAAAGCAGAAGGAGTGCCCATTCTTTTTCATTCCGTTGAATTCAGTAGGCATAGTAGAAAGACACCCCTTCATACCCCCCGACTCCCGGCCAAACGGACGAGTTGAGCACACCCGCTTCCAATGAGAATGTTGTATGCAGGAACGGAAGCTCCGCGGAGAGAATCCCTCCAAGCTGCACGGCCGCATAACTGTCATTGCCCTGGGCAATCACCTCGGGACCGGCATAAAAGAGAGCCTTCCGGTGAAACATGTCTCCAGCATCCATCATATAGCGGCCTTCACCCAACAGATAATTGATGCTGCCGATGTAACTTCCGAAGATGTCCAGCGACCCGGGGCCCAACGAGTTCAGCAGAAGCTCAGTCTGCAGGTAGACCCCCGAGACGTCACTGACAGGGGTCAATGTCTCGTCGACATTGAAATACGCCCCCCCGATGTCTCCCTCCCAAAATCCCCAGGAGGCCGGGATCCGCACACCGACAGCTCCCACTCCTCCCACGTAGGATTGACGCGTCAGTCCGTTCACTGACTGATCTGGGGAGATTGCCGGCTGGTTAAAGTCAATCACGTTTCCCGCCACAAAAACATGGAGGAATGCAGGCTCCGACCCTGAGGAGAGTGCCTTGACCCCGGAAAGAGGAAAGAGACCGCCGACCATCGCATCATAAAAGGCGGCCTGTTGGGAAAAGATCATTTCCCCTCCGGAGACTTCCAG
>JAKARS010000032.1 GCA_021828375.1 Nitrospirota bacterium
GTCACCGAAGGACACCCCGACAAGATGTGCGATCAGATCTCCGACGGCATTCTCGATGCCATCCTCGCTCAGGATCCCATGGCGCGTGTGGCCTGTGAATCTCTCACGACAACCGGTCTTGTCATGCTGGCCGGCGAGATCACGGCTCGCCACAATGTCATGTATGACGAAGTGGCCCGGGAGGTTGTCAAGGATATTGGATATACCGATTCCGAAACCGGATTCGACTACAAGACCTGTGCTGTCCTGACGACCCTTCACTCCCAGTCTCCCGACATTTCCATGGGAGTCGACACCGGAGGAGCCGGTGATCAGGGACTCATGTTTGGAATGGCCGTGAACGAGACGGAAGAGCTGATGCCCATGCCGATCCTGCTGGCCCATCGCCTGACCCGTCAGCTGGCCCACCTCAGAAAGTCCGGGGTCCTGCCTTATCTTCGGCCCGACGGAAAGGCCCAGGTCACCCTCGAGTACGACGAAAACGGACCGGTGGCGGTGGATACGATCGTTGTCTCCACCCAGCATTCCCCCGATGTCACGCAGGAGCAGATTTATGCGGACGTCATCGAAAAGGTTGTGCGCCCAGTGCTTCCCGAAGCGCTCATCTCGGAACGTCCCGTGACATTCCACATCAACCCCACCGGGCGCTTTGTCACCGGAGGACCCCACGGGGATGCCGGGCTTACCGGTCGAAAAATCATCGTGGACACCTATGGAGGGGCCGGACGCCATGGTGGCGGGGCCTTTTCCGGAAAGGATCCAACGAAGGTGGACCGTTCGGCGTGCTACATGGCCCGCTATGTGGCAAAGAACATCGTGGGGGCCGGACTTGCAAAGCGCTGTGAAGTTCAGCTGGCTTACGCCATCGGTGTGGCCGAGCCTGTGTCGGTTCACGTGAACTCCTATCAGACCTCTCCCGTCTCGGACCGCCTGATCGAGAAGGTCGTGCGGGAGCTCTTTCCCCTGACACCGAAGGGAATCATCGACCACCTGAAGCTTCGGCGGCCGATTTACCGGAAGACGGCCTCCTATGGCCACTTCGGACGCAATGAGGAAGACTTTACCTGGGAGCGCCTCGATATGGCCGAGAGCCTCCGGAAAGAGACAGAGCGCTTGGCCTAAAGGCCGATGCCGTATAATCACAGATGAATCCTAAACGGGAGTTGCGAATGAAGCATGATATCAAGGACAAGAAACTGGCAGACATGGGGGCCCGCCGCATTGAATGGGCAGGACGGGACATGCCGGTTCTGGCCAACATTGCCAAGGATTTTGCCAAGACGAAGCCGCTCAAGGGTGTCAAGGTGGCGGCCTGCCTCCATGTGACCAGCGAGACGGCCAACCTCATGAAAACCCTCAAGGCCGGAGGGGCCGATGTCATGCTCTGCGCCTCGAACCCCCTGTCGACCCAGGATGACGTTGCCGCCTCCCTCGTGGTTAATGATGGGATCCCCGTCTTTGCCATCAAGGGCGAGGACCACGATACCTATTACAGCCATATCCGGGCGGTGCTTGAAGCCAAGCCCCAGATCACCATGGACGACGGAGCCGATCTGGTGTCGATGCTCCACTCCGATCTCAAGTCGCTTCTTCCCCATGTCATCGGCGGCACGGAAGAGACCACGACAGGGGTCATTCGGCTCAAGGCCATGGCCCAGAAAAAGATCCTGGCCTACCCCATCGTGGCGGTGAACGACTCCGAAACCAAGCACCTCTTCGATAACCGCTACGGTACGGGTCAGTCGACCCTCGATGGGATCATGCGGGCCACCAACCGCCTCTTTGCCGGATCGACCGTGGTCGTCTGCGGATACGGCTGGTGCGGCCGCGGCATTGCCCGTCGGGCCTCCGGCATGGGAGCCAAGGTGGTCGTGACCGAGATCGATCCCATCAAGGGTCTCGAGGCGGCCATGGACGGCTTTGCCGTCATGCCGATCAAGGAAGCTGCCAAGGTGGGGGACTTCTTCATCACCGTGACCGGCGACATCAATGTCATCGCCAAGGAGTCCTTCAAGGTCATGAAGGACGGAGCGATTGTCTGCAACTCGGGCCACTTCAATGCCGAGATCGACATCCCGGCCCTGGAGAAGCTCTCCTCGAAGAAGACGCTGCTGCGCGATTTCGTCGAGGAATATGTCATGAAGGACGGACGACGGATCATGCTTCTCGGAGAGGGGCGACTGATCAACCTCGCTTCGGCCGAAGGCCACCCCGCCCAGGTCATGGACATGAGTTTTGCCAACCAGGCCCTTGGTGCCGAATATATCATCAAGCATGCCAAGAAGCTTCCCAAGGATGTCATCACCATCCCCCGCGAAGTGGATCGTGAGATTGCCAGCCGCAAGCTGGCCGCCCTTGGCATTGCCATCGACACCCTGACGCCCGAACAGGAAAAGTACCTGGCGTCGTGGGAAATGGGGACCTAGAGCCATGGAGGTCAGGATTAACGGGAAGACGGAGACGGTGGCCGACAAGAGTACCGTTGGCTCGGTTCTCGCCGCCCGGGAGCTCGATCCGGCTCTTGTGTCGGTCGAGCACAATGGAAACATCCTTGAGCGCTCCCAGCTCGATTCAACGGTCCTTTCGGCAGGCGACGAGCTGGAGATCCTCTTTTTCATGGGGGGAGGGCAGGCCTGAGTCAAGGCCTTTTCCTCCTCCGGAGGAGCCATGTCACCAAACAGCAAGACGGCATCGGGGAGGATCTCTTCTCCCCTGATTGCCCTCATCGGAAAGACCCCACTGGTTCCACTTTCCGGCATCAGCTTTGATCTTGGCCGGACGATCCTGGTGAAACTCGAGTCCAAGAATCTGGGCGGGAGCATCAAGGACAGACCGGCCCTTTTCATGATCGAGGATGCTCGGGCCCGGGGGCTTCTTGCTCCCCGAGCTCCCATTGTGGAGGCCACAAGTGGCAACATGGGGATTGGGCTGGCCCAGATCGGAGTTCTTGCCCACCATCCGGTCACGATTGTCATGCCGGAAGGAATGAGCCAGGAGCGAGTCTCCCATCTTCGTGCCTTGGGAGCCACGGTGGAGTTGACTCCTGCCGCCGGGGGCATGAGTGCGGCCATACGGCGCGCCGAGGAGATCGTCTCCTCCATGCACGGGGCCTTCATGCCTCGACAGTTCGACAATCCTGCCAACCCCGACTCCCATTACCGCACCACCGGCCCTGAAATTGTCGACTCTCTGGGCGGAGTTCCCGATGGTTTTGTTTCCGGTGTCGGCACGGGCGGCACCATTTCCGGGGTGGGCCGTTTTCTCCGGGAGAAGTCCCCGGAGATTCCTGTCTGGGCGGTGGAGCCGGAAAGCTCTCCGGTTCTCTCCGGCGGCGCCCCAGGACCGCATCGGATCCAGGGAATCGGGGCAGGGTTCGTGCCGAAAATTCTGGACAGGAAGGTGATCAGTCGAGTCTTTACCGTCACGGATGTTCAGGCGATTGAGACGGCGCGCCGTCTGGCGAAGGAAGAGGGAATCATGGCGGGGATCTCCTCCGGGGCCAATGTCTTTGCCGCGATTGCCCTGGCCCGGACCCTTCCTGAAGGCTCTCGGGTAGTTACGGTCGTCTGCGACAGCTTTGAGAGGTACTTTTCCATCGAAAAGTATCTGCAGGTCTAGCTTTTTTCCAGGAAGGAAAAAGAGATGGATATGACTGAGGAACAGATCGAGCGCTATTCTCGACACATCCTCCTGCCTGAAGTGGGAGGGAAGGGGCAGAAGGCTCTTCTGGCCTCCCGGGTCCTGATCATCGGAGCGGGAGGACTGGGAAGCCCGGCGGCCCTCTACCTTGCCGCCGCAGGGGTCGGAACGATCGGACTTGTGGACATGGATGTGGTGGATCTCTCGAATCTTCAGCGCCAGATCCTTCATGGAACCCCGGATGTCGACCGACCCAAGGTTCTCTCCGGGCAGGAGAAAATCGAAGCCCTCAACCCCGACGTCAAGGTGCTGACCTATCCCTTTGCCCTGACGGCGGCCAATGCCCGAGAGGTTGTCTCGGGATACGATGTCATTCTCGACGGAACGGACAACTTTCCCGCGAAATTCCTGATCAACGATCTGGCCGTTCTTTCCGGAGTTCCCCTTGTTCATGGGGGTATTCTGCGCTTCGTCGGCCAGGTTCTTACCATCCGGCCCGGAGAGTCGGCCTGCTACCGCTGTCTCTTCCGGGAGCCGCCTCCCGCCGGAGCCGTTCCTTCCTGTTCCGAAGCGGGTGTCCTCGGCGTCATCGCCGGCGTCATCGGAACCATTCAGGCGACAGAGGTCCTGAAGCTTCTTCTGGACAAGGGAGATCTTCTGACAAATCGCCTCCTGACCTATGACGCCCTGACGGTTGCCTTCCGGAACGTGGCCGTCCGCAAGAACCCCAAGTGCCCCGTCTGCGGGGATCATCCTGTGATTACGGAGTTGATCGACTATGAACAGACCGTCTGCACCACACCGGGAGTCTGACGTGGCCCGCGGAGAGACTGTGGCAAACCCCTCCGCAGGGTCGAAGATAAAAGGTCTCAAATGTCGCGAGTGCGGCCGTCTCTATCCGGCCGTGGCGATGCATATCTGTGAGTTTTGTTTCGGCCCTCTCGAAGTCGACTATGACTACGAGGCGATCGCCGGCCGCCTTTCCCGCCGCTCGATCGAGGAAGGGCCCAAATCCCTCTGGCGGTATCACGAGCTTCTTCCTGTGACAGGTGCTCCGACTGTGGGTCTCCATGCCGGCATGACCCCGCTGGTTCACGCGAAGCGGCTGGGCAAGGTTCTGGGCCTTGACAACCTCTACCTGAAGAATGACACGGTGAACCATCCGACACTGTCGTTCAAGGACAGGGTGGTGGCGGTGGCCATGACACGGGCGCGGGAGCTGGGCTTCGATACCGTTGCCTGTGCCTCGACCGGCAACCTGGCCAACTCTGTCTCGGCCCATGCGGCCAGCGTCGGGATGAAGTGTTTTGTCTTCATTCCCCACGACCTCGAAGCCGGAAAGATCCTGGGCAACCTGATCTACCATCCGACCGTGGTGGCCGTCCGGGGAAACTACGACGACGTCAACCGCCTTTGCAGCGAAATCGGCGGAGAGTATCCTTGGGCTTTTGTGAATATCAACATTCGCCCCTACTATGCCGAGGGTTCCAAATCCCTGGCCTTTGAAACGGCCGAGCAACTGGGCTGGCGCGTTCCGGACCAGGTCGTGGTTCCGATTGCCTCGGGATCCCTTCTCACAAAGATCTGGAAGGGTTTTCAGGAGTTCTCGAAGCTGGGCATCGTTCCCGCCAATCCGGCGCTTCGGGTCAACGGAGCCCAGGCGGAAGGCTGTTCCCCTGTCTACCGGGCCTTTGTCTCCGGAAAGAACCACCTCGTTCCGGTGAAGCCCAACACCATTGCCAAGTCTCTGGCCATCGGAAATCCCGCCGATGGCTTCTATTCTCTGGACGTCGTCTTCAAGTCGAAGGGGGCCATTGCGGCCGCCACCGATCCGGAAATAGTCGAGGGGATGAAGCTTCTGGCCGAAACCGAAGGGATCTTTGCGGAGACGGCCGGAGGGGTGACCGTGGCCTCCCTGAAAAAGCTGTGTGAAGAGGGACGGATCGGCCGCTCGGATCTCACCGTGGCCTACATTACCGGGAATGGACTCAAGACGATGGAGGCCCTTACGGGAGCCCTTCCCGAACCGGTGGCCATCGATGCGTCCCTGAGCTCCTTCCGCAAGAATGTGAACCCGTCGAACTGACCGCATAAAAGAAAGGAATTCCATGTCCGTTGTCGTACGCATTCCGACGCCCCTGAGGAAGCTCACCGGAAACCAGGGCGAGGTTCGGGAGGAGGGGAAGACGGTTCGAGAGATCCTCGACGGACTCGAGAGCCACTATCCCGGCATCCGGGAGCGCCTGACCGACGAGTCGGGAGAGCTTCGCCGGTTTATCAACATCTACCTCAACGAAGAGGACATCCGCTTTGCCGAAGGGCTCGATACGACGGTCAAGGCCGGCGACGAGGTCTCCATCATCCCGGCCATCGCCGGAGGCTCCCGATGACACAGATGCGCCTCCACCTGACCTTTCCCGAGGAGCGGGTGAGGGAGCCCATTGTCTACGAGATCTGCAAGAATTTTCCTGTGGTCGTCAACATTCGTCGGGCCGATATCTCCGATGACAGTGGCTGGATGGAGCTTGAGATGGACGGAGAGCTTCCCGACCTCGAGCGCACCGTCGCCTATTTGCGAGACCGCGGGATCGTTGTCGCTCCCATTGAAAAGAGCATTCTCGAGGGATAGGATTCCAAGGAGATTCCCATGGCATTTCGTGAAGATCAGATCCAGCGCTACAGCCGCCACATCATCCTGAAGGAGGTCGGGGGAAAGGGGCAGGAAAAGCTTCTTGCCGCCCGGGTTCTCGTGATCGGCGCCGGAGGGCTCGGGAGCCCTGTGGCCATGTATCTGGCCGCCGCCGGCGTCGGAACCATCGGCCTGATCGACATGGATGTCGTCGATGTCTCGAACCTCCAGCGTCAGATCATGCACTCCCAGGCGACGGTCGGCATCCCCAAGGTCCTCTCGGGACAAAAGACCCTCACCCGGATGAACCCGGATGTCCGGGTGATTCCGATTCAGGACCGGCTTACGGCAGAAAACGCGATGGAGCTCTTCTCCGACTACGATGTGATTGTCGACGGCTCCGATAATTTTGGAACCCGCTATATTGTGAACGATGCTGCCTTCTTTCTGAAGAAGACCCTGGTGTCGGGCTCGATCCTCCGCTTTGAAGGGCAGGTCACGGTTCTTGAAGGGCATACCTCCGCCCCCTGCTATCGATGCCTCTACCCCGAGGCTCCCCCCCCGGGCCTTGTCCCCTCGTGTTCCGAAGCCGGTGTTCTGGGGGTTCTTGCCGGAACCATCGGAACCCTCCAGGCCGCAGAGGTGGTGAAGAAGATCCTGGGAGTGGGGGAGCTCCTGACCGGCCGCCTGCTTCTCTATGATGCCCTTTCCATGACCTTCCGCAAACTCAAGGTTCCCAAGGATCCCCACTGCGCCCTTTGCGGCTCCTCCCCCACCATTACGACCGTCTCAGGATCTTCGGAGTGGGTCTGCCAGGTGCCGGCCTCCTGATGCGGGACGGGGAGGAGATCCTCCTTCCTCAGGAGATCTTCCGGAAAATCGTCGACCACTGCCGGAGCCTTCGGCCGGAAGAGGCCTGTGGGCTTGTGGCGGCCGATGGCTCCGGACGAGCGGTGGAGGTTCTGCCCGTTGCCAACAGCCTCCATTCTCCGGTCCGCTATCAGATGGAGACCCGGGAGCAGTTCGATGCGATGAAAAGGATTCGCCGTGAAGGTTGGTCACTCTTCGCCATCTTTCATTCCCACCCCCTCTCCGAACCGGCCCCTTCTCCCACCGATATCCGCCAGGCCTTCTACCCGGAGGCCTACATGATTATCGTCGGCCTCGAAAAGGAGCCGCCGGTGGTCCGGGGATTCGTGGTCGAGGACGGCCGGGCCCGGGAGCTTCCCCTTCGGACCGTCTCCGATACGATCTCCTAGCATCTTCCTTCCCGCTTCGAGGAATCCTGCGACCTTTCCCCGCTCTCGCTGAATGAAGTTCTTTTCTTAATTGATTTTTTGTCTCATCTTTCCTATCCTTTGAAGGACTGTCGCGGCCCTTTGCCCTGGAGACTGCATAATATGGCCAAAAAGATCCTGATGATCGAGGACGACCCCGATATTGCCGGCCTGATCCACCACTACCTCAAGATGGAGGGCTTTGAGTGCGAGCATGTGTCCGACGGGACGGCGGGCCTCTCTCTTGCTCGTCGCCTCAAGCCCGATGCCATCCTCCTTGATCTCATGCTTCCCGGAATCGACGGACTGACCGTCAACCGTCTCATCAAGCAGGATCCGGCAATTTCGGCCACGCCGGTGGTGATCGTGACGGCCAAGGGGGAAGAGACCGACCGGGTGGTCGGTCTTGAGATGGGGGCCGACGACTATATCGTCAAACCCTTTCATCCCAAGGAGATGGTCGCCCGGGTCAAGGCGGTCCTTCGCCGCCGGGAAACCCAGCAGCGCCTGTCGGAGCGGATGTCGATCGGTCCTGTCACCATCGACATCGGTCGCCATGAGGCCACATTTGAAGGGGTTCCAGCGCCGCTGACGGCCAAGGAGTTCGACCTCCTGGTCGCCCTCATGCGGGTGGCCGGCCGCGTCCTCGATCGGGAGACCCTCCTCAATACGGTCTGGGGCGACGACTACGAGGGGACGGACCGGACCGTGGATGTCCACATCCGTCGCCTTCGGAAAAAGATGGGGGAGTCGGCCGCCTGGGTCGAGACGGTCAAGCAGATTGGCTATCGCTTTCGTGAAGAGGGGAAGGGCGGTCCATGAGCTTTCGCGCCTTCGTCTTCCTCCTCGGCGGAGGCGCCTTTGTTGCCGGCGGGGTCTTCATGCTCCTGGCGGGCCACGGAATGGCCCGCCTGATTCTCTTTGCCGGGCTTTTTCTCTTTCTGTATCTTCTGGTCCGCCTGATCTACCGGATTGTGGCGCGTCAGGCGGATGCGGCGCTGAAAAACCCCCTGACGATCGCGGCCCAGGGCTTCTTTGACGATCTCTTCGATCCCATGCTTTCGGGTCTCATCCGACTCCTTAAGGAAAAGCACGAGACCTCAGGGCGCCTTGCCGAAGTCGCGAGCCGCTTCGAAGGGGTCTTTGAGAATATGGTGGAGGGCGTGGTGGTCACTGCGTCGAACTCCCAGATCCTCATGGTGAATCCGGCCTTCGAGCGTATTCTGGCCATTCCGGCCAGCGAGGCGGTGGGGAACCGCCTGGGGATCGTGGTTCGGGAGACGGCGATCCACCAGCTCGTGGAGGAGGTCTTTCGGACCAAAAACCGGGTCATGCGGGAGCTGGGTTATCGGAGTCGCGGAGCCGCCAAGGTCCTGAATGTGGTGGCAACGATTTCGGAACCCCGGGACGGCTCCGGGAAGAGCTACGGGATCTTTCTCTTTTACGACATGACCACGATTCGGGGGCTGGAGAGAATCCGAAAGGACTTCGTCGCCAATGTCTCCCATGAGATCCGGACCCCCCTGACCTCGATCCGGGGCTATGCCGAGGCGCTGAGCGATGGAGCGCTCGCCGATCCGGAGCTTGCCAAGAGTTTTTTGGGGATCATCTCCACCTCCGCCGATCGCCTTTCCCGACTTGTCAACGACCTCCTTGAGCTCTCCCGCCTCGAATCGGGGACGGTGGACCTTCGTCTGGCCCCGATTGAGCTGGGATCGCTCTCCGACCGTCTTCGGGAAGAGTTTTCTGATCGTCTCTCCCAAAAGGAGATGCGCCTCGAGACGGATTTTTCAAGACCCTTCACCTTTGTCTCCGACGAATCCCTCCTCCATCTTGTGCTGGTCAATCTTCTTGACAATGCCATCAAGTATTCCTCTCCGGGCTCCTCTCTCCGACTTGGTGCCACGATGGGTGAGTCGGGAGTCCAGATCGAGGTGGAGGATCGCGGAATGGGAATTCCCGAGGAGGAGCTCCCCCGCATCTTTGAAAGATTCTATCGGGTCGACCGCTCCCGAAGCCCCGCCGTTCCGGGAACAGGGCTGGGGCTTTCGATCGTTCGCCATGTCATGACACTCCTCTCCGGCCGGGTCGCCGTCAAGAGTGCCCTGGGGAAGGGGACCACTGTGTCCCTGCACCTGCCTTCCCGCAGTCTCCCTTCCTCTTCCCTTTGACAGAGTCCCTCCCGGTGGCGGTGGCTGGCCGTCCTTTTCAAGGGGTCCCAAACAAGGATAAAATAAAGAAAGGGTCACCCTGTCCGGAAACTCATCCGGACCCACTTCTCCAAGGAGGTTCCCATGACAACAAAACGTCTCGCCTGGCTTTTGGCCGGAGTTCTCTTCCTGGTCTCCCAAGTTGCACAGCCTGCGACGGCCCGGGCCA
>JAKARS010000033.1 GCA_021828375.1 Nitrospirota bacterium
GGTTGCCGGCAATGGTGTCGATGGCAGGAATGCCTACATTAACCATGGAAAGAACAACGAATCCCTCCCACGTTCCATCGAGGATATGAATTTCGGTGAAGCATGTGGGAGTTTCTCCTGCAATGCGGACACTGTGATCGCCTGTCAGAGGGAAGACGGAGCGGATCCACCCGGCGGCATTTCCCACGGGAATCCTTTCGAGGAGGAGTCCCTGAGTATTCAGAACGGCAAGGCCCGGGCCATCGATAAATGACAAGGGCAAAATGTTGAGTTTGGTCTCTGTTTGAACCTGCGTGCCTGTATAGGTGGTGACGCTTGTCAGTGTCGGCCGTTGCCGGATCGCAACAGTTGTCCACACCAAATCCGTGGCTGGGTCAACCGTCAGGTTGAAGTTGCCATTTTGCGGGGGAGCTCCGACAGGGAAGGGACCCTTCACTTTTCCGTTAGGCAAGAGATGGTACAGGACAAGAAGGGAGTGCATGGTTTCCCGTCTTCGGCTTGCGGAGAGCACCGATGGATAAAAGATCCCATCTTCGTTGTCTCGGGCAATCTCAAGAGGAGAAGTCGTCCAGTTTGATCGGAGGGGGAGCCGCTTGAGGCGAAGACGGTGTTTTCTGGAATCATAAATGGCAATGGTTCGTTGATGGCGAGAGAGGGTCGAGGGAAAGATGTAGACACGTCCTCGGCTGTCGGCCACCATTGACTTGAAGGTTGGCTGGAAGTGGAGCGGCAGGGATTGTGACCAAAGAGTCTGTCCGGTCGTCACATCAAGTTCCTGAAGAAGGAATCCGGAGGAGGAGGTCCGAAGGATCATAAAGGAGTGTTTGCCAGGAACGCCCGCGGCCGATACCACATCTCCATCTGGAAAGCTCACGGTTTCAAGATGGATCTGATTTTTGTCTTTGATGGCCGAGTTTCCGCCCAGAACACCTTGATTAAAGGCGTCTTCAAGCGAGGCACACGAAGAAAGAAGAAGTAAGAGTATTGCGGAAATGACGGGAATTCCACGCATCATTTTGTCTCCTTGGGATGTTTCTCCCATTTTGTCGTGTTATTGAGTTTGCCATGACATTGTAGAGAAGGGATAGGTTCGATAATTTATTTAGATACTTAATTATTATTTATAAATTGATTGAAATTTTATCATTTAACAATTTTAAATTTCAAATGAAAGTTTTTTTAATTATTTTTTAAATATTATATGTTTTTATGTGGACTGGCCTTTTATCGATCAAGCAGGGGAAGGGAAAAAATAAGAAAGATTGGGGCGTCAGAGGTGTTGTAAGGGAAGAAGTCGGTGGGGAAGGGAAGCACAGGAATGTCGGGGGCTTGAGGCGGGATGGGGAGCCGCCTGTTTTGACAGATCCTCTTGATTGCCGATTGGATCAAGTGTCAGGGGCGGGGGAAGGATAGGGCAGTGAGAGAATGACGCGAAAACAGAATTCTGCCAGTTCGATGTGTCGAAGAGCGTCATCGAGAGTGTTCCCCCAGACGGTGGTGCCATGATGGCGAATGAGCAGAACGGGGAGGGGGGCCGGAGTGTTTCTGAGACGGTTCTCGATATCTCTCGCAATCCGGTCGACGGAGGGATCATTGTCGAAAATTGGAATCGGCGGGGCCTCTTCCGGAAGGGGGAAGCCCATTCCCTTGATGACCTCGAGGGGAGGGAGAGGGAGCGCTGTCTTTCCTCGGAGGGAGGCCAGAATGGCCTCGGGGGTATGGACGTGGATCACCGCGCCCGCCTGAGGGAAGAGTGTGTAGAGAACCCGGTGAATGGCTGTTTCGGCCGACGGCTTTCTGTTTCCCCCGTCGAGGGGCGCTCCCTCCCCGTCAAGTTCGAGAATGTCTTCCCCCCGGATTCGCCCCTTGTTCGCCCCGCTGGGAGTGATGAGGATTCGCCCCGCGCTTCGGAGGGAGAGATTCCCTCCGGTTCCTTCCATCCAGCCTTTTCGGTAAAGATGTCGGGAAAGGCTGGCAAGGGCGATCTTTTGCTCGGTCATGGTCATTGGTCTCTTAGGCTTTTTTGATGAAGTTCGAGATAGTTCGAAATTTCGAAGAATGTCTCGAATGGAATGTAGGTTCTCCCCTCCTCATCGAGCTTCTTGGCAAGGAGGCTTCGGGCAAAGACGAGGCTTCCCAGTCGCGCCATGGAAAAGTCCGTCACGGAATCCCCCACAACGATCCGTGTGGGGACATCGAAGGAGTGAAGAATCCCGGGCTTGTAGACGAGCTCGTCATGGGCGGCATACGGGGACGTGACCTTGAGAAATGGGCCCGAGAGATCGACCTTTGCGGCCACAATTCGTTCGATCCGGCTCCTGTAGGAATGGAGCCGGGCATTGACCAGAGGTTCGATGCTTCCGGAGAGGACGACCAAAGGGATTCCCAGATGGTCAAGCGTGTTCAGGAACTCTTCAAATCCTGGCCTCAGTGGAGCTTCCCGCATGCGCTGCTCCATGGCAGGGAAGGCAGAAGAGGGAATGGTTTCAAGAACGGCGGGTACCCCCTCCCGGAGGGTGATCTCGCCGGAGAGGAGTCGGGGAATCATCCGGTTTGAGGCCTCGGGGGCAAACTCTCTCATCAGCAGGGAGAAGGTCTCCTCCTGGGTGATGGTCCCGTCGAAGTCAGAGAAAACGACGGTGCGGGGCGTGTGCGCTATGTTCCCCATTTAAGGACCGCCGCCTTGAGAGGACCTTCAGGAATGGCCTCAGGAGAAAACGAAGCCTTGTCGCACCAGTGTTTCCATGCTTCATGGAAGGCACGCACCCCGGCTGCCGGACCCTGAGGGTGATCCATGATGCCGGTGCCGGCATTGAGAATGATTTCCCTGGTTCCATCCGGAAGGAATCGGGGGAGGGCCCCCGGGTGAACCCCCGCTGAAGGGACCGGTGCGAGACCTCCTCGCCTGAGCGTTTCCCGTATGGTTGTTTCGGTCTCCGACGAGATGGGGAGATTTCCGGCGCTTGTGGGATAGAGAACGGCATCGGCTCCCCCGTGGACCATCAGGGTGCCGAGCAGGACGTTCATGTCAAATCCGTAATCGGGGGAGCCCCCCAGCGCCCCTGCCATGGCAGGGTGGGCAAAGATCGGCAGATTGGTGTCGGGGTGGGATGCGAGGGCTTCCATGACGGAGAGTCCATAGGCAAAGGGGGAGAGAAGATAGGCGTTGGCCCCGGCATCCCGTAGCCTTCTCGCCGAGTCGAGAAGGGTATCGGCCCGACCCGAGAGCGTCACGGCGTAGAGCATGGTGCGCTTTTGGGTGCGCTCGATCTCGTCTAGGACCGGGCGGCAGGCCTTGATCCGGGACAGGGCTGTCGATGCGGGTGTGTCCGGGAGAATTTCATCGTCCTTGATCAGGTCGAGTCCGGCTTCGCCCACCTCCCGAAGGATTCGGGCCAGGTCGTCGGGGGAGAGGCCCAAGGCCGGCTTGAAGATAGCCATGAAGAGAGGGCGCCCGGAGACCTTTGCCAGGCGGGCGATCCCCTCGAAGCCCCATCGCCCCCGGGTTCCATAGTCGGCGGGAAGCTCTAGCCTCCGAATCTTGGCCGGTCCCGCCAGGGAGTACTTTCCGAGGACCATCACCAAAAGAGACCCCAAATCTCCCGAAACATTGTGGAGGGGATAACTGACCCAGGCCTGTCCCCTGCCATCGGGAAGCATCTCGACCGATTCCATGACCCCCTGGTAATCGGCAATCTGTGCCGCCATGCCAGGGGAGAGGGAGCCGACTGTTTGTCCCAGGGCGAGGATCTGACCCTGCCGTTTCGGGTCGATCCCTTGGGGAAACTCATAGAGGACCCGGATTTTCCGTTCCGGAGAGGAGGACGGTGATGTCATGCGAAGGCGGAAGAAAGGGGGCGTCCCGTATAGAGGGGAACCCAGCCTTCCCGGGAGGTGAAATATCGGACGGCCTTAATGCGCCGCGCTGGCGTCAGCCGGAACCAGTGTTCGGCGCCTCGAGGGACGTTGATGAAGTCCCCGCTTTCGACGAGAAGCTCCACCTGATCCCCGTCAGGCAGGACAAAACCGAAGATCCCTTCGCCTTCCACGATGTAGCGGATCTCGTCATCATCGTGGGTGTGACAGGATCGAAACTTTTCTTCGAGAGCGGAGAGTCCCGGGAGATCGGGGTCGAGCACGATGAGATCCTGTGTCTGGTAGCCCAGAGTTTTTTTCAGGTGGTCAAAACGAGGAAGAAATGAGCTCAGAACTTCCTCCTGTTCCGAAGGGGTCAGTCGCGGTTTGCCCAAGAGGTGTTGGAGGGGGCAAGTCTCCGGAACAGGCCAAGCGTCAAGCCGAACACCAATGGTGTTAAGGATTTTGGCGATTTCCGGCAGTGCTGTGATTTGACGCTTGTCGGTGCGAAAAAGAATAGCCATGGGTTTCGATCCTTATTGGCGGCTAAAAAACGCGGTAGAACCACCCCGAGATGGAGCTCGACAGCCAGATGACGAGAAAGACCGGCCCGAGCTTCGAGTGGAATCGCCCCAGCGGGTGTCCTTTTTTTCTGAGGACTCCCAAGATGGCGAGAAGGACGAAGAGCCAGAGAGCCCCCTGGGCGGTAATGAGATGGAACCAGTCCAATGCCGGGGGGACCGGGTGAAAGCGGATGCGCCCCTGGATTCGTTCGTATTCCATGATGGCCGTTCCCGTCACGTCACAGGTGAAGCCTGCCAGTGCTGCAAAGATATGGCCTCGCCGAATCCGGATAAAGTCCGAGGTCTGGGGTCCGGAAAAAAAGGAGCCAAGCCATCGACCGGTGGGGGCTCCGTAACGGGTTCTTATAAACAGGGCTGTCAGATATCCGGTGAGGGCGAGATAGATCAGCAGAGACATGGAAATGACGTAGGGATTCACGGGGGGCCTCAAGCGGGTTGGGGTTACAATCCTTCTCTCCTAGTTTATCAGCCTCCTTCGGTTGAAGTCATCCTGTTGTGGGGGGAGACGGAGGCGGTTCTTCCCGAGGGGAGCGTTCAAAGAGGAAAATGGGTCCCAGGAGAATGAGTGCAGCCACCGCGACTGCGGCATAGACATCGGAGAAGGAGAGAAAGAGGGACTGAGAGGAGACTTCCTTTTCAATGAGTCCAATGGCGAGACGGGAGGCCTCCCCCGGAGAAATTCCAAGGGAGGAGAGGTGGGAGATGATCGTTTGCTGGGTCTGTTCCGTCTGAACTCTGTTGGCGGTGAGATTGGCGGTGGTGAGATAGGCCTGGTGAACCTGCTGGGATCGTTGAAGGAATGTCGCAAGAAGGGCGATTCCGATGGATCCGCCCAACTGGCCGATCATGCCCGAAACGGCGGCGCCGGTGGCGAGCATCCGGCGAGGAAGCGTGGCCAGCGACATGGTCATGAGGGGGGGGAAGAGAAGGGCAAGTCCGATGCCCCGGAAAATGTTTGGCCAGAGGAATGAGTGGGGGTTGGCCGTGGGGCCAATGTGGCCATATCCCCAGAGCGCGATTTCGATCACGACGACTCCGGGGACCATGATCATCCAGACTGGAACCTTGCCCATCAACGATCCGGAGATCATTGTGGCAAAAGTAAAAGAGATGATGCTTTGAAGGAGGACAAACCCTGTTTCGAGGGGGTCCCAGGAGAAGAGCTCCTCACCCATCAGGGGAATGGTAAAGAGCGTTCCGAAGTAGACGGATCCCAGCAAGGCATAACCGGCCGACCCAGCCCAGAGGGAGCGATTCTTGAGAACCCTCAGGTCCAGAAGGGGGTGTCTGGCGGTGAGCTCCCGAATCACAAAGAGGGCCAGGAAGAGAGCTCCGGAAAGGGCCGCGATCCGAATGGCCGGAGAGGAGAACCAGTCATAGCGTTGACCGTTTTCCAGGGCGAACTGAATGCCGGGGATGGCTCCCACAAGAAGAAGAACTCCAGGAAGGTCAAAAGGTTCATCCGAAACGGAATGATGGGAGTCGGGAACATAGCGATAGGAGAGGTAGGTGAGAAAGATTCCTGTGGGTACGTTGATGAAGAAAATCCAAGGCCATGAATGATTGTAGATGAGATAGCCCCCCACGACCGGACCGAGGGCCGGCCCCAGGCTCACGCCAATGCCGAAGACGGCATTGGCCATGGCGACTTTTTCCGGAGGGAAGGCATCAATGATAAGCGTTTGACTCGTCGCAAAAAAGGCGGCTCCCGCCATTCCCTGAAGAAGCCGGAAAAATACCAGAGGAAGGAGGTCCCGAGAGAGTCCGCATAAGAGGGAAAAGAGGGTAAAGAGGATGATTGACAAGGTGAAGTATCGTCTCCGGCCGAATCGATCGGAAAGGTAGCGGGTCATGGGGATCATGAGAACATTGCCGATGGTATAGGCGGTGATGACCCAGGCGATTCCGTCGATGGTGGTATCGAGCCCCCCCATCATGTTGGGCAGGCCCACGTTAACGACTGTGGAATCGAGAGTCTCCAGGACGGTGGCCCCGACTGCGGCCGTGATGACCAGTCGGGGATTGCTTAGGGGAGGGATGTCGGCGCTTCGCTCGACCGGGGCTCCGGGTTCCATCGTTTATCGGATCTTGTGGGTGAGAACGACGGGAACAACCGACATGCCGATTCGCAATCGATGGTCCGGGTCGGATCCGGGGTCGATCAGGATCTTGACCGGTACGCGCTGGACAACCTTTGTGAAGTTGCCGGTGGCATTTTCCGGCGGCAGGAGGGAGAGAACGGCCCCTGTCGACTGGGCGATACTGTCGACGTGTCCATGAAAGGTCTGTCCGGGAAGGGCATCGACTTTGAGGGTGACGGGGTCACCCCGCCGAATGCCATGAAGATCGGTTTCTTTGTAATTGGCGACAACCCACATCTTGAAGGGAACGACATATCCTACAACCTGGCCAGGGGTCAAAAACGTTCCCATCTCAATTGTCTTCCCCGTGATTCGGCCATCGACGGGGGCGCGGACCTTGGTATAGCGAAGGTTGATGGAGTCGATGGCAAGAACGGCCTCATCGCGATGGATCGTCTCTTTCAGGACCTTCATGGTTTCTGTGTCGGCTTTGGTTTGGGCCTGGGCCATTTGGTACGTGGACATGTCCTTGTCGAGTCGCGATGCCGTGGCAAAGGCTTTCTTGGAAAGATTCAGTGTCCGTCGGCTCTCCCGTTTTGCCAGATCGGAGTTGGCCCGATCCCGCTCAATCGTGGCGGAGAGGACCTTCAGTTGGGCCATGTCTCGGGCAAGGGCTGCCTTGTCTTTGTCATAGGTGGATTGGAAAAGTCGGGAGTCAATTTCGATCAGGACATCTCCGGCATGGACAACTTGGTTGTCCTTTATGAGAACCCGGGCGACCGGACCGGCAATTCGGGAAGTGATCGGGTCGAGATGGCCTGTTATCTGGGCATCATCGGTGGAGACGTGGCTTCGGGTGTAAGAGGCGTACAGGACTGAGGCGCTCCCGATTCCAATGACTGTTGCGACAGTTGCGATCAATGCCTGTTTTTTCATGAGGTCCGAAGTTCCTTGTTCTGATGTGACAGGTTGTCGTGCTTGAAAATGAGGTTAATTGATTAATTAATAAATTAGTTCACCGATGATCTGGGGTCAAGTCATCCTTTCGCGTTTTTTGACAGTGGGAGAGAAAGTCTGGATGTCTGGCGAGTTTTTTCTTGACGTTGTATCCTTCCTGAGTCCATGAAGTTTTCCTTTTCCTTCCCGAGCCAGGAGCGCGTGCAATGAAAAAGTGGCCGATTCCGATTGAGGTATCATTTCGGACATTTGTCGCGATCACCTTTGCCGGTTCAATATTTTTTCATGTTGTTGGCTTGGGTCTTCACTCCTATCTCAATGGCCAGAAGAAGGCCCTCATCGGAAAGATTGAGTCATTGGCCGAAGCGGAAAGCCAAGTCTCAGAAATCGATGCGAGCCTGTCGGCATTTCATGAGGAACTCCTTCAGAGTCTCACGGAAGGAAAGTCCCAAGAGGAAGAACGGAGAAAGCTTCTCATTCAGGCGCGACTGATCAGGGTTCTGATACATAATCTTGGCCGGATTGATGGTCGAAATCATAATCTTCTGCCTTCGGGCTGGGCCACCCTCGAAAAAAACGGGATCGCCTGCCTCAGACATCCTTTGCCAGGAGGCAGCCCCTGTCTTCAGCAGCTTCTTTCCCAGGTTGGAGTCTTTCAGCTCCATGTCACAGACTCGCGGAGGAATGAGGTCCGTCGCCTGTCCTTAGTTGAACATCGTCAGCTGCATCTTGAGCATCTCGATACATGGCTCTATTGGGGATCGACCGTTTTGGGACTCCTTTTTATGGCGATGGGATGGCGGAACGTTGTTCTTCAGGTGGGGGAGCCGATCAAGGATGTCGCCGGATACCTCCAAAGCTTTGATGAGAGCATTCCTAAAAAATCTCCCCCATTGATTCCGCCACTCTTTTCCATCAGCGAGCTGTCGATCCTGCTTAAAAACATGACGCGAATTTACAGGGATCCCCTTACAGGGGCATTGGTCAGGCGCGCCATCATAAAGATTCTCGCACGGGAGATGGTTCGCGCTGAAAAGGAAGGATTTTCTTTGGCGGTGGCTATCTTCGATATTGATGAATTCAAGCGGTATAACGACCATTACGGACACTTAGCCGGAGATGCACTCCTGCAAAGCGTCTCCACCCTTATTCAGGGGAAGCTCATGGAAGGTGAGTTCTTGGGGCGCTGGGGAGGGGAGGAGTTCCTTGTGGTATCTCCCCGAATCAATCCTGAGACTGTATTAAATCATTATGCCGAAATCAGAGGAGTTGTGTCTTGCTCCAACCCAGTGGCGACGGGAGAACGCGCCCTGGTGACTGTTTCGCTTGGAGCGGCAATCCGTGTGTCGGGGCAGACTGAGGATGACTTGATCAAACTGGCTGAACGGGCACTCTCACAGGCAAAGCAAGAAGGAGGGAATTGTCTGGCTGTGGCACCACACAATGAAGCTTGAAAAGGATTGGCCAAAGCCGAAGTTTGTGAATTCCCTTCTCATTCATGTAATGACGTCTATTCCCGAGTGTCGAGATAGGAAGAAGCTCTCACCCCTCGGTCGGTTTTTTGAAAGGATTTTTTTGAAATCCTCTACACCGGAATTGGGGTCTATTGATCCTTGTTTGTAAATTTTATTATAATTGAAACATTGAAATGTTTTCGGAAAATTTCTTCGGACGATGTTGAGACTTTAGGAGGGAGAAGATGGTGACGGATGGAGGTATGAATCCGGATGTCCGAGAGGTTGTGAGAGAACGCTATGGAAAAATAGCCCGGGACATGGAGGCTGAAGGTTGCTGTTCTCCCAGAAGTTCATGCTGTTCTTCGGGAGAGAAGGCGGGTGGCCTTTCGCTGAAGCTTGGCTATTCTCCGGAAGAGCTTCAATCACTACCGGAAGGCGCCGATCTGGGACTCGGGTGCGGGGCACCGTTGCGTGAAGCTCGTGTCGAGGAGGGAATGACAGTCCTCGATTTAGGCTCCGGGGCAGGGATCGATGTTTTCATGGTGGGAAGGCTTGTCGGCAAGAATGGTCGTGCGATCGGTGTTGATATGACTCCTGAAATGATCAGTCGTGCTCGCAAGGGAGCCCGAGAGGGGGATTTGAAGAATGTTGAGTTTCGCTTGGGAGAGATCGAAAATCTTCCGGTAGCGGATGCTTCAGTCGATGTCGTCATATCAAACTGTGTCGTCAATCTCTCTCCGGATAAAGCCCGTGTCTTTCGGGAGGTTTTTCGGGTTCTTCGTCCTGGTGGGAGAATGGTTATATCGGATGTTGTGGCTCGCTTTGAGCTTCCTGATGAGGTCAGGAAAAATTCGGAGCTTTACTCCGGTTGCATGGCCGGGGCTCAGACTCCGGAAGTCATCGAGAGGCTGATGA
>JAKARS010000034.1 GCA_021828375.1 Nitrospirota bacterium
CCGATTCCATCTGGGAGACGATCTCCTTCATGGCCTGGTTCATGTAGAGAATGGTGTTTCCTCCGCGCCCCGACCCCATGTCGGGAGAGGCGACCGCAATTCCCAGATTGGGAACGGCATCGAGAATGCGGAGCAGGACCCTCGAATCTGTAAGGCCCCGGCCACGATCTCCGCCGTCACCGGAAGGAAAGCGATTTTCGCGCTCGCCTCCGGGACTCCCTCCACTCCCTTGCCGACCAAACATCGCCGCCATTTCCCCATCCTCCGTTTATCGACTACGCCTGCCGTGCGAACGCTACCCTGCACAGTCGCTTACCATGATACTCTTATCGGGAACATTTTCCAAAACTGAACCACATCTTAAAACAAGGGTCTTCCTCTTGTCAGAAGCCTCCACTCAAGAGAGAGGCGGGATGTCTCCATGGCCCCTTCACAAGTTAAAATACAAACAAAAAAGATCATAATCATACACAAAAGAATATAAGAAGACTAAAAAGGAATTATTATTACTAAAAATGAGAAAGGCGGCCTCTGGACCACTGCGCTCTTTCCCTCACTGGCACGGGGATTGCTTAATTTATATCGGGAGGGAGATGAATCGGCCCCCCAAAAAAAAGAAATCGAATGACGGAAGGGAGAGAAAGATGGCACACAATAGAGTGGACCATGACACGTCGATCCGGCGAAGCGAGGAGCGACCATGGCACCCGGAAGAGGGCGAGGAGGGGGAAGTCAGCTCCTTTGATCAATGGCTAGACGAGGTCACGGAAGCGGCCGATCGATACTTTTCGGACCGTCTGCCCTGATTCCTGAGGTTTACGGAAAAGGCCTTGGGAGAGCCTGTCTTGCCTCGAAACACATTCACTCCTCAAGTGATCCAAAGCGAAACACAAGTGATTTGTCATGTCTCAATCGGATCAAAGCTGATCAACGTCTGAACTAGCCCTTCAATTCTCTCATGGGCCCAAAGACGTCCTCCCGAGACACCCAAGCCTTTGAGAAGGTGCAGCTCCCGCAGACGCCCGGGAGGATCGAGAACATCCAAAACATCCTTTCCCAACAACGGGAGAAGGCTCCAGTCTGGATTTTCCTTCCCTGCAAGGGCCTCGATGATCTTCTCCGTCCACCGGGGAATCGCCGGATCCTCATGCCCCCGAGCCATTTCCATGGCATTAAAGGAAAGCACCCCGGACACAACCAACAGGATCTTTTCCCGCCTCTTCGGACTCAAAGCGCGAATCGCCTCCCCCAGGCGATGTGCCTGAAGAACTCCTGAAAGCGACTGCGATATGGGAAGAACAGGGGTCGCTCCCTCGGGAAGGAGGAAGAACAAGGGGATCGAGATGGCATGGTCAATCCCATGGACTCCTGACGCCATCGCCATCCCCTTGGCCCGGCCGGCGGCCATCAATCGCTCCCCCAGCTCCGGGGCCCCAGGGGGATCATACTGGTAATGATGGCCAAAGCCGGAAAAATCCCTCGACGAACGATGCTCCGAAGAGAGGTCCATCAGAGTGACATGCCGAACCTGCCACGCCGGCGTATAGGCGATGACCGCATCAAAAGGCTCTCCCGAAAGGGAAAAAATCTCCTGCCGAAAGCGGACAAAGGCGGCGGTCATCTCCCGGCGGTCTCCCCGGCTCCAGGACGTCAGCAGATCGGGGCTATGGGGTGCCATCACCGGCCAGATCCGACTCACAAGCCTTCCTCCCGGTCAAAGGGCTGTCCGTCGGGGTGGGCCAGTCGAATGACAGGAAGCTCCTTCGACCAATCCATCGCGCCTCTTCTGTCTCGGGGGGAGCCGGATCTCAGGAGTCCACCCAAGGGCGCCTCGATTGTCTCCCCCCGATGGAGACGCGTAAAGCTTCGCGTCAGATCGCTCCTGTTCCGATTCAAGAGACGAATTCTCCACCAGTGATTCCCGTCACAAAAATCCCCCGAGAAAAATCCCTTTTCCTTATGAAGAGGCGAGACCAGACGGAGTGCAGAAGGGAACGGCGCCCCATCCTGACCAAAGAGGAGGTAGGTCATCTTGAGGGCGTCCTTGATGTGACCGAGCGAGTCCGCCATTTTCAGGAGTGTCTCCGAAAAATCGGCCGGGCGATCTTCATGACACCAGTCGTCAGGATGGGCCAGAGCCGGACAGGAGGCGGTTCTTCCCCCAGGACACGGTGCCAGCAGTGTCAAGGGAAAATGACGGGACAGAAGAAGGTCTCCCAGGGAGAGAAGTGTCCGGGACGATCTTTTGTCGGCGGGCTCAACCAGGAGCAGGATCCCTCCCGGACGGAGGGTGTTTGACACCTCTTCGAGGAGACCGGCAAAGCTCTCATCCCGATGATCGTTTTCGGCCAGGCAGTTGGCCATGGTCACGATATCAAAGGAGCCGGGAAGAAATGGCCTCTCCTCCGGCAGTGTCGCCCGGGTCACTGAAATGAAGAGCCGGGGATCCTTCGCCGCATTGATCGCATGGGACAAGGCCCCAGCCGACCGATCAACGAGATGAAGGTCGAGAGGGCCAGAAAACTCTGAAAGGAGCGCCGTGGCGACCCCTTGGGAAAATTCCCCCGTCCCTGCCCCCAGATCGAGCATCCGAAGACGATCTTTCCGGAAGAGCCTTGGAGAAGCTCGCCGCAGAATCTCCCTCCCCAAGGACTCCCCCTTGGCGTGGCTGACCTCCCCGTAGTAGGCTCCATAGGCCTCACGTGTATCGGGCCGGTCCATGTAGGAAGGGTCAATCGTTCTCTCGGTAAATCCTCGAGAGAGATTCGAGACGTCCGTCGCCACTTGATTTCTGACGATACTCTTTCTGTTTTTCACGATCCTCTGCTAAAATGAAGGTTCGTTTATCGGGCCCCCAGCTCCCGTCAATGGTCTCTCCCGGACGGGCTGTCCCCTCGTCTCATCCACGGTGAAGATCCGCGGACATCATTATACGGAAAGGCAATCATGAAGTATCAGGCCCCTCGAGGCGTCAAAGATCTTCTCCCCCCGGAGTCAGACTCATTCAGGCAACTCGAGGACGAGATTCGGAGACTCTTTGCCTTGTCAGGATTCCAGGAGGTACGGCTGCCGATCTTTGAGTCGGCTGCCCTGTTTACCCGATCGATAGGAGAGTCCACCGACATCGTGGAGAAGGAGATGTACCTCTTTGAGGGAAAAGGGGGAGAGACGCTCGCGCTTCGCCCCGAAGGAACCGCATCCCTCCTTCGAGCCGCGATCGAACATCGCCTTGCGGAACCGGGACGGACCTCCCGGCTCTTCTATCAGGGACCGATGTTCCGGCACGAACGTCCCCAGGCCGGACGGCTCAGGCAGTTTCATCAGGCAGGCGCCGAAATTCTGGGCCCCAATGACGCAGACACCGATGCCGACCTGATCGCCACTGTCAGCCGGTATGCCCAAGCGACAGGAATTCCTGGTTCCCGGCTTCTCATCAACAGTATGGGGTGCGAGAATTGCCGTCCCGAGTACAGGAAAAGGTTGCTCTCCTACCTCGAGGAGCAAAAGAATGTCCTCTGTGAAACCTGTGTGCGACGCATCGCCACCAATCCGCTCCGCGTTCTCGACTGCAAGATTGAAGGCTGCCAGGCGGTCCTCAATGCGGCACCGGCCATCACCGACTCCCTCTGTCCCGCCTCCCGTGACCACTTCGAGCGGGTCCGCCAGGCACTCTCCGAGAGTGGCATCCCCTACACCCTTTCTCACCGGCTTGTGCGAGGGCTCGACTATTACACGGAAACGGCTTTTGAATGGGTTTCCGATGCCCTGGGGGCCCAATCGACATGGGCGGCCGGAGGCCGCTACAACGGTCTCGTCAGCGCCCTCGGCGGCCCCGACGTTCCGGGAGTCGGACTCGCCATCGGGATCGAGCGTCTCTTTCTTTTGAGGGAAAAGGCCGGGACTCTCCCTGTCTCCAAGGAGCCTCCGGTTATGATTGCCCTCCATCCCCTCGACAATGACAGCCGCCCCTATGTTCGAACACTTTTGACCGGATTGAGGGACGAAGGGATTTCCTGCGTGGGTCTCTTTGGCTCCAACCGTCTGAAGAAGGCCTTCGTCTCGGCCGAAAGAGAAGGCGCCCGCTACATCGGACTCGCCGGTGAAAGCGAACGCTCAGACGGAACCCTTACCGTCAAGGATCTGAAAGCAGGAGTCCAGCACACCCTGCCCGTCCACCCGGCCCGCGACCTTGCCCGCATTCTCCGGGAGGGACTCCCCATCGACTCCTCCGCCTGAAGACGACCTTATGTCCGCCGAGTGTCGGGGGAAGGCGGTGGACTCCCTCACGCCTCTCCCCGAGCCTATCGGTCACCCCTGCGAGGGGCTGGGGACATAGACCGTGGCGTTTTGACGGAACTGGCCTGGCTTGGGGGTAAAGCTCTTCACTTCGACCTGGAAATTATGGAGTCCTGGAGCGAGGGCTCCCGACGGCCCCACCGTCATGACAACCTTCCGGTGCTCACCGGGTGGCACGGATACCTCCGTCCGGCCGAAGGTCACATCGGAAGGCGGCAGCCCCTCCTCACCCAAAACAAAACGCTCAGGACGCGGTGTCTTGTTGTAGAGTCCCACCTCGAATTGGTCGAATCTTCCGGGAACCTGACTGAAGGTCACCCGATAGGGCGAATAGGTGAGGATCCCATAGATAAAAAGGGAAAGGGGAACGAGACTAAAGATCGTGGCCACGACAAATCTCACCGTTCCCGGAGAAAGCCGCCTCGCCTTGGTCGTTCCATCCTCCGCGACATAGACGCCGTTCTTGTGGAAGGTCAAAAGTGAGGGCTTCCCATGTTTGCCCATATAATCCTCACAAACAACCACACACTCCCCGCAGTTGATGCATCGGGAATAGTTCTTGGTGTCCCGGGGATCGATATCGATAAAGCAGGATTTGACACACAGGTTGCACCCGGTACACTCCGCTCGGCGACTATGGTCAAAGGCCACCTTGAGAGTGTCATCGGTTTTGAACATGTGTTGCCAGAGCGGGTAGGGACAGACCCATTTGCACCAGTAGTGGCGCACGAGAAGAAGGTTCAGGAACATGACTCCGCCAATCCCCAGAACCAGCCAGTAAGCCGTATGGTTGGCTCCCGTCAGGAGATCGTGAAAGAGAGTCCGGGGAGGAATGACATAGGCGGTGATGATGACCGAAACCGTGAGGGAAAAGAGTGTCACCCCCCCGACAAAGATTGTCCACTGGCCAAGTTTTCTGAGAAGGCCCACCTTCTTTGGCCGGACCCCGGAGAGAGAGACCTCCCCGAAGCCCGGCCCCAGAGCTGCCGAGCCGAAGGAGAACTTTGCCAAGGCATTGGTCCACTCGGAAAAGGTGTTCTGAATACAGGCCCATCCACAGTAGACCATTCCAAGCATGGCATAGACCGCCGTCATCGCGGAGATGACAAAGATCCAGAAGGGAAGGATCAGAAAGAAATCGCTCCACCACACCTGATATCCCATGATGACGAAGCGGCCGGTGGAGAGATCGATATGAAAGAAACCGGTAAAAGGAAGGGCAACAAGAAGAACGATGAAGGCCACCTGAACGATGGTCCGGATCTGAGTTACCCGAAGACCTCCGGCAACTTTTGCCGGCTTGCCGATCTTTGGCATCGGGATCAGTGGTTGAGTCTGTTCCATCGGAAGAGAAGTCCCTCTAGATTATAGGGTGACGGCCTTACTCTTCCCCTTCGTCGTCAGGATGCTCCGAGCGGGAGGAAGGCCCACCGATTGGCCTCATTTCCTTCCCGTGACCCGGTTTTTCGAGCTCCTTCTTGAAGTACCAGGAGATTCCCAGATAGAGGAAGACCGGAATGAGGATGCCCAAAAGAAAAAAGAGGTAGGCAAACCAAGGGAGCCCCAAGGTGACGTGGACATACCGGGGAAGATAGGCCCATGCCGGAGCTGGCAAGAACGCAGCCCCTCCACCCCATAGTGAACCCAGCAGAAGGGGTTTGTAAAGCGCTCCCCACCTCTTCTCGGAGGCCTTTGCCAAGAGAGCATCCTGCCCCACCTAGGAACGACCTTCGCCGGCAGTCGCCACCGCGGGAGAGATTCCCCCCGAGAGCTCCTCGCGCTCGTTCTCAGGAAGGCTCTTCCGGCCCTTGGCGACCTGAACCGTCATATAAATGTTGTAGGCGAAGATAATGTTGGCCAAGAGGACAAAAAGACCAAAAATCCCGACCATCTCCATGTAGGGGGCTTCAACGGGCTTGATGTCGGCCACATTTCCGTGAAGGAGGATCATCCCCCCCTTGTAGCCGGCAATGCAGAATGCCAGAACCATTCCCACCAGACTGATGTTGTGCATCCAGAAGTGAATTCGCAGGAGGCGGTAGCTATAGAGGGGTCCGGCATAGATCTTCGGAACGATGTAGTACATGGAGCCAAAGATGGCCATCTCGACCCAGCCCAGCAGGTTGATATGGGTATGGCCAAGGACGATCAGATCAGAGGGTCCACCGGCCCCTGCCTGAACAAAATTTCTGAAGGTCTCGACCCCACCCATTACCGCTCCCCAAGAGAAACCGATGATCGCATACAGGAGGCAGGCATAGTAGAACTTCATGATGTAATCCTTGATTCGCTCGTCCCTCGTCATTTCTCTCTCCATCCTTTCCTGACCTTGACTGTTCCTTCTCGCCGACCGGTCTTTACCTGACGGCATCCTTGCAAAGCCGGAATCCGAAAAAGTCTGAGGCATACACCGGCCACGTGGGATTTCTTGCCGTCACGCGGGCACTGTACTGGTCACTCTTCCACGACCCTCCCCGCAGGACGTAATAACTCTTTCCCGCCACAGGATGAAGGGCCCCGGTAGGATCCACCCGATAGGCATAGAATCGGGCCTTGTTCGCCGTGCTCCCAGGATAGGGACGATAGGGGGAACTTGTCCACTCGAAGACATTGCCCGCCATATCGAGGACTCCATAGGGGCTCGCTCCCATGGGGTAGCGGTTCACGGGAGAGGTATCCCCCACCGTGTAGTTTGCGTTTGCCCGCCGGGGATCCCATTCATTTCCCCAAGGCCACATGCGTTTGTCCTCCCCTCGGGCCGCCTTTTCCCATTCCTCTTCCGTACAGAGGCGGGCCCTGCGGAATCGGGCATAATCCCGGGCATTTTCCATGGAGACAAATGTGACCGGGTAGTCTCCGCGCCCGGGAGGATAGGTCCCATTTTTCCAGTTGGCCGGAGGAAGATAGTGGAGTTTGTCGACAAATTCCTTGTACTCGCGATTGGTCACAAGGGTTTTTTCAATGAGGTAAGGGGGAAGGTAGACCTTGTGGATGGGCTTTTCGTCGAAGTTGGCAAAGCTGTCCTCGGCTCCCATCCAAAAAGGGCCTGCCGGAATCAGGACATATCCTTCAGGGACCTTATACCCGGAGGCATCTACATGGATCTGGGAAGTTGGAGCCAAATCCTTGCCCTCAGCCAGCTTTTGAGAGGCAGCCCCCTGGATCTGGGCATTCTTGGAGCCGGGAAGTGCTTCGGTAAGAACTCCGCCCATGGGTCGAAACTCTCCTGGCTCGGCTCCGTGTTTACGGACAGAGGCGGTGGAGAGGCGGACTATTCTGTTGGATGCCAACCCGACCACATGAACCGCCCCGGCAATGAGGATGAGTAGGACAATGGTTATGGTGATGGCCTTCCAGGGCAGCTGCCACGGAGACATCTCGGCAGGCGCCAGATCGTCATCATCGGATGTCGTGATTTTTTTTGACGGAGATTCCTCTCCCTTGGAGGCATGAGGATCCCCCTGCCCATGAGTTTTATTCAAATCATCCATCCTGGCTAGACCCTTTCCTTTGCCGGAGTCGGGGCTCCTTCGAGAACGACCTTATTGTCTCGCGACCACACGGTGGCAAAGACATTCCAGACAAATGTCCAGTGGCCTATCCCCATGAAAAGGGCTGCCAGAACAAAGCCAATCCGGTGATAGGGTTGGTAAACGGCTCGAGCCAAGGGATAGACAATTCCCTGGTCAAGCATTCTGTTTCCTTCCAAGATTCCGAAGGTCAGAAGGACGGTATAGAAACCGAGAACCCCTGCCACCATGAAGAAAAAGCTCATCTCCCCCAAAAAGGGGCTCCAGATCTTCTTCCCGGAGAGACGGGGAAGAAGATAATAGACCATCGCCATGACGACAGACACGACTCCACCGATGAGGTTGATATGGGCATGGGCCAGAGGATCCACGAGATGGCCGGCCTGCCCGGTCATATGAATCCAGTGTCGTATTCGGGGAGTCGACTGGAGAAAGCCCTGCATCGTCCCAACGAAAAGGCAAAAGACACCGAAAAGAATAAATCTCAGGCCCAGCCGATCAGTGGAGCTGCTGGGAGATCCGGAGAGTGGCTTGTCGTTCATACGCACCTCTAGGTGAAGGGTCAGGAAATCCGTTCCGGGCCCCGGGTCTTGGGGGCGGGAGACGGTGCTCCGCGAGAACTTCTCCTGCGTCGGAGGACCTCTCCTACATATCCTCCGAGGAAAGAGACCTCGGGAACCGTGATGAAAAAAATCATCATGAAAGGAGCGACGGGGATCCCGACCGTCATTCCGGATGGGTGATAGACTTCATACAGATAAGAAAAAAGAAGATACGTCATCGGAGGGATCGGGCCCAGAAACTTCCCGAAAGGACCTGCGATGTAGCCCGTGACAAAGGAAACGGCCAGAGGCGCCAGAAGGTAGGAGAAGAGAATCCCTGCACCAAAAATATGATGAAACGCTCCATTGGTAAGGCCAAGGAGCCGGTCTCCTCCATAGAAAAGAATAAGGCCGGCAACGACACCCCCAAAAGCGTCCCGAGAGTTCAGCTTCTTTTTCATGATTGGAAATCCCTCGTCCCGGAGATACGTCAGTGGGGCTTTGAAGCCGGAGTATGGTCCGAGTTCTGTTCATGAGGAGGGGTCTTGGCGTCACCGTCCTCTTCGTTGAAGATGATGTATTTGATGTTTTCATCAAACTGGCCGTTCTTGTAAGACCAGTAGATACCGAAAACAATGATGACAAGAGAAACAAGTCCTGTTGCCGTCCACAAATAGGCAACAATACCCTCTGGAAGTTTCATCTTATTTCTCCTTTCGCGCCTGGAGGGATGCTCCCGGTGGCTCCACTATTTTGGGGGTTTTGGATAGTTTGGTGAGCCGGGAAGTGATTTCAGGCTCATCAGGAGATCGACAAGCTCATCCTTTTCTTTGGGCGAGATCCTGTCGAAGGTCGGTGCAAACTTACCGTTATGTGCCGTCCCCGGAACAAGTGCGCCCGGATCATGAAAATAAGACTTTAGCCATGCGGCCGTTCTTCGGGTGCCCTCCCCATCCATATCCGGACCATCATAATCGCCTTCCCCATAAACAACATGGCAGTCCCGGCAGGAATACTTTTCAAAGACCTCATATCCGGCCGCCGATTTTTTGCTGAACAGATAGACGTCGTTGGTTGTCCAGAATGTGACAATATGCATGCGTGCCAAGATATAGAGCACCATTGCGGACAACACCATCAATCCGGCCAGTAGAAAAACGACTTTTTCACCGGTTTTCATGAAATCTACACCAGTATTCTTAAAAGGAGCTGGATGACAGCAAAGGAAATCACGCTGATAATTCCGACGAAGCTCATGGCGATGATAACTTGTTCTCCACGCTTGAGCTTTTTGAAGGGGCCGATAATATATCGGGACATGATAGTAAAGGTGATGACCGAAGCGGAGAGAAATGTAAAGATGACGACAGACACTGACATTTTAATTGACATAAACACCTCTAGATCCGATTCTACACCTCGCACACCCTAGACTGCAACAAGAAAAACAAAAAAGGCGGGCTCCGT
>JAKARS010000035.1 GCA_021828375.1 Nitrospirota bacterium
GGAATTCTCAAGAAGGACGCCTCGATCCTTAAGGCCCATCCGAGCGTGAAGGTCGTGATTGCCGGCCATGCCGACGAGCGCGGAACCGATGCCTACAATATCGTGCTCGGCCAGAAGCGTGCCAAGGCTGCCCGGATCTATCTCATTCGTCTCGGCGTCTCTGCCAAGCGGATCAAGATCGTCTCCTACGGGAAGCGCGAAATCCCGGATTACTCGGTTTGCTCCGACCACAACGAGTCCTGCTGGTCGAAGAACCGTATCGCCCACTTCATGAAGATCACCATGTAATTGAGGCGTCTCCATCCGTATCGCGGCGGGCTCCGGAAGGAGCCCGCTTTTTTTGTCTCTTTTCAGGGAACATGGTATAGTGGCAAAAAAGAGCCCTCGGATCTTCCCGATGGCTGCGGCACTTACAGGAAGGAGTCGTTTGTGACGAACCGGATCACGACAGGAAGCCCCCCTTTCTTCACTCTTCAACGGCTCATTCCGATCGGCATCGGAGGGATCCTCTCCCTTGCGCTCTCCGGATGCTCCACCCATTTGCCGATGCAGTCGATGGCTCCTGGACCCACCGTGGACCACGGGTTTCCTGGAGTCTCCGTCACAAAAAACAGCGACCAGTGGCCTCCCGTCCATGGACCGGAACAGAACTCCGAGCATCGTATTTATACGGAGATCCCTCCTCCCCCCCCGGCACCGATCTCACAGCCGGCGCCCGCGTCTCCCGCCGGAAAAAAGCCGTCGCCTCACCAGGAGATTCAGAAGACCGTCTACTTTTCCTATAACAGCGCCCGCCTTTCCTACTGGGACAAGCTCGTCCTGAATAATGTCGCGGAAGAAATCCGAAAAACTCCGTACCGGCTGATTGTGCTTCACGGCTCCACCGACCCCCTGGGATCGGAGACCTACAACAAAAAGCTCGGACTCTGGAGAGCCCTTTCGGTCAAGCACTATCTGATTTTGCGGAAAATTCCCGCCAAGAAAATCCGGGCCTATTCCTGGGGAGACAAAAAGACAAGACTCTTCTCCTCCTGCCGGAGAAAGAGCCCTCTTTGTCACTCCCAGAGCCGCTCTGTCCGTCTCGATATCGTCAGATAGCCGTCAGCGGGACCGCTTGAGCCAGAGAATGGCCCCATAGGCTGCCGGAAAGGCCACCAGAAACGCGCAGGCCGCCACCACCACCGATCCCAGAAAAAAGGGAAGCAGAACCTGGCGGATTTGCATGAGAATGGCGCTCTCCGGCATTTTTGACAGGGCCCCCAGAGAGGGAAAGGGAACGGACATTCCCAAGAGCCGCTCCCCGATCCGGACCTCGGCAAAATAGGCCGGAAGAAAGACGGGAACGAAGGTCCAGGGGTTGTTGGTCCAGGAGCCAAGAAGCCCCAGGGGAAGGGAGAGACGGAACAGGTAGGCAATGACCGCCACAAGGACCGAATGAAAGCCGAAGGGAGGCAAAAACGCCGAGGAAAGACCGACGGCAAAGGACAGGGAGTCCCTCACCGGATCGTGGGATCCGGTAAAGAGAGGAACAACCTTGCTCTTCCACCATCCCGGACGGGCCTTGTCGAGAAGGGGATCCCCCCCGCTCTTATCCGGTGTGTTCAAATCCCGCCCCCCACGCGTTTCCCTCCAGACCCGGTCCGAAGAATACTTCCGGATTGCCCCGCTCCCGCACCTGGCCAATCCGGAAGAGTCCCTCGGATGATCCCGCCAGAAGTTCTGCTCTTGCCCACCTCAAAAAAGCCTCCTCTTCGCGGGAGGACACACCCACCAGAAGGTCATAGTCCTCCCCTCCCGTCCACACCAGCTCCCCCGGATCCTCCCCCAACGCCTCCGCCCATCTCCTGACCTCTTCGGAAACCGGGATCGATTCGACATTGATTGTGACCCGTGAAGCACGGGCCAGTTCCCAGAGAGAGCGCCCCAGACCATCGGAGGTGTCGGTCATCGAGACAACACCCGGAAACGAGGCCAGAAGGGGACCTTCCCGGGAAAGGGCCCGGGGCCTCCGAAATGCGGCTCGCGCCTCGGAGAACAGGGTCTCATCCAGGCCTTTCTCCAGGGACAGGAGACCGGAACGGGCCCGGCCCGGACGGCCGACAAGGTAGAGACAATCCTCCGGCCCGAGTCCCCCTCTTCCCACAAAGGTTCCGGGAGGGATCCATCCCAGGAGCGTCATCACGAGGCTCATTCCCCCGGGGTTCCTTGAGATGTCGCCCCCGGCAACGACCACGCGGTAATGTCGAGACTCTTCAGCAATTCCCCGGTAAACCTCCGTCAGGCGCCCCAGAGGATCCCCCGGAGGCAGACCTGCCGCCACGACGGAAAAGGCCGGACGTCCGCCTTTCGAGACGATGTCGCTGACATTCACCGCCACCAGCCGACGTCCCACAGAAAAAGGGTCGATCCACTCCCATCGAAAGTGGACCCCCTCCCTTTGGCTGTCGGTGGTCACAAGAAGATCGCATCCCGGAGGAGGGGAGATCAGGGCGCAATCGTCCCCGATCCCCACTCCGAGGCCAGTAACCGGGGCTCCCCCTCCGGAGGAGGAGCCCAGAATCCGGGAGAGTTCGGCGATCAGCTCGTGTTCCTTCACCCCGAAGTCCCCTCTTCGGGATGCTCAAGGATCTCCCGGAGGAATCGCCGGAACGAGGGTCCGAGCTCAGGGTTCTTGAGGCCAAATCGGACGGTGGCCCGAAGGAATCCCCCCTTGTCCCCCGTATCGTAGCGGCGGCCTGCGATCTTGACGGCATAGAGAGGACGTCGTGAGGCCAATGTCACAAGGGCATCGGTCAGCTGGATCTCTCCCCCCACCCCCGGGGTCTGGTTCTCCAGGATGGGAAAGATGTCCGGAGTCAGGATATATCGCCCGATCACCGCCCACCGGCTCGGAGCGACTTCCGGACGCGGCTTTTCCATGAGCGACTCCACAAGAAAGAGACCCTCTCGCACCCGCTCCCCACGAATGATCCCGTAGTGGGAAACCTCCCCTTCAGGAACCTCCTGGACCCCAATCACGGGGGCATCGTATTCCCGGGCCACGGCAAGAAGTTGCTGGAGGGCCGGCTCCGGGCCGTCGATCACCTCATCGGCGAGAGAGACGGCAAAGGGCTCCTCTCCCACAAGATTCCGGGCGCACAATACGGCATGGCCAAGGCCCAGAGACTCCTTCTGTCGGGTATAGACCACCTCCGCCATGAAGGAGATCCGTCGAACGGCTTCGAGAAGGGCCGTTTTCCCCTTGTCCCGAAGAACATCCTCGAGCTCGTAGGAAATGTCGAAGTGGTCTTCGATGGCCCGCTTGCCGCGTCCGGTGACCATGACGATCTGGGCAATGCCGGCCGCCACCGCCTCTTCAACGGCATACTGGACCACAGGCTTGTCGACAAGGGGCAGCATCTCCTTGGGAGAGGCCTTTGTCATGGGCAAAAATCGCGTTCCGTGGCCCGCCAGGGGGAAGACGGCCTTTCTCACATCCTTCATCCGGGATCCTCCTTTGGGAAAGTTGACGGTTCTCTGGGTCAGGAGCGTTTGGGAGCCCGCGAAAGGATCTCTCCCAAAATTCGGGAGAGATCCGTCTCGGTCTCCTCTTCGGACAAACTCCCGGAAATGATGAAGTCCGCCCGGGAAAGCCTCTCCTGACGTCCGATCTGGGAGGCCATGCGTCTTTTGGCCTCCTCCTCTGTCATGTGGGGACGAGCAAGAAGACGGGTGCGCTGAAGGGATTCCGGAACATCCACCACGAGAGTGCTGTCCACCTCCCGGTCGATCCCCCGCTCAAAGAGGAGCGGAACTTCGTAAACGACAAGCGGTGCCTCGCGAAGGCGTTCCTTCTCCCGGCAAAAGGCCTGCCGGACCCGCGGATGAATGATCGCCTCGAGGCGGGAGAGGCTCTCGGGATCTGAAAAGACGATTCGTCCCAGAGCGGCCCGATCGATCTCTCCCTGTCTGATCGCCTGGGGAAAGGCCCGGGCAACTTCTCGAAAACCCTCGCTTCCCGGAGACACCGCCTCCCGCGCCAGGACATCGGCATCGATCACCGGGATGCCCCGGCGGGCAATCAGACGGCCGACATAGGACTTTCCTGCGGCAATCCCTCCCGTAAGCCCCAGAAGGATCACCCGGCAACTCCCGATGCTCCCTCCTTCGAGCGCCTCAGCTTTTCAAAGTAGCGGCGGGCCGCCTGGCCTTCGATTCCCACCATCATGGCCGCAAAGACGAGACCGCCCACTTCAAAGAGGTGGGGCTTCAGCAACGGATCGTCCTCAGGATTCGTCAGGACAAGGAGAAGACGAAGGGCCCCCCCTCCCCCCATCATCACGGCGGCAGCAAAGAGGGCCAGCGCCCCCTTCTCCGTCATCTTTCGGGCGGTCACGCTCCAGGCGACAAGGAGAAGCAGCAGGATGAGCATAGGGAGCTCAACGACCACCAAAGAGGGGTGGCGAAGGCCCGAAGGGAGGTCAAGGAATCGGTTTCCGAGCCAATACTCATCCACCAATCCCGGGATGGCGAACATCAAAAGGGTGATCCGCGTTCTAGCCGGCATTCGGCTGTCCCTTTCCAGGGCCAGGCGCGCCTATTCCCGAGCCGGGAGCTGCCGGGGAAAGATGGGGTCTCCCCGAGGAGCCGGGCTTGATGAGTCCCGCCTTTTCTTTTTTGGCCCGATCGATGATCTCCTGAAAGAACGCCTTCTGGGGAGCCTTGGGATCGATTGTCAGCCCTTTTTCAAAATAGGGTTCGGCATCCATGGCCGTTCCCCGCGTCCAGAGGATCGACCCCAGGGCGAAATAGGCCGGTGCCAGATTGGGGTCGAGGCGAATGGCTTCCTTCAGCTCGGCAACCGATCCATCGACCTGCTTGACAACTCTCAGGAGCATCCCCAGCTTGTAGTGAGCCATGCCAAGATTGGGATAGGCGGCAATTATTTTCTTATAATCGTCAAGGGCTTCCTTGTAATGCCCCGTCGCCAGCGCCTTGTCTCCCGCCGTAAAGGGGTAGGCAATGACCTGGGGCTGGGCCTTTTTGTAAAAATACCCCATGTAAAGGAGAGCATAGACCCCGAAGAACACCCATCCCACTTTAGCCCACAGGCGAATTCGCGGCTCCTGAACCGTGCCTCGTGCCTGCTTGAGAATGTAGGCTGTTCCCAGAAGGGCAAAGAGGAAGGCCAGGAAGAGCGCCAGGAGCGCCATCCCCAAAAGGGGAACGTTCATGTTGTCGAGAATGGGCCGGGTGTTCATGAAAAATCTCCTTGGATGGCACTCATGTCGGATGGGCCTCCACCCAGTCCGCCCCCCGCCCGATAGACACGGGCAGAGGAACGGTGAGGGGGATGGCTCCTTCCATTGTTTTCCGAACGATGGCAGAGAGCGATTCTGCCTGGTCTTCGGAGACCTCAAACAGCAGTTCGTCGTGGACCTGGAGAAGGAGACGGGCCTTCAGACCGGCGGAAGGCAGGTCCTGGGACAGATCGACCATGGCCTTCTTGACGAGGTCGGCCGCCGACCCCTGCAAGACCGAGTTAACAGCCATTCTTTCGCCGTACTCCCGGACATTTCGGTTGTCGGATCGGATCTCGGGAATGGGTCGGATCCGGCCCAACAGGGTTCGGATCCGACCTGTCCGGCGAGCCTCTTCCCGGATTTTCTCGAAATAGGGACCGACGCCGGCCACCACCGAAAAATACCGATCGATGATTCCCTGGGCTTCTGCCGGCTCAACCCCCAGGTCCTGGGAGAGACTGTAGGCGGACATGCCGTAGAGAATCCCGAAATTGATCGTCTTGGCCCGCCGGCGAGACTCGGAGGTGACCGGGTCCCCGAAAAGGAGTGCCGCCGTGCGCGCATGGATGTCTTCTCCCCGGGAGAAGGCCTCACGCAGGAACGGATCTCCCGAAAAGTGCGCCAGAAGCCGCAGTTCAATCTGGGAATAATCTGCCGACAGAAGACATCCACCTTGGGGCGCCACGAAGCAACGTCGCACCAGAAGACCCAGCTCCGTTCGGGCCGGAATGTTCTGCAGGTTCGGGCGGGAGGAGGAAAGACGACCCGTCGCGGCCACGGTCTGGTTGAACTGCCCATGGAGGCGCCCGTCGGATCCCCTTCCCTCTTCCATGGGAAGCAGATAGGTCGAGAGGAACTTTCGGAGCTGCCGGAAGGAAAGGATCAGCCTCGGAAGAGGGTGAAGGGTCGCCAGTCCTTCCAGCGCCTCTTCGTCGGTCGAAGGAGCGCCGCTCCCCTTTCCTGTGCGACGAGGAGGGGGGAGCCCCAGGCGTCCATAAAGAATTTCCCCCACCTGCTTTGGCGAAAGGATGGAAAATGTCTGCCCGGCCTCTCGGTAAATTTCGGCTTCCAGACTCGCAATCTTTCCCTCGATCGTTTTTTTGGCCTCGAGAATCCGTTCCAGGCTCACCGGAATCCCGGCCTTCTCCATCCCGACAATAATCCGAGCCACCGGGATTTCAACGGAACGTAGGAGATTTCCCATCTCGAGGGAGCCGATCTCGGACTCCAGTCGATCAAGGAGGAGCCGGACCGCTGACAGGGCCGATTCCCCTTTCCCCAAGGGAGCCGTCAGAAAAAACTGTTCCCGAAGATCGGACAGACCGTAGTTTCGTCGACCGGGATCGACAAGGTAGGCGGCAAGCTCCAGATCAAAGGAGGGAAGGGCGAGGTCTGACATCACCTCTGCGTCGCAAAGGCGCAGGAGCGTCGTGAGGCTTGTCGTCCAGTAAGGAGCATGCACGCCTCTTGGACCGGCAAGCTCACGGCATGGATCTCCCGGCGGAATTTCCCGGTAATGCACCCCGTCCCAGAGGCCGACCCCTGCCTCGGCATCGCACAGAATCCCCTGTCGCTCCGGTGGCATCATGGGGGAAGAAAGAACTGGGGCCGCCTCTCCCCCTTTACCCGCGCCGCCGGCCAAGGATTCGATCCGGGAGAGGAGATTCGAGGATTCAAGGCGCGCCGCCAAGGCCCGGATCTCATCCATGCGGGGAGTCCCCAGGGCAAGAACCTCAGGACGGGCATCAACGGCAATATTTTCATGGAGGATGGTGAGGCTCTTGTTCCGGAGGATCAAATCACGATATTCGAGGATTTTGGGGCGGAGCTTCTCGGGACGGACCGACTCGATCCGTGTTACAAGATCCTCGACATGGAGACCTCCCGCGAGAAGGGTCGCGGCCGTCTTCGGCCCCACCCCCGGAACTCCTCCGATATTGTCCACGCCATCTCCCGTCAAGGCCAGAAGATCCGGAATCTGTCCGGGTTCCACCCCCCACTTTTCCCGAACCTCTGCCGGACCGAAGAGCTTCTGGGTCATGGGATCATAGACACCCAGGCGGTCGGAAACCAGCGATAAAAGATCCTTATCGGCCGACATCACCAGAACCCGGGCGGCCGGATCCTGAGCCAGCCAGGCCCGGGACAGGGCGGCGATGGTATCGTCGGCCTCATACCCGTCAGTCGACAGAAGGGGAATGGCAAGACCCTGGATGAGGGATTCGATCAGAGGGATCTGAAGGGTCAGTTCTTCTGGAGGGGCCGTCCGGTTTGCCTTGATCTCGGGAAGAATTTCTTCCCGAACATTCCCGGTGCGGCTCTCGAAGATCACCGCCAGATACCGGGGATGAAAGGTTCCGAGAAGGGAGAGCAGCATGTTCCCGAAGACGGTGAAGGCCCCTGTCGGCATCCCGTCGCGGGTCATGAAACTGACCTTGCTGTAATAGGCGCGAAAGATGTAGCCGAACCCGTCCATGAGAAAAAGGGTGCGCTCCGGAAGGGCACCCGCCCAGTCAGGAGGGGACGGCCGGCCTTTGGTCTTTTTTATGGCAGCCGTGTCGGACGTCCTTTCGATGAGGTTCCGGAGGTCTTCGCAAGAAAAGATCGCGCTCTCTTAGGAAGACTCCTGAACCGGGCCCGTGTCAGACGAGACGGGGAACGACCGTTGTACGCCATTCTGAGTGACGGGAGACATTCCCCCGGACAATGTCGAAAAAGATCTTCTGCAGCGTCTGGGTAACCGGTCCCGGCTTTCCCGAGCCGATGGAGCGGTCATCAATTTCCCGAATCGGGGTCAGCTCTGCCGCCGTCCCGGTAAAGAATGCCTCATCGGCGAGATAGAGGTCGTCACGGGTCAAGGCCTCCTCCACAACGGGAATCCCCTCCTCGCGAGCCAGGGTCATCACGCTGTGACGGGTAATTCCATCAAGGACCGATCGAAGAGGGGGGGTTTTCAGAACTCCCTTCTTGACGATGAAGATGTTTTCTCCCGGTCCCTCCGCGACCATGCCGTCGGAGTCGAGAAGAATAGCCTCGTCATACCCCGCGCCCTTCACCTCCCACTTGGCCAGCTGGGAGTTGACATAGTGCGCCGAGACCTTGGCCCGGGCAAGAAACGTATTCGTTCCAAAGCGGGTGTAAGAGCTCACCTTCGCCCGAATGCCCCGGGCCAGCCCTTCCTCTCCCAAGTAAGTTCCCCATTCCCAAGCCGCGATGGAAAGGCGAACGGGATTTTTCTTGGCATAGATTCCCATGTCGCCATAACCAATAAAGATGATCGGACGGATATAGCAGGAGTCAAGGCCATTTTCCACCACCACCCGAGAGGTGGCATCCATGACGCCCTTGAGGGTGAAATCCCCCCCCATCTGCATCACCCGGGCCGAGCTGAGAAGGCGCTCGGTATGTTCGGCCAGACGAAAGATATGGGTTCCGTCGGTCCCCTTGTAGGCCCGAATCCCCTCGAAAACCGCCATTCCGTAGTGGAGGGAGTGGGTCAGGACATGAACATTGGCCTCCTGCCACGGAACCATCTTGTCATCCATGAAAATCCAGCGGCTTTCCTTCAGCATGAGAGCTCCTTCGTCAGGATAAAGAGGGGAAAAGGGGCGAGATTACTCCTCGCCCTTGAAGATCTCCAGAAGCCTGAGCAGGCTGACGAACAGGTTAAAGACATCGAGATAAAGGGAGACAACCGCCATCACCGGGGTCAGTTCTTCTTCCGAGGATTCGAGGATCCGGCTGGTGTCAAAGAGAATGAGCCCCGAAAAGAGAAGGGCGGCCATTCCGGAAACCACTGCCTGGAAGAGGGGGGGATGGAAGAAGATCTGGACGATGGAGAGGATCACCACGATGATAAGTCCCGTAAAAAGGAAGCTTCCCATGAAGGAGAAGCTCTTTCCCGACACAATGGCATAGAAGGTCAGCCCGAAAAATATCGCCATCGTGAGGAAAAGGGCATCGGAGAGAATGGCGGCCCCACCGGGTGATCGCAAAAGAGCAAAGAGAATCGGTCCGAGCGAGGCTCCCATCAAGGCGGCAAAGAACGACATGACGGCCACATTGACCCCCGGAACCTTCTGAACGGCCATCAGGGCAAAGAGGGTGCCGAACATGGCAATGGCTAGAAGAATGGGGTGGGGCCCCACAACCCGGAGACCGCTGCTCATGCCCCAGACGGCTCCGACTCCGGAGAAGAGAAACATGAGGGAAAGAAGGCCATAGACCTTCATCATAAAGCGATTCAGAGACGCGGCTGACCGCCGCCCTTCGACGACGGGACCATTGGAAAGCAGGGGTTGCATTGGAACTCCTTTCGCCCCTCGCAAGGGGATTGTCACGAACAGGGAAAAGCACTTGGGAGAGTTTTCCGGGACTCAAACCCGAGGAGGGACCTGATGGGATGTCCCTCAGGAGTTCGGAGACAAAACACAGGCTCCAAAGAACGCGATCCCAGACAACTCTCCCCTGATTTTCCTTTTATTTTACATGCCAGACGACCGGAAAATCAATAAAAAGAACGAGACCAAGCGGATTCCGGAGGATCGGATCC
>JAKARS010000036.1 GCA_021828375.1 Nitrospirota bacterium
CCTCTCCGGTGTCCGTCATTTCTGGGGTGAAACGGGAAGCGGCTGCGTGGTGGCCGGAGGCGTCACGCCGTTTTTCATCAGAAAGGGCTCGGATTCTGCGGCCCAGGGAGAGCTGGGAAACTCCTTGACGAGCTTTTTGTAGTTGATGATGGCCAGGGCCGGCTGATTGAGGATTTCATAGGTTTTCCCGATGTTGTACAGGGCGGCATCGGCCAGGATCTTCCCCGGGAATTCCGTCACCTTCTGGAACATGGCGATCGCCTGGTCATACTGGTGGGCAGACATCATTGTCAGCCCCATGCTCTCGTAGTAGAAGGGAAGAAGCTTCATGTTGCCGGCATTCAGATCAAGCCCCCGATGAAGCCATTCGATCGCCTTGGCGGAGTCCTGAGGGGTCTGGATATTGATGATGGAGGCCAGGAAAAGCGGGGCCACGCGAGCCGAAGGCGTCTCCGGGTAGGTGCTCATCACCTGCTCCAGAAGTTTCTTGGCCTCCACAAGCTCCGGACCATTGGTCTGCTGTCCGCGGGAATAGAGCTGCTCGGCCTTGGTTTCAACGGCGGCGGCATCAGACTCCTTGGCGACTTTTTTCGAATGGATATGATAGACGACTCCTGTTCCCACCAGAAGAATGAAGAGAATTGTTCCGGCAAACCCCCACGCATTGCGGGAGGTCCCCGCTCCGGTCAACTTCCCTGCCATGGCCTCGACTCTTGGGGGAAGCGGATGTTCTCCCGATGTTCCGGCCGCCGAAACGGGACCATTGTCCGGAGTGTTCTTCTTTCTTATGCGGTAAGCCATCGTCTTCCTTTCAATGTCTCGTGATTTGTCGAATCAGGAGATTCATCGTTCGTGAGGGGTCAGCACAAAGGCCACGTTGCCGGGGAGGGGGGCTTCCCTGTTTTCCCGGAGCGACTCGAGGAGGAGCTTTGTCCGTCCTTCCGTCATGTCGGAGAACCAGTATCCTTCGGGGTAGAGAAGGACCATCGGTCCGCTTTCGCACATATTGACACACCCCGTCTTCGACACAAGAAGCGAAGAGAGCTCAGGGGTCGCGTCAACGATGTTCTGGGCGAGAATCTTCATCTCTTCGCCTCCCTTGCCCAGACATTTGTTTCCGGTGCAGAAGAGCATATGATGGCGAATTTTCGCCTTTGTCAGCATGCGCGATATCCGATCTTGAAATCCGTCCTAGCCATGGGAGGAGCTCCCCGCCGGGCGAGGGGCAGGGTCGACAAAATGATCATAGTGCCAAGTCGGGATCCGTCGGGAGGCTCCCGACCCCATGGAGGACAGCTCTTCCCGGAGAAGGGGCGTAAAGTGCTCGAGAAGGGATTCGACCATGAAGGCGGAAGCCGTGATGAGACCGCAATTTCCCCGGCCCTTGATCATTTTTGTGACCTTCAGAAGCCGTTCAATTCCGTCTTCCGAATTCTCTCCCTTCATCAGCCCTTCCAGAGTCTGATGAAGGGATTCGGTTCCCAGGCGGCACGGAGGACACTGACCGCAGGAACCTTTTTCGTAAAACTCGGAGAACGCGGCGGTTGTTGCCAGAATGGAATCCTTTGATCCCAGAACAATGATTCCTGCAGATCCGAGTCCTGTTCCCTTGGCCCGAAGGGCATCGTATTCGAGGGGAGTGTCGATTTCGCGGGCGGGCAATATTCCGAAGGACGGTCCTCCCGTGAAGAAGCACTGGAAGGTTTCTCCCGGCAGAGGTCCCCCGGCGTAATCGTAGAGGAGCCGCTCAAGGGAAAAGCCCAGAGGAAGTTCGACGACAACGGGACGTCTCACCGAGCCGGAAACGGAGAAAATCATCGTTCCCGGGCTCTTGGGAGTTCCTCGCTCCCGAAATTTTGCCGGTCCCTCCGCCAGAATGCGGGAGACGTGGGCATAGGTCTCGACATTGTTCACGACCGTGGGTTTGTGGTAGAGCCCCATCTCGGTCGGGTAAAAGGGAGGCTTGGGCCGGGGGCGGGGCACACGCCCTTCCAGAGCCTCAAGAAGAGCCGTCTCCTCTCCGGCAATGTAGGCGGCGGGCCCCACAAAAATCTCGATGTCGACGGAAAATCCGGACCCGAGGATATTGTTGCCGAGGAGTCCCGCGGCCAAGGCTTCTTCCCGGGCCTTCCGGAGAATGTTGACCCCCTCGGGAAAGCTTTCCTTGACGAAGAGATGTCCGCTTTTTGCCGAGACGGCAAAACAGGCAATGATCATCCCCTCGAGAATCTGGTGAGGGGAGCGGGAGATCAGGTAATGATCCTTGTGGCTCCCCGGCTCCCCTTCGCTTCCGTTGGCCACGACATAATGGACCGGAACCCGGTGATTGGCCACCTTTTCCCATTTGAGGGCCGTGGGAAATCCCGATCCGCCCCGCCCCCGAAGGCCCGACTCCTTGATCTCCGCAATGACATCCGATGGAGAAAGTCCGGAAAGAGCCCGTCTTAGCCCTTTGTATCCGCCTCCCCGTTCATAGGAGGCAAGCGAGGGGTCTCCGAAAATGGCTGGATTGGTGAGGACCCGATCCGGACCCTCCATGATCGTCATATTCATCAAAAAGAGAACCTTGAGGTTGGAAGCCTTCGTGGCTCCCGAGAAAAGTAGAGGCTGGAGGGCCATCTTGTTTCTGGGGAGGTATGACGGCGGAAAAATTTCCGGTAGATAGGAATTCTACTGCGACACAAGGTTTTTTTCAACAGGAAAGAAGCTCCGGAGCAAGAAGTGCGCGTGAAAAATGCTCTCTCCTCTTGCGACTGATGGAGAAAAAAAAAGCCATTCGGGATCTTCATGGGCGTTAGTCCCTCTTGTCCGATCCTTCTTCTCGCTTTCCAAGGCTCTCGATCCGGAATCGAGTTTGCGTCTCTCACAGAGAAAGCGTTCCCAGTTGAGAAGTTTTCCAAGGTGAGGGCGGGTTCCTCTGACGAGGAGGGATTCTTATGGCTGCAGTAAAGATGACGGGGAGTCGTTTACGGAGAGGCTCGTCAAAAGGGAGTGGACTGTCGCGGCCGCTTCCTGGGCGCTGGATCCGAGGACTGTGAAATGGCCCATCTTCCGCCCTGGGCGCGGGAAATTCTTTCCGTAAAGAGTCAGTTTGGCCTGAGGCTCTGCCAGGATCGACGAAAAGTCCGGGAGCTCCGTCCCTGCCCAAAGGTGCCCGAGAAGGTTGCCCATGGCGCAGGGGGAGAGAAGACGTGCCGATGCCAGAGGAAGTCCGCAGAGCGTCCGAACCTGCTGGTCGAACTGGCTGGCGACGCAGCCATCGAGGGTGTAGTGGCCGCTGTTATGAGGACGGGGAGCCAGCTCGTTGACGTAAAGATTTCCCGAGGTGTCGAGGAAGTATTCGACGGCGAGGACGCCTGTGTAGTCGAGTGTCCGGGCGATGGATTCCCCGATCTCCCGAATGTGCCGTTCGAGATCGGCCGTGATGTCGGCAGGGACTGATGAAATGTGGAGGATTCCTGCCTCGTGGTGGTTTTCGGCGACCGGGTAGAGCACGGTCTTTCCGTCCTGTCCCCGAACGATGATGAGGGAAAATTCCCGGGCCAGGTCGAGACGTTTTTCGAGGACAAAGGGAGTGGCAGAACGGGAGACCAGAGAGGACAGCTCGTCATAATGTCTTATGGGCCATTGTCCTTTCCCGTCATAGCCCTCCCGGGCCGTTTTGAGAATGCCGGGAATGAACCCGCGAACTTGATCCTGAGAAGGAAGGAGCTCCCGGCTCACGAGCGTAAAGGGGGTCGTGGGAAAGCCATGGCTCGACAGAAAGGTCTTCTCGAGAATCCGGTCCTGGCAGGTTCCCACCGAGGCGGAGGAGGGACGGACCGTTCCGCGTTCCGAGAGGAACTCCAGTGAGCGTGCCGGGACATTTTCGAACTCGGTGGTGATGGCGGCGCAGGAGTCGGAAAGATCCCGCAAGGACTCCTCATTGTCGTAGGAGGAGACGATGGAGCGGTCGGCCGCAATCATGGCGGGGCTGGCCGGATCGGGGTCGAGAACCACCGTCCTGTATCCCATCCTGCGGGCGGAAAGGACAAAAAAAAGTCCCAGCTGCCCCCCTCCCAGAACGCCGAGAGTGGCTCCAGGGCGGATCATTCCGGAGCGTGTCGGAGAAGATTTCATCACGAACGTCCGGCTCCTAGGGGCGAGGGAGGGTCATCTGATGGACCTGTTCCACCAGCTCCTCCCGATAGGCTTCAACTTTTCGGAGAAGATCGGCATTCCCGAGGGCGAGCATCGAGGCGGCGAAGAGTCCGGCATTGACGGCGCCGGCCTTGCCGATGGCAAAGGTCGCCACGGGGATCCCCTTCGGCATCTGGACGATGGAGTAGAGGGAGTCGAGGCCCCCCAAGTGGGGGGTGGCGACGGGAACGCCCAAAACGGGCAGGGGGGTCAGGGAGGCGATCATCCCCGGTAGATGGGCGGCCCCGCCGGCCCCGGCGATAATGATCCTGAGGCCACGGCCTTTGGCCCCTCTGGCATAATCGACCATGTCGAGCGGGGTCCGATGCGCCGAGACGACCCGGCACTCGTGGGGAATCGAGAATCGATCAAGGATTTCAGAGGCTCCCTGCATCGTTTCCCAGTCGCTCTGGCTGCCCATGACAAGGCCGACTGACGGTTGGTTCAACGGACGATCTCCTTTTTCAGGCCTCTTCGGCCACGAGTGTTTCTCCTGCCAGGATAAAGAGGTCGGGATTGCGGAGACCTCCGATAAAGACCCTGTCGCCCCCTTCATTGGTGAGAATGAGGGTGGGGCGGGTGGTCACTCCCTCAGAGCTCCCCTTTTCGACATCCTCCTGAAGGGCCTCCCTGACCTCGGCACTCTGGGCGCGTTCCGCCAGCTGTTTTCCGTCAAGACCCAGTCGCCCGGCTTCTTTTTGAAGGAGGTTGAGATCGCCGATCGGCTCGCCCTCGACGAAGGCCAGGGCGCGCATTCGGCCGAGGAGGCGATGGCCCTTCTCCGGATCTGCCAGAAGGGCCGCCTTGGCAAAGAGGCAGCACTCTTCCATCGACTGGGGTGCCCGTCCAAGCTCCCAGACCCGAGGGCTCATCGGAACTCCCGTGATTCGCGAGACCTTGAGGATCCGTGGGGCAAAGTCGGCTTCCGATTTGAGCCCATGGTCCGCGAGAAAGTGCCCAAGATCACGGTAGAGGGGGAGAAGGCGGTGGGTGAAGGCGAGACGGGGGCCAAAGTGGCTCCTGAAGGTTTCCATCGCTGATTCGGCGGCGTAGCTCCACGAACAAAGGGGATCAGTATACCATTCGGCAAAAAGTTTGGCTTCCATTGGCTGTTTTTCCTATTTTTTTGACGGGTCAAGGGACTGAATTTTTTCGAGGATGGCTTGAGCCTTGAGAATATACTTTTTGGGCTCGCTCTGGGAAGGGTCAATCGACTGGGCCTCTTTCCAGAGAAGGATGGCATGACGAAGATGTCTGTGCCGATAGGCCAGAAGGCCCTCCAGAATTTTCTTTCTCCGGATCCGCTCAATTCTTGACTCCACGGAGCGGGCCAGAGCATTTTGTGGGTCGAGCTGGAGAGATTGTCGGGAAAGCTCCAGCGCATCGAAGAGGCGATTCTGTTGTTCCCGTCGCCGGGCCCATCGGGCATAGGCCTTGGCGATCAGGAATGAGTTCTGCCCCCTTGTGGAGGGGGGGAGGAGTCGGAGGGTTCTGATGGCCAATCGCTCCCGTCCTCCCCGAATCAATGTCAGGAGGAGTTTTGTCTGCAGGGGAGGAGCGAGCGGAAGGAAAAGCGTCCGGAAGTTTTTTGGCGAGAGCACGTACAGGCGTTGAAGGGCCTCCCCCGCCGGTGGCTCCGTCGGTCGGGAGATCTCGGTCAACGCCGTGCGAATGGCCTCGGCTTCTTCAGCTCTGCGAAGAAGGACGATGAGACTCTTTTTTCTTTGAGAGGGAGCCATGCGCTTGAGTCTATGCGTGGCCTGCGCGAAGTTTTGCCGGGAGATCGCCTCAAGAATGAGATCGGTCCCGCGTCGTGCGGGAGGGATCACAGGAGGATGAGGGGGAGGGGGCGGGGGAGGGGCGGGAGCGAGGGCGCAGGCTCCAAGAAGAGCGAACGACGAAAACAGCGCGAGAAAAAAAGGATGCCTGAAGAAGGGGAGAGGGGTGGTCGAGCCCATTGCTCTCTGAATTCTGTGGATGATCCTCGGAATGTTAGACGACATAGACCTCAAGAAAATGGTCGACTCCGGCAGGGGAAATGGATCTCTTTTCCCGGATTGTGGGACGTTTGTCTTCAGGAATTCTCTTCAGGAGGGCTTCGGTGACAAGAATTTCCCCCGCCCCCGCTTCCTGTTGGAGTTTGGCAGCCAGATTCACCGCCTCACCGATAATAGTATACTCCATCCGGTTGCGGGATCCGATGTTTCCCAGAATCCCGACGCCGGCATGAAGGCCAAATCCGAAATCGGCATGAGGCTTCCCCGCACGCTTTCTCTCTTCTGACAGCGTTTCGATCGACGCTCGCATCTCAAGCGCACAGTTGAGGGCCAGTTCGGGGTGATCGGGACGAAACTCCGGGATTCCGAAGACGATCATGAGACCGTCTCCCATGATGTTGTTGACGGAACCCCGATAGCGGAAGACCATGTCGATGAATGCGTCAAAATAGCTGTTGAGGATCTCCACAACCTCTTCGGGCGGAAGTTTTGAGGAGAGGCGTGTAAAATTCCGGATATCACAAAAGAGAATGACCGTCTCCTGCCTCACCCCTCCAAGATGGATGCGCTCGGGGTGAAGAATAAGGGATTCGGCCACATCTCGTGAGACATAGCGGTCCAGAGCCTTTTCCAGAAGTCTTTTGTGGAGGACCTCTCCGGCCATTTGATTGAAGGCCGTCACCAGATCGCTGGTTTCATCGGCAATGGCCGAGGCTCTCACGGGGGCAAACTCTCCCTTGATCAGCTGCAGGGAGGCATCCCTAAGCTCCCTGATCGGCCGGGAGATGAAGGCAGCGAGAAGGAGTGAGCCGGCAAAGGCCAGCGCCAGACTGCCTCCGCCCAGCAAAAGAAAGGTCTCCCTGATTTTTTCCCTGATCCGCCGATAGGGGGCATCGGACATGGAGAGTGCAACCTGGCCGACGGAAATCCCCTGGAAGGTTATCCGGGTATGGAGAGTGAGCGGGGGAGGGGCGGGGGGCTCATTTCCGAGAGCCGCGGTCGATCTGTCCGGAGACTTGATCGGTGATTGTGTTTTTTGGGAGTCGTCCATTCTATGATGGGGAGAGAGCTCTCCGATGATGTGGCCTTTCCGGTCTCGTACCCGGATATCGAGGACTCCTTTGGCGTGCTCGAAAACGGCAATGTTGTCCTCGACCCCCAGACGATCCTCGTTGAGAAGGGGAATGGCGAGAGAGCTGGAGAGCTCCTTCATGAGAAGACGATTGTTCGCCTTGATTTGCTGGCGTGTTTCAAGAAGGATCGACTTCGCCAAAAGGATGTATCCCAGAAGCAGGATGGGGCCGATCACAAGGAGGGAGAGTCCGAAGATCTTGAAAAAAAGGGAGATTCTCATCGTGTGAGAGTCGGAGAGTCTGAACGGAAGATGCGGTGCGAAAAGAGATTCAGAGAGAGGAACTTTTTTCCGAAAAGCCATTGAGGAGATGCAAGTGTCAACAGGTGTGAGGACAGCATGAGGAAAAACGGATTCTGGATTTTGCTTTTCATATCCCTGTTGGGCCTGTTCTTCCACTTTCCCTCGGGAGGGAACGGGAATTCCCGATGCGCAGAGTGCGGGAGCATCTCAGGCTCTCCCCTGTTTCGTGACGTCAGTGTGAACGATCTCAAAAAGTCGGAAAAATACCTGAGAAACGATCTGGGGCTTCCATCCGCCCCACCGAGCCCCACCGAGCCCCTGTGGGAGAGATCCCTCAAAAGCCATCCGATTCTTGTCTTTTCCAGTGCGGTCATGTTCCTCGGTGGAGGCGTCGCCTTTTTCCTGATCATCAGCCGTCAGAATCGACGGCTTCGTGAGGGGATGGAGTTGGTCCGGGAAAATGCCGGACGGTTCGGCGGAGGCGGTTATGGACATCCCTCCGGGACCTCGGTCCCGCTCAAGGAGGTCATCAAGGCCACCGAAGAGGACGTCCGGTCCGGAGGAGAGCTTCCGCCGGAAAAGGCTGTGAGAAGAATGGACAGCGTCCTGGACTCCCTTCGCACAGCCTTGGGCGCAGGCGGGAGATCGGCGCGACTGACCCTCTTCCGTTACGACGAATCCGACGACCAGTTCCGGATCTGTGGGGTCAGCCGCGGGGAGGAGTTCAATCTTCTGGGAACCTCGATCTCGCCCCCAGAACTCGTGTTCAGCAGTCCCTTGCGGACCCTCACCTTCGTTCCGAAGACCGGGACTCTTGGCATGGTTGACTCCTGGATCTATCCGTTTGGGGGCGACGGCGGAGAATTCTGCATCCTCATGCTGGAAATGACCGTCTCCCGACCTCCCGACAACTGGCAGGACAATGTCCAGGAATCGCTCCATCTTCTGAAGTCACTGATCGTCCGCCAGGAAAGCGGAGGCACCGACCCGACCCTCACAACGAGGGACCCCACCGGCTCGCTCGACTATCGTGCCACCATGAATCGCCTGATGGAGGAGCTCGCCAAAACGAAGAAGCTGGAAATCCCCTTTTCCATGATCGCTTTTCGCGTGGACAACCAAGATGAGGTCGAGAAACGATACGGGGCCGCTCCTCTGGAGTTGGCTTGGACCCGTTTGACGAGCGCCGTTTCTGCCACTCTCCGGCCAACAGACTGGGTGATGCGACCTCGCCCCGACCTGCTTTTGATACAGGTTCTGGAAGCCGGAGAGGCCGAGGGACAAGCCGTTCTGACACGCATCGTCAAATCCCTCTCAAAATTCTCCAGCTCGAAGACGCTCGAAAAAGGGCTTCATTACCGGGTCGTTCTTGTGCCGTATCCCCTTGAGCTGTCGCCCTCCGTGGGGACCTTCTTCGAACAGATCCTCCACAAGGTCGACGGACCGTCGTCCGTCGACGGAACCTTCTACTATTCCTGACCCTCCCGGGCGCTGAGCCATTGATCCAGGATGGCCTGGATCTCTCCCGGAGGAAGCCCCCCAATTTTCGCGGCAAAGGTTTTGATGGAAGCCAGGTCTTTTTGAGCAAGCTCCTTCTTTCCAAGGGCCGATTGGATCCCCGAGGCTGTGAGCATCTCCCTGGCGGCGAGTCCATACTTCCCCTGGGAGAGGTGCCCCAGGGCCTGACCTTCAAGGTCAAAGGCAAGCCCGGAGGGATTGTGGAGCGCACGGTCGATCTTTTCGGCCCGTGAAAAAGAGTTCAGGGCTCGTTTGGGATGGCCGGAGAGAAGATCGTTGCGACCGAGACCGGCAAGATCCGTGGCGACGGAAAGTTGATTCCCCCTTGACTCGTCGAGAGAGAGCGCCTTTTTGTAGAGATTTCCGGCCTGGGGGTAATGCTTTTGGATCGACAGCCGCTCCGCCTGAATCTGGTAAAGGCGGGAAAGAAGCCGTTGCCGGGCATCCTCCCGGCTTCCGGAGAGGGAATCGATCGTCTTTCGGGCCTCGGTGAACCATGCCTCCTGAGAATCGGCGGATGCGATTTCAGAGCCGAGAAGCAGTGATTCGGCCTTGCGGTCGGGGGCATCGGCGACAGACTCAAAGAGAAGGGCCCGATCGATCCACTCTCTGGCCTGATCCGGCCTTCCGATGAGGATCGACAATCTTGCCAACCGGTTCATGTCGGAGATCGTCGC
>JAKARS010000037.1 GCA_021828375.1 Nitrospirota bacterium
TTTTCTTTTCGTAAAGGGACGACTTCGCCTCAATGAGCTCGGCCAGAATGGTGCCAGGGATGTCGCTTCCCCGAGCCGCCCGCCAGGCGGCGGAGAGACATCCCCGATCATCCATGCCGAGGTAGAGGCGCGCGTAGTCTTCGACGGAGAGGGGGACGTTCCAGGGGGACAATACCTGAATGAACAGATCCCGATGGACCGTCTCGTCATCGATGATGACCCCGTTAAAGTCGAAGATGACCGCTGAAATCATGAGTCAGGTCCCTGTCTGAAAGGAAAATGGTCGGCGTTCTGGTTTTGTGGGAAGGCTCAAGGCAAAAAAAGGGCCCCTGAAACACCAGGGACCCTCTGAATGTCGGTGTGAAAAACTCCTAGAGCTCTTTGGCGTGCTTTGCGAGGTAGTCGGCAACTCCAGCCGTGGAGGCCTTCATCGCGGGCTTGCCCTTTTGCCAACCGGCCGGGCAGACCTCTCCGTGTTCCTCTGTAAACTGGAGCGCATCCACCATGCGAAGCATTTCGTCGACGTTGCGTCCCAGCGGAAGGTCGTTGATCACCTGGTGGCGGACGATGCGGTTCTTGTCGATCAGGAAGGATCCGCGAAGGGCCAGCTTGTCGCCAATGAGAACATCATAGTCACGGCTGATGCTCTTTGTCAGGTCGGCCACCATGGGGAAGTTCACATGGCCCAAGCCTCCCTTTTCGACGGGGGTGTTTTTCCAGGCGAGGTGAGAAAAGTGGGAGTCGATGCTCACGGAAATCACTTCCACGTTGCGGGAGTGGAATTCCTTCAGGCGATGCTCAAAGGCCAGGATTTCGGAGGGGCAGACGAAGGTGAAGTCGAGGGGGTAGAAGAAAAGGACGCCGTATTTTCCCTTGAGAACCTCCGAGAGGGTAAACTTGTCGTTGAAGGAGTTGTCGCCCATCACGGCAGTGGCGGTAAAGTCAGGTGCGGTCTTTCCAACAAGAACGGACATATGGTTCCTCCTCAAGATCGATGATCGATCGGTGGGTTGATGGTAAGGATGAAGGAAGCCCTTGCGACAGGGTTTCCGTCGTGGTTTGTCGCTCTCCCAAGGTTTGGATGGCTCCGGCGAAAGTAGAGAAGAAGTGTGGGCCCATCGTTTCGGCACTCCTATCCTTCCCTCCGGACCTTGATCGAAAAACGTCTTCGGTCATTATACGACAGCTTCCCTGCGGAGTCGACTCACCCCTTTTCTCAGCGGCCCGGGCCGCTGGCCGGTCTTCTTTTTCCGTTACTTTGTCAGGGTCCACCCTGTCACGGGGTTGTAATGATAGCCTGCGGCTTCAAGCTCGCTCTTGGGATGGAAGACATAGGCGCCGGAGCGGAGCATTTCCGTCATGGAGTGCTCATCCTGCTGGATGATCGCCCCCCCCAGTGGTCCCCGGGCTTTGGCGGGGGGAAGTGTCACGGCATGGCCCCGGGCACTTTCCCGGGCGGCCTTTTCCTCCCTCTTGATCGCCTTGCGATGCTCCCAGGCCTTTTCTTCGGCCCAGTCTTTGGGGAAGGCCACAAATTTTCCGGTATAGAGGTAGCGGTAGGGCCGGCCCCCCATGGGACGGATCCAGCGATAGGGCCGCTCGGGGTTGCTGTCGGCATAGATTTTCTGTCTCCGGAACCCCATGAGGTAGAGCTTCCCGTAATCGTGGTAGGGACGGGGCTTCGCTTCCCGGATGAAGTCGAGGGCGGACATCCTGACCTTTGTCTCAAGGCGGACTTTCTTGACAATCACCAGGCTCTTCTCCGAGGAGGGGACGGGGATGGTCCGGACATAGTTCGGCTCCGAGCGCGCATTGATCAGGTAGTCTCCTTGCCGGTCGTCTTTCCCGGAGGCGTAGAGGTGGCAGGATGCCAGAAAAAGAAGTGAGGCTGCCGGAAGAATCCGGGAAGACCTGAACATGGGGAAGCTCCCTTTAAGAGAGTTGGGGAATGCCAAAAGAGCTCCGGAAGGGACTGTTTTATCCCTTCGCCTTCGGTCTTGAGCGCCCTTTGGGGAAGAGACCAAGGAAAGTGGTCGATCATTCGAGATTGCGCTATAGTTTTCCGAGTCAGCGTCACAAGTGTCTCACGTCAATGTTAAGACAGTCTCAAGACACATGAAAAGGGGAGGCCATGTTAAAGTCCTGGAAAGGAATTCGTCCGACGATCGATCCGACGGTCTGGATTGCCGAGACGGCGGTGGTTGTGGGGGATGTCACCATTGGAGCCGAGTCGGGGCTCTGGTATGGAGCCGTGGTTCGGGGGGACGTCAACCGGATCACCATCGGAGCGCGAACGAACGTTCAGGACCTCTCCCTGCTCCACGTGACCCGGGAGAGGTTCTCCCTGACCCTGGGGGACGATGTGACGGTCGGCCATCGGGTCATCCTTCACGGGGCCGCTCTGGGAAATCGGATTCTGGTAGGGATGGGGAGCATCATCATGGATGGGGCAAGAATCGGCGATGATGTCATTATTGGGGCCGGCTCCCTGGTCACCGAGGGAACGGACATTCCCTCGGGGGTTCTGGCCTTTGGCTCTCCCTGTCGCGTTCGTCGGGAGCTGACCGAGGAGGAGCGGAATTGGATCGGCGAGTCCGCCCGCCATTATGTCCTTTATCGACTTGAACATGCCCGGGAAGAGAACCGGATCGACTGATGAAGGTCTTTTTCCCCCGTTCTCCCGGAATCCGCATTCTTCTGGCACTCGCCATCGGCTTTATGGTGGTGGTCCTCCTGGCCGTATTGGGCGCAGTGGACGAAGTTCTGGTCCGCCACAACGCCTTCAAGACGCTCTCCCGGGAGGGGCGCCTTGTGGCCCAGGAGTTTGCCTTCGGCGTCGAGATGCGCCACGAGGCCGACCGCTTCCTGGAATCTCTTCCTCAGTCGGCCGGGAACCGTCTGGCCCAGGTCGGGGAGCTGGTGGCCATTCGGAAGGAGATGGCCGCAGTTCTTGCAATCCGGCACAATGTGACCCGGGTCGATCTCCTGTCCCGTCAGGAGGGATTGCCCCAGAGGGTCTCGACGTCAGGGGCTGAGATGTCGCCCGCCGAAAGGGAGGCTCATAAAAGCGTCGTGTCCGGCCATCTCCCTTGGGCCTCCATCCGCTCCGGCAAAGGCCGGGGAGTCTATGTGGTGGTTCCCTTCGTCCACAAGGGCATGATCTTGGGAACGGTGGGGGTCCGCCTCTCGACCTATGAGGCGACCCGTCTCGTCAAGGATGAAAAAAGAAGGATGGCCCTCATCCTTCTCGCCGGATTCCTGGCCCTGGTCATCGTCCTGAGCCTTGTGCTGAAGCGCTGGCTGATCGACCCCCTTGAGCGTCTCGGGGCGTCGATGAGGCAGGTGGGCGAAGGCGCGATGAATACCGACTTCGGAGTCAGCGGCTCCGTCGAGGTCAGGAGTGCGGGGGAGTCCTTCAATCGCATGGTGGCGATGCTTCGGGAGCAATCGGAGGAACGGGAGAGGCTTCTGGAAGAGATCCGACGCCTCAATGAAGGATTGAAGGACAAGATCGCCGACAAGACCCGGGAGCTTGAGGAAAAGAACCAGGACCTTGCCATGACCAATGAGGCGATGTATTTTCTCCAGCGCCGGCTCACCGAGCTTGAGCGGAGAGCGGCCGTGGGAGAGGGTCTTGCCGTCGTTGCCCATGAGCTTGGAAATCCTCTCCATTCCATCTCCGGCCACCTCGAGCTCCTTCTTGAAGAGCCGGAACTCCCGGCCAACGTCAGGCGCCCTCTTCAGATCGTTTCCAGTCAGGCTGACCGGATGATCAAGGTCCTGAAAACTCTTCTCGCCATCTTTCGCAATTCCGAGCCAGCCCGTGAACCTGTGGACATCTTCCTGCTGCTTGAAGATGTGGTGGCATTGGTCGAGCCTCGTCTCAAGGCCGTGGGGGTTTCCGTGACACTCGACCCCGTTCTTGACCTTCCCAGGGTCATGGCCGATCCGCACGCCCTCCAGGGACTCTTCATCAACCTCCTGGAAAACGCCCTCGATGCGATCGGCCGGGGAGGCGAGGTCTCCATTCGTCTGGAGACCGGAGAAAGAGGCGTCACGGTTCACGTCAGGGATTCGGGACCCGGGATTCCGGAGTCCCTCCAAGGGAAGATTTTTGATCCTTTCTTTACGACCAAGCAGCGCGGGACGGGATTGGGTCTTGCCGTCTGTCGAAAGATTGTCGACGACCTCGGGGGAGAAATCCGTCTTGGAGATCTCCCGGGAGGACACCTTGTCGTCTTTCTTCCCTTCGGTGGGGGGGGGCGATTTCCCTCCAGCCGGAAGGAGGCCGGTGTGGCGCCAGAGAGCCCGGAACGCTCTTGAACACAGACTTGCGGATCTGTTACTGTGAGCTATGACTTCAAAAGATGACAGAAAACACACAATGCGGCTTGTTTCGGAGGCTGAGCCTCAAAAGAGGTCGATCCTTGTCGTCGAGGACGACGACGTGGCTCTGGACCTTTTGGCAGAAATCCTTCGGCGTCATCATTTTCAGGTCTGGACGGCTTCTTCCGTGGCTTTCGCCCTCGAACTTCTTGAAAAACGTCCTGTGGATCTTGTCCTTTCCGATATCCGGATGCCGGAAAGGGGAGGGATGGATCTTCTGAAACAGATCCGGGAGAACCAGTCCCGGATTCCCGTTGTTCTCCTCTCGGCTTTCGGAGACGAGCACCTCTGGGTGGAGGCGCTCTCTGCCGGAGCCGTTGACCTGATCCCAAAACCGTTCAAAAAGCAGGAAATCATAGACGTCATCAACAAGACCCTCGCCGGATAGGATGAAGGGATCTTTCCGGATCCTTCCCTTCGGCCTGTTCTCAACGTTCCCAACCAGAATGAGGTAATTTTCTATGGCGAAATCGGGCACTCTTGGCATGTCGGGAAAGTCCCTCCGTCGTTTGACCGGCTCCTTCTTTCTGTCAGTCGCACTTCTGTCCGGGGCCTCCTTCGCACCCGGGTTGGCGTTGGCCGATGGGGGGGGCTCTCCCGTGCCGGAAAAGGATGTTGCGGCCGGTCTTGCTCTCCAGAAGAGCTTTGAAGCCGTCTCGAAGGCCGTTCTTCCGGCGGTGGTGAATATCTCGACCACCTCGCTGGTGTCGAGTGAGCCGCATTTGCCCCCGATGTTCGACGACCCCTTCTTCAAGCGTTTTTTTGGAACGCCTCCCTTCGGAAACGGGAATCAGGCTCCCCAGAAGCATGTGGAGAGAAGCCTGGGTTCGGGCTTCATCATCAGCTCCGACGGAGTCATCGTCACCAATAATCATGTGGTCAAAAACGCCACCAAGGTCACCGTTCTTTTGAACAATCGCAAATCCTACCAGGCGAAGGTTTTGGGGACAGACCCGATGACCGACATTGCCGTCATCAAGATCAATGCCCGGACCCCGCTTCCCACCGTCACCTGGGGAGACTCGAAAAATGTGGATGTGGGGACGATCGTTCTCGCCATGGGCTCGCCTTTCGGCCTGACCCAGTCGGTGACGATGGGGATCGTCTCGGCCCTCAAGCGGAGCAATATGGGGATCGAGCAATACGAGAATTTCATTCAGACCGATGCGGCCATCAATCCGGGGAACTCGGGAGGCCCTCTCGTCAATTTGCGGGGAGAGGTCGTGGGGATGAATACGGCCATCTACACCACCAACGGGGGGTATGAGGGCATTGGTTTTGCCATTCCCGTGACCATGGTCCGCCAGGTGGTTCAGGATCTCATGACCAAAGGGAAGGTCGTTCGCGGATGGCTCGGGATTTCGATCCAGAATGTGACCCCCGTTATCGCGAAACAATTTGGTCTCAAGAAAAATTCCGGCGTTCTTGTCAGCGACGTGCTCCCCGGCAGCCCGGCCCAAGCCGCTCACCTGAAGCGCGGAGATGTCATTACCGCGTTAAATGGGACCACGGTGGAGGATGCCAATGATCTCCGGATGCATGTCGCCCGGATTCCTCCCGGCAAGACCGCCACTCTGACACTCGTCAGGGAGGGCAAGGTCCGGAAGATCGATGTCAGGGTCGGTGAGCTTCCCAAAAAGCTGGCCATGAACCAGGAGCGTCATGAAGGAAGCGCCGGAAACTTCAAGAATGTTCTCCGGGGTCTCCGAATCCTTGATCTCAACGGGGACATTCGCCAGCAGCTGGGAATTCCCGAAAGCGTCCATGGTGTGGTCGTCCAGGCGGTTCAGCCAGGATCGGCCGTGGAGGCCGCCGGCCTTCGCCGGGGAGATCTCATTGTCGAGGTCGACCGAAAGCCGGTTCGGTCCGTGAGGGATTTTGTCCGAGTCGCCCGAAAGATTCCGGCCGACACGGAAGTCTTGTTGACCATTCTTCATGACGGTCGCCACAGCTATGTCTCCGTCTCCCCCTAAGGGGGGCGTTGCCGAGGGGGGCGGGCCGATAGGCTCGCCCCCCTCTTTTCGCAGCGTCCGTCGGATTGCGGTCATGGGTGTCGACCCGGGGCTGGCCCGGACAGGGTGGGCTGTCGTTTCCGGGGAAAGCTTCCAGCGCCTTTCCTTTGATGACGGGGGAACGATCAAGACCGCGGCGGGAGGACCTCTGCACGAAAGAATCGGTGCCATCTGCGGGGAGCTTGAAGAGGCAATTCGGCGCCATGGGGTTTCGGCACTGGCCGTGGAAGATCATTTTTCCCGGCGGAGTGCCCCGGGAGTCGGCCACCTTCTGGGCCCTGTCATTGGGGCCGTGGCTCTTTTGGCCTTTCGGAACCGCCTCTCATTTCTTCTCATTCCCCCCAAGGAGCTCAAGCATCGCGTGACCGGGACCGGTGAAGCCGGAAAGGCGGCTCTTATCCGCTCGCTCTCCTTTTGGTTCGGACCGGAGATCGATATCGGGACGACCCACGAAGGCGATGCACTGGGGCTGGCTTTTCTTGGATACGGACGGCTGGACCGACCATGATCGCCCGTCTTTTTGGAACCATTGAGGAGACGGGGTCAGACTGGGTGATCCTTCGGGCGGGCTCCGTCGGCTATCGCGTTCTGCTCTCTCCCTATGCCATGTCGCAGCTTTCCTCCCGAGAAAAGGAGACCTCGCTCCGAACATTTCTCCTCTGGGGCGAGCATCAGGAGACCCCTCTTCTGGTGGGCTTCCTTGATGCGGCCGAGGAGGAGCTTTTCCATGAAATCCGTCGGATCGGAGGATTGGGGCCGACCAAGGCCATTCGCATGATTTCCCTTTCGCCCGGAAGCTTCTGGGAGGCCATCGCGTCCGGAGATGTGGGGCGACTCCGCAAACTCAAGGGAGTCGGCGAGACCACGGCAAAGAAGCTCGTCTCGGAGCTCAGGGACCGTGTCCCCTCGCTGATTTCGGCCTCTCCCGCCGACTCCTTGTCGCCTGGCGTCAGCCCTTTGCCGGAAGGCCCCCTGTCTCCCCGTGGAGCCGTTGCCGCGGTCCGAGAGGTTCTCGTCGCCCAGTTCGGCCATTCTCCGTCGGAGGCCGATGCCATGATCCGCCGGGCCTTGTCCCGAAACCCTTCCGCACGCACCGAAGAGGAGCTCTTCCATGAAGTCTACCGACACGGAGTGGACTGATCCCGCTCCGGGTCCCCTCGATCTTCCCGACCTCCCCTCCCCGGAATCGGGTCCCGGGATTCGTCCCCGGACCTTTGACGAGTATGTCGGGCAGGAGGCCGTCATTGAGGGGCTTCAAATCAGTATTGAGGCGGCCACGGCCCGAGGGGAATGCCTCGATCACATCCTTCTTCATGGACCGCCGGGGCTGGGGAAGACCACGTTGGCGAGCCTCATTGCCGGCGCCATGGATGTGCCTTTCCTGACGACCTCCGGTCCGGTCCTGGAGAAGGGAGGCGACCTCGTGGGGATTCTCTCCCGTCTCGCTCCTCGTACCGTCCTTTTTATCGACGAAATTCACCGCCTTCCCCGGGCGGTCGAGGAGATCCTCTATGGGGCAATGGAGGATTTTGCCATCGATGTGATCTTCGACCGAGGACCTTCCGCCCGGACCTTCCGACACCAGCTTCCCCCCTTTACCCTCGTGGGAGCCACCACCCGGGCCGGCCTTCTTTCGGCTCCCCTCCGGGACAGGTTCGGGATCTTTCAGGATCTCGACTTCTATCGGCCCGACGAACTTGTCCGGATCCTTCTGCGTTCGTCCGCCGTTTTGGGTTTTTCCCTTCCGGAAGAGGCCGCCCTCGAAATCGGATGCCGTTCCCGGGGGACTCCCCGCATTGCCAACCGCCTCCTTCGGCGGGTCAGGGACTTTGCCCAGGTTCGGGCCCGGGGCATCGTCACCCGGGAGCTGGTGGTTGAGGCCCTTCGGATCGAAGGGATCGACGATCTGGGGTTGAACCGGGTCGACCGGAAGGTGCTCTCGACAATTGGAACTGTTTATGGAGGGGGACCTGTGGGTGTCGATGCCCTGGCTGCGACTCTTCAGATCGAGGTCGACACGATCATCGATGTGGTGGAGCCCTACCTCCTGAAAGAAGGGCTGATCGCCCGGACACCTTCCGGCCGACGTCTCACCGAATATGGTCAAAAGCGGTTGACGCAGTCGGAGTTCTCGGGGGAGGGGTGGTCCTGATCCGCGGGGGCGGAGGATTTCCTTATGACCAGGTTACTTTTGCGAGGGGAGTCCGTAGTTGTAAGTTACGCCCAGAAGAATCGGAAGGGTCCACATCGATCCGGACGAGACGCTCGTTCCTGTTGCGACATTTTGGGAGGAGACCGGCCCCTGGATGAGGGTGGGAAGAACCTCGGCATAGACGGAAAAGGAAGGGTTGATGGGGTAAAGGGCTCCCACTCCCACATCGAGCGTCAGGGAGACGGAGCCGGCATTTCCCGAATTGGCCGAAAGGCTGTTGAAGGAGGGTCCGATGTCGGCGGCCAGGTACGGAATGATGCCCCCGGTGGCATAGCGAGGGTCGACAAGGGGAACGGTGGCCCCGGCCGTCAGCGGAAGGGCCGACAGCCCGTGAAAGCCCAT
>JAKARS010000038.1 GCA_021828375.1 Nitrospirota bacterium
CGGTGCGCCAGAGCGATCTGGTGGCGCGTCTGGGGGGGGACGAGTTCGCCGTCCTTCTGGGCGGTCTCCATCCCGAAAGAGAGGTGGCGGCTCTCGAAGCCCGGACGACGGCCGAAAAGATCCGGATCTCCCTGGCCCGTCCCTTTGAGGTTGGCGCTCCCATTGAAGGAGGGGAGGAGGGCCACTTCCGCCATCTGTGCCCTCCAAGCCTCGGAGTGGCGCTCTTTGGGGGGGAGGGCCCCGAGAAGGATCAGGAGGTCTTCGGGGCCGCCGATCGGGCCCTCTACCGGGCCAAGGGCCGAGGGGGGAACACGGTGGTGGTGGCCGGAGAGGAACTTTCCGCATCTTCATGAGCCATTGTTGGACGAGCCCTTCCTCTCCCGGTTAAAATGAAGGTCCGGGGCCGTCCGGGAGAGGAGTTCTCCCGGGCAGGCAGCCGGAGAACCCGGGAGAGACCGATGCCGAACCGCCTCAAAGATGAGACCAGCCCCTACCTTCGCCAGCATGCCGAGAACCCCGTCGACTGGTACCCCTGGGGAGAGGAGGCCTGGGAAGAGTCCGCCCGAAGCGGACGCCCCGTCCTTTTGTCCATTGGATATGCCGCCTGCCACTGGTGCCATGTCATGGCCCACGAATCTTTCGAGGATCCCGAGACGGCGGCACAGATGAATCGGGACTTCGTCAACATCAAGGTCGACCGGGAAGAGCGCCCCGACCTCGACCTGATCTACCAGACCGCCCACCAGATTCTCGCCCGGCGAGGCGGGGGCTGGCCTCTGACCGTCTTTCTGACCTCCCGGAAGGTTCCCTTTGCGGCCGGGACCTACTTTCCCCGGACCTCCCGCTTTGGCCTTCCCGGCTTTACCGAGCTCCTGGGGCGGATCCGGCGCTTCTACGACGAGCATCGGACAGAGCTCGAGAGCCCCGAAAACCGCCAGGTGGTGGATGTTCTGGAAAGCCTCTCGCCCCGGAGGCGGGGGGGAGCCTCCCTGTCCCTGGCTCCCGTCCACTCCTTCCTCGCCCACCTTCGCCAGGTCTTCGATCGCGACTTTGGGGGCTTCGGCGGGGCCCCGAAGTTTCCCCACTCCCAGGGACTGTCCTTTCTGCTCGACTCCTCGGAAGCGTCCGACCGGGAGATGGCCTTTTTGACCCTTCGCAAGATGGCCCGGGGGGGCCTCTTCGATCAGATTGGCGGGGGCTTTGCCCGTTACAGCGTCGACGATCGGTGGGAGATTCCCCACTTCGAAAAGATGCTCTACGACAACGGACCGCTTCTGGGACTCTATGCCCGGGCGCATGCCATGACCGGCGATCCGTTCTTCCGGGAGGTGGCCGAGCGGACGGCCCTCTGGGCCCAGCGAGAGATGCGCTCCCCGGAGGGGATGTATTTTTCCTCTCTCGATGCCGACTCGGAAGGGGAGGAAGGACGGTTCTACCGATGGAGCCGGACAGAGGTCGAGGAGTCCCTCTCCGGCCGGGAGAGGCAGGCCGCCCTGGCCTGTCTGGGCTTCGATCGTCCCCCCAATTTTGAGGGCCACCACTGGCATGCGGTTCTGGCGCGAACGCCGGAGGAGTGGGCCCGCGAGGAAGGTCTCTCGCCTTTTGAGGCCTCCGAAGCCCTTCGGGGAGCCCGGGAGACGCTCTTTCGCCGGAGGTCCTCCCGTGTGCGCCCGGGGCTGGACGACAAGATCCTGACCTCCTGGAACGCCCTTTGGGCCAAGGGATTGCTTGAAGCGGGCCGCCACCTGGGTCGGGAAGACTGGAGGCAGGAGGGCCGGGAGATCCTTCGGGGGATCCGTCGGCACATGTGGCACGAGGGACGCCTTCTCGCCGTCCGTGCCGGGGGGAAGAGCCGGCTGGGGGCCTATCTCGACGATTATGCCTTTCTTCTTGAGGCACTCCTGGAGGAGCTTTCGTCGGAGTTCTCGGAGGAGACGCTGGACTTTGCCCTCTCGGTGGCCCGCGCCCTTCAGGAGCTCTTCGAGGATCCGGCCGAGGGAGGCTTCTTCTTTACCGCCCGGGACCATGAATCTCTCCCGGTACGCACAAAGCCCGGCCACGACCAGTCCCTTCCCTCGGGGAACGGTTCGGCCGCCCGGGGGCTGTTGAGGCTGGGCTCTCTCCTGGGAGAGGCCAGCTTCCTCGAGTCGGCCTCCCGGACACTCGAGCTCTTTTCAGGGATCTATGGCGAACGCCCCGAAGGATTCGACACGATGCTTTCCGCCCTGTCGCTCTGGAATGCCGGGGCCCCCGTGGCCATCCTCTGGGGAGCCGAGTCGGAAACATGGCAGAGGCAGATCGACCTCAAGGCTCCCTGGGTCTGGACTGTCCGGGCCAAGGAGGGAGTGGGGGTTCGGGAAAAATCTCCTCCCCCCGAGGGTGTGACCCGAGGAACCCTCTGCGGGAGTTTCGGGTGCCTCCTGCCGGTCGACAACGATCTCGCGCAGTTTTTCAAAGGAGTGTCAGAGCATGCTCCAAAATAGCGAAACTCCGGAGCCGGTGGTGGTCGAGACCGGATCCGATCCCGCTTTGGCCGTCATCTGGCTTCACGGCCTCGGGGCCGATGGACACGACTTCGAGGGGGTCGTGGCGGAGATGGACCTTCCGGCGGAGCCGATCCGGTTTGTCTTCCCCCATGCTCCGGTGATCCGGGTGAGGGTCAACGGAGGGGTTCCCATGCGCGCCTGGTACGATATCGCCCATCCCGAGATCGCCCGTGATCCGGACGTGGATGGGATGAGGCGATCGGTGGCCGAGGTGGAGAGGCTTGCCGACCGGGAGATCTCCCGGGGAATGTCCCGGGAGCGGATCGTTCTGGCAGGGTTTTCCCAGGGAGGGGTCATCGCGCTTCTCGCGACCTTTTCCACCGGGCTTCGGTATGCCGGGGTCCTGGCCCTCTCCACCTACCTTCCCTCTTCTCCGCACCTTGGGCTTGTGGACAGCCCGACCCCCCTTCTCATGATCCACGGGACCGAAGATCCGGTCGTTCCCTACCGCGTCGGGAAGAGCAGCTTCGAGCGGATCGTGGCGCTGGGCGGGGGGGGAGAGCGACGCTGGATTGACTATCGCATGGGCCATTCGGTCTGTCTTCCCGAAATTGCCGAGATCTCCTCCTGGCTGAAGGGGCTCACGAAAGAGGTCTCCTGAGCTCGATTCCCGGCCCTCCTCCCGTCGACCCACCCGAAATCCTGACCCATCCCTTTCCCCTTTTTCCATGGAGAGATGTCCGAAAGGCCGTCTCTCTCCGTCAATTAAAAATAAACTAAAATTATTGATATGTTGTTACTGTTTTATTGTCAATCTCTTGATGTCTGTTTTTTAAAAACTGGAGACGTGCTATGATGGACTGTCCCATCGTTCCACAGATCGGCAGGATATCCAGGACGCAGGAGAGGAAACACCGTGCTCGATTCTCGGGAAATCAACCGGATTATCCTGGCTGTGAGGGAGTTTGGCGACCTTCTGGAGAAGATGTCTCTGGTGGTCGACCGACTCCGGGCCACCCGCGAGGAATGGAATGGTCTCCTTGCCGGAAGGGACCGGCTCCGGGAGGAGTCAGGCCGGCTCTCCCGGGAGATTGCAGGATTCAAGGAGGACTTTCAGATTCTCCACATCCGGGAAACCCGCTGGAGGAATGCCGTGGGAGACCTCAACCTCGATCTTCCCTTTCTTGTGGACGAGTTTCGGACGATCCTCTCCCGCCATGGCAAGAGACCGGTCTGACAGGATGGACAAGTGACCGGGAAGATGTTCGGAGTCCCCCCCTCTCCCTCAAGGGGACGGACTGGTTTCCATTGTGACAGGTCTTCCGGGGCCGGGACGGAAGAGTTCGCGGCTCTCAGGCGGGATTCTGGTGTCATTTCCCCTTCTCTTTGCTACACTGATAGTCAGAGCCATGGTTGACACAATGATAAGGCGGACAGGATAACGGGCAGTCGGAATTTCTGGGGAGACTCTCATCTCACTTGGCGGATTGTGTCCATTGAAAAAACTCTGGAGATTTGTTGGAAGTTTTCATGGTCCGTCATTTATTCTTGTTTTTTTTCTTGGAACGTCAATGGCCCTGGCCTCCGCTCCTCCCCCGTCTCTTCCCCAGCTCTCCTCCCTTGCCGTCCGTGGTTCCACGGTCCGTCTTGTCTTTAAGGTCCCTGCCCACCCTTCCGGCGTCTTTTTCTACCTTTCCCTCGATGGGAGCAGGCTCCTGGGAAGACGGATCGTCCCCGACTCCACCCTTCCCCTTTGCGTCAGCAATCTCTCCCCCGGCCCTCACCGTCTGGGCTACCAGACGGCCCGAAAGGACCACATCGTGCTGATCGACCCGGTGATCATTCCCGTGACGGTTCCCGGGGGGAGCCCGACCGAATGTTCCAAAACGAGGTCGGGGAGACAGAGGGGATAGCCCGCAATGTCCGTTCGACCCCTTGTCTCCCACCTCGACCCGCTTCTCAGAACTCCGTCGGAGCCGGTCGACCCCTGTGCCCCGGAGGTGAGGCAGGTTGTCCAGGATCTCTGGGACACGTTGGCGACTCAGAAGGGAGTGGCGATGGCTGCCCCGCAGATCGGCGTCTCCATGAGACTCTTCGTCTACGATCTCAAGCGTCCCCGGGAGAAGGGAGGCCCGCCGACCCGGGGACTCCTGATCAATCCCACCATCGAGCGTCGATTCGGCTCCATCCCGGTCATCGAAGGCTGTCTTTCCTTTCCGGGTCTCGACCTGTCGATCCGGCGTCCCGAGGGGGTGGTGGTGAGCGGATATGGTCTCGACGGCAAGAAGATCGTTCTCGAGGGGGGAGGGCTTTTTGCCCGGATGGTGGAACATGAGACAGACCATCTCGTGGGCCGTCTTCTTCCGGATCGCCAGAATGGCTTGGCGGCCCTTCTTTCCTATTGGAGACGACGGAGATGGGAGGATCGCATGAGGAGGAACCCGTGACAACTGATGTCCATTCTCCCCGAACGGTCTTCATGGGGAGCCCCGACTTTGCCGTTCCCTTCCTTGATGCTCTGGTGCGCGGCGGGTTTGATCTCCGGGGGGTCGTGACCCAGCCGGACCGCCCCCGGGGGCGGGGACAGGAAGTGAGCCCGGTCCCCGTGAAGGGGTGGGCCTTGGACCACGGGATACCTGCGGTCTCTCCCCTGTCCCTTCGGGATCCGTTGGGGCGGGAGTTCCTTGACCGCTGGGAGCCGGAGCTGATCGTCGTTGTGGCTTATGGTAAAATATTGCCGGTGGAGATCCTGAACTTCCCTCCCCGCGGGTGTGTGAATGTCCATGCCTCCCTTCTCCCGGCTTACCGGGGAGCCTCTCCCATCGTCTGGGCGATCAGGAACGGGGAGTCCGTGACAGGGTTGTCCCTGATGTGCCTCGACAGAGGGATGGATACCGGTCCTGTCTTCGCGAAGCGTGAGATTCCTGTGGATCCCCGGGAAACGACGCGCTCCCTGACCGCCAAGATGATGGAACAGGGTCCGGATTTCATGCTCGAAGGGCTGAGGGGATATCTTTCAGGAAGCCTCGTTCCCGTCCCTCAACCCCCGGAAGGCACACTGGCCCCCCTTCTTTCGAAGGAGGACGGACGGATTCCCTTTTCCGGTTCTGCCGCAGGGGTGGATTGTCATGTGAGGGCCATGAACCCGTGGCCCGGGGCCTTTTTCTCGTCTTCCATCGGAACGGTGAAGGTCGGAGAGGGGAGGGTCCAGGCTCCAGAGGCCCACGCCTCCCCGGGGACCGTGCTCTCACTCTCTCCTGAAGGGATCGATGTGGCATGCGGCGAGGGGGTGTTCCGGATTTTGGCCCTCCAGCGGGAGGGCGGCCGGATGATCCGGGCCGCAGAGTTCATTTCCGGCCGGCGATTCAAGCTAGGTGAGCTCCTTTCCTGAAGGGTTTTCCTGGGCCATCCGACAAAGGGGCGGGTCGGTCGTCGACCGGTGTCAGCAGGGGGCCGTCGGTCTTCTTTTTTGTGGCATTCCGGAGGGAAGATCCTCCAGAAATTCCAAGGAGTCGTTTCATCCATGTTTAACTCGTTCAAGACCGTTGTTCTTCTGGGGCTTCTGACAGGGTTTCTTCTTCTGATCGGCAAGCATTTTGGCGGAAATGCAGGGATGGTGATAGCCCTGATTTTCTCCCTCGGAATGAACTTCTTTTCCTGGTGGTACTCCGACAAGATCGTCCTGTCGATGTATGGGGCCCGGGAGGTCGGAGAGGATGTCGGGAATCCCCGAATCCGGGAAATCCAGGCCATGCTGGCCTCCCTCGCCCGGCGGGGAGGGATTCCCGTGCCGAAGCTTTATATCGTCGACGATCCCTCTCCCAACGCCTTTGCCACCGGTCGCGACCCAAACCATGCCGCCGTGGCGGTGACCACGGGCATCATGGATCTCATGACCACGGAAGAGCTTTCGGGGGTTCTGGGCCACGAGCTGACTCATGTCATCAACCGGGATACGCTGATCTCCACCGTGGCCGCCTCCTTGGCAGGGGCGGTCACCATGCTTGCCAATATGGCCCAGTGGGCGGCTCTTTTCGGGGGCCGCGAGCGAGAGGAACGCGAAGGGGGAGGGTGGGGAGACATCCTGATGGTCATTCTCGCCCCCGTGGCCGGGATGCTTGTCCAGATGGCGATCTCCCGTTCCCGGGAGTTTGCCGCCGATGCCGGAGGGGCCAGCCTGTGCGGGAACCCCCTTTTTCTGGCCCGGGCGCTGGCCAAACTCGAGCGGGGGGTCGATGCGGTTCCCATGAATGCCAATCCTGCCACCTCCCATATGTTCATCCTTGAGCCCTTTCATGCCGGAGGCCTGATGTCTCTCTTTTCGACCCATCCTCCCACCGAAGAGCGCATCCGTCGTCTTGAGATGATGGCCGGATCGAGCGCTCCCCAGCGGAGGCATGCGTTTTAGATGGCCATTTCCCGACTCGGTCGCGAACTTTTGATTGCCCCCTCGATCCTCTCGGCCGACTTTCTTCGACTGGGAGAGCAGGTCCGGGAGGCGGCAGGGGCGGGGGCGGACCTCTTCCATCTTGACATGATGGATGGCCATTTCGTCCCGAACCTCACCTTTGGTCCCGCGGTTGTGGAGGGCCTTCAAAAGGTGACCTCGCTCCCTCTTGAAGCGCACCTGATGGTCCTGCGGCCGGAGATCTATCTAGAGGATCTGGCCTCTGCACGGATGCACCGCGTCACGGTTCATGCTGAAGCCACGACTCATCTCCATTATGTTCTGGGAAAAATCGGGTCTCTTGGAATGAAGGCGGGGGTCGCGCTTTCCCCAGCCACCCCCGTGGGGATGGTGGAGGATGTTCTCGATATGATTGACCTTGTGCTGGTGATGACGGTCAACCCAGGCTTCGGGGGACAGTCTTTCATCACCCATTCTCTGAAGAAGATTGAGGCCATGAGGACTCTTCTCGACCGGGCTGGGGCCCCCCACGTACGGCTGGAGGTCGACGGAGGCATCAAGGCCGGAAACATTTCCCGCGTGGCCGATTGCGGGGCGGACACCTTCGTCATGGGATCGGCCATTTTCGGAGACAAGCCTTGCGAAACGGTCTTTGGAGAGATTCGTCGCGCGCTGGCATCGGAGAGGTGATCCACGCCTCTGAAAAATAATGAGGGGGAGGCGTTTTTTCTCCGGGAGTCCCGCCATTGTGTTGCATTTTTCTTTCGTGAAGGGTAAGTTGTCTTAATCGCATTCTTTGCTTGATCTTTTCGGTCCGGCAGGTGGAGGGACGGGAGTGGACATACGGGAGTCGTCTGACCGCTTCTCCGCTTTGTTTGACAGGTTTCTTGCAAAATTCGTCGATTATCTGGTGGCGCTTTCCCTCGAACACGCCGGCTTTCTTCTTGGAAGTTCCTGGCTTGCCTGGTTGGCTGCGACGGCTTATCTCCTTATGGCCGATGGGCTTCCTGGGGGTCGGAGCCTCGGGAAAAGGCTGGCGGGTCTCCAGGTGACGAGCCAGAGCGGGGAGCCTTGCAGCCTCTACCAGTCGACCTTGCGGAACTCTCCTGTCGGATTGGCGTACATTCTCGGACAGATTCCCTGGGTTGGCTGGATCCTTGGTCTGGCGGTTGTCTCCCTGGAAGGACTGCTTCTCGTGGGAATGCGCTCCGACAAGAGATTCGGGGATGATCTGGCGGGAACGGTCGTGAAAAAGGTGGCGGGACGACACCTCGATCCGGGAATCTCCCCCGGGGCGGATCGACCGTCCTCCGGCTCAACGGAGTCATAGTCTCCATAAGAACAAAGGAAAATCAATTGGGTCTCATTGCGAATCTTTTCGGTTTCCTCTCCCAGGATCTGGCGATTGACCTTGGTACCGCCAACACGCTCGTCTATGTCAGGGATCAGGGCATTGTCATCAATGAGCCTTCCATTGTTGCGATGGATCAGAAATCGGGAACCGTTCTGGCCATTGGCCGCGAAGCCAAGAAGATGCTTGGCCGGACCCCGGGAAACATCATTGCGGTGCGCCCCGTCAGAAATGGCGTGATCGACAATCCCGATATCGCCCAGCAGATGCTCTCTTATTTCATCAACAAGGTCCACAAGCGCTCGACGTTTGTCCGGCCCAGAATGGTGATTTGCGTTCCGTCCCGGATTTCCCTCGTCGCCCAGAGAGCCGTCAAGGATTCCGCCCGAATGGCAGGAGCACGGGAGGTCTATCTGATCGAAGAGCCCCTCGCGGCCGCTATCGGCGCAGGGCTTCCCATCATGGAGCCTTCCGGGAACATGGTGATCGACATTGGTGGTGGGACGACCGACGTCGCGGTGATCTCAT
>JAKARS010000009.1:0-14920 GCA_021828375.1 Nitrospirota bacterium
AGCCAGGAGCCTGAGACCCACAGGGGCACCCCGCCCTGCGTGTTCGTCAGTGACGATGGATGATGGCAGGTCTCCTGGCTTGCGGGTCAATGTCTGACGCGGCCTTCCCGGTTTCCCAGTGGCATCAGGGTGCGTCCGACTCTCCGCTTACAGTTGCGGGGGCAGCCACGGCATGGGAGATCTTCCTCACCGTGTTCCCTTTTCATCCCCTCGAACGGGGAACCATCAACGATGACAAGATCCTAAAAAAAGACTCATTTTTTGTCAATGTAGCCCTCCGGCCCCTGAGCCATTGGCCCTCTGCCAAGGGCCGCACAGTCTTTGTGAGGAGCTCTCGGTTTGCTCACGGGGGGATTCCCGTCTTAAAATGAAGGCAGACATTTTTGACATCGACGTCTCTGATCTGGAGGTCTCCCATGAGCTCGACCGCTGCTTTGTCCCTTTCTTCCGAAACCTTGTCCGACGACCCTCTGACCATCGGGAACATCTCTTTCCGCTCCCGGCTCTGGATCGGGACGGGAAAATATCCTTCGTTCGAGATGACCCGGAAGGTGATCCTTGAGTCGGGAGCCGATGTGGTGACCGTGGCTGTTCGCCGGGTCAACATTCTCCGCAAGGACGAGCCGAACCTCCTCGATTACCTTCCTCCGTCGGAATTCAAGATCCTGCCGAATACCGCCGGATGCTACACGGTGGAAGAGGCCCTGCGGTATGCTCGCCTGGCCCGGGAATCCGGGATCTCACCTCTCGTCAAGCTCGAGGTGATCGGAGATCCGAAGACGCTCTACCCCGATGTCACGGGGCTGGTGGAAGCGGCCCGGATTCTTGTCTCGGAAGGCTCGATCGTCTTCCCCTACACCAGCGATGATCCGGTCATCGCCAAAAAGCTTGTGGATGTGGGATGCGTGGCCGTGATGCCTCTGGCCGCCCCCATCGGATCGGGTCTCGGAATCCGGAACCCCGCGAGCCTTCGCATCATCATGGAGACGGTCTCCGTCCCGGTGATCGTCGATGCCGGAGTCGGCTGTGCCTCCGACGCGGCCATTGCCATGGAGATGGGGGTCGACGGGATTCTCATGAACACGGCCGTCGCCGAGGCGAAGAACCCCCTCCTCATGGCCCGGGCCATGAAAAATGCCGTTTCGGCCGGCCGGGACTCTTTCCTGGCGGGCCGCATGCCACGCCGCCTCTATGCCAGCGCGTCGAGCCCCCTCGACGGGATGCTGGGAAGCTGATGGAGTCCCTGGGTGCCCAGGCCCTGGGGCCGCTCCTTTATGTCACCCCGGAAGAGGTTCCGGTGCGTGATCTTGTGAGACGGGCCATCGAATCGACCCGGGGCGGGGTGAGTGCCGTGATCCTCAGACGCAAGCTCTCCACCTCCTGGGAGTTTTCCGAGCTCGTGAGGCACTTTCGCGACAATGTTCCCCGGGGCATTCCGTGGCTCGTGAACCGCCGGATGGACTTTGCCCTGGACGGAGGGGCCACCGGGCTCCACCTTCCCGAATCTCACCCGCCCCTTCCCCGGATCCGCCAGAGGGTCTCCGACGGATTTCTTGTGGGGGTTTCGGTCCATGGCCCGGAGGCGGCGGAAGAGGCGGTGAGGGAAGGCGCCGACTACCTGATTGCCGGCCCTGTCTTTGACACCCCCTCCAAGCGGCCCTTTGGTCCTCCCCTGGGGATCACCCGGCTGGGAGAGATCATCCGGTCGGTGAGTGTGCCGGTCTTTGCCATCGGAGGAATTGGCCCCGAAGAGGCGACGAAGGTCCGCTCGACCGGGGCGGCCGGCATGGTGGTGATGGGAGCCCTTTCCTACGCCCCCGATCCGGTGGCGGCCGCCTATGCCCTCCGAAAGGCCTGGGCCCGTGGCTAGTCGGGCCGGAGGGATCCGGTCCCTGGCCTCCGGTCTTTTCCTACTGCTGCTTCTGGCCTCTCCCCTGGGGGCCGCGGAGATCTCCTCTCCGGCGGTGGCCCTTCCCCAAGGGGGACTTGCCCTTCTCCTCTTCCCCCCCTCGTCATCGGTCAAAGAGATCGCGGTGGGATCGACCCGGGCCCGGGTGCACCTCTGGCGACATCACTCTTCCCAGCCTTCCGGCTCCCAGGACGATTCCTTTCGGGCCGTCCTTGTGGGTGTGGACTTTTCGACACCCCCCACAACGCTTCCCCTGACCCTTTTTGGCTCAGGAGGCCATCAGGCCGTCTCTCTGGCCGTGACCCCCCGGCCGTTTCAGGTCTCTCGGCTCTCCGTCGCCCGATCCTTCGTGACCCCTCCCGCCTCCTTTCTCCGACGCCTGGCCCGGGAGCGGAAGATCATTCTGGCAGCTCTTGCCGCGCCCGATCGCCCGTTTCTTTTTCACCGGGCCTTTGTGGCACCACTTTCGGGTAAGATCACCCATGATTTCGGGGCCTACCGCTACCTCAACGGTCGGGCAATGGCCCGGCATTCGGGGGAGGACATCGACGCACCCATGGGGACCCCCGTCCATGCGGCCAACGACGGGATCGTCCGCCTGGCCGGATCCTTCTACTATGACGGGAACATGGTCATTATCGACCATGGGGGCGGTCTCCTGACCGAGTACCTGCACATGTCGGACATGGCTGTCCGGGCGGGAGACAAGGTTGTCCGGGGTCAGGTGATCGGACGTGTGGGGCATACCGGCCGGGTGACCGGACCGGTTCTCCACTATGGGGCGGTGTTGAGGGGGGCGCACGTCAATCCGATGATGCTGACCGGTCTTTTGGCGAAGGCCGTCCATCTTCGGGAGGAGGGGCCGTGAAGGGGTATGCCCTCTCCGTGGCGGGGCTCGATCCCTCGGGGGGAGCCGGCCTCTATCAGGACCTTCGGGTCTTCTCGGCCCTGGGCATTCGCGGTCAGGGGGTCCCGACCGTCCTCACGGTCCAGAACCTCCAGGGGGTCGGCCGGACCGAACCTCTGTCCCCTGACCTCTTTTCGGCCATGCTCGAGGCGGTGGTCGGGGAGGGACCTCCCCGGGCGGTCAAGATTGGCCTCATGGAGTCCTCTCTCGTGGGGGTCCTGTCGGACTTTCTGGACGGGCTTCCCGGAGATGTGGTCCGCATTCTCGATCCCGTCTTCCTCTTTGGCACAGGAGGATCCGTTCTGACCCCTCCGGCCTACCGGGATCTGGCCCGTTCCCTGTTTCCCCGGGTGGATCTCGTGACCCCCAACCTTCCGGAGGCCCTGGAACTGGGCGGAGAGATCCCCGGCTCCCGACCGGAAGATCTTGTGATGATGGCCCGTCGTCTTCACGACCAGTATGGTGTCCGGGCGGTCCTGCTCAAGGGGGGGCACCGGGCCGGGGAGGAGCCTCGCACCGATCTCTTCTGGACACCCTCCGGAGAGCGAATCTTTTCCCATCCCTTCCGCCGTCTTCCCGGGATCCATGGGGGAGGGTGCACCCTCTCCTCGCTCGTGGCGGCCCTTCTTGTCCGGGGAGAGTCTTCCCTGGCCGGGGCTGTGGCTCGGGCTCTTGACCTCTATCAGACGCTCCTGTCCCGGGTCTCGGGAGAGGGCCGGGCGGTCCTGGATCCTGACGTGCTGAGGTCTTTCTTTTCCTCTTCCCGATAACCTTTTTTGCGACCTACCTCGGCCTTTCCTTGCCAACGTCCTCCCTCCTCCTCGCGGCTCCTCTCTGCTATAATGGACAGGTTCATTTCGGAAGGTGCCATTTTCAACGAGGAGATGATGGGTTTTTCCGTTTCTGCCCGGAGGAGCTTTGCCGCCTCCCACATTATCGTCGGCTATCCCGGCCTGTGCGCGAGGCTTCACGGCCATAACTGGACCGTTGAGGCCACCTTTCGCACTTCGGAGCTTGATGCGCTCGGAATGGCGTTCGATTTCCACGAGATCGAACGCTTTCTCGACCCGCTTGTGGCCGAGCTCGACCATACCCACCTGAACGACCATCCCTTCTTCTCCGACAGGACGACGACCGCCGAGAACATTGCCCTCTATTTTTACCGGGGCCTTGTCCGGAACCTTTCCGTCTCCTCCCATCCGGGAGTGTCGGTTGCCCGCGTGTCGGTGTGCGAGATGGACGGGTATGTCGCGACCTACGAGGAGCCCTGATGGCCGGGGAGACTCTTCTCAAGGTGGAGAACCTGACCCTTGTCCTCAAGACCCGCGAGGGAGAGATTGTCCCGGTGCGGGAGGTCTCCTTTACCCTGGGCAAAGGGGAGGCCGTGGGGCTGGTGGGGGAGTCCGGTTCGGGGAAGACCCTCACGGGCCTTTCCCTTTTGGGACTTTTTCCTCCGGGATCCCGGATTGCCGGAGGAAGGATCGTGTTTGACGGAGAGGATCTCCTGACCCTTCCCGAAAGCCGCCTGCAGACACTTCGTGGACAGAAGGTCTCCATGGTCTTCCAGGAGCCCCAAAGCGCATTGAACCCCGTCCTGACCGTCGAAACCCAGATGCGGGAGATCTATCAAAGCCATACGTCTCTCTCCCGGGAGGAGATCGGTCAACGGATTCTCGACGGTCTCCGGGCGGCGGGTCTTCCCGATCCGCTGACGGTGAGCCGCTCCTATCCCCACCAGCTCTCGGGAGGAATGCGCCAGCGTGTCATGATTGCCATGGCCCTGGCGCTTGATCCGCTTCTGGTCATTGCCGACGAGCCGACCACGGCCCTCGATCCGACGGTGGCCCTCCAGATCCTGGCCCTCCTGGCCCGGATCCGGCAGCGTTCGGGGCAGAGCCTGCTCTTCATCTCCCACGATCTTTCCCATGTGCGACGGGTCTCCGACCGGGTCCTCCTCATGTATGCGGGAAGGATCGTCGAGGAGGCCCCTTCGGCGCGCTTTTTTTCCCATGGACCCCGCCACCCCTACGGTCGGGCCCTCCTGGCCTCCCGTCCGGAAGGGGGGATCCGGACGAGACGGGAGGCTCCCCTGGCCGCCATCGGAGGCCAGGTTCCTCCCCTGTGGGATCTTCCTCCGGGCTGCTCCTTTGCCCCCCGCTGCTCTCGGGCCGACAGCCTCTGCACCTCGACCCTCCCCTCCTGGAATGGAGGCGAGGGAGAGCGCGTCTTTTGCCACCACCCCGACGACTCTCCCCTGGGAGCCCCCGTCCATGCCGCCTGATGCCCCCTCTTCCCTGATCCGGGCGGAAGGTCTCTCCCGGGAGTTCGAGCTTCCCGGAGGAGGGATCTTCTCCCGGAAGCGCCGTCTCGAGGCCGTTTCGGAGGTCTCCTTTTCCATCGGACGCCGGGAGGTTCTGGGCCTTGTGGGGGAGTCCGGGTCGGGGAAGACGACGATCGGCCGGATGGTGATGCGCCTTCTTCCCCCCACCCGCGGCCGGATCCTCCTCGACGGGGTCGATCTCACGTCCCTGTCGGGACGGGCCCTTCGGGCCCAGCGTCGCCGCTTTCAGATGGTCTTTCAGGATCCTTACGCCTCCCTGAACCCCCGCATGCGGGTTCGGGAAATCGTCGAGGAGCCCCTGGTGGTCCACCGAATCGATCCCGATGCCGACTCCCGCCGCGACCGTGTTGCCCGCCTTCTCGAACGGGTGGGTCTCTCCTCCCGGGATATGGAGCGATTTCCCCGGGAGTTTTCGGGGGGGGGGCGGCAGAGGATCGGGATCGCGAGGGCCATTGCCTGCGGTCCCGAGCTTCTCGTGGCCGACGAGCCCATTGCCTCTCTCGACCTTTCCATGGGGGCCCAGATCATCAATCTTTTCTCCTCTCTGGTCGACTCGGAGGCCATGAGCCTGCTCTTCATCTCCCACGATATCCCCATGGTTCGTTATCTCTCCGACCGGGTCGCCGTCCTCTACCGGGGAAAAATCGTCGAAAGTGGTCCCACGGAGGCCGTTCTCGACGATCCGCGACATCCCTACACCCGCCTGCTTGCCGAAGGGACGCTCCCGGAGGCGGAAGCTCCCTCCTCCCCGGGAGCGGAAGGTGAACCGTCCGGGCTCTGTGCCTTTTTGCCCCGGTGCGACCGGGCGCTCCCGGAGTGTCGCCTGAGCCCTCCGCCCCGCTTGTCCTGGGGGGAGGTCCGGGAGGTTCTCTGCCACCTTCCTCACGGGGAGAGCTCCTGGTCTCCCGTTCACCTTACAACCCAAGGATCTTCGTCACATGTCCCAGCCACTCCATCCCGTTGAGCGGGCGCTTCTCCGCCCCTTTCTCACCCGGGAAGCTCCCGGATCATTCCTCTCGTCCGACGATGTCGGACCCCTGACGGGCCTCTCTCCGGCCCAGGTCCAGATGGGGCTCGAAATGGTCAAGTCGCGAGGGCTGATCGAGGAGCGACTCGACCGGGAAGAGACACTGCTGAGGCCCACCGACCAGGGGCTCCAGGCCCTGGCCGAAGGTCTCCCCGAGGAAATCATCATGGATGCCCTGGCGACGGGACCCCGGCCGATGAGTGACCTGCGGGGACTCTTTCCGGACCCCTCCGTGGCCTCGAAGGCGATGGGGGCGCTCAAGGATGCGGGCTCCCTCAAGGTGGTGGAGGGGGGACAGGCCGTGCGCGCAGGCGACCTTCCTCCGGGGGTGCTTCTGCTCAAAAAGCTTCTGAAGATGTCGGCAGAGGCGCCGGTTGTCCTCGAGTCATTGCCGAAGGAGGAGCAGGAGCTCCTCTCCCAGTACCAGCGTCGCCGGGGCAAGGAGAAAGGGCTCATCCGCCTCGATGTGAGAAGCTTCCGCTCCTATCGGCTCTCCCCGGAGGCGGGGCTCACGCTTTCCGATCTCGAGAGCGGCGGAGAGCTTCTGGGCAATGTCACCCCCGAGATGCTCCAGACCCGGAGCTGGGAAGGGGGCACCTTCCGGCCCTTTTCGGTGGGGGCCGATGCCCCTCCTCCCCCGCAGGGCCACCTGCATCCCTACCGGGAGTTCCTTGAGGAAGTCCGGGGCCATCTTGTTCGGCTGGGCTTTGCCGAGATGACCGGGAGCCTGGTGGAGCCGGAGTTCTGGAACATGGACGCCCTTTTCATTCCCCAGACCCATCCCGCCCGGAACATCCACGACATCTATCTGATCTCGGAGCCCCGACTGGCGAAGAATTCCCACGAATGGCCCATGGAGGCCGTGGCGAGGACGCATGAAGGACGGGAGGCCCCGGTTCCCACCCGAGGGTGGCGACAGGGCTTCGACCCCGAGCAGGCCAAGAGGCTTCTCATGAGGAGCCAGGGGACGGCCCTCTCCTCCCGCACCCTCTCCCGGAGCCCCTCCGTTCCGGGGAAGTATTTTGCCATCGCCCGCTGTTTCCGCCACGATCAGGTCGATGCCACCCATGCCGTGGACTTTTTCCAGGCGGAAGGCATCGTCCTTGAGGAGGATGCCAGCTTCGTCACCCTTCTGGGGCTTCTGGCCCTTCTGGCCCGGGAGATCGCCGGCGTGGACCAGGTTCACTACAAGCCGGCCTATTTCCCCTTTACGGAGCCCTCGGTGGAGCTTCACGCCCACCATCCGGAGCTTGGCTGGATGGAGCTGGGCGGGGCGGGCCTTTTTCGCCCGGAGGTGACTCGTCCCCTGGGGGTCGAGGTTCCTGTCATTGCCTGGGGCATGGGGATCGACCGCATGGCCATGTTCCGCCTTGGCCTCTCCGACATCCGCGACCTCTTCACCGGCGACCTTTCGGTTCTCTCCGGGATGATCCGTGCCGAAGAGCGCTCGTGGGCCGCCGCCCCCCATCCGTCCTCCCCTGCCGACCCTCCCCGATAACGCGAAAGGATTCCCTTGCCGACTCTCGAAGGACATCTCGACGACCTCAACAGCCTTCTTCCTGCCCCCCTGTCTCCCGAAGACATGAACCAGGTTCTCGACCGGGTCAAGGGGGAGTGGAAGCACTTCGATCCGGCCACCCGGCGATTCAAGATCGAGCTCAACGACACCAACCGCCCCGACCTCTGGAGCGTGGAAGGGATCGCCCGGCAGCTTCGGGGAGGGATCCCGCTTCCGGGCCGGCCCTACAGCTTCCTCGAGCGGGCCGCGAAACGGGAGAGGGGGACGGTGCCTGACATTTCGGTGGATCCTGGACTCTCCGCGGTCCGTCCCTTTTTGGGGGGATTCCGGGCCACGGGGGGGACACTGGGGGAGGAGGGGCTGGCAGGCCTCATCGGGACCCAGGAGCGTCTCTCCGAGCTCTTCGGCCGGAAGAGGGCCGACCTGGCCATCGGGGTCTATCCGTTAAAGGGCCGAAAGGAGATCTCCTTCCCCTTGTCCTTCCGCCTGGCCGATCCCGATGTGACCCGATTCGTTCCCCTGGGGGAGGAGGGGCCCCGATCGCTTCGGGAGGTGGTGGCCACCCATCCCAAGGGGATCGCCTACGGCTCGCTCGTCTCGTCCCATTCCGCCTGGCCGGTTCTCGCTGATGCCCAGGGAGAGATCCTCTCCCTGCCTCCGGTGATCAACAGCCAGACCTCGGGGGCGGTCGTGGCCGGGGATCGGGATCTCTTCGTCGAGGCGACCGGGAACGATCCCCAGCGGATCCTCCTGGCGCTGAATATCCTCGCGGCCAACCTCACCGACCGGGGGTTTCATGTGGATCCGCTCCTGTCGAAGGGAGAGGGCTGGGATCTTCTGGCTCCGGCCTCTCCAGGCATCTCGGTCTTTGTCCCCGCCGGACTCCCGGCCCGGGTGCTGGGATGCGGAACGGACCCCCAGGACTTCATCGAGGTCCTGCTGGGGTTCGGGTATCCGGCCCTCTCCCGGAAGGGAAAGGGAACGAAAGGGGAGGGGGGCTCCGAGGAGGGATTTGAGGTTCTTCAGCCCTTTTACCGGGACGACCTTCTGGGAGCGGTGGATGTGGTGGAGGATTATCTGGTGGCCCGGGGGTTCGAGTCGTTTGCCCCGCTGATGCCCCGCGCCTTCACCGCCGGTTCAAAGGCCCCCCGAATCACGGTGGAAAACCGCATTCGGACGGCCTTCCTGGGGATGGGCTTCACCGAGCTTCTCTCCAACATCCTCACCGGCGAACCTGCCGTCACGGCCCGTCTGGGAAGAGCCGGCGACTTGCTGGTCAGAATCGACAACCCGGCCTCCCTGCACTATGCGGTGGTCCGCCCCACGCTTCTCTCGGGACTTCTCGCCGCCGAATCACGGTCGGCCCGCCACCCCTATCCCCACCGGCTTTTCGAGGTGGGAGAGGCGATGGAGCTCTCGCCCCTTCCCTCCGGGGAGCGTGGCCTCAGGGATCTTCACCTGGCCGCCGCATTGGTCTCCCACCCCCAGGCGGGGATCTCCGAGCTCCAGGGGGTGCTTGACGCCCTGCTGGCCCGCTTTGACCAACGTCTTGTTCTCGAGGCGACGGATCTTCCCCCGTACATCCCCGGCCGGTGCGGGGTCCTGAAAAACTCCCGGGGGGAGAGGATCGCCACGGTGGGGGAGATTCATCCGGCCACCCTCGATCTCTGGGGAATCCGCATGCCCACGGCCGCCTTTGAAATCGATGTCGGAGCGCTTCTGGCCGAGAAAGGCCCGGGGGATTCTCCCCAGAGCGGCGGCGACCCGTGATCCCCCCGGAAGCACCCCCATCGGCTGGCGGGGAGGGGGCTCCCTCCGGCTCTCCGGACGACAGGGGACGACGGTTTCTTTTCGGGACGAAGCGGACGGTCGCGACCCTTCTGGACCGATGGGCGGAGCTTCTGGTGGTCGGTCTCCTGCTCTTTTCCGGAGGATCCATCGTCTTCTTCGAGGTCTCCAAATTTGCCGAAGCCCGGGACCATGTTCGCGACCAGGCCCGACAGGCGGCGCTTGTGGCGGGAGAGTCCTTTTCCGGAAACCTCTCCTCCCGCTTCATCGATCTGGGCTTTGTCGCGTCGGCCATTGCCCCCCATGAGGCGGCCCGGCCTGACTCCGAACTTCGGAAGGAGATCCGGATCTTTCTGGCCCTTCATCCGGGGTTGGTCGACTTTGAGGTTCAGCAAGGATATTCGGGCCCCGTCCTGTGGTCGACCCGGAGCGGGGGAGGGGCGCCTCTTGCCCCTTCCGACACTGGCCGGACCCTGCAGCCCCTCTCTTTCAACCCCTCCCTGAGGGTGGGACGGCCTTTCTTCTCCCCCTCCATCGGGACAAACCTCCTCCCCCTTGGGGCCCTTGTTCCCGGCTCCTCGCTCTATGTGCGGACCCATGTCCGGCTGGACGCGCTCCTCCCGCCCCCTTCTTCGGGACTTGCGTCGGCCTATCGGGTGGATTTTTCCTACTCCGGCCCCCGGCGGCCCTCGCCCGATCTTCTTCGCGCCGCTTCTCCGTCGCGTCGTTCCCTTCGGATCCCCGTGGACTCCTATCCCTTTCGGGTCACCGTCTCCTGGCCCCCCGGGACCGCCCTTCTCCTGTACGAACGGCTGGGACGCCTTCGCTGGAGCCTTGAGATCGGAGGCGTGCTCTTTCTCTCGGGGCTCGGGATGGGAGTCATCGTTCTTTCCCGCCGCCAGGAACGACTCCTGCGAACGCTCGGGGATCTTTCGGCCCTCGATGCGGCCGTCTTCGAGGAGGCCGGGGCGGTGGGACTCGTGATCGGGTCGGATGGCCGGATCCTGCGGATGAACCGGGAGGCCCGGGCGTTCATGGAGGTTCCGGAGGGGCGCATTCCGGAGGAGCCCTATGCCTGGGAGCGATTCCTTCCCGAAGAGGAACGCTCCGGCGTCCATGACCTCTTCGAACGCATGAAGTCCCGGACGGTTGCCCGGGAGTATGAAAATCACTGGGTCCGGCCGTCGGGGGAGCGCCGGCTCTTCCGGTGGACCAATACGGTGGTCGACGAAGGAGGACAGTATCTTGTCACCTTGGGGGTCGACATCACCGAGCGCGAGCGCCTGGCGGCCCTCCTCCGGGAGCAGAACGACCGGCTCGTCACACTTCTCTCCTACAACACCCTCCGGGGTCGGCTTCTCGAAGCCATGGACGAGGCCGAGGACGAAGCGAGCCTCATGGGTCTCTTCTGTCGCCTTTCCCGGCAGGTTCCCGGGGTGGCTCTGGCCTGGGTGGGGCGACCCGATCCGGCGACGGGAGAGATCCTTCGTCTGGCCACAGACGGAAATGCCGGATATCTCGATGGGCTTCGCCTCTCCGTCGACACGTCGGAGCCTGGAGGGCAGGGGCCAATCGGCCAATCCTGGAGATCGGGCCGCCCCGTCTACAACCCCTCCTTTGAGAAAAATCCCCTCATGGCCCCCTGGAGGGAGAGGGCTAGGCAATTCGGGATTCGGGCCAGCGCCAATGTCTTTGTCCGGAAAAACCAGGAGAAGTACGCCTTTCTCACCATCTACCTCGATCACGAAGAGAGCTTTTCCCCGGAGCTTCGGGAGATCCTGGAGGCCATCGGGGCCAGCCTCTCGCTGGCGCTCGACCGCCTCGACCTGAAACATCGGGAGGAAGAATCCCGGGCCCTCTCGGGGGCCCTTCTCTCGAATGCGGCGGCGGGGATCGACCTCGTGCGCTATCCGGAGCGCGTGGTTGTCGCGGCCAACGAGGCCTTCCTGCGGATCTTCGGATTCTCCTCCCGGGAGGAGATCGTCGGGAAGTCGGTGCGGGAGATCTATTTCGACGAGGAGGGGTTTTCCAAGGTGGGAGATCTGGCCGCCCGGGCCCTGTCGGAAGGGAAGGCCTTTGCCCGGGACCTCACCTTCCGCCGACGCTCCGACGGGAAAAGGGTGTGGGCGGATGCCTTCGTGCACTGCGTTCCCGATGCGACGGCCGACATGCTGGTCTGGACGGTGGTGGATGTCACGGAGCGTCACGAACTGGCGATGACGGTGGAGAGGCTCTCGCGCTTTCGGAACCTCCTGGCCCGGGTGACGCGGATTCTGGCGGAGAGGGGGGAGGAGGAGGGGCTTTATCAGGAAATCTGCGAGCGGATTGCGGATTTGGGCGAGATCTCGCTGGCCTGGATAGGGGTTCCCGGGGAGGGGGGAGATCTCCGCTTTCTGGGAGCGGCCGGAGAGACCCGCTACATGGAGGGGCTCTCGATCACCGTCGAGGAGCATCTTCCCGAAGGAGAGGGACCCTCCGGACGGGTCTGGAGGTCGGGAGAGCCGATCTTCAACCTCGACCTTGCCCGGGAGTTTTCCGGCCGACCCCAGGCTCTCCGGATAGAGGCCCATGGCCTTGCCAACCTTGGACTTCTTCCTCTCTTTCGCCACAATCGGCCCTGGGGTCTTTTGGCTCTCTACCTGGTCAAGGGGGAGACATTCGACGACTCCCTGCAGGATCTCCTCCGGGAGATGGCGATGATGATCTCCGAAGGGCTCGACCGACTCGACGAGAAACGGCGGGACCGGGTCCTCTCCTCGGCGGTGGCGGCCGTGGGCGAGGGGGTGTCGATTGCGGATCCTGACGGGAAGATCCTCTTCGTCAATGAATCCTTTACCACCATCACCGGATATTCCCAGGAGGAGGTTCAGGGGAAGAACCTCCGGCTTCTCCAGGGAGAGGGAACCAATCCCCAGACGGTGGGGGAGATCCGGAGCGCCATTTTAGGGGAACGCTCCTTCCGGGGGCAGATCCTCAACTACCGGAAGAATGGAACTCCCTTCTGGAACCTCCTCACCATCTCTCCGGTGCGCGATGACAGAGGCCGCCTCGTGGAGTTCGTGGGGGTCCAGCGGGATGTCACCGAGATTGTGGAGGTTGCCCAGCGACTTGAGCACGAGTCCCTCCACGACCGCCTGACGGACCTTCCCAACCGGCGCGCCCTCGACCGGGCCTTCTCCATGGCCTTTGAGCGCTCCTTGCGCTATCGGATCAACCTGGCCGTGGTCATGATCGACCTCGATGACTTCAAGCCGGTGAACGACCGCTTTGGCCACGAAGCGGGGGACCGTCTTCTCCTGGCCATCGGAGAACGTGTGGGGAGCGTGCTCAGAAAGACCGACTTCCTCGCCCGATTGGGAGGAGACGAGTTCGTCCTCCTGGTGGAGAACTACGTCGGGACGGAGGAGCTCCTGGAGATCCTTCGCCGGGTGGCCGAGGCGATCGGTCGGGAGTTTCTCCTTCCGGGGGGGGAGAGTGTGCGGGTGGGGGTCTCCATGGGAGTGGCCACAACCTCGGGAGAGGCGACAGCGGAAAGTCCCGATGCGCTCCTTCGACTGGCCGATCAGGCCCTCTACGAAAGCAAGGCCCACAAATCGGATCGGGAGACGGCCTGGGTGGTCTTCGGGGAGGGGGTGGCGGTCCGGAAAAATCCCGCGCAACGGCTCCTGGCGGCACGACAGCTCGTGGTCTTCTATCAGCCGATCCTCGATCTTGGGCGGAATGCCTTGGTGGGGCTTGAGGCCCTGGCGCGCCTCAAGGGGGAGGATGGCCGTCTCCTCTCTCCCGGAGAGTTTCTGGGGAGCCTCTCAAGTTCGGATCTCTTTGAGCTCTCCCGGCAGGTTCTGGAACGGGTTCTTGTCGACATTCCGGCGCTTTCGGAGAGATTCCCCGATCTGTGGGTGTCGGTGAATGTCGACCCCCAGTCGTTGTCGGAGGAGTGTGTCACCTGCCTTAGGCAGATGCTGGAAGGGGCGTCGATTCCTTCCGCTCGGATCTTTCTCGAAATTCTTGAGGCCCGGGACTTCACCGAAAATTCAGGAATTCTCGAGACCTTGCACCATCTGAGGGACCTGGGGGTGAGGCTGGCCATGGACGATGTGGGGTCGGCCTACTCCTCTCTCCTGCGCCTCAAGGAGCTTCCGGTGGACAAGGTGAAGCTCGATCAGGGCTTCATTCGCACCATCGAACAAAATCCCCGGGACCTTCACTTTGTCGGGGCGGTCCAAGAGCTCGTCAACCGCATGGGCCTGACGCTTGTGGTGGAGGGGGTGGAGACGGAGGGAGTCCTCGATGGTTTGCGGGCCATGGAGATCGATATGCTTCAGGGATATGCCATCTCCCGTCCCTTGCCTCTGGAAGGAATCCTGGCTTTCCTGAGAGGCTTCGCGCCGGATCGCCGTTCCCATCCGACGACCCTCTTTGGCCTCTATGCCCTGACCCTGTCCCTTCACGGACGGTTGAGCCGGAATGTCCGTCAGAGCCCGACCCTCTTCGATCCGCGGCGTCTGGCCGACATGGAGAACTGTCCGGTGCAGGAGGCCTTCGAAAGGCTCGGGATACATCGGGAGGACCCTCTCATGATCCTCCACGAGGACTATCACCGGCACATGGCGTATTTTGTCCGCTCCCTGGTGACCTATGGAAAGGTGACGGAGGTGGTGGACCAGGATTTTCAGCGCTCAGGAGATGAACTCCTGGAGGCGATCCTCACGGCCTATCGTGTAAGCCGGCCATCGGGGGGGGGGCGAGTCGGTCAGGAACGAGGGTGAGTGCTAGATTTGAAAATAGGCGGTTGTGCGGTTCTTGCCATCTTTTTTTGACTGGTACATGGCCTGGTCGGCCCGTTCCACCGTCTTCTGCCAGGCCTGCCCGGACTTGTGGACATCGATTCCGATGGAGACGGTGACCGTTCCGATGGTCTTGTTGTCCCTCGCCGAGAGGAGGGCGATCCGCTCGACATTCTGCCGGATATTTTCGGCCACGATGTGAGCCTTGTCGATGGGGGTCGAGGGAAGGACAACGACGAACTCCTCCCCGCCAAACCGGGCCACGATGTCGTCTCCCCGGGTTTTGCCCTTGAGGACCTGGGCGACGGCCAGGAGTATGCGGTCGCCTACCGAGTGGCCGTGATCGTCGTTGATCTTCTTGAAGTTGTCGATGTCGATAAAAAGAACGGAGCACTCGCCCTGGCGCGACTCCTGGGCCTTGAGGCACTCGGTGATCCTCATCTCGAATCCGCGTCGGTTGATGACCCCGGTCAGGGGGTCGATCGACGAGGCTTGAGCCGCGGCGCTCAGTTCATTTTTCAGGATTTCGATCTCTTTTTGGCTTTTCTTGAGCTGGGTCTCCAGGGCGTCGCTGGTCTCAATGAGCTTTTTTGTCTCGCCGGCCAGCCGGGCAATCACTGTCTGAAGAAGGGCCGTGTCCAC
>JAKARS010000009.1:15020-27458 GCA_021828375.1 Nitrospirota bacterium
ATTTTCCGGTCAAGCCCAATGCCAAGCTTTTTCAGCCCGGATATGAGACGGCTGTAGCTGATTCCCTGAGGGCGGCAGGCCGCATTGATCCTTTGGATCCAGAGGCGACGGAACTGACGCTTGTTGGCTTTTCTGTCACGATAGGCGTAGGTCAGCCCCTTTTCCACCGTATGGCGAGCCGAACGGTAGAGACGGGAGCGTCCTCCCCAGTATCCCTTGGCCAGATCGAGTATTTTTTTTCTGCGGGCCCTTGTCTGCGGGCCGCCCTTGACGCGTGGCATCTCTTTCCTCCTTGTGGTGCGGTATCGACTGACTGTGATGACGCAATGAGGCCTTTCGGCCTGGATGGGTTATCCGTTCAGGTTGGCAAGAACCTTCTTGGCCTGTCCCTTTTCGAGAATGCCGGTCGAAAGCGAACGGGTCCGCTTCGACGATTTTCCGGTCATCAGGTGGCGCTTCCCCGACTGGTGGAACTTGACCTTGCCTGTTCCTGTGAGGGAAAAGCGCTTCTTGGCTGCGCGCTTTGTCTTCAAAACTCGTCCTGTAGCCACCGGTCACTCCTGTTTAGTGATTCCTGTTTGCTTTTATGATTGTGCTGAAAATCGCAATTTTTTTATTGTAACGAAAAAAAAGTCCTACGGCAATCCTTTGAAGTGCTGCCGGGAGAATCGGCTATTCTGCAACTTCTGAAGAGTCCTCTTCGTCCTTTCCGGCGGGTCGGGTCGGCGCGTTGGCGGGGGCCAGCACCATGGTCATGTTGGAACCTTCAAGCTTCGGCGGCGATTCCACGATCGCCTTGGGTCCCAGGGCGGCAATCATTTTTTTCAGGAGCTCGGCCCCGACTTCGTATCGGACCATTTCCCGGCCGCGGAAGACGAGGGCGATTTTTGCCTTGTTGCCTTCCTCGAGAAAACGCTCCACATAGTGAATCTTGATATCCAGATCGTGCTCATTGATATGGGGCCGGAATTTGAGTTCCTTGACCTGGCCTGTCCGCTGGTGCTGCTTCATGGAGTGGAGCTTTTTGCTCTGCTCGTACTGGAACTTTCCAAAGTCCATGAGCTTGCAGACCGGGGGCTTTGCATTGGGCGAGACCTCGACGAGATCATATCCCGCTTCTTCGGCCTTTTTGATCGCAATATTGGTCGGGACGATGCCAACCTGTTCCCCGTCGGCACCAATCAGTCGGACTTCTTTGGTTTTGATCTCATAATTGATGCGCGTTTTCTGGTTAATCAGAACCCTCCTTGAAAATGTTTTTGACTGCCGTTGTCAGGATACTCGTCACTCAGTACTGGGCAAAGTGTTCTGTGTCACCCGAGGGAGAGCCCGGTTCGAATCTCTTCCTTGATGGCCCCAAGGGCTTCGCGCCAAGGGAGTGTTCCGCCCGCCTGTCCATCGCGGTGCCGAACGGAGACGGTTTCATCCTGGGCTTCCCGATCTCCCAGGACCCACATCTGAGGGATCTTCATCATCTGGGCGTCCCGGATCTTGGCTCCGATCTTTTCGTTCCGGAAGTCGGTGACCACCCGGACCCCTTCCTGTTCGAGGGTTTCTGCAATTTTCCGGGCATAGGGAATGTGGCGGTCAGCGATGGGAAGAATCGTGACCTGCTCCGGGGCGAGCCAAAGGGGAAAGGCGCCTTTGAAGTGCTCGACGAGAATTCCGAAGAATCTCTCCACCGATCCCAAAAGGGCCCGGTGAATCATGATGGGGCGGACGTCGTTGCCGGAGCTGTCCCTGTAGGTGATGTCGAATTTTTCGGGAAGGTTGAAGTCCACCTGGATGGTCGACAGCTGCCATGTGCGCCCCAGAACATCGTGGAACTTCATATCGATTTTCGGGCCGTAGAAGACCCCTTCTCCCGGGTCAATCTCATAAGGGATGCCGGCATTTTTAAGGGCCTCTTCCAGTGCCCCTGTCGCCAGTGCCCAGTTTTCATCGCTGCCCACCGATCCCTCGGGGCGGGTTGACAGGTAGACGGAGCGATCTGTGAAGCCAAAGGGACGCAACATGTCATCAACCAGGGTCAGAACCTTACCGATTTCGGAAGCGATGTCCTCGGGTCGACAGAAAATGTGGGCATCGTCCTGGGTAAATCCTCGAACGCGAAGAAGACCATGAAGTGTCCCGGAGCGCTCATAGCGATAGACCGTTCCCAGTTCAGAGAGCCGGACGGGAAGGTCACGATAGCTCTTCACGGCTTCCTTGAAGATAAGGATATGGAAGGGGCAGTTCATGGGCTTGAGTTCGAACTCTGAGCCTTCGATTTCCATGGGGGAGAACATGCTTTCCCGGTAGAAGTCCCAGTGTCCGGACTGCTTCCAAAGGTCAAGACGGGCAATATGGGGCGTGTAGACATACTGGTAGCCATGCCGGTCATGACGGGTCTTCCAGATTTCCTCGATGACGCGGCGGATGCGAGCCCCACGGGGGAGCCAGAGGACCATGCCGGCGCCGTTCTCGTCAAGAGTTCGAAAGAATCCCTGCTCCTTGCCGATCTTGCGGTGATCGCGCTGTCGGATCTCTTCGAGGCGGGCGAGGTAAGCATCGAGCTCTGCCTGGGTCGGGAAGGCGGTTCCGTAAATTCTCTGGAGAGACGGGTTTGTCTCGACCCCCTTCCAGTATGCTCCCGAAGAGGAGAGAAGCTTGACGGCCCCGATCTGTCCCGTACCCGGCAGGTGGGGGCCCCGACAAAGGTCCGTAAACTCACCCTGATCGTAGACGGTAATCTCCGCTTCGGCGGGAATGGAGTGAAGGATCTCCAGCTTGAACGGCTCTCCCGTTTTTTCGAAAAGCTCGCGGGCCGCTTCCCTCGAAAGGGGACGGCGGACAATAGGAGCATCGGTGGAAATGATCCTCCGCATTTCCTCTTCGATCTTTTCGAGATCTTCCGGAGAAAAGGGCCGCTCAAAGCGGAAATCGTAATAGAAGCCTTCCTCGGTGGCGGGTCCAATGCCCACCTGGGCGGAAGGAAAAAGACGTTTTACGGCTTGGGCCAGGACGTGGGCGGCGCTGTGCCGGAGAGCCATGAGGTCAACGGCGGAACCGTTCGGCTCCCGCTTTGTGTGGTTCAAGGTATCCTTTCCTGTTTCGTGTTTTTGACAGGCATAGAGTGGCGGTTCAGGAAGTTCCTATCCTTCAATGATAGATGAGACGGAGCCGGAAGACAACGGGCTATCACCGGAAGGTTCCGAGAGATTCCTGAAATCGTTAAACACGGGAGGACAGCTCGAGCCACGAGATTCGATTTTTTGAGCGTATAAGGATGAGGAAGGTGGCGATAAGAGATCCGCAGGCCCGGATTGCCGGAGAGGCCTCTCCGAATTTTTTGGGGAACGAGTCATAAGAATAAGAGACTTTACAAAAATTCCAAAAAAAACTATAAATTGTCTTCAAGCATCCCTTGATCTTCCATAAAGGTATTTCCGCTCCTCAACGCTCCAGGCACATCTGTGCGATCTCCTTCGCATCGATCTTGTCCGGATTTTCTGTGTCCGGGTGATCTCTTTTTGCCGGATGGGAGGCCCGACACGTTATTGTCCCGGCCGGGTCGTGTGAGTGTGGGCGAGTGGCGACTGAGAGAGACAAAGCGGTTTTCCGCCAACAGGAAAGGACTGCCTTGAAGCGATTTGGTCGAGGAATATTCCGGATGCCACCGCTCGGACCGGCACTGCTTGCCGGCCTACTGGCCTTCTCCGGAATTACTGTTTGCTTCTCTCTTTCTGCTTCTCCCGTCTTTGCCGATCCCTTCCGGGACTTCATCATCTATCCCTACGAAACCCCCGAGCAGGGAGAGATCAGCGTCGGAACCTGGCAGACACTCCTTCTTCCCAACAAGACCGCCGATACCATCTATGGAAAAAACATTCGGAATGCGGACCTTCTCTTTGCGACCTATGTCCTTGAGTTTGGTGTCACAGACTGGTGGACGCTGGGAACCTATGTCGATTTCGTTTCGGGGGCCGGGCAGGCCTATTCTTACCTTCAGACCCGGGCGATCACGACGCGTCTCCGCTTTCCCCGGATTCCCGACTTCATCGATCCCGCCGTCCAGATCGAATATTGGGCCCCGGGAGGGGGAACGGGCATGCAGTCCTTTCTCGACATCATCCTGATTGCCGAAAAGAAGATCGACCGATTCATCCTCGACCTCAACGGGAGCTTCATGTTTGCCACCGATGGCTCCGAACCGAACTTTCCTCCGGAGTTTTCCTACGCGGCAGGACTCTATTATCTGATTGCCGACAACGTGAACGCAGGCATTGAGGCCTTTGGCGATGACGGAGTCATCAGCAACATGGGGCCCCTGGGCGGTCCGGCGTCCTTGTACCAGGCGATGCAACAGCAGTTCATTTTTCAGAGCTGGAACTTTGCCATCGGGGAACATGTGGACTGGAACATCGGCGTGGGAACGGGACTGACGGCTGTCAGCGCCCCTTTTGCCATCAAGACGATTTTCGAATATCACTTCAAGCCCTTTGACTTTGAAGAAAAGGAAGGCAACCGGTACGAAGAGGAGCAGAACATCCATTAGGGCGACTTCCGGAGCTCTTGCGGAGCCCCGGAAGTTGGGTTATCCTGACCTCATGAATTTTTTCGGACACTCCTTTCGGGGCAATAGCCTCCCATTTTTTCGTCAACACTCCTCCCAAGATTTTCCGAGAGCTTTTTCGGATTCCCGGAGCGTTGACGCCATTTCCCTGTCTTCCTTCCTCCGCCGGCTTTCCCCGTGTGGGTCCCTTCTTCTCCTGATCCCGTTGGTCTTTGCCGGTTGCGAAAAACCTCCCACGGCGAATATTCCCCCTGTCTCCCTTCCACAGGGGACGCCTTTTGTTCTCGATCAGCCACCCCTTCCTCCTCCTTCGACAAAAGGGGAGCCGTATGTGGGAGTCCTCTCGGGAATCTTTTCCCGGAAAGACCTTCTTGTGGTCACGGGCTACCAGGGGACCCTCCTTCGGAAAGAGGGCAAGGCTCCCTGGGGCCGACTTCCTGTTCCCGAAGGGAGGGATCTCTACGGTGTGGTGGCCTCTCCGGGAGGAGATCTCTGGGCTTATGGGGACAGGGGAACGTTACTCCGGTCATCCGACGAGGGAGTTCACTGGTCTTCGGTCGTTCTTTCTCCGGCTCCACGATTTCTCTCCTCCGTCTTTTTTGTCGACACCCGAACGGGCTATGCGGCAGGGGCCCAGGGAGCCCTCTATCGAACCACCGACGGTGGGGGGCAATGGACCTCTCTCTCCTTGCCGACCCGGGAGAATCTCTACGCGGTGCTCTTTCTCGATGCTTCTCACGGTCTTGTGGCAGGTTGGCATCGGACTCTTCTCCGGACTTCGGACGGCGGCACGACATGGAACCCGGTGGCCGTGCCCATGCAGCGAGTGACCCGCCAAAAACCCTCTTATAATGCCCTCTATGCCGCAGATGGGACGATCTATCTCGCGGGTGACCACGGACTCCTGTTTTCCTCGACGGATGGGGGAGGCTCGTTTTCGCCCATTCAGACGGGGAATTTTCGGGACTTTTATGGCGTTTGTCGGACGGGGTCGGGAACTCTCGCGGTCGCAGGGGAGGCGGGAACGCTTCTCCTGCTGTCTCCCAATTCCGGGGGGGGATGGACGGTGCGATCACCCTTAGGGGCGTTTCACGGCTCTGACTTCCTCGGGCTTTCCTGCGGAGCCGCTCACGTAAGGGTCGTGGGCACTCAAAACGCCATTCTTCTTCCCTCACACTGAATGCATTCACTCGCCCTTTCCTAAATGCTGTGTGCTCCTTGACCGGAGCCCGTTAGTCCCCAGACTCTTGGGAAAGGTCTCTCCCCCGACACTTCCGGAGGCTTCATGGCTCTCTTCAAGATTTACCACGGTACCCGAACCGGGATCGCCCGCTTCAACACCACTGTTCTGCGCAAGGTCGTGGGGCTCGGGGCGCTTTACTCCACCGGCTACGGTGACGTGGGATCCTCCATTTACTATGCGCTGGGGATCACGACAATCTATGCCGGAGGAGCAGCTTTTCTTGCGATCGGGGCCGCCGGTCTCTTTTTCATTGCCACTGTTCTTTCCTACGCGGAGCTCTCGAGCGCCATCCCTGAAGGAGGGGGATCCTCTCTCTTTGCCCAGAGGGCTTTTGGAGATGGCTGGGCCTTCTTCACCGGCTGGGCCCTTCTTCTCGACTACATTCTGACACTGGCAATCAGCGCCTTTTCGGTAGGTCCCTACCTGGGCTACTTTTTCCCGATATTCAAGACGAATCCCCAGGTGAATGTGACCTTCACCGGCCTTCTGATTCTTGTTCTTGTCCTTCTGAACATTGTGGGTCTCAAGGAGTCTTCCTGGTTCAGCCTCATGTTGGCCGGCTTCGACGTCATTACCCAGGTTTCCCTCATGGCCATGGGGGCCTTTTTTCTTCTGAACTTCCATACGATCTGGAGCCAGTTCACTCTGGGGACTGCTCCCACCTGGCACAACTTTCTTTATGGCATCTCGATTGCCATGGTGGCCTATACCGGGATCGAGGCCATCAGCCAGATGGCGGGGGAGGCGAAGAACGCCGAGAAGCTGGTTCCCCGTGCCATGTTTATGACCATGGGGACGACCATTCTCTTGTATTCGGGAATCTCGCTCGTGGCCCTCTCGGCGATGAAGCCCCAGATTCTCTCGACGACCTGGGTGAACGATCCGATCGCGGGGATCGCCAATGCCATGCCGGCCGTCAGCCATTTCATGGCGCCCTGGGTCTCGATACTCGGAGCCACCATCCTGACCGTGGCGGCCAACGCAGGACTCATCGGCGTCTCTCGTCTTGCATTTTCGATGTCGAACAACCTTCTCATCTCCCCGATCTTTCACAAGACGAGTGTTCGCTACAAGACCCCGATGGTGTCGATCGCCATCTTCGGGACATTGGCGGCGCTGATTGTCGCGTTCTTTCCTTACCTCGACGTTTTGGCCGATCTTTACAACTATGGTGCGATGCTGTCGTTTTCGATGACCCACCTGGCCCTTATTCGGCTCAGGAAAAAGGAGCCGGATCTCAAACGCCCCTTCCGGGTTCCTTTTTCCATCAAGGTTGCGGGCTGGGAAATTCCCCTGCCGACAGTCTTCGGCTTTGCCGGTACGTTTGGCGTCTTTCTGATGGTTCTTCTCTTCCACAAATATGGCCGAGTCTTTGGAACGGTTTGGATGGCGGGAGGCATCGCCTATTACCTGTGGTTTCGGCGAAAGGAGTCGCTGCCGGTCATGGAGCGGGTCAAGATCACCGAAGTGGCCAATGACATGCCTGAGCCCAAACCCCATAAGCTCATTCTTGTGGCCACCTCTCCCACCCGTCCGTCCCCTATGCTTCGGGACGTGCTCAAGGTTGCCAAGGCCGACAATGCCAAGGTCACGGTGATTTCCGTTCTTGAAATTCCCCTTGCACTTCCTCTCAATGCTCCTCTTGAGGATGAGGAGACCGTGGCCCGACACACGCTGGACCTTTGTCAGGCCATCGGCATGGAGGAGGACGTTCTGGTCGATACGATTTTGGCGAGAGGGAGGGCCATCGGACCAGTCCTTAACATGCAGATCCGTCGCTTGGGAGCCGATACGGTCGTGCTCAACGACACGGGAAGTTCATTGGCGGCGGCGGTCCTGTCTGCAATCCGGAGGTCGGCAAATACGGTGATGATCTGGACATTCCAAATTTACTCGGGAGCGGGACTGACGCCGACTCCGCGGTCACGGCTGTCGGGAGAGATGCCGATCATCCAGACCAAGCCGGCGGGCGGGGCAGGAGGGGAGATGCCCCAGAGCCCGTGAGTCCATGGGCCGAGGACAGTCTGAGGGGAACCTCTATGGTCAGAGGCGGAGAGAGGCCTCTTCGGCCCGGCGGTTTTGGCAGGTCTCGCAGATCCCGTAAATTTCGAGGCGATGGGAGACGATGGAGAAATGGTTGTCCCGGGCTGCGGCGACCTGGAGTTGCTCGATGACGGGCTGGTCGAATTCCACGACCTTTCCGCATTCGATGCAGATGAGGTGGTCGTGGTGTTTGGCGGGCTTGGCTTCATAACGGCTAAACTCGTCGTTGAACCGGTGTTCTTCGACAAGCCCTTTTTCCTTGAGTGTGTGCAGGGTCCGATAGATCGTGGCCAGACCGATCCGGGGCGTCTTTGATCTCACAAGTCCATGAATCTCTTCGGCGCTGAGGTGCCCCTTGGATTCGGTAAGGGTTTGGAAGACGCTCAGTCTCTGTTGGGTCGGGTGGATCCCTGAGGATTTGAGATCTTCACTGAGCCGTTGAGTGATTCCGGAAGGGGAACGCGAGTCTTCCGGCTTCTCTCGGGAGGCGGTTCCAGAGCGTTTTCTGGAAAGGGCTTCCCCCCCTCCGCCTTTGGCAAGGAGGGAGTTTGGCAAAAGGGAACGTCTGCCTGACGCCATGTTTGCGAGTCCTGTCTTGAGTTCCGGAAAATGAAGATATCTCTTCCCGAAGGCTCCCGACGAACTCCTGTTCATGCGGCGTTCATTCGGGGGGGCGCTCTTCTGGACACGATATCCAGACACCAATTGTTCTAATGAAAATGATCCTGAGATCTTGATATTGGCACAGACCTCCCTTTCCGTTCAAGTCTTGAGAGGGTCGGGGGGCAGGACGGAAACGGTTTTGCAATCACTTCCCTTCCATATGATGGAAGGTTTTTCTTTCATTTCTGATCGTGTGTCGCTCAAGGGCAACGCTCAATCAAGATGAGGTGCCCTTTGCTCGAAGAAATGAGATCCTTCTCTTCCTGATCTTCGCGATGAGGCAACCCTCCCCTCCCGTCTCTAGACCCGATCCTTCCCGCTGGCAAGTTGCCCAAGACATTCCTGGTAGACCTCGACCGCCTCTGGACGAATCCGGGCGAGGCTCTTTCCTGATCGGGCAGCGAAAAATGTCGCTCCGGAAACGATTGCGCTTTCGAGTCCCTGTCGAAAGAGTTCGACAGCTTCGGAGGGGGATCCTCCAGAGGCAAGAACCCCCTCTCCGGAGATGCGAAAGAGCTCGGGTTCGAAGACCCGGGCTCCAGTCTTCTTTGCCTCTCCAAGCCCACGGAGGGCAGAGTCCCGGGCGGCTTCCGGCTCATCGGCCCGCAATGCGGTCATCGCCTCGATCAGGGTGAACAGGGGAGCCAATCCAGGAAGGACGCCTCCGATGGCTCCCACTGCCGCCCGGGAAGCGGCAAGATTCTTTTTTTCTCCTTCCGCATAGGCCATCGCGACCTGTCCCACAATATCCCACTGAAGATACCCGTATTGCTCTGCAAGTTCACGCGCGCGCCTAGCAACCTCTCCGGCTCCGGCAGGATCTCGCAGAAGCATCTTCAAGTAACAGTCGAAGGAGAGCGCATATCCCAGGGAGTTCGGGTGCCCGATGGCTTCGGCTCGCTCAATGGCTCTTCTGGCTTCCCTGAGGCCTTCTTCGGGATCGTCCGTGATTCCTTGAAGCCAAGACAAATAGGCGCGGCTTCCCATCTCCGGATCCTCGGCAAAGGCCTCAGTCACAGAGACCCTTTCGCGAAGCCTTTCTGCTTCTTCAGCATGGGTCAACGCATCCAGAAGATGCTTCTTCGAAAGGGAAAGGGATCCTGTCCAGAAGAGTGTTCCTCCCAAGGCATATTCGGCCCGGAGACAAAACTCCGGACTTTCGATCTCCTGGGCACAGAGACGGAGGTCCTCTCCCAGCGGTCGGGCGGCGATGGGGCCCACCCGCGTGAATGCGGAGGTCCAGAGACCAAATAGCAGAGGAAAGGGTCGGTCATGTTCGGGAAGAACTTCGGCTAAATCCGAGGCCCGGTTGTAGATCGCTTCGACGGCTTCAGAGCCATGTCCTTGCAAGGATACGGCCAGCGGACCGGCTTCAAGGAGAAGTGCGAGCTCTGTTTCTTCGGAAAAACGGGTCGGATCAGACTGGACGAGAGAGAGTGCGGTATTGAGATGCAGAAAGGCGTCTGATGTGGCACCTTTCTCGGCCGCCCGGGAAGCGGCAAGGCGGTAAGCGGGAATGGCTTCTTCGAATCGACCGGCTTTTTCAAGATGAAAGGCGAGATCTTCGGGCGGAGTTTCTTGGATCTGCACGGAGAGGCTATCAGCGATTCGATGGTGGAGGTTTCGTCGTGCGGGAGCGGAGAGGGTGGCAAGGATGGCCTCTCTCAGGAGCGCATGATGAAAAGAGAAGGTCGGAGGATCGATCGTCTTGTGGTCGAGGAGGCCTGACCGGCAAAGCTCTTCAAGATCCCTGTCGATGGTTGCGGGCGTTGGTACGAGAGGACGCAGGGCTGATTCCCGGAAGACGATTCCCAGCGCGGCGGCTGGGGGGAGGATTTGTCGGAGGTGGAGGGGGAGTGTGTCCGTTCGGGATGTGAAGAGAGTACTCAGGCTTGGAGGAAGGGGAATCGTTTCATCTTTGGCGAGGAGGGCCAGCTCGCGGAGATAGAGGGGAATTCCTTCTCCCAGGTCAAGAATGCGACGCAGGTCGGTGGGGGAGAAATTTCGTCCGGCTGTGCGGGAGACCAGATGTCGTCCGCTCTGCCGATCGAGTCGCCCAAGAGAGATCAGCGTATCCGGACGGGGAAGGTCAAGAGTTTCGAGAGATCGACGCTCTCGGCAGGAGAGAATCATTGTCATGGAGATTCGGCCCATGCGTTCGAAAGACTTCTTGAGAAGAGCCAGAGTCGCCTGGTCCGCCCAGTGCACATCTTCCAGGACAAGAAGCAGGGGCGCCGAGCGTGATAGATGGGAAATGATGTCCAGGAGAAAGGTCTCCAAGGTTTCTCTGAGTCGTTCCGGAGAGAGGCGACTGAAGCGCTCGGGAAGTTCGCCCGGTTCTCCCAGAAGGTGGCGAAGCAAAGGGAGATCCCTTTCGACAGAACGCTCTCTTTCGAGAAGATATCGCTCGAGCCGATAGATGCGTTCCGAGGAGGATAACCGGAGGGTATCGAGTCCGGTTTGGCTCAGGATAGAGCGAGTGATCGGAGACCAGGGGGTTCCCTGGTGCTCTGGGAGACAGAAGTACTTCCGGATGTTATGAGGTCTTCCTGAGGTTTCCACCGCTTTGACAAAGGCTTCGATCAGGGCGGATTTTCCGATTCCCGCCTCGCCTTCGATCCAGACTGTTCGTCTTTCCCCCCGGCAACTTTCCTCCCAGCACTGACGGAGACGGGAAATTTCGTCTTCCCTTCCGAAAATGCCGTCAACCGCGGAGGATCGCCTTTCAGGAACCGAGAGCCCTCCTTGGACCAAAAAAACGGAAGGATCCATCGGCGCAAGAGAGGTGAGGTGAAAATGGTCTCTCAAAAGGAGCGCCGTGGATTCGGTGGCCACGATGGAAAATGCCGGAGCCTTCTCAGCGGTTGTGCGGGCGAGTGTGGAGAGGCGCCCGAACGGATCGGGAAGATTGCGGCCTGCATCGCAAGGCGCCAATCCTGCATTCAGTCCGATGGAAAGCGAAAGGGAGGAGCCGCGGAAGAGGAGTTCTCCGATCTTCTGGGCACAGTCGGCGGCAATGCGGACCTCCTCTTCCCGGCAACGAGGATATCCAAAATAGGCCACAACCATTTCGGGCGAGGAAGGGACAAGAAATCCCCCTCTGGACTGGAGGATCTCTTCGGCGGAGAGCCGGATCTGTTCGGTGCGATCGAGAAGCTCTTCATCGGGGAGGGGGCCCGGAAGAGTGAGTCTGAGGACAAAGGCGGTCAAGGGGCGAAGCTCTATGGCTCTCCCGGTATCGAGGTCTGTTCCCTGGGCCAGGGGAATTCCGGAGGCGAGATCTCTCTCGAGGGTTGCCTTGGTTTCGGCAAGGGACTGTCGAATCCCATTGGCCCATTGGGACAGGGAGGAACGATCGGGAATACGGACATTTTCCAGAAATGGGCGGGAGAGATGGTCAAGGCGGGAGAGGGCCTGCCTGCGGCATGCGGTGCAGCGTCGGGGAGGGTGAAACTCCACGCACACGTCTGGAGGGGTTGGAAAAAGAACTTGCCGGATATCGACGGAGGAAGAAGGAAGATTCCAGTAAAGGGTTGTCCTTGTCGCTCCAGGAAAATCGGGAAGCTCAAGTCTTTTGGAGAGATTGTAGAGAGAGGTGGAAAGATTGGCGCGGGCCCGACTCTTCGGAAGGTCAGGCCAGAGAATGTCGCATACTGTATCCCTGTAGAGGGCTTCCTTGGCGGTTGCCAGGAGGAAGAGCAAAAAAAAGGGTTTGTCAGGTTCTTGGAGATAAAGTGTTTTTTCTCCAACCCGGAGAAAGGGCGGTCCAAGAAGGTCAAGCCTCAAGTCGGAGGAGTGATCGTTTTCCATGAGATAACCTCGATAGGACATTACCAGAAGCTTCGATAGCCTGGATGCAAAGAGTGAACGGAAATGGCCGCCTGATTCTCGAAATGTGCTCCGTGTTTGTGGACGGTGGGGATCCCGGCCCGGT
>JAKARS010000009.1:27558-37430 GCA_021828375.1 Nitrospirota bacterium
GGCCCGGTCGGGATCTTTGAGGGCCTGAAGAATCTGGGAATGGATCTCCGCGAGCCAGACGATCTCCGGATCCCGCTTCCAGAGGGGAAGGAGATTCGCCGTGCCACTGTAGCCCAGACGCTTCTCTCCAGAGGGGTGACGCTCGATCTTTAGGGCGAGCCCCCGGTTGTAGACGAACCGGCAGGCCCCGGCAAACGGCCGGAAGAGCCGTTCCTGATCGGGGGTCGGTCGCAGAACGAACCGAGAAAGGCTTGACGACGTTTCATCACTCCCCTTCTCCAGCAGGCTGAGGCACGTCTTCATCCGCGCCCTGAACGACGGAGTTTTTCGGCGTTTTTTCGATAAAGTTAACCTACTTAAACTATCGTCTATAATGGAGGGAAAATCAAGAGAGGATATGTTAGTGAAGTTCCTGATCATCTCTGTTGCAGCTGTCACTTTTTTAAATGCTTTGCATGCTCATTGATTCTGGGATCTGGCACGTTTCTGGACGGCTCCCCGCTCGGTGACCAAGTCGTTTCCTCCGCCTGCTTTCTTCTGATTTCGGACGAGGCGGAACTCGTTTTTGCATCTGCCCAATGTCGTGTGCTAGAATTCCACTTTGCGATTTTACGGGACAGGCACGTTCGTATTTTGCCGGACCAAGATTATGGGGACTCTCCGGGATACGATGGTCCGGCGACTCTGACCGGATCGGGTGGCCGGGCCGGATGCGGCTCCGCCGTGTGCTCACAAACAAAAGCATTAAAGTCTATGGAAGGGGGATTTCATGGCAGACACCTTTGCCGTGATTCGGACTGGCGGCAAGATGTATCGTGTGGCGCCGGGCCAGGTTCTTGTTGTCGAGCGCATCGAGGAAGAGGGCGCGATTGTCTTTCGCGAAGTCCTGATGGTCTCGGATGAAAATGGAGTCGTCTATGCGACGGCGGACAAGCCTCTTGCCGTTGAGGTGAGGGGGCGGATTGTGCGCCAGGAAAAGGATCCGAAGATCATTGTCTTCAAGAAGAAGCGCCGAAAGAACTACCGGCGGAAGAAGGGACATCGTCAGCTTGTCTCCCGCATTGAAATCGAATCCATCGTCAAGACCGCCTAAAGGGCGTGGGGGCTTTGTCCTCACGGAAAACGACTTCCTGAAAGGAAAAATGTCATGGCACATAAGAAAGGGGTCGGCTCGACCCGAAACGGCCGCGACTCTGAGTCGAAGCGGCTGGGAGTCAAGCGTCACGATGGTCAGCTGGTGCTGGCTGGAAACATCCTCGTCCGCCAGCGAGGGACCCAATTCTACCCTGGCGACAATGTAGGAATGGGGCGTGACTATACCCTTTTTGCAATGCAAACGGGAGTGGTCCGCTTCTCCCGGTATGGACGAGATGCCAAGAAGATCAGCATCGTTCCCGAGACCACGTCGGCTCAGGAGTCTGTTTAGGTCCGAATTCTTCTCCCGGCCTCAGGGTCGGGGGATGTCTCGGCGTCCACCCTTCCGGAGGCACCATGTCCCAGTTTGTTGATGAGGTGACCCTCCGCGTTGCCTCGGGAAAAGGCGGGGATGGTTCGGCCTCCTTCCGGAGGGAGAAGTTCGTTCCTCGTGGAGGTCCGGATGGGGGAGATGGAGGAAACGGGGGCTCCATCATCCTTTGCGGGACGCCGGATCGTTCGACGCTCCTCGACTTCAAGCACCGACCCAGGGTTGTTGCCACCGCCGGCGAAAACGGTCGCGGGAAGAAGCAGCACGGAAAGAACGGGGAGGACCTTGTCCTTCTCGTCCCTCTGGGGACACAGGTTTTTGATTCCGAGACAGGAAATTTGCTGGCCGACATCGTGACCGAAGGCCAGCTTTTCGTGGCGGCTCCCGGTGGACGGGGAGGTCGGGGCAATGTCCATTTCGCGACTCCCACCCGACAGGCTCCCGACTTTGCCGAGCCGGGAAAACCGGCCGTGGAGATCACCCTTCGTCTCGAACTCAAGGTCATGGCCAAGGTTGGTCTTCTGGGCTTTCCCAATGCGGGGAAGTCGACTTTTCTTGGTCGCATTACCCGGGCCCATCCCCGAATCGGCTCCTATCCCTTCACCACTCTCCATCCCCATCTTGGCGTGGTTACCCGCGGGAGCTTTCCCGAAATGCGGGAGTACGTCGTCGCCGATCTTCCTGGCCTGATTGAAGGGGCCCATGAAGGAAAAGGCTTGGGCGACCGCTTTCTTCGGCATGTGGAACGGACCCAGGTTCTGCTTCACTTCATCGATGTGAGCTATGAAGGCCCTGCAGACCCGGAGGAGTCCTACCGGATCATCCGCAACGAACTTGCCCTCTACGATCCCCATCTTCTCGACAAACCCGAGCAGGTGGCGGCCACCAAGGCGGATTCTGCCGATCCTGAGAGGGTTGACGCCTTCCTGGACTTTTGCCGCAGGACCGGACGAACGCCCTATCTTCTCTCTTCCCAGACAGGAGAGGGAATCCCCGAGATCCTGAATGCCCTTGATGATCTCCTCGAGGGCGAAGCACTCCTGGCCTCGGAAGACGGGGCCCGTCCGGAGCCCTGATGGCCGAGTCCTGCAAGGAAAGACGAGCTGAAATTAAAAAAAGGCTTCGTGTCCTCGTTGTCAAGGTGGGGAGCAACATCCTGACCGGGGCCGACGGCGGGCTCTCAAGTCGCCCCTTTTCCCGGATTGCACGCCAGATCCGACGTCTCAGAGAGGAAGGGGTCCGGGTCGTCCTCGTCTCCTCCGGGGCGATTGCCGCCGGTCGCGAACGCATCGGGTTCGGGAGGCGACCTCTCTCTCTGGCCCAGAAGCAGGCGGCGGCCTCCGCCGGACAGACGGCCCTTATGGGACAATGGGAGAAGGCCTTCCGTCGTCACGGACTCGGTGTCGCCCAGATCCTCCTGACCCCCTCCGACATCGCCGACCGCGAAAGGTTCACAAATCTCGAGCGCACCGTGGAGACGCTGCTCTCCCTCGGCCTGGTGCCGGTGGTCAATGAAAACGATGCCGTGGCGACCTTCGAGATTCGCTTCGGAGACAACGATCGTCTCTCCGCTTATGTGGCGGGGCTTGTTCGGGCCCAGTGCCTCCTGCTTCTTTCCGATGTGGATTATCTTTATACGGCCGATCCCCGTATGGATCCCGAGGCTCGCCCCCTTCCCTGCGTCCATCATGTCGACGACCGGACACTCCGAATGGCCGGTCTTTCCCGGAGCGGACTCGGGACCGGAGGGATGTCTTCCAAGGTGGGAACGGCCCAGTGGGCGAACGGATGGGGGCTCCCCGTCGGAGTCCTCAAAGGAGATCTTCCCAGCGGGATCTTCCGCTTTTTTGAAGGAAAGACCGGGACGCTCTTCGATACCGACCGGAGTCTTCCCTCGAACCGCAAGATCTGGATCGGTCAGTTTTCCGTTCCTCAAGGAGAACTTCTTCTCGACGCGGGGGCCGCTTTTGCCTTGCGGTCGGGGCGGACGAGCCTTCTCGGCCGAGGCGTGGCAAGCCTGTCGGGAGATTTTGTCCGGGGGGAGACCGTTCTCCTCAAGGATCCCCAAGGGACAGAGATCGCCCGAGGGATTGTTCGCAAATCCTCCCGGGCGATCGTCCCGGGAGAGGAAGGCTTGCTGGTTCACCGAAACGACCTTGTCCTCTCCGATCCCTCTCCCTAAGCCACCAAGGAGTCCTCGACATGTCCTATGACCGCTCTCAGCTCTCTTCCATTGTTGCAAAAACCCGGGACGCCTGCCGTTCCTATGCCGTACTGACGTCGAAGAAAAAGAACGAGGCTCTTGCCAATATTGCTCGCGAACTCCTTGGCCGTCGTGAAGAAATCCTTGAGGCCAATCGGGAGGACTATGAGGAGGCCCAGAAGTCGGGTCTCTCCCCGGCCATGTGCGACCGACTCCTGCTGACGGGGCCGCGATTCGAGTCCATGGTCGGAGGGCTCTCCGAGGTTGCCGTCCTGCCCGATCCGGTGGGAACAGCGGTCTCCCGATGGGAAAATCCCGACGGACTCATCATTGAAAAGGTCCGGGTTCCCATCGGGCTCGTGGGTGTCGTCTACGAAGCTCGGCCCAACGTGACAGTCGAGGTGGCCTCCCTCTGCTTCAAGTCTGGGAACGGCGCGGTCCTGAAAGGGGGGAAGGAAGCCCGCAGGAGCAATGCGGCCCTTTTTCGGGCGATCTGGGAAGGGCTCGCCCAGGCGAACGTCAATCCCGACGGAGTGGCCTTCCTTCCCTGGACCGACAGAAATGTGGTGGCGGATCTCGTGAGCAATACCTCCCTTGATGTGGTCATCCCGAGAGGCGGCCAATCCCTCATGGAGACGGTGGTGGCCCATGCACGGGTCCCTGTCCTCCGTCACGATCAGGGAATATGCCACATTTACGTCTCGGCATCCGCTCCCTTCCCCATGGCCCGGGACATTGTCCTCGATGCGAAGACCAACCGTCCGTCGACCTGCAACTCCATGGAGACCCTGCTGGTTCACGAAGCCCAATCCGAGACCTTCGTTCGCCCCTTCCTGCACATTCTTAAAGAGAAGGGGGTGACCGTCTATGGGTGTCCCCGAACCCGCCACCTTGACTCCTCTGTCTCTCCGGCCTCTCCGGACACCTACCGGACTGAATTCCTTTCCCTTGCGATGAATGTGCGCATCGTGGGGACCTTCGACGAAGCCCTCGATCATATCGCCCTCTACAGCTCGGGCCATACCGAGGCGATCGTCACTTCTGATGTGGGAGAGTCGGAGAGGTTTTGCCGGGAGGTTGACTCCTCCTGCGTGATGGTCAACGCATCGACAAGGCTTCACGATGGAGGCGTCTTTGGTCTGGGGGCCGAAGTCGGCATCTCCACCACCCGGGTCCATGCCCGGGGAACGATGGGACTTCCCGAACTCACCACAACGAAATACATGGTGCGTGGCCATGGACATCTCCGGGGTCGGTAAGCGAGGCGTTCGACCTTGGAGGGCACTCTTCGGCGGAGCCTTCAATCCCCTTCACAAGGGCCATATTGCCTTGGCCGAGGAGATCGAGCGGAAACTGGGTCTTGAGGAGGTGATCTTTGTCCCGACGGGACTTCCTCCTCACAAGGAGCGTCCGGCGGTCTCCTGCGAGGAGCGCCTTCACATGGTTGAACTGGCGATTGCCGGGCGACCCGGATGGCGAGTGTCGGACATCGAATGCCGGCTTTCGGGGCCGTCGCTGACCTCCCGGACCCTTGCCCGTCTCTCGTTGTCTCCTGCTCCCTTTTTTGTGATGGGAGAGGATGCCTTCGTAGATTTTCTCGAGTGGGGAGCCCCCGAAATCATCCTCTCGCTCAGCCATCTTGTGATCGTGACCCGGCCGGGAGGGGTGGGAGTCCGGGCCCGCGACACCCTTCTTCGGGTACTTGTCCTGTCGGACTCCTTCCTGACAGGCGAGAATGTCCCGGCTCTCGATGATCTTCGTTCGGGAAGGATGGTCGAGTGGGTGGCGGCTCTTCCGTCCTTTGGCACAACGCTCAGGCTTCTTGCCATCGACTCGCTGGAGATCTCCTCCACGCGCCTTCGATCCGACATCGCTTCCGGAAACCCTGAGAGATGGGCTCATCTCTTGCCTGAACCCGTCAAATCCTATATCGTTGAAACAGGCCTTTATCGTGAAAAGTCTTGCGGTCACAGCAAAATGGAGTGACCGGCCACGGGGAGGCGACCCTTTCGGGGCGCAGGGTTTCTCCGGCAAGCTCCGGCCGCGTGATAGAATAAAGTCACTGTTCTTTTTCATCTGCTCTCTTACCAAGGAGTTTTATCGTGGGGTCGACCACGGACCGAAAGGTTCGGAAGGAGGAGAGACCTGAGACGCTGGCCCGGGCCATGCGTCTTGCCGAGGTTCTTCTGGAAAAGAAAATTGGGGATGTCTGGGTCGTCGATGTGGCCGGGCTTTGCGGCTATGCGGACTGCCTGATTCTGGGTGATGCCGAAAACGAACGACATATGCAGGCGGCCCTTGAAGGTCTTGATCAGGCCATTTCCGTTCCCGGGACAGGGTTCTCCCCTGAACGGGGCGGGCGATGGACTCTTCTCGATCTTGATGATGTGGTCATCGATCTTTTTCTTCCCGGGACACGGGAGATCTATCGCCTGGAGGATCTTTATTCCGACGCGACGATCTATGTTTTTGATCCTTCGGGAAAGAGCCGTCGGGTTCTCCCGGAGGAAAGACTGTCCCTCTACTCCGGAAAAAAGCTTGACATGCGAGAGACGGGATCCCTTTCCCCATGACCCGCCTTCTTCTCCTTGTCATGCTGGTTCTGGCCGTGGCACTTGTCAAGCTGGCCGAGTGGAACGACCAGAAGGTCTCCTTTCAGATTCTTCCCCACCGTGTTCTTCTTTTGCCCCAGATCACCCTCATCGTTCTGGCCTTCTCCTTGGGCGCGGCCCTTGTCTTTCTGATCCATGGTCTTTCGGACCTCCTCGGATGGGTCAAAAATCTCCGGGAAAGCCGGGACGAGAAGCGGGCAGAGAGGGCGCAGGCACTCTGGAAGAGGACATGGACGGAAATCAACCGCTCCCACATGCCCCAGGCCCTTTCTGTTCTGGAGCGCCTTGTGGCCCTCTTCCCCGACCACCGGGAGGCCCTTCTCCTCCTGGGCGACCTGAAGAGGTCGTCGGGAGATCATGTCGGCGCCATCCGGATACATCGGCGGGCCAGAGTTTTCGATGAGGAGGATGTCCGTCTGATCCTGGCGTTGGCCACCGACTACGAATGCGCGGAAAGGGTCGAGGATGCCCTGGTGCTATTCCGGGAATACTTCAAGAAGGAGGGGCGAAACCGGGAGGTTCTCGAAGAGTTTCGGAGATTGCTCATGCGGGAAGAGCGCTGGGAGGAAGCTCTTTCTGTGCAGACGGCCCTGGCCCGCTCCTTTGAAAAAGGGGAGAGGCGGGATCGGGAGGTGGCCCTGCTGGTGGGGCTTCGATTCGAAGTGGGATCGCTTCTCCACCGCCAGGGAAATACCGAAGGAGCCCGGCGGGCCTTTCGCGGGGCACTGAAGATCGATCCTGCCTTTACGCCGGCCCGTCTGGGTCTTGCGGAAGCTCAAATTGCCGAAGGCCGGGAAAAGGAGGGGATCGAAAACCTCCAGGAAGGCTGGACGCGCACCTCCGAGACGCTCTACCTCGTCCGACTCGAGGAGTTCTATCTCGAGAAGGGAAACCCCGATGCCATCCTCTCCCTTTACTCCAAGGCCCTCGATCGCCATCCTTCCAATCCCTCCCTCTCTTTTCACAAGGCCCGGGTTTACAATCGCCTGGGGATGGAAGACGAGTCCCTCTCGCTGCTCGAATCCCTCGAAGGGGAAGCGGCCTGGGGCGGGGAGTACTACCGCCTGATGGGGGAGATCTACGAGAAACGCCATCAGATGGACTTGGCCCTCGAGTGCTTTCGGAGGATTCTCTCCCTGGAGCTTCCCTTTGACCTGCCCTACGGTTGCAGGAATTGTCGGAGCTTCTTTCCCGAGTGGTCCGGACGATGCCCTTCTTGCCACCAGTGGAACACCATCTTTCGGACCGATGGTCAGGTGCTTCCCGGATCGGGCGCCCCGCCGGTTGTGGATCCTGCCACGGCACTCTCGCATCGGACCGCCTATCAGGAGTATTTTTCCGGTCCCGGGCTCACATGACCCAACCCCTCCCCGGCGGACGTTTTGCCGGCGGGATCGCTCTTCTCTCCGGTCTTTTCTCCCGGCTCTGTCTCTCCTGTCGTCAGCCTTCCGGCTCTGGATCCCTCTGCCTTCCCTGTCGCGAAGATCCGGCCTGGCTCGTTCCTGTATCCCTATCAGCGCGCGGAGGGATTCCGACCCGATCCCTGTTTCCCGATGAAGGGGCTCCCGGGCGTCTTTTCCGGGTGGCAAAGTTCTCGGGAAATCGTCATGCCCTTGATCTTCTCCTGGACCGGGGGGACCTTTTGGGGCTCCGTCCCGCCACTGCCTCCCTCCTCCTTCCCGTTCCTTCGGGACGCTCCCGTCTCATTTCCCGTGATCTCTCCGTTCCCGATATCTTGGCTCACCGGCTCTCTTCGGGAGAGATCCCCCTTTGTCTGAAGGGACTTCGTCGGACAGGAAAACTTTCCCAAAAGGGACGGACCCGCCAGGAGCGGAGGGAGGCTTTCTTTTCGCCCCACTTCTCCTTGGATCCCGGAGGATTTTCCGGGGTGCCTCCCCGGGGAGTCGTCATCGTGGATGATCTTCTTGTCACAGGCTGGACCGCCCGGGCGATTGTGCGCCTCCTCGCCCTTTCCGGAGTGGAAGCTGGGACTATCGTGACGCTTCTTCATCGATCCTGATTTTATGGGTCCAGGGGGAGACGCTCTTTGACGAGGAGTTGCAGGAAGAGGTCGGCCGGAGGGGAGGTCTTTTTCTGAGGAACAAAGATCCAGAGATTCCTGACCGGCGAAAAATCTTCGACGGCAACAGTTCGCAGGAGTCCGGATTCATGGGGCCGGAGGCAGAGGGAGGAGATGAAGGCGACCCCGGCCCCGAGCGCCACCAGCTCTTTGATGGCTTCGGGGTTGTCGACGGTCATGACCGTTTCAAAGGAGTCGGGGGGAAGATTTTTTTCCAGCAGATCTCGCTCGATGACCTGTCGTGTCCCGGAGCCAGGTTCCCGTCCAATGAAGGGAACCTTTCGGAGTGTGTCGAGCGAGACCGGCCCGGAAGATGGGAGAAGGGGATGCTTGAGGGAGTCGATGAGAACGAGGCGGTCGTGATCCAGGAACTTCCGGTCGAGGGAGATCCCCTGAGTCCGTGTCGGCTCCCCTTCTATCAGCCCCAGATCGATTTCCGAGGCTTTGAGGTCATGGAGAATCTGGTGGGTGTTGGCGACGGCCAGACTCGCGGTAATCCGGGAGTTCGCCCGAAGAAACTGCGCGAGAAGGGGAGGCAGGAGGTATGTTCCGATGGTCATGGAGGCCCCGATCCGGAGATGGCCTTGAGGCGTGTCCTCGAGTGGGCGAACCACCTCCCGGGCTTCCTCCATCTGTTGGATGATCGATCGGGCCAGAGGAAGGAGCTTTCTGCCGGCCTCCGTCAGGAGGATCTTCTTTCCCGTGCGTTCGAAGAGGCTGACCTTCAAATCTTTTTCGAGGGATTTGACCTGAAGGCTCACCGCAGGCTGGGTTAAAAAAAGAGCTTCCCCTGCCTGGGTAAAGCTCTGGTATTCTGCGACCTTGAGAAAGACCTTGAGCTGGTCATTGGTCATAAAAGCTCCGGGAAAGATTTTGAGGGTCGGGTTTTAGGGAAGAATAACACAGCCCGGGATCCTCCGGACATCTTCTCTCAAAGAAGAAGATGAACCGGGAGAGTCGCTCCCCTGACAGGGCCGCTCTTTTGACCCCTCATTGCGCATGCCGAACCCCATTCCATGCTCTTGTGCCCGCGCATCGATCGCACCGCTCCCCCGGAAAATCTCTACCAGCGGCTGACCTGATTCAGGATTTGCCTGAAGCATCCTTTTTCCCCGAGTCTCCCGAAGAGGGGAGGCTTGAGGCTCCTGTCTTTGTGGGGGAGTGGTCAAAGCGGATCGGTGTTCCCCGCACTGTCGTGCAGGTCAGAGTATAGACATTGTAGAGGGGAAAGAAGTTGTAAAGCGAGGTCGAGGTTGCGACATGGACGAGTCCGTCGGCATGGAGGGAGGGGTTCTTCCGGAAGGCATCCCTCATGGCCGATTCAAGATCGGAATCGCCCCAGGGAATGATTCCCAGAATGAAATGCCGGCAGGCCCGTCCCTCGATCTGATGTCCGACCCGGTGAAAGAGGTGAGAATCATGGGGGCCGAGATCCGTTTCTGTCTCGCTGTCGGTGAGGAGGCCGATCGAGCCGGTTGAGGTGCAGCCGGCGGCAAAGAGCAGAAGGGCAAT
>JAKARS010000010.1:0-29548 GCA_021828375.1 Nitrospirota bacterium
TCCTGCAGCCTCTGCGATCGCATCCGGTCGTCACCCGATTCCATGACCCTTTGGAAGACATCTCACGCCCTTCTCTACCACATGTCTGGCATCGACCTGCCGGGATATCTGGTCGTCGCCCCGACTCGCCATGTGGAACATGCAGGCGAGCTTCATGACTCCGAGTTAGGGGATCTGGCCCGACTACAGTCCCACGCGACGAGGGAAATCCTCAAAATTCCCGGAGTTCGGAAGATTTACACCTTGAGCTTTGGAGAGGTTCTCCCCCACCTGCACATCCATCTCTTTCCGCGAACGGATTTCATGATCGAGGATCGCGAAGTCTTCACCGATGGACTTCCGGACGGAACAAGGATCTTCCAGCGATGGAGAGAGCGGCTGGCCGTCAGCTCCCCGTCAAAATCGGTTGAGGAGCTGATCATACGGATGAAGACGGCATCAGGGACCTCAAGCGAGCTCTCAGACAGCAGGCAGGAACGCTCCGACGAAATAAGGTAGCCGTCAGCCCTCTCCCGGAAGGATGGGCGAAGAGTGCCCAGGAAAGGAGAAGAGGCCCCCTGCCAAGTAAAAAACAAACCGAACGATTTTTTTGGAAGACATCATCTTGGCAGACAGGAAACGCCGAAGAGCGACACAAGGACCACCCAAAAACCTATTGTTATTAACAAAAAAACCATAACTGTGATATTGCCATTCCTCCATGCAGGGCTATAATGAAGATGTGAGCCAGTTTCATCTTCGAGAGGAAAAGTTTTCTTCCCTCTTTGAAGATGACTGCCTGGCAGAGCCGGAATCTTTCGGACCGAGAGGGTGGAAGGCCCCTGACCCATTCAAGAAAGGAGAGCGCACCTTTTCCCCTTCAAAGAAAGAGGAGACGGGAAGCGCAACAACGATGAAAAAGCTCACCATTTCACTGGGAATTCTTTCCATTCTCGCTCTCTCCTCCACCTCTTATGCCACCAGCGTCAAGGATCTGATCAATGCCAATGGCTGTTTCGCCTGCCACTCCGTCGACACTAAAATGGTCGGTCCCTCCTTCAAAATGGTGGCCGACAAGTACCGGGGACAGAAAGGTGCCGACGAAATGCTGGCGAAAAAGATCATCGCCGGCGGAAACGGACACTGGAATGATGTCACCGGAGGCGTGATGATGCCACCGCACCCTGGAATGTCCATGGACCAGGCCGAAGCGGTTGCCAAGTGGGTCCTTGCCACGAAGTAAATCATGGTTTCCCATCAGACGGGGGGCAGGAGATGACCTTTCAGGAGGTCGTTCCTGCTTCTCTTGTCTTCGCACTGTCCCTCCACTAGAATCAAATCGACCACACCGATCGTTCTTATTCCTGAAAAATTCACATTATCCTTGGAAGGAGCGTCTCATGATAAAAAAGGCTCTCATTCTCCCTCTTTTTTCTGCTCTCCTCATATCCGCCACACCTGTCATCTCTCATGCCGACAATCTCCCCCCGCTCACGGGGGCAAAAACTGCAAAGATGTTCAACGACTTTCGCTCCCAGGCCGGAAAGGACTTTCTCCTCCCCCAAGTCTTCAAGAACCATCCGGGAGTGACCTTTATCCTCTCTCATGCCAAGGAGCTCGGCCTGACGGGAACACAGATCAAGCACCTTAAGGTCATTCGTCGCCATATGCTGGCCCGCTCGCTTGCGCAGTTCAAGAAGATCAATGCCCAGCGCGCCGCCTATCTCGCCATGGCTGAAAAAAGCCAGGCAGACCCCAAGAAGCTCCACAAGGATCTTCACAACATTGCCTGGCTCATGGCTCAGGCAACCGCGGATCATCTGACGGGCCATCTCAATGCCGCCAAGGTTCTTACGGCAGCCCAGCTCAAAAAGCTTTCCTCACTCAAATAGACCACCCCTGCAGGACGGGACATCCCCGTCCTGCACTCTTCCTTTCCCGATCCAGCCCCCTCTTCATGGAGGATCTGACCGGGCCACGCGTTCGTCTCCCCTCATGATCAACCCCCTTAAGTCATTGTTTTCTCGTGATAGGAACGGCTGCTTCACTCCATTTTCCCTGAAGGATCACCCCCGTTCTCCCCCCAGCCCCAAATTCTTCTTGACTTTCCGGACTGCACGAAGGATAATCAACGTTGATATACGTCGGGCATCGTGGATTGTGTATCGCTGCGCAAGAATGCGCCGAATTCGCCGGATTCAAGGTTTTGACCCTGCCAGATGGACTCGTGTCCGACCGCTTGTTCAACCCCCGCTGATCATTCCCGGCACTCTGTTGGAGAAAACAGTTCCTTCGGCGTCCGACCCCCCCGTTTTTTTGTTTCGGGCGGAGGCGCCGCGGTGCCGGGAACGCTCCACCATGGAGCATGAATTCCTCCCCGGGATCCCCGCCGTCACACTCACGTTCGTTTATTCTGCTAGGAGCAACAATGTCATTTGAGACCCTTGGCCTCAATCCGGATCTTCTGCGCGCTCTGTCCGACCTCAAACACGAATCCCCCACCCCCATCCAGAGACAGACCATTCCTCCGATCATCGAGGGACGGGATGTACTCGGAGTGGCCCAGACCGGTTCCGGCAAGACCGGAGGATTTCTTCTTCCCTCCCTCCACCGGAACAAGCGCGCCCAGGGAAACCGTACACGCCACCAGATCCTCGTCCTCTCCCCGACCCGGGAGCTGGCAGGGCAGATCGAGCGCTCCGCTCGGGAATACGGAAAATATCTCCGGAGCCGCACCGTTCTTCTCGTCGGAGGAACGGACATGCGACGCCAGATCGATTTTCTTCGCAGACCCTGGGATCTGGTGATTGCCACCCCCGGACGCCTCATTGACCACATGCAGCGGGGGACCATCAACCTCTCCCATGTCCACACGGTTGTTCTCGATGAGGCCGACCGGATGCTCGACATGGGATTCCTTCCCGATGTGGAGACAATCCTCAAGGCCCTTCATCCCGAGCGTCAGACACTCCTGTTTACGGCGACCCTTCCTGCCCGCATCCAGATGCTGACAAAAACCTACCAGAAGGATCCCGTCCTGATCCGTCTTGAGACGGCCAGCGCCCCGCCGGTCTCCATTGACCAGGAGGTTGTGACCATCAGCCACGGAGCCCAGAAGTGGGGACTGCTCAAAACGATCCTCACCGAACCTCAGACGACCGAAGGTCAGACACTCATCTTCACGCGAACAAAAAGAGGGGCGGAAGATCTGGCGAACCAGCTTCTCGCAGAAGGCTTCCCGAGCGATGCCCTTCACGGAGACAAGAGTCAGTCTCAGAGGAACCGGGTTCTTTCCAAGTTCCGCGCCGGCCAGACCCGGATTCTTGTGGCCACCGATGTGGCGGCCCGGGGACTCGACATTGATACCGTCACTTGCGTGGTCAACTATGACCTTCCCCAGTCCCCCGAAGACTACGTTCACCGGATCGGGCGCACCGGTCGCGCCGGACGCTCAGGACGGGCCATTTCTTTCTGCCATCCTGCCGACCGCAATCTCTTGAGGGATATCGAACGCCTCCTGGGATCCTCCGTTCCTGTCTCACCGCTGTCGCCTCCTCCTCAGCCGAAAGGCGATCGCCCCTTCCGCTCATCCGGGCCCCGCTCCAGCGGTGGACCCCGCCCGGGAGGCTTCCGGGGAGAGCGCACATTCCGCTCAGACGCTCCGGGAGAGGGACGTGGGGGATTTCGTCAGGGTGGACGAACCGATCGCCCTGCCGGCGGATCCGGTCGCAGTGAATGGCGGCGAGACAAGCCCGTTGGGAATGGTCCTCGTCATACCTCCTCCGTACACCGTTCTTCGAATGCGGATCGCCCGTCACGGACGAGCCCGGTTCCAAGCGAAGCCTAGGAGCCTCATTCCATGGGACACCCTCTTCTCATCGGGATTACCACAGACTACGAGCCCTCCGAATCCAATCGGGGGGCTCGTTTTTTTTTGAAGGAATCCTACGTCACCTATTTTTCAACTCCCCACTCCATGGTTCTGCTCCTTCCCTTTTCAGGGGCTGCCAATCCGGAAGAACTGGATTTTCTTGACGGCTTTGTCCTCTCCGGTTCCGGGCCCGACATCCCGCCCTCCTACTATGGAGAGGATCAGAGAGTCTTTCCCGGAGAATGGATGGATCCCCGGCGCGTCAATCTCGAACTGTCGATCCTGTCCAGGGCGGAGGAGGCCGGAGTCCCCCTCTTTGGCATCTGCGGAGGCTTTCAGACCATGAACGTCGCCCGCGGAGGAAGCCTCGTTCAGGATCTTCCGACGGAGCGTCCCGGGCCCGTCCTCCATCAGGAATCAACGCACAGAACGGTTTTCTCCGGATTCTTGAAAGACCTTTCCGGAACGGGGGAGGCGACGGTCAACAGCTTTCATCATCAGGGAGTCAAGCGGGTGGGAACGGGGCTGGAGGTGATTGGAACCAGCCCGGAGGACAATCTGGTGGAGGCCTTTCGGGACCCAAGGCATCCTTTTTTGTTGGGGGTGCAATGGCACCCGGAACGCATGCCGCCAGAGGACCCGGTCAGCCGCATCCTTCGTGACAGTTTTTTTGACGCCTGCCGAAATTACCGAGAAAAAAAGAGATCCAGGTAAAGGAGCGGCTCACTCCTTCTTTTTCTTCTTCGATCTTTCGGGAGATTTTTCCTGGAAGCGCCGCCACCGGGCAATCATGGCGGGGGAAATCCGTCGGACTGTCTCCGGGTCAAAGAGTTTTTGTTCCCTCACCCTCCCCTCCCGAAGGGTTTCGATTCTGAGAAGAACAGGGATCCGCCCCTCCTCGACCCAGACGGAAAACTCCGACGGCTTGATGCAAAGCTCACGGCGGACCCGTCGCTCATTCCACAGGGAGCGCACCCACAGCCGAAAGCTTTTCTCCCGGCGCTTTTCCATGGCTTCCTGAGAACGGACCCGCCGCATCTCCGCCCGGAACTGGCGGCGACCTTCCCGAATATCTTCCGCCAACTGGGGCCGAAGAAAGGGCTTTCCCTCACGGGAAAAGGCCCGCTCCGCTCCCCGGAGGAGCTGCCTCTCCAGAGGAATCCCCCCCTCTTTCCAAGGGAGGGGAGGAGGGGGAAGATCCGACCAGGCGATGGCAAAATGAATGATCGGAGAGGTCAGGAGACGGGAAAAGCGAAGCATGGGAGGAGCGTCCTCTTCGATGGCGGCCACCAGGATCCTTCCCATCGCCGCGAGGATCCTTTCGCGAACCTCGGTCAGATCCTGATCGAAGACCTCCCCGCCAATCCCGGAAAACAGCTCTTCCCGGATTTCCGCATCCAGGGACTCAAGACCAATCCCGAAGCTCTCCAGGGCCCTGGCACAGACGGCCTCCTTCAACCCCGTATAGACTCTTTCAAAAAAAACTTCCTCCGAGGGGGCTTCCGCCCGCCACTCCCCAATCTCGACAAGATCCGGGACCGGGAGCCCCCTCCCCTCAAAGAGCGCCCCAATCCGCTCCTCCGGCGAAAAGTTTTCCCGTGTTCCCTCCGCAATCATCGGACCCCCCTCCAGGTGCTCCACCAACGGCTCACCCTCTCCAGGGCGGGGGCCAGGCGTCGGGGGTCCCCCCGAACGATTCCCTCGAGTCTTTCGGCCACGGCCAGGGCCTGGCTTTGGCTTTTGAGGACCAGCAGGCCATCGCATCCTGCATCAATCGATGCCAGGGCTGCCTCGACCACACCGCCTCTTGCCACGGCGGCCATCAAGAGATCATCGGACAGAACAAGCCCCCCATAGTGCATCTTCTCCCTCAGAATCCCGGTGACGACGGTTCGGGAGAGGGTGGCCGGAACGGCTCTGTCCCAGGAAGGATAGACGACATGCGCGGTCATCATGAGAGGGATCTCGCCTTCAATTGCCATCCTGAAGGGAACAAGCTCCCTCGACTCGAGGAGGGAAAGGGGCGCCTCAACAACCGGAAGGGCCACATGAGAATCGAGGCTCGTATCGCCATGGCCGGGAAAATGTTTTCCGCAGGGAAGGATTCCGGCTCGAAGAAGTCCTCGGGCAAAGGCCAGAGCCTTTAGCCCGGCCTCTTTCGGGTCGGAAGAGAAGGCACGGTCTCCAATGATGGGGTTTTGGGGGTTGGAATCCACATCGAGGACGGGGGCAAAGTCGACATCAAATCCCAGGCGGTGAAGGGCTTCCCCCAGAGAAAATCCTGCGTCCTCAACCTCCCGCTCCGGCTGTGCTCCGAGGATTTTCATGGCAGGCAGGGCAGGGACGCCATCGGAGAGACGGGCCACCCTTCCGCCTTCCTGGTCGACAGCCAAGAGGCGCGGTGATCCGGGAACGGACCGGATCTCCTCGATCAGGGACTTCACTTGGGCAGCATTTCGGACATTTTCCCGAAAGATCACCACTCCAAGAGGATCGACCCGCTCGAGAAACTCCCGATCGGCAGCGGTCAGCTCCGGTCCCGGAAGACTGACCCACAAAAGGCGTCCCACGGCTGACATTGTCAGATCCCTCCCTCTCCCTGAAGGGCCAAAAGCGAAAGCAGACGGCGAAAGGCGAGGGCTCGATGCGAGATCCGATTCTTTTCCTCCGGGGCCATGAGCCCGAAACTCACATGATATCCGTCGGGAATGAAAAGCGGATCGTATCCAAAGCCTCCGTCCCCCATCGGGCCCCGGGCAATTTTTCCGAAGACATAGCCGGCGGTGGCGGCAACAAGGCGGCCGCTCCCACTTTGAAGCGCGACCAAGACACACGCAAAAAATGCCCCCCGCTCCTCGGGAGGGACCCCCTTCATTTTTCTCTGGAGGGTTTCCCGATTTTCAAGATCGGTGGCATTTTCCCCGGCATATCGGGCCGAAAGGACTCCGGGCTCACCCCCCAGGGCCGGAACGACAAGCCCCGAGTCATCGGCAAAGACGATCTGACCTGCCGGTCCGGGAAAGGCCTGAGCGGCATTCCGGGCTTTAATGAAGGCATTGGAAAAAAAGGTGGCCCCGGTTTCCGCCACGGGAGGCGCCGGGGAGGGACGAATCGAGAGGGAGACAGGGGCAAGGCGCTCGAATTCGGAGACCTTGTGAAGATTCCCGGTTCCGAGGTAGAGAACGTTCGACGATGATTCAGCCACCGGTTCCCTCAGGGCCGGAAGAGCTGCCGGGACGAACGGCAGGACGCCACGCTCCTCCCGGCAGCTCCACCTCGTGAACAGGGGCATCCACGAGGAATCCCGCGGCCTTGGCGTGTCCTCCCCCCCCATAGGCGCTCGCGACCTTGGAGAGGTCCGGCCCCCCCTCGGAGGCCCGGAGGCTGTAGGAGATCCGACCATCCTTCCGAACAGACCAGATCGCCACAAAGGGCGCCTCGGGCTTCAGTGCTCCCCCGATTTCACTGGTGAGAAGGGGGGAGTTGACAAAAAAAGCCCGCTCCCCGGTACTGAATCGTCCCCAGACTCCCGTTTCGCGAATGGCCGTGCCAATCAGCTGCGCCTGATACCGGAGGATTGAATGTCCTTCCATGGCCAGAGGATTGTCCTCCGACACCCGTCCATACCCCAATGTCTGATACATCCCCTCCCACACCTCAAAGTCGAAGGGATAGGAGGCCATCGCGGTGGTAATGTCGAGGGAGAGCGGCAGCGCCCATCGCCACAGGTCCCGATCCTCCACATAACGGATCAGGTTGGGAACGGGCTCTCCCGGAAAAAAGGTTTGCCAGGCAATCATCGCCCCGGAGCGATTCATGTCGAAAACAACTTCCGGGTCGGACGGATAAAGGGGAAGAATTTTTTCCATGGCACTCTTGTGGTGATCCAAAAGAGTGACATGAGGGTTGTTTTTTCTCAGCTGGGCAAAATAGTCCGGATCGAAGGAGAGATCGAGGATGTAGACATCCTGCCCCTTCGGCATCTCCGGAAGGGCGTCTCCATAATTGTAGGCCACAAAGGAAAGGGGAGCCTTTCCTCCAAATTTTTTCCAGGCGGCCCAGGCCGCACCAAAGCCATCGGAACAGTTCCTATGGTAGTAGACTGTCACCGGACGCCTACCTTCGTAAACCGGCGGAGTCGGTGCAGAGACGTTCGACGATCCCATCATATTCCTCCTGACCGCATCCGGAAGCTCTTCCTGTCTTCCCCGGAACGTGTCCGGAGATCGTCAGGGACTTCTAGGACTGTCGTTGGGGAGAACGTTCGAGAAGGCTCCCGAGACGCTCCCACTCGGCGGTCTTTTCCGTCAATTTTTTGCGGGCAACAACAAGCTTCGATGCTGCACGTTTTCCTTCGGCCCCGTCCTTTCTTGAGGCCTCCTCAAGCTGCTCGACCTGAGATTCGAGTTCGAGCACCTCTTTCTCGATCCAGGCAATCCTCCGTTCCACTCCTTCAATCTCCGGATCGGCCTCTTTTTTGGGACTTTCAGCAGAAGACGAAGAGGACGGAGCAGACGGCTGAGCAAGGGGAGGAGCCTTAAGGATCGCATCCCGTTTTGCCCGGTAGGTCTCGAAGCGATGGTTCATGAAAAGACGGATCGCTCCCGGAACGACTTCGATGATATCGCTGGCAATGCGTTCGATCACATAACGGTCGTGGGTGATAAAGACGAGGGTCCCCCGATAGGCCTCAAGCGCCTCAACCAGGGCCTCCCTTGACGGGAGGTCGAGGTGGTTTGTCGGTTCGTCGAGAAGGAGGAGGTTCGCCGGAGAGAGAAGCATCCGGGCCAGAGCGAGGCGGCTCTTCTCCCCGCCGGAGAGAACCGAGACCTTTTTGAAAACCTCGTCGTTCTTGAAGAGGAAGGCTCCCAGAAGGCCGCGGATACGTGTCTGTGTTTCCGAGTCCGGGGCAACGGATTCCATGGACTGCAAGACCGTATGGTTCGGGTCCAGAATTTCCAGTTGGTGCTGGGAATAGTAAGACGTGGTGACATTGGTCCCCGTGCCATAGCTCCCGGAGTCCGGTACCACAGCGCCCGCCATAATCTTGAGAAGCGTCGACTTCCCCGCCCCGTTGGGGCCGACAAGGGCGACCTTCATCCCTCGGCGAAGGGTCCAGTCGAAGGGATGCACGATCATGCGCCCGTCATAAGACTTCTCTATTCCGGAGAAAGTCGCCACAACATCACCGGAGCGTACCGGAGCAGGAAAGGTGAAGCGAACCGTCTTTTGAACCGACTCCCGCTCGAGACGCTCGATTTTCTCAAGGGCCTTGATGCGGCTCTGGACTTGGGTGGCTTTCGTGGCCTTGGACCGAAACCGATCAATAAAGTCTTGGGTCTTGGCAATCTCCTCTTCCTGGCGAGCGATCGCTGACTCGAGGGCCAGGGCCCGCCGCTCCTTTTCCGCCAAGTAGGCATCGTAATTTCCTGTGTAGACGATGGCCTTTCCTCCGGCCAACTCGATCACCCCTCCAACAACCCCATTCATGAAACTTCTGTCATGAGAGATCAGGAGAACGGCTCCCGGAAAATCCTGCAGAAATGATTCGAGCCACTCGATGGAAGGAATGTCGAGGTGGTTCGTGGGTTCGTCGAGGAGGAGAAGATCCGGATTGGTCACAAGGGTGCGCGCCAAGGCCACCCGCATCCGCCATCCGCCGGAGAGATCGGAGACCTTCGCATCCATCCGTGGCTGATCGAACCCGAGCCCCGCCAGAACCTTTCGGGCTGTCGTTTCCTGCTCAAAGCCTCCCAGAAGTCCAAAGCGGCTTTGCACCTCGCCGTAGCGATCGAGAACCTTCGTCTCTCCTGCCGCCAGTCGCTTTTCCAGACTCCGCATCTCTTCTTCGAGGCGCATGAGCTCCTCGTCTCCGCTCATCACGCATCCGACAGCGGTCATCTCTCCCTCGATCGAAACCTCCTGAGGGAGATAGCCCACCCGGTATCCCACCGGCATGCTGACCGTTCCATCGTCAGGTTCGCTCACGCCTGCCAGGATCTTCATGAGGGTGGACTTGCCTGCTCCATTCGGGCCGACCAGGGCCATCCGTTCCCTCAGGGATATCCGAAGTGAAAGATCCGAAAAGAGTGTCTTTGTTGGATAGTGTTTCGAAAGTCCAGAGAGTGTAATCATGAGACAGAGGGGCAGGAAATGACGCCAATGACAAAAGGCAGGATCTGCAATTTTTTCACCGGGGGAGGGATTGGACTTACACGCACCAAGAGAGATGGACGCTGAAGTCTTTTCATGAGATCTTGAGGAAGAAGCTGCATTGACAGGCTCATTCTTTCCGTTCGTTTGTCCGCGTTTTTGACAAAAAGCGACTTTCCAGGAAGCCGGGACAGGAGCTTTCCTGTCCATTTTTGAGGGGGAAAGACGCAGATATCCGCGGAGGGACCCGAGACATTTATGCTCTTGCTTTCATGATAACGGACTTTAGGGATGGGGACAAGCTCTCATTTTTCCTTCTCAGGAAGAGAGGCCCGAAGAGGTCTATTCTTCAGGCAATCCTCGGGATTTTCCAACGAAGAAGAAATGACGGGGTCTACCCCCTCCCCCCAGGGGTTGTGGACATCCCGGGAGTCTCCCTTCTGATTTTCGTTTAAAACAGCGGCAGGAGGCCGCCTTCCCGGCTCCAGGCTGTAACGGGGAATTCGGGGATCGACCTCACAGGCCCAACGATCGATCCCGCCTTCGAGGTTTGCCACATCCTGGTAGCCATTCTCCAAGAGAAGATAACAGGCCAGAAGGGATCGGATCCCGGTATGGCAGTAAACAATGACGGGCTGGTCCTGCGGTATCTGGTCGAGGCTTTCGGGAAGGCGGGAGAGGGAAATATGGAGGGAGCCGGGAAAGCGGACATACCTGTGCTCCCAGTCTTCCCGAACATCAAGGAGGAGCGGAAGCCCGCTCCCATTTCCTCTCCTGTGTTCCGAGAGGATCTCCTTCATGTCCTGGCAAGACAGCCTCTTGCCCTTGTCTCCCAGAAGGCGCCCGAACTCTCGGGCGCGATCTTCGGGAGAGCTGTCAGATCTGGACGAGCCGTTTTTGGAGGTCGACAATCTCTGAAATTCCTTTCCAGGCCAGATCAAGCAGACGATCCATCTCCTTACGGGAAAAAGAGCGATGTTCGGCCGTGCCCTGGACTTCTACGAGCTCACCCTTGCCGGTCATCACCACATTCATATCAACATCGGCCGCAGAATCCTCCGTGTAGCAGAGGTCCAGACAGGGCTCTCCATCGACAATGCCGACAGACACTGCCGCCAGATAGTCCACAAGGGGACTTTCCGCGATCACCCCCACCTTCTTCAGGTTCGAAAAGGCCAGCGCCAGAGCCACAAAAGCACCCCCGATCGAGGCGCACCGGGTTCCTCCATCGGCCTGGATCACATCACAGTCGATCGTTGCCGTCCGCACCCCCATCTTTTCAAAGTTGACCACGCTTCGGAGACTTCGTCCGATCAGACGCTGAATCTCTTGGGTCCGACCGCTCTGTTTTCCTCTGGCCGCCTCCCGGGGAGAGCGCTCATGCGTGGAGCGGGGCAGCATCCCATATTCGGCGGTCACCCATCCTCTTCCCTGATCCTTCAGAAAGGGAGGAACCTTTTCTTCAAGGCTGACCGTGGCAAGAACATGGGTAAAGCCCATCCGGATGAGTGCCGAGCCTTCCGCATAGCGATTGGGAGACGGATCAATGGAAAGGGTACGAAGCTGATCCGAAGTACGGCCGTCTGATCTCACAATACCTCCTAAAGGTTAAGCAAAAGAAAAGTCGACCGAGGGAACGGCTATCTCTCTCACATCCTCGACGGGACGCCCGAGCAGGTGCTGCCCAACACGCATGAATCTTTCTCTTCCGTCTGTTACCAAAAAAGACACATGGCCTTTTCCCTGAGCGGTCCGCGGTTCAGAACGGAGAAGCTCGGCCTGGGCGAGCTCCCGGCCAGGATCGATGAAGGTGATGTGGGGGAGGATACGGCGAAGCAAGGGAAGGAGAGGAGGATAGTGGGTGCATCCCAAAATGATGGTATCCACCTCGGGGGTGCGCCCCTCGATAAACGGAGCAAGGTACTCTCGCGCCACCCGTTCCGGGATCTCTCCGTCGATCCACCCTTCCTCCACCATGGGAGCAAAAAGCGGGCAGGAGATTCCGAAAACATTCGTCTCTTGGCCGCCCAGACGTTGAAGAATGGCAGGATAGGCCCCACTCCGGATCGTTCCTTCCGTCCCGAGCACTCCGACATGCCCGGTGCGTGTCATCGCAAGCGCCGCCCGAGCTCCGGCCTCGACCATGCCCACCACTCTGATCTCCGGGAATCTCGACACGAGGATATCAAGGGCCTGGCTCGATACGGTAAAACATGCTGCCACGAGCGTCAGCGGACGATATCGCGACAACAGGCCTGCATCTTCGACGGCAAATCGGCAGATGGCCTCCCGGGATTTCGATCCATAGGGGAACCGGGCCATATCTCCGAGATAGAGAAAATCCTCCTCCGGAAAGAGCTCAAGAAAATGTCTCAGGACCGAGAGTCCGCCCATTCCCGAATCAAACAGGGCAAAGGCGGGAGTTCCCGCACCACCGACAAGATCCCGTTCCTCAGCCACTCCTCGACCACTCCCGCTCGTTCGTCCGAACTCCCGACGAAGATTGATCTTCAACATAGACAGGAAAATTATCTCAGCAAAGAAAAGTTTTTGCAAAAAAAAGGGGGGCTCAAGGCCCCCCTTCTCGCGACGCGATGTCTGGTCCCTTAAAAAAGGGACTCTGGGTACGGGTCGGTTACCGGATCATTTTTTTGTCCTTGCCTTCAGTCGACGCTAATTTCGACAGCAAGGGGTTTTGCCTCCGCCCTCTTTTCGATCCGGACCGTCAACACACCGTCTTTCATGGTGGCGGAGATCTTCTTTGAATCCGCATCCTCCGGAAGGGTAAAGGAGCGAAGGAATGCCCCATACTCTCTCTCGACCCGGTGATATCGGACTCCACTCTTGTCTGTGCTTCGCACGCGCTCGCCCGAGAGGCTCAGAACATTATTCTCGACAACGAGCTTCACATCTTCCTTTTTGATCTCCGGAAGTTCTGCCTTGATGACATACGCACCTTCCTCCTCGGAGATATCCACATCAGGCGACCACTCCACCGCTCTTTTCGCCTGCCTCTCCTCCGTGCGTCCATCAACAGGACGGAGGATGAAAGGGGTGAAACGGCGAGCAAGGTCATCAAACTCCTTGACGGGATCCCAACGTAGTAGACTGGCCATTTTTTTCTCCTTTTCTGAGGCCGGACGAAAGCCCGGCGAATGTGAATGCCTGAAATGTTTCATCATCGTTGGTGTTTCCTTTCACCCAAAATATATCCCGGATTTTTCGCCTGTCAAGGGGAAGGGGCGGACTCCCAGCGCTCCCAGACAACCCCGGCCTTTTTTGCCTCTTCCGTGATGCAGGAGATCTCTCCCGGCTTCAGGTCTCCCAGAAGAAAGGGACCGAAGGCCAGACGTATCAGATGGAGGACTTCATAGCCGTGAAAGGCCAGGACATTGCGTATCTCCCTGTTCTTTCCTTCGACGAGGGAGATGAGAAGCCAGGAAGATTTGGGGCCTTCCCGTTCTATCTCGACCTCAACCCTCCGATATCCCGCCCCCTCTCCGGCCTTTCCCGACAAGAAAAGCGTCCGGTCCTCCGACCTGAGTCCCGGACGAATCTTCACACGATATCGCCGTCTGACCCCCCCTTCGGGAGAGAGAAAATGGCTCCATGGCTCTGGATAGTTTGTCAAAAGGAGAAGTCCGGCTGATGCGGCATCGAGACGACCCAGCGGTCGAATCCTTCCAAAGGAGCGGTCGCTCCAGGGTGTTTTCTGAAGAAAATCCTCGACAACAGGGCGGCCTTCCGGATCGGAGAGAGTCACCAGAACGCCCCGAGGCTTATTGAAGCAAAGGAGAATCGGCGGGGGAGGAACCAGCAGGACCCCGTCGAGAAAGAAGGGGGGGAGTCGGCGCACATCTCCGGGACGTCCGAGGGGGGGCGAAGAAACCGGACGCTCGGGGCGGAGAGATTCGGCTCCGAGGGTCAGACGTCCTTGCGCCACCCATTCCAGAACCTCTCCCCGGGAAGCCAATCCGGCTTTCGAAAGCCACCTGTCGGGCGTGTGAGAAGCCAAGTCATCACCACAAATTATTTTTTAAAAAACATTCCCTGAATTTGTGACGACAGTCACAGAATGCAGGAATAATCTCTTTTTATATCAATATATTAGTGTCAATAAACAATTTTATTGACCCCACCTTGACCATGGGGGTATAATGGCTCCTGTAGGTCGCTCTCCCCATCGATCCTTTTTCACCTGTTTTCTTTTTCACCTGCTTCATCGGGACCATGCACCCCGTTGAAGTTGCCGGATCCGTGTCGGATCCCGGCGCGATGGAGAGTTCTTTCCTCAAGCCTTCGTTAGCGGCCTCTCATTCCGACTCTCCTTCAGGGAGAGCAGTCATTCGGATCTTCCAATGGCTGGGAACGCTCAAGGACCCGCTTCCCTGGTTTCCCGATTCAGATGTTCTTTGGGGAAACCTGTGAATGGCTTGAAAAGAAAGGACGTCTGGGAGCGGAACAGCAACCCCTTCAGGAGGTTGTGCATTGAACTGGATGATTCATCACTCTGTTGCTTGGTGTCTGGGCGCTCACCTTCTCTCGCCGACTGTTCCTTACGCCCATACCATAACTCAAATCTCCTGCCAGAACCACATCAACCCTGTCCTTGTTGCAGGGATCATTGCCCAGGAATCCCGATTCAACCCCGGAAAACGGAGATATGAACGCGGAATCCACGACACGTCGATCGGGCTCATGCAGATTACGACAAGAACGGCCCGGTGGGTAGGGTTCCATGGCCCTGTCAGGAGGCTTTTCAATCCTCGCGTCAACATCACCTACGGGACCCGGTACCTCGCACTCCTTCTCCGAAAACACCCTTATGGGGCGGACGCCATTGCGGCTTACAATGCCGGAAGGCCTCGCTGGAGACATGGAGGATACGTCAACAGCCGGGGATCACATAACGTCGAACACTATGTCCTCAGGGTCGAAAGCTGGTCTCGCCACTACAAGATCATGGCCCATAGGGAGTTCGAAACCATGGTGGCTCTAGCGAAGAAGCAACAGTCATCTCCGCTAATGAACGCCGACGGGAGACTTTTTGCTTGGCTCAACTGGGCGCCCGGCACCCTTTATCCGAATATTGGGAGAGGGATGACCGACTAGGTGTTCGTTCCGGTAACGCAAGAAATGCTCGGCATTGACGATGACGCTGTCGGCTCTCGCGGCGAGCGTCTTGTGTTGAAGCGACTTGTAGAGAAGAGTCATGCCGGCCAGGACGACAAGTCCACCAATGGTCAGGGCCACTGCGCCACGAACGGGATGCCGAATGCCAAGACCCAGGGAAATCGATACGCCTCCCAAGGCAATAACGATCGTCGAAAGCAGTACAAGAATTAAAAGAGCCAAGGCATTCCTCCTTCACGTTGACTCCAGCCGAGCCATGGGTCGCGGAGCGGTGCCACAAAGGGCTGACAATGAAAGATCCGGGCAATTTTCTCCGATCTCGTTAAAGAATAGTCCGAATTTCCTGAAAGGGCAACGGGGGTTTCTTGCGATGGTAAGCCGATGCGAAATCGCTTCGGCTCATTCCGTTGCCCGGACAGGACTTTTCTCCCACCCTCTGAAAATTCCTCCCGTTACCGGGGCTTTCCTCCAGAGATTTCTCTCCCGACTTTAACATCCGCCCTTGGGCATGCTATCCTGAGTCATCAGAGACGTCCTCCCGCCCCTGACTCAAGGATTCGGACTCGGTCCATTTTCCATGCGTCACGGGGAGACGGTGGCACTCCTTCCCGTCCCTTCGTCACTCTCTTTAGAAGTCCTGGAGTTTACGTCCATGACTTCGGAAACAATCAACAGACAGACCGCGTTGTTTTGGAAAGGAGAGCTCCATGGATCTGAGCAAGCAGTTTCCTCGCAGCCCCGTTGACCGCCTCCATGGCATTGATCACCTTCGTCGCCTCATTGACAAGGCCCGCGCCTTCAATGCAGGGACACTTGGGGAATACAATTACAATTGCCCGATGGATCAGCTTCTTCTCACCCATCTTGGCATCTCGGCCGAGGACTTTGCTCGAATCGTCGCCACTCACACGACCGATGAAACCGTCTATGCCGAGCTCTGGAAGCGCTTCCCAAAAGCCCTGTCTCCCGAAGCCGTGACGGCATTCAATGCCCGTTACGAGTCCGCAGCTCCTGACACCCCGGAAAAACAGGCGTGGTTTGACTCCGTGCGGAAGGCCATCGACCCTTCACGCACCGACATCAAAACCTGGGCCCGACTTCTGGATCTCGAAGAAAAACGTCACGTTCCCGTCCTTTAATTGGGCCATTTTCCGGCTCACATTGAGAGGCCTCTGGAGCTTGCCTTCAAAGACCCGGTCCCATCCATCCGAAAAGGGAGCCCCTTCATGTCCACCATGATCCGGATCAGATCTTTCATTTTGCTTCTCCTTCCCATGATACTTTCCTCCCTCCTTTTGGGACCGGATCTTTCCGGAGCGTCCGAGCCCACACCCTCCCAGGGATCCTCTCCTCCCTCCTTTCGCTTTGTTCCCCGCATTCACCATCTCAAGAATGGGCTGACCCTTCTGACGGTGGACGACCCCTATAGCCCCACCCTCACCTTTCAGGTCTGGTATCGGGTCGGATCGAGAAACGAAGTCAAAGGACGGACCGGAATCTCCCATTTCAACGAACACATGATGTTCACCGGGACAAAGAAGTTCCCTCACGGGGCTCTCGACAAGCTCATCAGCGAGGTCGGGGGACAAAACAACGCCTTTACCGACTATGACTTTACCGCATACTTTGAAAATGTCGCTCCAGACAAGCTCTCCCTTCCCATCTCCATCGAAGCCGACAGAATGACCCACCTGCTGTTAAAGCCCGACCAAGTCGAGCGGGAGAGGAGGATCGTCCTCGAGGAACGCCGGAACGACTACGATGACCCCACGCAAAAACTTGTCGAGCAGGTGTATGCCACGGCCTTTGAGGTCCACCCGTACCACAATCCTGTCATCGGATGGGAAAAAGATATTCAGCACACGACCCGCAACGACATCATGCACTATTACCGCGCCCACTATATGCCGAACAATGCCACCGTCGTGGTTGTCGGCCCTCTCGACGACGCCACCGTGCTACAGGAAATCAAGAAGGCCTTTGGCTCGATTCCCCGAGGCCATCTCATCCATCAGCGGATCCCGGCAGAACCTCGCCAGCACCACCTGCGCATGACCGTCGTCAGGAAGCCCGCGATGCTTCCGATCACCATGATGGCCTTTCATGCTCCCAATTTCAAAAGCCGCGATGCCATGGCCCTCGTCGTGCTGGCTCAGGTTCTCTCGGGAAGCCGCAGTGCCCTTCTTTACCAGGACATGATCTACAAGAACCCTGTAGCGGTGGATGCCGAGGGAGACTACGACCCCATGACCCACGATCCCGGGCTCTTCTATTTCTATGCCCAGGGCTTGCCAAAAACCACTCCCAAGATCCTTCGGACCCGTCTTGACGCCGTCATTCGGAAAATCAGGACTCAACCTGTTGATCCGGAACTTCTCGCTCTCTCCAAAAAGCAGATTCTGACCCAGTTTGTCATGAATCAGGAGTCGGCGTTCGGGATGGGAATGATGCTCGGCATGATGAGCGCCGACCGGATCCCCCTTTCCTACCTGACGAACTATGTGAAAAACATCAACGCTGTCACCGCCGCCGATATCCGGCGAGTGGCCCGGCGATATCTTGTTCCAGGGAACGAGACGGTGGGATATCTCTTCCCCACCGGTGGCCAGGCTCCGCCCCGCTTTTCCCGACCGGGAAGGATTGTTCGCTAACTCTCCGGCTCTCTTCACAGGCCGACAATGACCACGGAGTCCTCTTCTTTCAGGAGAACCGTCATGCATTCCTTTCGCCGCATCCCTCCCTTCGCCGGAAGCACGGCAATTCTTTCGGCCATTCTCCTTCTCTCCTCCTGCGCGCATTCTCCATCAACCCCGACGGATACCTCCTCCCGTTCGGCCATGTCCCAACAAACAACGGCTAAGACCTACCCGGTTCCTCCCATGAAGGCCACATTGACCCGCAGCGTCCTCCCGAACGGGCTCGAAGTCCTCGTCCTTCCCCGCCCGGATCTTCCCCTTATTTCCTTTCGACTCGGGATCCGTGCCGGATCTTCCTTTGATCCGTCCGGGAGGGCCGGCACGGCGGCACTCGCGGCGGACCTTTTGACGCGGGGAACGGCGGGCCACGACACCCTCTCCCTCTTTCATACCCTCGACGCCACAGGGGGGAGCCTTTCTGCCTCTGCCAGCCGCGACATGACCGTTCTTGCGGGCGACAGCCTGAGCTCCGAAGCTCCCACACTCCTCGAGCTGGCCTCGGAAATGGTCACCTCTCCGACCTTTCCCCCGGCCGAATTCGCAAAAAAGAAGGACTCCACCCTCGCCTCCCTGACCGAAGAGGACAACCACCCCAGTCCGATCGCGACGAACCTTCTCTATCGACTTGTGGAAAAGGGAACGCCGTATGCCACCCCGTCTTCCGGAACTCCCACCTCCGTCGAAAAGATCACCCGGCAGGATCTGTTGAACTTCGTGGCCCAATACTATCGGCCCGACCGGGCCGTTCTTGTTGTGGCCGGAGATGTGACGCCCGAATCAGCCCTTGCCCTGGCCAAGAAATATTTCTCGACCTGGAAGGCTCCCGCCACAGCGACCTCTCCTCCTTCCCGGCGCTCCTTTTCCTCCATTTCCACCTCCGGGACCTTCCTTGTGGACAAGCCGGAGCTTCGTCAGTCCACCGTCTTCTACGGCACCCAGGGAATTGCCCGGAAGGATCCGTCCTTCTATGACTCCCTGGTCTTCAATATGCTCCTTGGAGCGTCCCAGACCTCAACACTTAATCGGGTCGTCCGACAAAAAATGGGGCTCGTCTACTATATTCATTCGGCGCTCGATGCCTCTCGCCACCGCGGTCCCTTTATCGTCTACTTTCAGACTTATGCCAAGAACACCGGGAAGGTGATGGGCGCCATGAACTCGATTCTTGCGGATTCCGTCAAGACCACTCCCGACCCTTCGGCCGTCCGCGCCATCAAGCGTCAGCTTGTTGGCGGCTTTCCCTTCCTGATGAACACCACTCCAAAGATTGCTCAGCTTCTTCTCGTGATCTGGTCGGATGGCCTTGACTATACCTATTTCACCGATTACCCCGAACACGTCTCGAAAGTTACTCCTGCGTCAGTGCTGTCCGCCGGACAGCACCTCATCAGTGGCCATTCCTTTGTCACCGTTGTGGTGGGACCGGCCAAAGCCCTGAAAAAAGCCGGGGTCACCGGGACGCCCCCTCCTCCCGCCTCCTGAATTCCCGAGGCTCCTTCCCCCACGGGAGGGAGCCTTTTTCTTTCTCTCCTCCGCCCAACCTCTCAGAGGATTCGCCCCACTCCTGGGCTTTCCCTTTTCCCTTATTTTTTGCAGAGGCCTTCTCCGTGCCGAGAGCTGTCGCGGCCCGAACTCTCACGATGAGAGGGGATGGCAGATGGGAATGGAGCAAAACGAAGAAGGATGCTAGCGGGAAACGAAGGCGTACAGGTATTGCCAGGTGGCAGGGGTCTGAGGATCTTCAATATTGAAGAGGGCAGGAATCGTCTGATTTTTTTCATCTTCGAGTTCGAAGACCACCAGATGGTATCCCAGAAATCGAACGCGGGAACGATCGGGAAGACGTAAGATATGACCTTGGGAAATCATGGGAGGCAAAAGCGTGGAAAAGTCCTTGACGGCAAGGGCTGCCGTGACCGTATCGGAATCAAAACTTACGGGAGGCTTTTCTGCGGATTTTGACGGTTCAGAGGGGGTGTGGACGCCCGCCTTCATGAGCATGCGGGTATGGCGAAGTTCGCCCTTGAGATTGCCGATCTGAATCTGTTCGTAGGTGACGATTGCGGTGGAGACGAGAAAAAGAAAGAATGTTCCGCCGATAACAATGGTTCTCTCGTTCACGACGCCTGTCTCCTCAAAACTTCCGGCACGCTCCTCAGGGGCCCATTGCCGATGCCCTGACAGATGAGAGTCGACAACACTTCATGGTTCTCGAGGCTGGCCGGGCCGACAAAAAACGCGACCGGGGAATCCCCGGCCACGACGATCTCGACGTTCTGCTGCGGAGATCGGATCCCCTGAAAAAAAGATCCGAACTCTCGTGCCCCGACTACTTCTTCTTGTGGCGGGACTGACGGCGAAGCTTCTTGTACTTGTGTTTCCGAATCTTCTTGCGTCGTTTTTTAACTACGCTCGACATACGCTCTGTCTCTCCACCGGATCTCACCGGATCCGCTCGGGGACCGTCCGGGATCACCATCAAATGTTTGACTGAGGGCCAAGAAATCAGCCATTTCTAGGGGAACTCATTTCGGAACAAAGAAAGATACTAACGCAACCAGGACTTAAAAATCAACGATTTTGTTCCTCATCGGTCCGCGGAAGAACCAGGATCTCCCCCGGCCGCAGACGATGTTCCCTCTCCCGGGCCTGCCTTTCCATTTCGAAGGGATCCGTTCGCAGTGCCGCCACGCGATGGTTGAGATCGTCCACGCGCTCCTGAATGCGAACGAGGGTTTTCTTTGCCTCTTTCTCTGCCATGACGGAGGAGAGAAGCGGTCCGATCCCGGTCGAGGAAGAGGCGACGGCAAAGAGGGCCCACAGCCAGAGTCCCGTTCCGGCCATCCAGTAGAAAACCAGCTGTCCCGTTCCTTCCGCAGGGTCCTTTTTTTTCGTCGACGGGACCTTACCGTGGGGATGCCCCATGTCGGTTATCCTCTTCTCACCAAATCAAGGCCGGCATATCTCCCCGTATCACCCAGGGCCTCCTCGATCCGAAGAAGGCGGTTGTACTTCGCGGTCCGCTCTCCCCGGGCCAGAGACCCCGTCTTGATCTGTCCGGCGCCCGTCGCCACGGCCAGGTCGGCAATGAAGGTATCCTCGCTCTCACCCGAGCGATGGGAGATCATGGCCCCCATCCGGCTCATCAGGGCGAGCCTCGTCGCCTCCACCGTCTCGGTGACCGTGCCGATCTGATTGAGCTTGACCAGAATCGCGTTGGCGGCATGGCTCCGGATTCCCTCAGCCAAAATTGAGGGGTTGGTCACGAAAAGATCGTCTCCTACCAGCTGAACACGCCGTCCGATGCGGGCGGTCATGGCGATCCAGCCCTCCCAGTCGTCTTCCGCAAGACCGTCTTCAATGGAGACAACCGGATAGCGAGAGATGAGCTCGTCGTAGTAATCCACGAGCTTCTCGCTGGAGAGGCGTCGTTTTCCGCCTTCGAGCTGATAGGTTCCTTCCCGGTAGAACTCCGAGGAGGCGGCATCAAGGGCCAGGGACACATCCTCTCCCGGCCGGTAGCCGGCCTTTTCGATCGCCATCATAAGGAGGTCGAAGGCCTCATCATGGGAGGCAAGCGAAGGAGCAAAGCCGCCCTCATCCCCCACCAGGGTGGTCAACCCCTTCCCCTTCAACACGCCCTTCAGGGCGGCGAAGACCTCGGCCCCCATGCGCAGGGCTTCGGAAAAGCTTTCGGCTCCATGAGGAACGATCATGAACTCCTGAAAGTCCAGATTGTTGTCGGCATGGGCCCCTCCGTTGATGACGTTCATGAAGGGGGTGGGAAGGGTCCGGGCGAGAGCTCCCCCCAGCCATCGGTAGAGGTCGAGTCCGCGCTCCTGGGCGGCGGCACGGGCGGTGGCCATGGAGACTCCCAGCATGGCATTGGCCCCCAGGACAGACTTGTTGAGGCTTCCGTCAAGGGAAATCAGCGTTTCATCGATCAGGGCCTGATCCTCGGCCGGAAGACCTTCGACTGCATCCCGGATGGGGCCTTCCACGTTCTCAATGGCCTTTCGCACACCCTTTCCGCCGAATCTCCCGGTGTCATGATCCCGAAGCTCCAGGGCCTCCCGGGATCCGGTCGAAGCGCCGGAGGGAACAATCGCCTGCCCCATGGCTCCCGAGGAGAGGACAACTTCGACTTCAATGGTGGGGTTCCCCCGGGAATCCAGAACTTCTCGGCCGTGAACGCGGTCGATTTCGCTCAATGGTGCCTCCTTGTAAGGACATATCTTTCATAGTGCCTCATGGACAAAGGCACCTCTCCAGAAAAATCCCGATCCTCAAAATGGTTGTGACACACGGCGCACTCCCGTCCCGCCACGGAAAAGTTCCGGTGGGCCAATCGCGCGTATCCTCGCACGTGACACTTCAGACAGTTGGCGTTGGGAACCCCCCCCGGACGATAACTCCTGGCCGGGGAGGGATGTCCGAAAAAATGGCGAGCCAGCTCCATCAGCCCCGTCATTTGCGCAGAAACGGCACCCGCGACCCCCGGTCCGGAGTGGCAGTCGATGCAGCGGCCATGATGGAGGGCCGCTCCCGAGGACTGCCATGTCTTCCCGTAGAACGCCATCTCATGGCAGGAGAGACAAAATCCGGGCCGATCCTCCAGCAGCCGTCCGCCGGCCGAGAGAGCCACGCCAACGACAAGAAGGAGAAAAAGCCCCCCCACCATGCCGCCCCTTTTCCCCGGAGTTCTCATGGTCCCTCCCCGATCGGCTGCGAAGATCTCCCGTCAGGGGCATCCCCGACCTCCCCGATGGTCCGAGGGGAGACCTACCGGGAAGCGGCGCCTCCCGCAGACTCTCCCATTTTGACCGAAAGGAGCCGTCTTGACCAGTGCCATTTTCCGGTGGCCGACCACCCTCCCTCTCCCACAAATCCGACATCCCGGGCATAGTACTCGTAAAGGATCTGGGTCGAGCGTCGGCTGATGAGGTTGTAGGAAAGTCGCCGGCGAACGACCCAGCAGACGAAGGTACCCGCCGGCAGGGTCACGCGAACCTTTCCCCAGACCCGGTCGTGGATCCGGTTCTCCCCGTCCTCTCCCGACCAGGCATCCCCCTTGCGGAAGGGAAGACGGACGCGGACGAGGGGGGGATGATAGGCAAAGACGCTGTGGGAAAAGGCCGAGGTGCTGGTGTTCTTGGTGTACTCTCCCGTGGCCGGATTGTATTCGTAGACCGAGACAATGGTGCGGGTCGGAAAATTCAGATAGGCGATCTTCCGGGTCACCTCGACCTTTTGAGAGGGCCCCTTCCCCGGCAACGGGCGCAGGACCTCGGTGACGTGGATCCGTCCCCCCAAACCATCGAAGGTCTTTTCCATGGGAGCCAGGGGAAGATAGGTCAGCGGACCGGAATTCGTCCCGGCCGCCCGGGCCTGTCGAAGTCCCGGCAGAAGGATCAGGGAGACAAGGAGGCACAGGAAAACGCAGGACCTGCAACGAAAACCGATTCTCATGGCGAGGGACTCCCCAGCTTGGAGCGAAGGATTTCTCCCACCTTTTCCGGATTGGCCTTCCCCCGGGACTTCTTCATCACTCCTCCCACAAAGAAGGCAAAGAGCCGATCCTTTCCCTTCCTGTATGACTCGACCTCGACGGGATTTTCAGCCAGGACGGCCTCGACAAGGGCCACAAGCTCCCCCTCCCCGGAGATCTGGACAAGATTTTGCCGGGAGACAATCTCGAGGGGTTCCACCTTCTCCTCCACCGCCGTGTGGTAGACCTCCTTGGCCTGGGAAAAGGAGAGGTCGCCACTGCAGACTTTCGCGATGAGGGGGACGGTGGCAGCGGGGGCCGTCGCCCCTTCCAGAACCTCCTCCCCCCGGAGGTTAAACTCCCGAAGGACTTCGGAGAGGACAAAGGAGATCCAGCGGTCCCGCCCCTTCTCCCCTTTGGTGGCGGGGGAGGCGTGAAGGAGGGAGACCCCCTCCTCGAAGTAAGCGGCAAGCGCCTCTTCTCCCACGATCGTTTCGGCATCGGCGAGCGAGAGCCCCATCGTCTCCACGAACCGGGCCACCCGTCTCTCGGGAAGCTCCGGCATGGCAAGGCGCTCCTCCTCCACCATGGCCATCTCCATTCTCAATGGAGGAAGGTCCGGATCCGGAAAATAGCGGTAATCGAGAGCCTCCTCTTTGCTCCTCATGGACTTCGTGGCTCCCGACGCGGGATCGAAAAGACGCGTCTCCTGCCGGATGGGCTCACCGGCCTCGATGGCATCGATCTGTCGGTCGATCTCATAGAGCATCGCCTTATGGACAAACCGGAAGGAATTCACGTTCTTGATCTCGACCCGGGTCCCGTAGGGGGCCCCGGGCCGCCGCACCGAAAGGTTGATGTCGCAACGGAAGGAGCCTTCTTCCATGTTGCCGTCGGAGACCCGGGTGGCGCGCAAAAGCTGACGCAGCCTCTTGAGATAGTCCACCGCCTCGTCGGGACTCCGAATGTCGGGCTCGGAGACAATCTCCAGAAGGGGAACTCCTGCCCGGTTCAGATCCACATGGCTCTTGTCGGGAATGCCGGCATGCAGGTTTTTACCGGCATCTTCCTCGAGATGCATCCGATGGATCCGGATGAAACGCTCTCCGGCCCCGGTCCGTACCCGTAGGGATCCTCCCGAAAGAAGAGGATGGGCATACTGGGAGATTTGGTACCCCTTGGGAAGATCGGGGTAAAAATAGTGCTTCCGCTCAAAGACGCTGACGGGATTGACGGTACATCCCGCCGCCAGCCCGGCCCGGATCCCCAGGCGAACCGCCTGGGCATTGAGGACGGGAAGGGATCCCGGATGGGCCAGGCACACCGGGCAGACGAGGGTATTGGGCGGAGCCCCGAAACGGTTCTCACAGCGGCAGAACATCTTGGATTTCGTCAGAAGCTGGGTATGGACCTCAAGGCCCACGACAATTTCATACCCGCGAAAAAGAGGGGTTCCCTCGCTCATTTTTCTCCTCCTCCCTTCCGGCCGGGAGCCGTTCCGTGCGTCGCATGAACCCGAGGAAGCGGCATCGGCCATCTTCGGGATATCTCCCGGGCCACGGCCAGAAGCCGCCCTTCCGACCAGGGGGGACCGATCAGATGCACTCCCACAGGCAATCCATCGGCGTCCACTCCCGCCGGAACCGACAATGCCGGAAGCCCCGCCAGATTGGCCGTGATGGTGTAGATGTCCGAGAGATACATGGAAAGTGGATCTCCGGTCTTTTCTCCAAAAGAAAAGGCCGGCGTGGGCGAGGTGGGGGTCATGATGATATCGCACCGGGAAAAGGCATCGAGGAACTCCTGGCGGATCAGGGCCTGAACCTTGCGGGCCTTCCGGTAGAAGGCCTCCTGGTAGCCAGCCGAGAGGGCGAAGGTCCCCAGAAGGATCCTGCGCTTGACCTCGAGGCCAAACCCCTTGTCCCGGGTCTCTTCGTACATCTCTCGGAGAGTCCCGGAGCCTGGCGCCCGGAAGCCGTAGCGGACGCCATCGAAGCGGCACAGATTCGACGCCGCCTCCGACGTCGCCAGCACATAGTACACATTGATCCCCATGGCGGCGTGAGCCAGCTCGATCTCCTCCTCCCGGACACCGTCGGAGGAGAGACCCTTCCGCACATCCGCCAGCCTCTCCCGAATCGAGCTGTCCAACCCCTCTCCAAAGAGAGCGACGGGAACTCCCAGCCGCAGGCCGGAGAGGGAGGCTTGATGGAAGTCCCGGCGCATCTCCTCGGGATCGCGCCCCTCGGTCGTCATGTCGAGAGGATCGGCACCAGCCATGGCCACCAACGCCTCGAGGGCATCCTCGGCCTCCACGGCAAAAGGACCGATCTGGTCGAGCGAGGAGGCAAAGGCCACCAGTCCCGACCGGGAAACCCGCCCATAGGTGGGCTTCACCCCGATGACCCCGCAGAAGGCCGCCGGCTGACGGATGGATCCCCCGGTGTCGGAGCCCAGAGACAGGGGAGCCAGGCCCGCCGCCACCGCAGCTGCCGACCCCCCGGATGAGCCTCCGGGAACCCGGGAGGGATCCCAGGGATTCCGGGTGGGGCCGAAGGCCGAATTCTCGGTGGAGGAGCCCATGGCAAACTCATCGAGGTTGGTCTTCCCCACAATGATCGCCCCCAGAGAGAGGAGACGGGAGACGGCCGTTGCCGTCCTCAGGGACCGGTATCCCTCCAGAATCCGGGAGGCGCAGGTGGTGGGCTGATCCCGGACCTCGAGATTGTCCTTGACCATAAGAGGATAGCCGGTCAGGGGGGAGGGGGGCTTTTCCCGCCGGAGGCGGTTGTCGAGCTGGCGGGCACGGTTGATGGCATTGTCGTTGACGGAGAGACAGGCATGAATCTCGTCGGAAAGCGACCGGGTCCGGTCCAGAAAGTACGCCGTTACCTCCTCGAGAGTGAATCGGCCTTCGTCTCGGCCGCGGGCAAAGTCTGCCAAGGAGACGAAAAAGGGATTCTTCATCGTCCCCCCTTCCGGCTCGGGGAGAGGGGCCGGGTCTTTCCGGCGGGAGCCTTGGAAACGGGGGAAGAGGAGGCCCTCCCCCTTTCCGGAACGCCCTTCCCTTTGGCGACCGGGGCCTTCTTCAGGGCCTTCGTTTCCACCGTGCGCCTCTCCCTCACCGCATTTTTGGGGTCCACCATGACAATCACCGGACGATGGTCCGGGACCTCTTCCGGGGTGAGAAGACCGTAGGAAAAGATAATGATCCGGTCTCCCACCGCTCCCTTCCGGGCAGTGGGACCATTGAGGCAGACGGTCCCGGAGCCTTTTTCCCCTTCGATGACATAGGTGGAGAAGCGCTCGCCATTGTTGAGGTTGCTGATGACAACCTCTTCATAGGGAAGGATCCCCGCGGCGGCCATCAGGTCGGTGTCCAGGGTCAGACTCCCCTCATATTCGAGTTCGGACTGGGTCACCGTGGCACGGTGGATTTTGGAACGCAAGAAGGATCTCAACATGGCGCTACCGACCCTCCTCGAGAATGCGGGGAACCCGGAAGAAGCCTCCTCCGGAATCGGGAGCCAGGGCCAGAGCCTCCCCGACACGGGAAAAGGGGTCCGGAAGATCCCTTGCCGGAGGTCGTCCGCCGTTATCGGGGGAACCCGCGACCGCTTCGGCCACAGCCACTGTTCCCAAGGCTTCCACGTAGCCCAAAATGGAAGCGATCTCCCCCGTCATGCGTTCCGCTTCCTCGTTCGTCAAGGCAAGGCCCGCCAGACGCGCCACATGAAGCACATCCTTTTTTTCAAGATTCACGTTCGGATTCCTTCCCGGAAAATCGTTTTTTCTCTCTGCCACATTCTTCCCCAGCAGGGCGATATCCTATTGATTATATCCCAACCGTGACGTCCTCAGAAACACTTCCTTGGGCGGGCGAGCCTTCGCTCACCCCTCTCCGTTCGGAGCACGGCCTTCGCCGTCGGCCGGCGTCAGGTTGGCCAGACGAGCCAAAAGGGTGCGGGGGGGACCCTCGGAGAAGCGCACCACCAGCTCGAGATCGGGGTCGGGCCTGCGGGCATCAAGGACCACGCCCTCTCCGAAGCGGGGATGGCGCACCTTTTTTCCGATCCATTCCTTTCGGATTCCTCCGGAAATCGGGGCCGTCCCCTCTGCCGGAGAGGACTCTCCCGGACGTCTTTCCAACCCAGAGGCTCCCCGGGAGGCGGGACCTTCGACAGCTGGGGACGCGGACCGCTCCCGACGGAAGGGGCGTCCGAAGGAGGGAGAAAAACCGCTTCCTCCTTCCCGGAATTGACCGGAAGGCCGGCCGGCGGATGACGGGGCAGAAGGCGCCCGGACAAACTCCGGACGGTCTCCTGCGGAGAGCTCTCCGGGGATGTCCCGAAGAAAGGGCGACGGGCCGAAGGACTGGGTCTTTCCATAAATCCTGCGGGTCCGGGCCCAGGTGAGGTGCAGCCTCTCCCGGGCCCGGGTCATGGCCACATAAAAGAGCCGCCGCTCCTCCTCGATATCGGTGGACGACCGGCCCCCCGCAAAGGAGCGGAAGGGAAGCAGCTGATCCTCAAGACCTGCCACCACGACGCAGTCGAACTCGAGTCCCTTGGACTGATGGATCGTCATGAGCCCCACTCTTTCGCGTCCTTCCGCATCCGGGCCCTCGCGGGAGAGTGTCAGGTCTTCGAGAAAGGAGGCCAGCGGTCCCGAGGACTCCCGGTCCCCCTCCCGGACAAATTCCCCGGCCAGCCCCCGGAAATCCTCCAATGTTTCGAGCCTTCGACGACGTGTCTCTTCATCCTTTTCCCGGGCCAACCATTCCCGATAGCCCGTGGCGGCCACCACATGATCGAGAAGAGACAGAGGAAAGCCTCCCCGGGCCACCGCCTCTCCTCCTTCCCGGAGAAGGGCCGCGAGCTTTCCGAGGGGCTCTCTCCGCCCTCCCCGTTCGGCCAGCCGTTCGAGAAGCTCCACCACCGGAAGCTCCGGATGGGCCTCGGAGAGGACCGAGAGCTCCTCCACCGCCTCATCCCCCTGTCCCCGGGGAGGCACGTTGAAAATCCGGGCCAGGCTCAACCGGTCGAAGGGATTCACCAAAAGCCTCAGGTAGGCCACGAGATCCCTAACCTCCCGGCTTTCGAGGAGACCTCCCCCTCCGGGCCTGAAGAAGGGGACCCCCGACGCCGCCATGGCCTTTTCCAGAGGAAGCGACTGGGCATTTGTCCGGAAGAGAACGGCGGCCCGGGAGGGACGGCCTCCTCCGGCGATCCACTCCCGAAGGAGGCCCGCCACTCCCCGCGCCTCGGCCTCCTCGTCGGGGAACTCCGACAGGAGAACGGGGCTTCCGCCCCCTCGCACCGCCGTGACGGTCTTCATATAGCGGCCATCATTTTTGCGGATGACGGAGGCGGCCGAGTCCACGATCGCCGATGTGGAGCGGTAGTTTCGGGACAGGAGCACCCTCCCGGCCCCCGGATAGTGGTCGGAAAATCGCTGGATATGGGCCACCTCGGCCCCCCGGAACCGGTAGATGCTCTGGTCGTCGTCTCCCACCACCGTCACATTTCGCCGGTCCCGGGAGAGGAGACGGATCAGCTCTTCCTGGAGAGGATTGGTATCCTGATACTCGTCCACCAGAATATGATGAAACTCCTGACGAAGGGCCGTGGCCACATCGGGCTGGGTCGAGAGAAGGGCGACGAGGCGGCAAAGAAGATCGTCGTAGTCGAGAGAGCGGTTTTTCCTGAGCCCCTCTTCGTACTCCTCGTAGCAGGTGGCCATGAAGCGCCTCGAACCGAAGAGGCGGCGAGCGAGCTCGGGCCCGGGGGTCTGGCGGGCATTTTTCCACTGGCTGATCTGGCGAAGGATCTCCTGGGGAGGGACATCCTCCTCCGAGACCTTGTGGCGACGCATGATCTCCCGAACCAGAGCCTTCTGGTCACCGGCGTCGGAGACGGTAAAGTCCGGCGGGAGCCCCGCCCGGTCGGCCAGCCTCCGCAGAAGACGGGCCGAGAGGGAATGGAAGGTTCCCACATAGGGAAGGCGGGCATCGGGAAGGCGATGGGAGATCCTCTCCACCAGCTCCCGGGCGGCCTTGCGCGTGAATGTGGCGACAAAAAAGCTCTCTCCGCCGCGGCCGCTGCGCTCGATCAGAAAGAGAAGCCGTTCGATGACGACCCGTGTCTTTCCCGATCCGGCCGGGGCCAGGACGAGGAGGGGCCCCTCCTCGTGGATGACGGCCAGCCTCTGTTCGGGATTGAGCCCGGG
>JAKARS010000010.1:29648-36647 GCA_021828375.1 Nitrospirota bacterium
TGCGCTCGATCAGAAAGAGAAGCCGTTCGATGACGACCCGTGTCTTTCCCGATCCGGCCGGGGCCAGGACGAGGAGGGGCCCCTCCTCGTGGATGACGGCCAGCCTCTGTTCGGGATTGAGCCCGGGGTCCACCCGAGGCACGGGAGAGGAGCAGGGGCTTCCGGAGTCAACGCGGCTCACTCCTCGCCTGAGCCTTCCCCTTCGAGAATGCGGGAACGCCAGAGTCCGGCAAATCGGACATTCGCCTCCTCCGCCTCGTCCCTTGCCACAAAAACGATCTCCTTCCCCGACGGCGCAAAGGAGGGACGGCAATTCACGAGCCGGGCCGTGGCATCCACCGGAAGAACCTTGTTGGGGCTCCCGCCTTCGACATTCTGGAGGAGAGGTTCCGTCGGCCAGGTCCAGAAGGGCTTGGAGTCAGGACGCGTCCGAAGATAGAGGAAGGCGTTCCCTCGGGGGCTCCACAGGGGGTAGAGGTTGTAGCCGGTCTTGACGACCGGGGTCGGCTCCTCCGCTCCCTCCCGGAGCAGGGCCAGGCCTCTTCCGCCTGCCTCCGCCTGCATCTCCATCAGGATGTTCCCTCCTGCGGGCGAGACCATGGGATAGAAGAATTCCCGATGGACCAGAAGCGGCACGGCTTCTCCGCTCCGGAGGTCGAGCCGCACAATGGTGTTCCGTCGGGCGGGGCTCTCAATGCGGCGATCCCGCGTGTGAAACCAGAGAGTTCCCCCGTCCGGGGTCACCGAAAAGTGGTCAATATGCTCGGAGGAGCGGTAAATCTCCCGGGAGCCCTCTCCGGGGGTCCAGAGATAGAGGAGGGACTCTTCCCGGAAGCGCCCCTCCTTGAAGCGGACGATATAGACCAGCCGTTCCCCGTCCGGCAACCAGTGGAAATCGCCCAGACTTTCCTCGTGGTGGTGGCGGGAGGCGGGCCAGTCGATCACATCAATCTTGTTCTCCCCCAAAGGGCCGCAAACGGTCAGCTGGTCCCCCATGACGATGTGCTTTGTTGTCTTCCAGAGGATTTTCCGGGTATAGGGCTTCCAGCGCTGCCGGGTATGGATGGCGAGATGTCGCCCGGAGGGAGAGACCTGGAAGGACTGGGGACGGACCGCATCGGGGTCGAAGGGAAAGGTCACCATCTCCCCGGTCTGGGTGTCCAGGCGGACAAGCATCCACTGGGCCCCGAAGTGCTCCCACTTCTTGCGGTCCTGATGGAAGGTAATGTAGCGGCCATCCGGGCTCCAGACAGGAACGAGCTCGTTGGCTCCCCGTCCCCGCTCCCGGTAATTGACCGCCACGAGATTGTCCCCCACATCGTGGAGAACCTTTCCGGTGGTGGCATCGATGACGGTGAGGCATCCCAGATCGCGGGTTTCGTGGATGGTGTCCGGGTCGGTGAGGCGAACACAGGCAATCTTGGTTCCGTCTGGAGAGAAGGTGGGGACGACGGCCTCAACCTTTCCCGGAAGAATCTCTTCTGTTTCAATGGTCCACTTTCTCGTCATGGCAAAAAACTCCTCAAGGATGCATCTCTATTCGACGGTGACGGACTTGGCGAGATTCCTCGGCTGGTCGACATCGTTGCCCATCAGGACGGCGGTGCGATAGCTCAGAAGCTGAAGGACCGCCGTGGCAAAAAACACTCCCTCCCATCCTTCTGTCGGAGGAAGGGGATAGGCCGGGGGCACCGGGGCGGATTCGGGGGAGGCGATCGTCACCACCGTCCCTCCCCGGGCCTCCACTTCCCGGATGTTCGACCACTCCTTGGCGGCCAGATCCGGGTCCACAAGGGGGGCCACCACCAGGACTCCCGGCTCGATCAAGGCGATGGGACCATGCTTGAGCTCCCCTCCGGGGTAGCCGTCCGCCGGCCGGTAGGTAATCTCCTTGAGCTTGAGCGCCCCTTCAATGGCCAGCGGATAGTCGAGCCCCCGGCCGATGAAGATCACGAAGCGGGAGGAGGCCACCTTCTCGGCCAATCGATCGATGGCCGCAAGATCAATGGCTCCCAGAAAGCCCTCGAGACGCGCAGGGGCCCGAAGGAGAAGCTCCAGGGAGCGTCGCGACCCCTCTTCCTCCCGAAGGCCCGTCCGGCGAGCCAGGTGAAGGGCCAGGAGCCAAACGGCGGTCATCTGGGCGACAAAGGCCTTGGTGGAGGCCACTCCGATTTCGGGACCCGCCCGCGTGAGAAGGGTCGCCTCGGCCTCACGCGTAATGGAGGAGCCGGGAACATTGGTCACCGCGAGAGTCAGATACCCCTCCCGGCGGGCATGGTCCAGGGCGCCCAGGGTATCCGCGGTCTCTCCCGACTGGGTCACCCCGACCACCCAGGCGCCCTTACGGATCCGGAGGGGACGGTAGCGGAACTCGGAGGCGATCTCCACCCGGACCGGGATGTCCGAGAGGGACTCGATCAGCTGTCGGCCAAGAAGCGACGCGTGGTAGGAGGTCCCGCAGGCCACGAAGACAATCTCCGGAGGCGAGGGGCCCAAACGGGTGAGTTCGGAGAGCATGACCCGGCCATGGCCCGGGGCGATCCGCCCCTCGAGGGTATCCATGATGGCCCGAGGCCCCTCGAAGATCTCCTTTTCCATGAAGTGCCGGTAGTGGCCCTTCTCCGCAGCCACGGGATCCCAGGGGACCTCTTCGAAGACGGGAGAGAGCGGAGTGGATCCGTCGACGGGAAGAAGCACGAGGCCTTCCGGTCCGATCGCGGCAATGACGTCGGGAGGAAGCGGCATGACCTTCCGTGTCCACTTCAGGAATGCCGGAACATCGGAGGCGAGGAAAAAGGCGTGGTCCCCCTCGCCCAGAAGGAGAGGAGCTCCCCGCCTGACACCGACAAGCTCTCCCGGACGATCCTCGCAAAGAACGGCCAGGGCATAGCTTCCCCGGATCTCACGAAGGGCCAGGCGGACGGACTCGGAGAGGTTGCCGGTGGACCGAAAGTGCCGGTGGACCAGATGGGCCACCACCTCGGTATCCGTCTCGGAAGAAAAGGAAAATCCCTCCGAGGTGAGGCGTTCCCGGAGCTCCCGGTCGTTTTCGATGATTCCGTTGTGAACGACGACAATGGGGCCCGAGCGGTGAGGGTGCGCATTGTCTTCGGTGGGGGCCCCGTGGGTCGCCCAGCGAATGTGGCCAATGGCGGGTCCCGGTCGCCCCTCCTGCCCCTGGCAGAGCGCCACAAGATTGGAAAGCTTTCCGGAGGCACGGGCCACCGAGATCCGGCCATCCTTTCCGAAATAGGCCACTCCCGCCGAATCATATCCCCGATATTCGAGGCGCGACAGGGCCTCGAGGACAAGGGAGACGGGTTCTTCCGGTCCGATATAGCCGATGATTCCACACATCAGGTCGATTCCTTCTTTCTTGAGTTTTTCTTTTGCTCCCGGCGACGGTGATAGCGATGGCCTCCCTCCGGGCGCAGCTGGGAATCGGAACGGGAGAGATAAAGGGCCCCGGAAGGGACGTCCCCCACCACCGTTGATCCCGCGGCAATGACCGCGCCGTCGCCGACGGAGACCGGGGCGACGAGCTGCGTGTCACTTCCCACAAAGACATCCGCCCCGAGGACGGTGGAAAACTTTTCGTAGCCGTCGTAGTTGCAGGTGATCGTCCCGGCCCCGACATTGGTGCGATCCCCCACCGTCACATCGCCCAGGTAGGAGAGGTGGTTGGCCTTGGCCCGCTCGCCCAGGACCGCCTTCTTGGTCTCCACGAAATTCCCCACGTGGGACTCCCTTCCGAGCCGGGTCCCGGGACGCAGATGGGCAAAGGGCCCCACCACCGCGCCCGGCCCCACCATCGCCTCCACCGCCACGACATAGTCCCGGATGACCGCCCCGTCGCTCACCTCGGCATTGGTGAGGTGGACGCCCATTCCGATCCGGCAGTTCGCCCCCACCCGCGTTCGTCCCTCGAGATAGCTTTGGGGGAAGAGGACCGTCCCCGCCCCGATCTCGACCTCGGGCCCGACGTCGGTCCGTCCGGGGTCCAAAAAGGTGACCCCCCGCTCCATGTGTCCCCGGTTGATTCTCTCCCGGAGGAGGGCCGTCACCCGGGAGAGCTCCTCCTGGGTGTTGACCCCCCTCATCGCATCGGGGGGAGCCTCCAGGGTTCGAACCTCTCCTCCCCGGGACACCACCCGGGCAATGAGATCGGTGAGATAGCGCTCTCCCTTTTTGGGGTCGGGAAGGATCCGTCCCCGGGCCTCATGGAGAACGGCCCGGGGGATCAGATAGATCCCGGCATTGACCTCCCGGATCGCGCGCTCCTCCGGGGACGCTCCGCTCTCCTCACGAATGCCGGTCACCCTCCCCGAGGAATCCCGGAGAATCCGTCCATAGCCGGTGGGGTTGTCGAGCAAGGCTGTCGTCAGGACAAGGGCGTCGGGATTCTCCTTTCCCCGCGCCACCAACGCCTCAAGGAGGCCCGTATCGACCAGGGGACCGTCTCCATTGAGCACCAGAAGATGGGTCGCGGAGCCTTCCGTAAAGATCCGGGAGGAAAAGAGAGCCTCGCAGGCCCCCCACGTCCCGTCGGGCCGCTCCTGGACGACGGGCAGGAGCGGAAGGGACGGGCGATCCGGATGAACCGAATCCACCGGGAGTCCCGCCGGCGGGACAATGACATGGATGCTCGCCAGCCCTTCCTTCAGCCCCGCCAGGGCCCGATAGGGGTAGGAGAGGAGCGGCTCCCCCAGGACCGGGGAGAGGACCTTGGGCACGGGAGACCGCATCCGGGTCCCGGAGCCGGCGGCAAGAAGAACCCCATCAATGATCATGGTAGACCTCCTCGGATCCTCTGACCACCGGGAGCCTCTCGGGCATGCCAAGCCCCCCCGAGAGAATCATCCGGATTCCCTCCTCGACGGGGATCCCGGTTTCGCGGACCATCGATTCCGGCACAAAGGCCTGGACGCCGATATAAAGATTGTTGCTGGGAAAGAAGATCGAGGCATAGCGGACCGGATCGCCATCAAGGATCACCCATTGGGTCAAGAATCCCATGGTATAGGCGCCGGCCTTCGGATACTCGGCGAGAACCACCTTCCGGAAGCCCTTTCCTCCGGAAGGGGAAAAGGCCTCCAGCATCGTCTTCACCGCCGTGTAGAGCTTTTTGAAGATCGGGATGTGGGTGAGCCCCCCTTCGAGAAAGGAGACAAGCTTCTGCCCGATGACATTGGTGGCGACGATGCCGGTCAAAAAGATGATCCCGAGGAGGACGGCCACCCCGAGGCCAGGAATGGGGCGACCCACCACGAACGTCACAAGGGGATCGAGGAGAGAGTCGAGAAAGAGAAAGATCCGATAGAAGATGTAGCCGGAAAGGGCCACGGGGAGAACGATAACGAGTCCGGTAATGAACTGGGTCTTGAGGGTGGCCCGAATACGGTCACCGCTTGACTGGATCCACCCCAAAGGGGCCCCCTTCCTGATTTTTCCGGCAGTCTGACTCCGGACCTATCCTACCTATTTTGAGGATCCGGGAGCAAGAGCGTCCCCCGAGGGACGGACCCAGCGGTCCATGGAGGTGTGAAGGGCGACCCGGCGATCCCCCGACCTGAGGCTCACCGCCGGCTCGGAATGGGTGTGCATCACCGCCTGCCAGCTTTTGGTGTAGCGGGCAAAGAGGTCGTCAAGAAGACGTCCCTGCGCTGACGGCGAAAGAGTGGCCCATCCTGGCCCGACCCGGACCCGGAGAACCTGGCCCCCATAGCGAAGCGACTCCCCTTCAAGAACCTTCTCCGTACCCGCAGGCCCCGACCCCAAGGCCGTCAGGATTCTCTCGGCCTCCCGGGAGAGACGCGCTTGCCGACTCTTTTCTCCGGAAAGCCCCGAGGACCCCGGGGAGGGTCCCGAGATGCGGACCATGGTCACCACAAGGGCGACGAGAAGGGCTCCTCCCAGAACGACAACCGCCCACCGTGCTCCCACCTGTCTCCTCCCGGTTTTATCCATCAGATTCCCTCATCCCTGCACTCGACCCCTGTCCGGGACTTTCCCGCCACAATATTGTATCATCGAAAAAAGTCCGGAGGAAAAATTCCTCCCTGTCCTCCACCCCTCAGGAGCCTTGCCGTCCATGTCGCCACACTCTCTGAAGAGGGCGATGGGAGCCCTCGCCCTCCTTCTTGTCATTCTCAGCCCGAGCTCCGGATTCGGAGGATCGAGAAGCCATCGATATTATCCCTCGACAAGCCCCCAATATTCCTCTCAACTGGAGATCGAGGCCGTCTCCCTTCTCTTTCGGAACAACAACATTCTCGTCTCCGACACCCGGCATACAATCGTCTTCATCAACGTGAGCGGCCTTTCCGAAACCGTTCCCCAGATCGAGGGGAGCTCCCTCTCGGTCGGATTGTCCTCCGGACAGGCGGCCGTCGTCGCGGGAAACACCCATACCGCCCCCCTTCCCCCCGAAGTTCCGGTTCCGGCGCTGTCCGTGGGATTGGCCCCCCTGTCCATCTCCGAATCGGATGGGGTCCTGTACATTGCCGACGGAAGCGGCCGGATCGATGCCCTGAATCTCGACAACCACACCCATGACATCATCGTGATTCCCGACTCGAAGATCCGCCTGAATGCGGGAGCCCACATCTCAAAGCTCCTCAAGCGGTCTCCAACCCTTGGCAAGCTTCTGGGGATGGCCACCACCCTTCCGCTCGATCCCGGCAAGATCTCCGTGATCGCCGGGGGAGGAAGAACCCCCCCCACCACGGCCCCGATCGATGCCCTTCGGGCAAGGATCAGCCCCATCGGGGTCTCCTCCGATGCTGAAGGGATTTACATGGTGGGTGAGACCGGGCACATCCTCTATCTCAACAACACGCCAACTCCCCATGACATTCCCGTCCGGGAGGGGGGATCCACCCGCATCGTCGGCGTCCGCCCGGGAGAGATCTTTCTTGTGGCCAGCCGGGGCGAGGAGCACGACCTTCGCCCGGGGCCTGACCCCGTCCCCGCGATTTCCGCCACCATGAACCCCACCAC
>JAKARS010000001.1:0-2924 GCA_021828375.1 Nitrospirota bacterium
GAAAGCTTGTGCTGGACATGAAGACTCAGGAGGAGACCCTCAGCCTCGACGAGCGGCGCTTTGAGAATGCCCGGACCAACCTCTCCCTCGTGGAAAAACGTTTCTCCCGGGGGTTGGTCGACGGAGTGACGGCTCTCGACGCCCAGACTGAGCTCATTGCCAGCCGGGAGCGGCTTGTGGCCGACAGGTACCGGCTGGAGATGATCCGGGAGGCTCTTGATCGGGAGACGGGTCGACGCGTGGGCTTCTAGGAAGAAGTCGCCGAAGAATGCCCTCCCTGAGCTCTTCGCCATGGCCCAGGCCGGAGATCTCCCGGCTCACAGGCCTTCTTTGGTAACCGATGTTGATGGGGGCCGAGATTTTTGTGGTAGAGCGGCATGGCTAATTTCAGGATTTTGAGGCAGAATGAAAGAGGATCAAGGTGCCTCTTCCCTTTTCATTGAAGGAGTCCTGCCATGACGACCACATGGATTCTCGTTGCCAATGCCACCAACGCCATTCTCTGGGTCAGCAGGGGAACAGGTCAGGATCTGGAGTTCGTGCAGCGTTTTGAGCACCCGGAAGGACGGCTGAAGAACGGGGAGCTTGTCAGTGAGTCAGGTGGCAGGAATTCCACGCCGGCCGGCCATGGATCCCGTCCAGCCACTCAGTGGAAAACGACTCCGCGGGAAGAAGAAGCCGAGAAGTTTGCCCGGGAAATCGTCCGGGAACTTTCTTCCGGGCTCTCGGCGAAGAAATTCGACCGGCTTCTCCTTGCCGCCTCCATGGACTTCATGGGGAAAATCCGGGAATCCCTCGACAAGCAGCTCCAGGAACGGGTGGCCGCGACGGTGGTTCGCGACTATACGAATCTCCCCGCCCAAGAGCTTCGCGAGAAGCTCGCGGACGTCCTTTTGGTCTGACAGTGGGAGCCTTCCGGGATCGGGAGGAGGCCGCCCGGGAGCTCTCGGTGGCTCTTTCCTCATGGCGGGGGGCTCACCCGCTCGTCCTGGCGATTCCTCGCGGGGCAGTGCCGATGGGAGAAATCCTGGCCCGGGAGCTCGGGGGAGATCTCGACGTCGTCCTGGTAAGAAAGATCGGGGCCCCGGGAGACCCGGAGTTCGCCATCGGGGCCGTCGATGAAAGCGGCACCCTTTCCCTCTCTCCCGAGGCACGCCTCATCGGGATCGGGCCGGGGGAGGCGGAAGGGGAGCGCCAGCGGGAGCTTTTGCTGATCAGGGAGCGCCGGCGGCTTTGGGGGAGGGGCCGTCCGCCGGTCGACCCTGCCGGGCGGACCGTCATCATCGTCGACGACGGGATGGCCACGGGGGCCACCATGGCCTCGGCCCTTCGATTCCTTCGGGAGAAAAAACCAAAAATCCTGGTGGCGGCAACTCCAGTGGCCTCCCGGGAGGCGTTGGAGCGGATCCGCCCCTTGGCCGATCGGACCCTCTCTCTCCGGACCCCGGAGAGATTCCTTTCCGTGAGCGAGTTTTACGAATCCTTCCCTCAGATCGGGGACGAGGAGGTCCGGCGAATTCTCGCAAAAAAGCATCATTGATGGTCAGGCTTGTTTTCCCTTCTCCGCTGTTTTTCTCTCAAAGGAAGCGTGAATGCACGCCTTCATAGGTGCTAACGGATGGGTGTAGGCAGGAGGATGGCCCCATGGAGCCTCAGAACAGTCTCGAGGAGGAGAATCGGAGCATTCGGGAGGCCTTCGGAACCCTGACCCGGTTCTATGGGGCCCTCACCTCCCTCAACGCCCTGGCTCGGGAAAGGACCTCCGAAGAGGGCTTCCTGACCCGGACCATCTCCATTCTCATCGAACGGGCCGGCTTCACCGCCGCTGGCTTCTATTTTGCCGACGGGCCTCTCCTGCGCCTGGGAATCCACCACATCACCGACCCCGATCAGCACCGGGATCGCCATCCCCTTTTCTTCTCGCTCGATCCAGAGTCTCCCGACGGCAGATCTGGAACTGTCCGGGCTTTTCGGAGCGGGATCCCCGTCTTTATCGACGATCTTCAAAAGACCTACCACGAGGCGGGCCTCGACCGTCGGGCCGAGGACTACCAGACCATCGCCTTCCGATCGACGGGGCTGTGCCCCCTGGTCCGGGGAGGACAGATCGTCGGAGTCTTTGCCGTCGTCTCCGACCGGACCCACTATTTCACCCCCGAGATCCGCGAGCTCCTTCTCGAGGCCTCCCGCATCATCTCCTTTACGCTGGACTATATCGATGCAGAATGTGCCCGCCGGCAGTCCGAAGAGGACTTCCGCACACTCGTCGACGCGCTTCCCGATGGGGTCTGGCTAAAGGATGGAAACGGGGCCTGGCTCCTGGCCAACCAGGCGGCGCTGAAACTTTTGGGGTGGTCGGAAAGAACCGATTGGGCGGGAAAGACTGAAGAGGATCTGGCCCGAATGAATCCCTCGTTCTCCGGCGCTCATCTGGCCTGTCAGGCCACGGACGAGCAGGCGTGGGAGAACAGGACGATGACCGATGCGGTCGAAGTGGTGGAAACTCCCGAGGGCTCCGTTCACGTCATCGAGAGCCGGAAAGTCCCCCTCTACAACAGTGATGGAAGCCGCCGGAGGCTCGTGGTCATCGGCCGGGACATGACGGAAAGGCTGAAGGCCGAAGAGGAGCGGAATCTCTCCGAAAGAATCTTCGAGACGAGCCCTTTCGGGATCTTCGTCAGCGATTCCGCCCGCAGAATCATTCGCGTCAATCCTGCCTTTACGGCGATCACCGGATGGAAGCCTCAGGAGGTCCTGGGGAAAAACTCCCGAATGCTTGCCGACACGTCGGTGACCGACGAGGCGTCCCGGACACTCTGGGCGCATGTGGACACCCGGGGCTCCTGGTCGGGGGAGGCTCGCTGTCAGAGAAGCAACGGAGAGCCTTACATTGGCTGGTTTGACATCAACGCCCTGAAAAAGGG
>JAKARS010000001.1:3024-125349 GCA_021828375.1 Nitrospirota bacterium
GTGAAAAGCGATTGTCCGGCTTGCCTTTTTGGGGACGATTTCGTATGATCTCTCCATTAGGATAGCCTTGGGATGACAGCTTCATGGCCCTTTTTGCTCCTGCCGGGAAGCCCGGTGAGGTCGCAGAGGGGAGATTTTTGTGCAGCCGGAGAAAGATTTCGGTTGGGAAGAAGGAGAGTTGTGTGCGGATAGTCAAGAAGAGAAGAAAGGTCAGCATCATCGGTGCCGGAAATGTCGGCGCGACCACAGCCCAGAAGATCGTCGAAAATGGTTTGGCCGACGTCGTCCTTCTCGATATCCGCGACGGAGTGGCCCAGGGGAAATCCCTCGACATCCTCGAAGCCGGTCCGCTCATGGGGTTCGATACCCGGATCGTCGGAACGGGCCATTACGAAGAAATTGCCGATTCCTCGGTGGTCGTCGTGACGGCGGGTTTTTCGCGAAAGCCCGGCATGTCCCGGGATGACCTTCTGCACAAGAATGGCGAGATCATCCGTGACGTGGCCCACAACATTCGCAAGTTCGCCCCCGACAGCATCATCATTCCCGTGACCAACCCCATGGATCTCATGGCCTATGTCCTGTGGCGGGTGACGGGCTTTCCTCGCGAAAGGGTCATCGGCATGGGGGGCGCCCTCGACAGCTCCCGTTTTGCCTATTTTCTCTCCGAAGAGACCCGGACCTCCGTGTCGAACATCCACAGTCTCGTGATGGGGGGCCATGGGGATCAGATGGTGCCCCTTTTGGACTTTTCCACCGTCGCCGGGGTTCCGGTCCGAAAGATCATCCCCGCCGACCGGCTCGAGGCGATCGTGACCCGTACCCGAAATGGCGGGGCCGAAATCGTCCACCTGATGAAGGATTCCTCGGCCTACTTCGCGCCGGCGGCCGCCATCTATTCGATGATCGAGTCCATCCTCCATGACCGCCACCGGATCATCCCCTCATCCGTCCTTCTCGAGGGAGAATACGGAATTCGGGGGGCCTTTGTGGGCGTTCCCGTGCGGCTGGGCAATCAGGGCCTTGAAGAGATCATCCAGCTCCCCCTTTCTGCGGAGGAGTCGAGCCAGCTGGCCCATTCGGCGGCGGTCATTGCCGAAGGCATTTCCGCGCTCAATCGGCTCTTCAACAATTTTTCCGAGTAGGCCCCTGACCGGGGGGGCGTTGGCCGCTTTCTCCGGGAGCTCTCCTCGGGAGGGCGCATGCTGACCTTGCTTCGCCGAAAGTCGGTTCTTGTGGGGCTCTCCCTTCTTCCCCTGCTCGGTGCAATTCTCCTCTTCGGTCTCCTGGCCCGGCGGCATGTGGCTGACAGGGGAGCAGTCCCGAATGATCTTCACCCTCCGGCGAAGCCCGTTGTCGTCATCCGAAATTTCACCTACTCCCGGACATTCCGTTCTCAAACCCGCTGGTTCGTCAAGGCCCGGGAGGCCCAGGTGGGGCAGGGACAGAGCCGGACAACCCTCACGGACCTGTCCGCCCATATCATTTTGTCCAAGACCCTCTCCCTGTTCATCCTGAGCCAGGAAGGGACGATCGATCGGGCGGGCCATCAGTTTCTCGTCTCAGGCCGGACGATTCCCGTTTCCGCCGCCTTCTCCACCGGTCTGCGGGTGGTGTCAAAACAATTGCATTACCACGACGCCTCCGATACCATCACAACGGGAGGGGAGGTCACCTTGGTGGGGCGCGGCATTGTGATTCATGGTGAGGGTCTTTCTTCTCGCCCCAAGACCCAGTCCTTCACCGTCGAGAGGAATGTGCATGCGGTTTTTGCGGGGTAGGGCGCTCTTGATCCCTCTGGAAATGTCGCCTCCAAGGCCGTTGCAAGATGCTTTTTGTCGCCTCCTTGCGCTCTTTGTCCTGGTTTCGGCCTTGGCGGTCCTCCTTTCTCCGGGATCTTCCCGTGCCGCGGGCGACACGGGCCGCGCCGCCGCTCCCGCGTCCCCCAAGAAAGGGAGGGCCCCGACCTCCATGGTGGTTCGCTCCGACCATATGCTGGCCCGCAATATCGAAAACGAGATCACCTTTTCGGGCCATGTCCACTTGGTGAAGGGGACTCTCCGCCTGACGTCGGATGATCTGGTTGTCTATCTTCGGAAGGCCGGCAAGGGGAAGACCCTGATGGAGGAGACCGGACAGGGGAGCTCCTCCCAGCGCGTGGAGACCATGGTGGCCACCGGCCATGTGATTATCCGGACTCCCCGAAGGACAGCCTATGCCGGGCGTGCCGTCTATGTGGAGTCGGCCCATCTTTTCGTCCTGACGGAAGAGCCCGTGGTGATTCAAAATGGCGACAGAATGAGCGGCTCCCGCATCACTTTTTTCACGAGGATGAACAAGAGCGTGGTCCAGGGACACAGTCTGATGCTTCTTGATTCCGGAGGAAAGAAACAGTCCGGCTCCCCTTCGACATCCGGGAGTCCCACGCCTTCCGGAGGGACGGCGGCCGATGGCCATTGAGGCAGTGGGTCTCATGAAGACCTATCACAAGCGTCGGGTGGTCAACGGGGTGAACCTTCTGGTGAATCCCGGGGAGGTGGTGGGGCTCCTCGGTCCCAACGGCGCCGGGAAGACGACCTCCTTCTACATGATCGTGGGTCTTGTGAAGCCTGATGGAGGCCGGATCCTGATGGGGGGGGAGGACATCTCGAAGATGCCCATGCACAAGCGGGCCCGTTTGGGCATCAGCTATCTGCCCCAGGAATCGTCGATCTTCCGGAAGCTCTCGGTGGCGGACAATATCATGGCCGTCCTCGAGTTCATGGATCTGACGCCTGCCGAACGCCAGAACCGTCTCGACACGCTTCTCTCGGAGCTCAATGTCGGCCATCTCCGCACAAGCAAGGCCTACACCCTCTCCGGGGGAGAGCGACGCCGGGTCGAGGTCGCCCGGGCTCTGGCCACCAAGCCCGAGTATATTCTCCTCGACGAACCCTTTGCCGGCATTGACCCCATCGCTGTCATCGAGATTCAGAAGATCATCGCCCAGCTCAAGTCCCGGGGAATCGGCGTGCTGATCACCGATCACAATGTCCGGGAGACCCTCGAGATCACCGATCGGGCCTATGTCATCAACCAAGGGCAGATTCTCGAGGAAGGGACTCCCCGGCAGATTGCCTCGTCTCCCAAGGTCCGGGAATTTTACCTCGGAGAGCGCTTCCTTCTGAATCAGGACATGGTCCAGGGAGCCTCATGAAGCCACAACTTGACCTTCGTCTGACGCAGAAGATGGTCATGACCCCCCAGCTTCAGCAGGCCATCAACCTGTTGATGCTCAATCGGCTGGATCTGGCCCAGGAGATGCAGGAGGCGGTCCTCGAGAACCCGGTCCTTGAGATTGTGGAAGGGGAGGACGAGGGAGACTGGACGCCGGGAGACGAGGGAGAGGCTCCGGCCCAGACGATGGATGACCGGATGGGGCGGGAGGATCCGGGGGCAGGCGAGGATGACCGGACGGTCGATCCCCTGTCGAACTGGGACTACTCGGTGGATGAGAGCCTCGACAACGAGGCTTTCCAGAGAGAGGAGCGGACGCTTCGGGAATCCGACGCGGGAGAATTCTCTTACGAAAAGGTTCTCTCGCAACCGACGACGCTGGCGGACCACCTCGAGTGGCAGCTCTCCTTCACCGACCTCTCCCCCGAGGAGCGCGAGGCCGCCTCTTATCTTGTCGGAAATATTGATGAGGACGGATATCTGGCCCTGGAGGGGGGGGGCCTTCCCTCCGACCTCTTCCCGGGCTGCGACTTGGACCGGATCCTCCGGACGATCCAGACGCTCGACCCTCCCGGCGTCGGGGCGCGCTCCCTGAAGGAATGCCTGCAGATCCAGACGCGGTTGCTCGGGCAGGAGGCCGCCCTTCCCGGACGGATCCTCGACCGCGCCTTCGACGAGTTCCTTGCCATGGACGTCAAGGCCATGGCCAAGAAGACGCGAACCACGCCCGAAGAGGTGGGGACGGCCCTGGGGTTTCTTCGGGCCCTTGAGCCGAAGCCCGGACGTCCGTATTATCGTGAGAGCCCCTCGATCGTGGTTCCCGACTTGCGCTTTTACGAGGACGACAATGGAGAAATGCGGGTGGCCATCAGCGAGCAGGGTCTTCCCCGCCTTCGCATCCAGCCCTCCTATCGGGCCATGCTCCGGGAGGCGCCCAAAAAAGACGAGCTTCGGGACTATCTCGAGGAAAAGATGCGCGCGGCCCAATGGTTTCTGAAGAGCATCGAGCAGCGAAAGAAGACAATCCTTCGGGTGGGCGAGAGCCTGCTGGTTCACCAGGCGGATTTCTTTCGGGAGGGTCCTCGGGGGCTCCGTCCTCTGGTTCTGCGGACCATTGCCCAGGAGCTGGGTCTCCACGAGTCCACCATTTCCCGGGTCACGAATCAGAAATATGCCGAAACTCCCTTTGGCATCGTCGAGCTCAAAAGCTTTTTCTCGGGAGGGGTTCCCTCAGTCGGCGGGGGGAGCCATTCGGCCACGAGCGTCCGGGAGCGGATCCGCCTCATGGTGCGCAGCGAATCTCCCGAGTCTCCCCTGACCGACCAGGAGATCATGAAAAAGTTGGAGGAAGCCGGGATCGTCATTGCCCGGAGAACGATTGCCAAATACCGGGCGGAACTTGATATTCCGCCGGTGAGCCAACGCAAGAGGAGCCTTCGGGAAACCGGGGCCCTTCCCACATCCTAATGGAGGAACCATGGACATTGTCCTGACAGGACGTCACATCGATCTGACCGATGCCATCCGCAACCAGGTCAACGAAAAGCTTCAGCGGGTTTCGCGCCTTGTAAGCGACTCGGCCAAGGCCGAGGTCGTTCTGGCGGTCGAGAAGTATCGCCAGAAGATCGAGATCACCCTCCATACCCACGGAAAGATGATTCATGCCGAGTCCGTGACCTCCGATCTTTACGGGTCCCTTGACCTGGTGGTGGACAAGCTCGAGCGCCAGATCCACCGCTTCAAGGAGAAGTTCATCTCCAACCGCACCAATCAGCGGGCCGAGGATGTTCTTCCCCATCTCGAGTCGACACGCCCCTTCGCCCTGCCCTCCGTGGTGAAGACCAAGAAGTTTCCCGTGAAGAGCATGTCCCTGGAAGATGCCATCGTTCAGATGGAGCTTCTCGACAAGGACTTTTTTCTCTATCTCGATCCTGAAAGCTCCTCGATGCGACTTCTTTACCGGCGGCGCGACGGCTCCCTGGGTCAGATCGAACCGGTCTAGCGCCCGGATTTCGGGCAGGGGAGGGGAGGGATCGTGGGACTCTCGTTTCTTTTTGTCACAGGGCTCTCCGGGGCGGGAAAGAGCCAATCCCTCCGGGTTCTCGAGGATATGGGATACTTTTGCGTCGACAACCTTCCCCTTCCCCTGGTTCCCTCCTTTGCGGCCCTGTCCCTGGAGCGCTCGGGAGAGGTCTCCCGGGTGGCCATTGGTGTGGATATCCGGGAGCGGGGATTTCTGAAGGAGTTCCGGGAGGCCTTCGATGGGCTTCGGGCCGACGGCCATCTCGTCGAGGTCCTCTTTCTCGATGCCGCCGACGATGTTCTGATGCGCCGCTTTTCCGAGACGAGACGCCCCCATCCCCTCTCCCTGTCCGCAGGGCTCTCCCTGATGGAGGCGATACGGGAGGAGCGCTCGCGCCTTTCCGCTCTCAGAAAGAGGGCCGACCGGGTTGTGGAGACCAGTGTCCTCTCCACCGCCGAGCTTCGGATCGTCTTGGGAAAGGCTTACGGGAGCATCGACCCCGAGGAGGGAATGATGATCTATCTTCTCTCCTTCGGCTTCAAGTTCGGTCTTCCCATGGATGCCGACCTTGTCTTCGACGTTCGTTTTCTCCCCAATCCGAATTACGAGGAGTCCCTGGCTCCGCTGACGGGTCTCGATGGAGCGGTCTGGAATTTTCTTCAGGATCGGGGGGCCACGGAGGCCCTTGAGGATTTGGGAACCTTTCTCAAAAAGCTTCTTCCCCGGTATGCCGCCGAACGCCGTTCGACCCTGACCCTGGCGGTGGGGTGTACCGGCGGCCGTCACCGGTCCGTGGGGATGACGGTTCATCTGGCAGAAATTCTCTCCCGGGACGGGTATTCGCTGAGGGTGGCCCATCGCGATATCGCCAAGGAAGAGTCCCGCTACAAAAAGAAGTCGGAATCTGCCTCCGAACATTGTTGATGGAAAGCATCCCCGACGCTTCGGAGATCTGAAATGGAAAACAGGACCCATTGATGGATAAAAAATGTGTACGGATTGTGGGGAGCCTCTGCCTTCTTCTGACGGCCCCCATTCTGCTCTCCTCGTGTGCCTCCGAAAAAAAGAAGGCCCCCAAGGTCTATGCCTACCAGCTGCCCTGGTCGGGGAGTACCCTGGTCCGATCCACGGTCGTTCCCTTGCCGGCGGACAAGGCCTATGACGGAACCGCCCGCCTTGCCGCCTATCTTGCCGCCCGATCCCGTGTTCAGGCGCTTTACCTCGCGGCGGTTCGGGCCCTTCCCCTGGGGACGTCCACGGTCGGTCAGCTCCTGGACAGGAAGCCGGCCGTCAGAAAGCGCGTTGAGACCTTCCTCACCCATGCCCGGATCCGGAGCGTGGCCTACCGCCCGGGTCAGGGGCTCTATCTTGAGGAAGTGGCCTATCTCGGATCGGACTTCCAGTCGCTTCTGGGCGTCACGCTTCATCTTGTCCCGCACAAGAAGAAGGAGAAGCGGGGGGCCAATACCGCCAAGGCTGGACAAGGCGGAGCCGGAGGCGGCATGCCGATGATGCCGATGATGCCTTGATCCGGGGGAGGGTGCAGTGATTCGCTTCCTGACGGCGGGCGAGTCCCATGGGCCGGGACTGACAGGGGTCATCGAGGGTCTTCCTGCAGGATTGGAGCTCTCCTCCGAGCTTCTGTCCCAGGATATGGCCCGGCGGAAGATGGGGTACGGGCGGGGAGGGCGGATGGCCATCGAAACCGATGCCGTCCGCTTCGTGGCGGGGGTCCGGAAAGGGCGCACGCTCGGCGGCCCGGTCACGGTCTGGATCGAAAACCGCGACTTCCGGAACTGGGAAGGGATCATGGGGGCGGAACCCGGGGCTCCCGGGGCGGAGGAGGGACCCCAGAAGGAGGTCTTTGTTCCCCGTCCCGGCCATGCCGATCTTGTCGGGGGGGTGAAGTTTGGCCATCGGGATCTCCGCAACGTCCTTGAACGGGCCAGCGCCCGGGAAACGGCAACCCGGGTTGCTCTCGGGGCCATTGCCCGGGCCTATCTCCGTCTTTTTGGCGTGACTGTCCTTTCGGTGGTGCGCTCGATCGGAACGGTCTCCTGGGCGGGCCCCTCCGAGTCGCTGTGGGCCGATCCCGAGACGCTCAGGGGCCAGACCTTGGCCTCCGAGGTCTTTTGCCCCGACGCTGAAAGCGGCGCCCGCATGGTCGAGGAGATCCGGGCGGCGAAAAAGGCCGGCGACACCCTGGGAGGGGTCTTTGAGGTTCGGGCTCTGGGCCTTCCGGTGGGACTCGGCAGCTACGTGCAGTGGGATCAGCGTCTCGATGGACGACTGGCCCAGGCCCTTCTCTCCATTCAGGCGATCAAGGGGGTGGAGTTCGGGTTGGGCTTCGAGGCGGCGAGACTTCCCGGCTCCAAGGTGCACGACCCCATTCTCCCGGGAGGAGAGAAGGGGCCCGAGCGTCCCTCCAATGGCTCGGGAGGACTCGAGGGCGGGGTCACCAATGGCCTTCCCCTGATCGTTCGGGCGGCGATGAAGCCCATTGCGACCCTCTATACCCCCCTTCCTTCGGTAGATGTCCGGACGGGAGCGGTCTCCCCCGCCACGGTCGAGAGATCCGACATCTGCGCCGTTCCTGCCGCCTCGGTGGTGGGTGAGGCGATGGTCTGCCTTGTCCTGGCCCAGGCCTTTTCGGAGAAGGTCGGCGGGGACTCGGTGGAGGAGGTTCTGGCGCACTTCCGGGAGAGCCAGCGCCTGGCCCGCGAGCGAACCCGTTGGGGAGGGGGAATGTGACCCCCATGCCGAGGTTTGTCGTCTTTGTCGGTCCCCGGGGATCGGGAAAGACCACGTTGGGCCATGCCTTGGGCCGTGTCCTCGACGCGCCGGTCTACGATACCGACCGCATGGTGGAGGATCTGGCCGGGGAGCCCCTCTCCCGCCTCTGGGAGCGGGAGGGGGAAGAGGCCTTCCGCGCGGTGGAGTCCCGCGCGCTTGAGGCCCTTTCGACGCTTTCTCCGGGGGTGGTTTCCACAGGAGGAGGCATTGTGCTCCGCCCGGAAAATCGGAAGAACTTGCGCCGGCTCGGATATGTGATTTATCTGCACGTTCCGGAGGACCAGCTGCTCTCCCGCCTCTCCGGCGGCTCGGAGCGGCGCCCTCGCCTTCGGCAGGGGGTCTCCCTGGAGGAGGAGGTCCGGCAGGTGATCCGGGAGAGGGATCCCCTTTATCGGGAGGTGGCCGACCGGGTCCTTTCTGTGGGAGGAGCCTCCATCGCCATGACCCTCGAAGAGATCCTCTCGGTGCTTCGCCCCCTCTCCCCGACCATGGGTCGGATCCCATGAGAGAGACCCTCGTCGCCTCGTCCGGGGGGCGTTATCCGGTGACCATCGGGGCGGGGCTCGCCCTCTCCCTGAAGGGGCGGCTCCAGGAACTCTTTCCCGGCCTCTCCCGCCTGGGCATCGTCTCCAACCCCGTGGTCTGGAACCTTCATGGTGCGGCGATTCTCCGTCATCTGGGTTCCGAGCTGAGACCGGTGGTGGCACTCCATCCCGACGGGGAGGTGGCCAAGACCATGGAAAGCGTCCTGGGCCTTTTGGACCGTTTTCTCGAGGACCGATGGGAGAGGCGCGATCCCCTTCTTGTCGTGGGCGGCGGGGTGACCGGAGACATGGGAGGCCTTGCGGCGGCCCTTCTTCTTCGGGGCGTGCCGCTGGTCCACCTCCCCACGACGGTCGTGGCCCAGGTGGACTCGGCCATCGGAGGAAAGACGGGCGTGGATCACCCCCTGGGAAAAAACCTCATCGGGGTCTTCAACCCTCCCCGGGCGGTTCTCTCCGATCCGGAATTCTTGCGCACCCTTCCCCTGTCCCAGAGGCGCTCCGGGGTGGGAGAGGTGATCAAGTATGCCTTGATTGGCGACCGGACCTTGCTCGCGCTTCTTTTGGATCGGATCGAGGAGCTTGTCTCCGGGGAGTTTCATCCCGGGATCTGGGAAGAGGTGATCTTCCTCTCGAGCGCCGACAAGGCGGGGATCGTCTCCCGGGACGAGAAGGAGTCCGGGGAGCGGATGCTCCTGAACTTCGGCCATACCTTCGGCCATGCCCTGGAGGGGGCCCTGGGGTATTCGGGGATCCTTCACGGAGAGGCCGTGGCTCTGGGGATGATCTCGGCGGCCCGGATCTCCGGAGCAATGGGCCTCTCCGGCCCGGAAACCTTCGAGACGGTCCGGGATCTTGTGAAAAGGGCCGGACTTCCCGTCTCCTGGCCCTCCAAAGTCACCTTCGAGACGATCGCCCCCTATCTTGGCCGGGACAAAAAGGCCAGCCGGGGGCAGGTTGCGCTGATCCTCCCGGAGGCGCCGGGATCGGTGCGCATCGTGCGGGACTATGATCCCTCCCTTCTCTCCCTCGGAGTCTTCTCGTGAGCCCCTTCAGGAATCCCCCTCCCACCTCCACCGAAATCGCCCGGGAGCTCAAGCTCCTGAAGGGCCTCCTCCGGATCACCATCTCCGTGGACACCCTGTCGGTTCTTCTCGACAATGCCGTTCGCCTTCTTTTGGAGATTCTCCCCGCCGACGGGGTCTTCATCTACCTGAGGGAAGAGGACGCCCCGGTCTTGACCCTGCGGGCGACCTCCCGCTATCTTCCCGATCTTCTCGGGAAGTTTTCCATCCGTCTCGGGGAGGGACTCACCGGGTGGGTGGCGGCGGAGGAGAGCCCCGTGATCGTTCCCGAGCGGGCCTATGAGGATCCCCGGGCCAAGCTCTTCCAGATGATCCCCGAGGATCGATACGAGGCCTTTCTCTCTCTTCCCCTCCGGGCCCGGGATTCCCTGGTGGGGGTGATGAACCTCCATTTCAAGGAGGCCTTTTCTCCAAAAAACAGCGATATCGAGCTGCTGACCCTTCTCTCCCAGGAGATGGGCTTCATGATCCAGCATATTCGTCTCTTCGAGGAGGCCCAGAAGAAGGCGCGGCAGATCGAGGCCCTCTCCCAGGTGAGCCAGTCGATCACCTCGAGCCGCTACCTCGAGGAGATCCTCCACCTCATCGTGACGGTGACGGCGGAGATGACGAACTCCACTCTCTGTTCCATAATGATTTATGACCCCGAGAAGGGGCTGGTGGTCCGGGCGACCCAGACCCTCTCCGACGAATACCGGAACAAGCCTCCCCTCCAGGTGGGGGAGAGCATTGCCGGCGTGGTCTTCGGGGAGCGTCGGGCCATTGCGGTGGAAAATGTCCAGAAGGATTCCCGATATACCTCCCGGGAGCTGGCGAAAAAGGAAAATCTCGTCTCCATGCTCTCTGTCCCCATGATGATCAAGGATCGGGCCATTGGGGTGGTCAATGTCTATACGAGCCATCTTCACCACTTTACCCGAGACGAGGTCAAGGTCCTTCAGTCGGTGGCGAACCAGGCGGCCATCGCCTGGGAGAACACCGCCCTCGTCGAGAGGACGGCGGCCATGGAGGAGGCCCTGGAGAGCCGGAAGAGGATCGACCGGGCCAAGGGGATCCTGATGAAGAAACATCGCATCGGGGAGGAGGAGGCCTACCGCCTTCTCCAGAAGAAGAGCATGAACATGCGAAAATCAATGCGCGAGATCGCCGACGCGGTCCTCCTGGCCCACGACCTCAAGGTCGACTAGGCTCGGACGCTCGCGGTTTTTTACCCTTTGTCTTTCGGGAGTGGGCTATGGATAAGGGATTGATGACGGTCGGGGCCGTCCTGGTGGGGCTCGGAGCCTTTCTGGGACTTCTTTTGATGGGCCTTGAGATGGGGCGAAAGTCCTTTCCCCGAGCCCTGGGATTCATGCATCCGACGCTGGCCATGGCCGGTCTTTTGATGCTGGTGGCCCGCTTTTTCATTACGGGGGGAGCCCACTGGCTGAACATCGGCCTCATCCTTCTCGTGCTGGCCGCCGGAGCCGGACTTCTCCTCCTCGTCCGGGGCTTTGGCGGCGGGAAAATGGTGCGGTCGGTCACCTTTCTCCATGGGGCCCTGGGGCTTCTGGGGCTTGGATTTGTTCTCTACGAAATTGCCCACCGGGCGTCGTGAGACGATCTCCCGGACGGGAGGGAGGGGCGATGATTGGGGCACCGGGAGAGTCGCTTCCCCGATCCCTTGATCTTCGGGGAATTCGGGAGGGGCTTCGTTGTCTGGCCCTTGTGGCAGGCGTGGCCCTTGCGGGGCTCTGGGGAGGAGGTCTCCCGGGGATCCTTCCGGGGGGCACCGTGGCCCGGGCCGAGCGGCTGGCTGACGTCTTTCCCGATCTCCGGGTCGATCCCGGGAGCCGGTCATACGACTATTCCCCGGCCCAGTCCGCCTCCGACACCCTTCTTCTGACCCTTCGTGGTCTTTCGGGCTATGCCTGCCAGGTTCGAACCTTCTACTCGCGAAAGCGGCTGCCTCGGTACGATCCCGGAAGGAAGGGGACTTTCCGGGGGGATGCGGATGAATCCTTTGACCTGGCGATCCAATACGCCCCCTTTTCCGTCTCGGTGCATCTCCATCATCCCCGGAAAGGGGCCACGGTCCTCTATCGGTCCGTCGACGGTGTCGCCGTGGTGCGTCCCTTCGGCTTCCTTCCCCTCAAGCTCTCCCTTTCTCCCCATAGTTCCCTCATTGCCTCCCGCTTCGGCCACACGATCGACCATGCAGACTTCTTGAGCTATGATCGCCGCATTCTCCGCCCGGCCTGTTTGACCCACGCCTGCCTCCTTCTGGGAACGGGGCAAATCTTTGGGAGGGGGGTGTTGATTCTGAATGTGGCTCCCGACGAACTCGAGGCTCGCCCAGTCTTTGGGCGCATGTGGCTGTTGCTGGACCGGAAGACGGCCTTGCCGGTTTCGGTGGCCTCGGAGGGGCCGGACGGGCATTTCTGGGAGCGGATCGACTATCGCAGCTGCCGGTTGGACAAGAAGAATGAGAGGCCGTTGCCGACGATGACAAGATGAGGGTGTCGGGTGTAAAATCATCATGGGTTTTCGATTGTCATGGGAGGTCAGCGGTCGACCCCGTTCCCATCCTCCCTGTGCGTGTCCTGCAAGCTTCTGACAGATCCTTGCGGTGTCTTTTCTTGTCATAGAAAGCTTCCGCGTGCTCTTTCTCTCTCGCCCCTTTCCCGGGGCGCTTTTTCCCTCCGTCATCTCTCCCCAGAAGGGGCTCGACGCCCTTTCCCGGGCGACAGGTCCTCACATTCTCCTTTTTCACGAAAAAAGGGGACTGGTTCTCTTTTCCCCCTCGGTCCGCTCCCTCTGGCCTGGGGCCGACCTTGGACAACGTCTTGAAGACCTTCGCCTCTTTACTGAAGATGGCATTGTTCCGGCAGAAAGGCACCACCTTTCATCCTTTTGGGAGAGAATCTCCAAAAACTCCGGAGATTGTGCCGACATGTTCGTGATCAAGGCGGGAAGAATCCGGCAGGTCTTCATGTTGGGTTTTTGCTATTTCCGATTTCCCTGGGGACGTCTGGTGATCATTGTCCCGGGAGAGAATCCTCGGGAGCTGGGGGGGCGGATCGCGGACCCCGAGGCCTGGCTGACCCCCTCCTTGAGGGAGACCCTCTCGACTTGGATGGAGGACTCCGATCGGGAGGCGCTGATGGGGACAGCTCTTTCCTCCATGCCCGAAGATCTTCGCCACATGGCCCTCGTTGAGCGTCATGTGCCGGGATCACCCGACGATTCCCGTCCGGGTTATCGGCTTTCCTACAGGGTTCGGGGAGGGGAGTGGCAGCGGGATGCGGCAAATGGAGGAGAGTCTCCCAAAGAGGAGAAGGCCGTTCACATGGGCGGGAAGGTGGTCGACGGGGAGGTGGCGATCGGCTTTTCGGTCTATGTGGGAGGGATTCGGTCTCTGGGGACGCTCTTTCTTCCGCTGGAAAAGATGCCCGAAACCGGTCTGGCACGGCTGAACAGCTTCCTGCACGAGACATCGGAAGCCCTCTGTCTCAAGGCCCGGGAGACGGCCCTTCCGGAGTTCTCCTACTGCCGACACTGGGTCCGCGGGGGATTTCGTCTGGAGGCCCTTCGGGAGGTTGCCGCCGAGCTTTCTCCCGGGGACTTCCGCAATATCCCGGTGCTTCCTCTCTGGTTCCCGCCGGACCAGGATCCTCTTCCTCTTCTCATGGCGATCGATCGCGCCCGATATGTGACGGACATCCTCTTTGTCGATGAGGAAAAGCGTGCGGGCTGTCTTTTGCTCCGGGATGTTCCCCGAGAAAAGGCCGCCATGATTCGGGAAAAGATCCTTCGGGACAAAACGAGGGTGGCCATCGATCCCCCCATGACCCTCGGGGAGTGTCTCGACACGCTGTAGGGACGACCCTATCTCTTCTTTTTCCTTCGGTTCATCTCCGTATCCACCCGAATCACCGTCTTCAGATTGCCCCTGACATTGAAGTCTCCGGTGACATCCATCTCCTGGGGGGAGAGGAGGTCATGAAGATCCCGGAAGATCGTGTTGATGGACGCCTCGTGGGAGATGCGACGGTCCCGGAATCCGTTGAGGTAGAGCTTCAGGGAGCGAAGTTCGACAATCGTCTGATCCGGCACATAGTTGATCTCGATGGTGGCAAAGTCGGGATATCCGGATCGGGGGCAGAGGCAGGTGAATTCCGGGTAGGAGAGATGGATCCGATAGTGCTGCTCCTTTTCCGGGTTGGGCCAGCCTTCGAGCCGGTTGGTTTCGATGGCCTGCCCTCCGTAGTTGGTGGCAGCTTCTGTCGTCTTTGTTTTTTTTGGGGAAGCCACGTCGGAGATCCTTTCCTGGTTGTGATCTGAAGAGTGCCTCTTGGGACGGAGGTCCCTCTCGGGTAATTCCCGAATGGAGATGATCTTACCACAGGAAGGGGTGGGAGGAGGGTCTTTTTACTTAAGATATCTTCTTTAAAAGATAAAAATGTGTAAGTTTAATAGTGTTGGCTCCAGTCAAGGGGCTTTTTTTCGGGGACGCCCTAAGTGTTGACTTTGGCAAAAAAATTTTATACATTTAGTTTGTCTTATTGAGGGTGTCGGCGAAATTCTTTTTCTTTTTAAGGCGATTATTTAAGTTCATTGTTCCTCAAAGTGTCCCCAAGGGGAAGGCGTGAAGATACCCTTTGTTTGGATTCTTCTGGCCGGTGGGGTGTTTTTTCTCGTGGCACTCCTTCTTGTCCCGGGAGACTCCCAATATGTTCGCCTGGCCATTGATGCCGGAGACTATGACTACGCCCAGCGCCTTCTCGCCCCCCGACTCACCTCTCCTGACCCTCCGGTCTGGGCCCTGCGCGATGCCGCCCATGTGGCGGCCCTTCAGGGCTATCCCTCCCGAGCCGTCCGCTATCTTGAGGCCCTTCTGAGGAAAAGTCCCGGCCAGTACAATGACCGTCTGGAGCTGGCCCGGCTCTACCTCAACCTCTATGAGCCCCGCAAGGCGGCCCTTCAGCTCCATGAGCTTCTCCGGACGGAGAAGCTTCCCGATCGGGACATGATGCGTCTGGCCCGCTCCTATGACATTCTGAACCTGCCGGGAGAGGCCCTGACCATTCTCCATCGCATCGCCAATGAACACCCCAAGGACATGAACTACTGGAAGGCCATCCTGGTGTACGATACCCAGACCGGCAATGCCGACGACATGGCCCGGACCCTCCGGACCCTCTCCCGAAGCTTCCCCCAACGGATCGACTATCTCACCATGCGCCTTTCTCTGGCCTCCCGCCGGGGGCGGGACCGGGAGGTCCTGCGCATGATGGCGCGCCTCAAGGCCCTGGGAGGCGGCATTGACCCTTCTCTCCTCCCAGCCATGCGCTCCCTTTTTCGGATGAAGAGGCCGGTCGACGCCTATCTCCTCTATCGGACCTCCGAACCGGAGGTGGCCAAAGACTCCGTGATCGACTCCGCTGCCTGGTTCTTCTACAAGGCCGGATATCGTCCCTGGGCCCTCTCCGCCTTCCTTGACCTGCTGGCCCGGGAGCCCAGGAGCCGGAAGGTGTGGGACGAGTCCATCTGGCTTGCCGACAAGATGCACTGGTATTCGACCACCCGGCGGCTCATGGAAAAGCGTCAGGGAATTCTTCCTCTTCCCCAGGACCTTTACCATCAGAGGATCCTCGACCTCGACGACCGTTACGGCCTTCCGGGACAGGCCCAGGAGGATCTTCTGTCCTGGCTGGGAGGGGCGGGGGGGCCGGATCTCGGGGATCTGCGGCTGGCCTGGCAGGTGGCCGAAGACGAGGACAGACTGCCGCTTGCCACCGCCCGGCTTCGTCAGGCCATGAATCTCTTCCCCGGGAATGGGCAGATCCGTGACGACCTCGTGCGGAGCTACCGCGACATGGGGCTCTATGATGATGCCGGCGCTGTCCTCTGGGCCCAGGGTCTTCAGTCGGGAAGCCGGCCGCTGATCCGCCGGGCGCTCGATGCCTTCCGGGAGGCGGATGATCTGCCCGTGCAGGAGGGGGTACTTTTTTATCTCGTCTCCTCGGATTCCCGCTCTCGGTTCCGGGACGATCAGTATGCTCTGTTTACCCTCTTTGACCAAAACGGACGCCGGGGCAACGTCGAGCATCTTCTGGCGGTTCTGGAACGGTTTCCGGATCTCTCCGCCTCGATGGGGATGGAGCTGGCCCGGATCATGATCTGGAACGGGCATGACAAGAGGGCCCAGACCGCCCTGAACAAGATTGCCCAGGCCTACCCTGCGAACCGGGGAATCCTCTTTGAGGCCTCCGACTGGTTCAATGAGGCGAATCGCCTCGATCTTGCCATTGACTACGACAAGCGGCTGGTGGCCCTCCTGCCGACGGATCCCCAAGGCTTGGCCCTTCTGATCCGGGACAGGATCTGGGCCGGGCAGGACAAGAAGGTTCTGGCCTACTACCAGCGCCTCCTGAGACTTGATCCCGACAATCTGCCGGCCCTGGCCTATTTGGGTGACCATGCCTACTACCATGGACATTTCCGACGGGCCATCCGGCTCTATCGCCGGGCGGTGTCCCACGGAGACACCGACTATGCCCTGGTCTATCGCCTGGGATCGGCCTTTCGCCAGGTCCGAAATTTTCGCATGGCCCGCCGCATGTTCCACCTCTCCTGGGAACTCCTCTCCCCCGATCTTCCCGGAAAGGGGATCTCCAAAAAGACCGGGGGGGCTCAGTCCCGAATCCAGGCTCCGTGGACGGGGAGAATCCGTCTTGTGGACCAGCCTTTGTCTTCCCCGCTGCCTCCCGCGGATGCCGGAGTGCCGGATGAGACGACCCGCCGCCGGCTTCTCTATGCCATCAAGATCCAGCATGCCCTGGGACATGACCGGGAGGCCTACCAAAGGACCATGGACTTCCTTCGGCGGTTTCCCGACGATCGGGAGGGACTCTACTGGGCCGCCCGACTTCTGTGGAAGGAGAGAAAGGGAGAGAAGGCCCTGCGGTATCTGGGCCGGTGGCTGGCTCGCCATCCCGACTCCAAGGACTTTCTTGTCTTTCGCGCCGAAATCCTGACGGCGACGGGACGTCTCGCCACGGCCCAGAGGCTTCTCTGGCGGCTCCACAAGAAGTATCCCGACGACAAGGTGATATGGAGCGACCTGGTGGAGACCTATAAAAAGCAGGGGGATCTCATGTCGACCCAGGCTCTCGACTCCCATCTCTTTTCCCAGGGAGAGACCCAGGCCCCCCGGGTCACCTCCGGCATTCTGAACCTTTACAATATGGGAGACTGGTCCCTGCGGAATCAGGATTTCGCCATCTTCTACCCCGGAGGGGCCGCCTACAGCTTCGACACCAAGGTGGAGACGCCCCTCTGGGGGTCGGCCAACACCTTTGTCGGGAGGACCGAGTATCTGGGGGGAGGGAGCGGAAGCGGCATGGGAACCAACGCCTACAGTTACGCCGGGGTCCGGTGGACCCCCGCTCCGGGCTGGCAGGTGCTGGCAGAGGGGGGAGACACCCAGCTTGCAGGAACACCGGGCTTCTATCTTCACGGGACCGGATCGGTGGGGCCGGTCACCCTGGACCTGCAAGGCTTCGACAACATGATCTGGGGAGACTTCGGCGAGTCCATTGCCCGGGATGGACTCCAGTCGGGGTACATGGCAACCATTTCCGTGGCGCCCTTTCAGCGGCTTTCCTTTGAAGCCCAGTCGTGGCTCTTCGACTACACCCTCGACGGCCGGATGCTTCCCTATGGGGAGCTGCACAATACCCTGGGGATGTTCGATCTTGTCCTGGACACCGATCCCCAGCTCGACTTTGTGGGAGGCTATGAGGACTGGACGATGGAAGCGGCGAGTCCGGCGATCGGGGCGCTGGTCCCCATCCTGGATCGCCAGCAGTTTTTTTTCGGGGCCCTGGTCTATCAGACCCGCATCCGGAACCGCATGAACCTCAACCTGCAGGTGGGGGGATATGACGACATCTACTCCCATACCCCCTCCTACGAAGGGGGGGCCGGGGTCTCCTATCGCCTCTCCCGTTCGCTGGAAATCTTTGCAAGCGGGGATTATTTCAATCAATCGGTTCTTTACAACGGGGCGTCCATTGAAGCCCTCTGGGGGTTCTCCTTATGGTTCTGACATTGTCCCGCCTTGTCCGTCTTGCCGGACTGACCGTCTCGCTGCTTCTTCTGGCCTCCTGCGCGGGAGGCGGGGGGGCGTCCGGCCTTCTTCCCTCCGCTCCCCGGCCCCTGACGGTCTTCGTCCAGCCCTTTGCGAACCTGACGACGACGCCCGATGCGGGACGGTCGGTGACGACCCTCCTCACGTCCCAGCTCCTTCGCCGGCCGGAGATTCGCCTGGCCTCCCCTGACTCCCTTCCCTTTCCGCTTCCCCCGAATGTCTCGGCCACCAACATGAGCCTGGCCCTGCGGGACCGTCTCAAGGCGGCGGGACTCGATGCGATCCTTTCGGGGTCGGTGATCGAATACACCTACCGCTCCGAGCTTGAAAGCGAGCCGGTGGTGGGGATCAACTGGACCATGACCGACCTTCGCACCGGCCGGGTCCTCTGGTCGGCGGCGCTGTCCGGGGTGGGAAGCTGCTTTCTCGGATGCAGTCAGACGCTGACCTCTCTCTCGACCGATCTCATTGGCAAAGAGGTTGCACGGTTTGTCGGACATTAGGACCGTTCCCCAAAAGAGGGCAGGAAGGATCGCGGTGAGAGTCCGTGGAGGGCTTCTCCTCTCCCTTCTCCTCTTCGCCCTTTCCTCCTGTCTCTCCTCTCCGCCCGCCCGGAAGGAGGGGGGAACAGAACCCTTCCGCTATGTCGTCTACTACGGGGATGCCCGCCAACCCTCTCTCATGAGGGGGACGGACTGGGCCATCGTCTCCGACACCTATCCCCTCCCTCCCTCCGACATTTCCCCCTCCCGCCGCCCCCTGTATCTTGCCTACCTGTCGGTGGGGGAGGTCGATCGGGACGGGCCCATCGCCCGGATTCTGGCCCGGACTCCGGACGGCGGCCGGGGAGTCTACCTCTCGAAAAATGCCTTCTGGAACTCCCATGTGGCGGACATCCGGAACCCCGTCTTTCGAAAGGCCCTCTTCGAGCGGGTGGAGCGGGATCTCCGGAAGGGATTCTCGGGACTTTTTCTGGACACGCTCGACTCTCCCCTGGACTACGAGGAGCGTCATCCCCGAAAGGGCGCCGGTCTCCGGTCGGCCCTGGTCTCCTTCGTCGAAACTCTCCACGCCACCTATCCGCACCTGGTGATTGTGGGAAACAGGGGCTTTCCGATTCTTCCGGCGCTCGCTCCCTCCCTCTCAGGCGTGCTCTTTGAAGATTTCTGCACGCGCTATTCCGAACGGACAAGGCGGTATGTCCGGGTCGATCCCCGGGAGCGGGAGGCCCTTCTCGAGGTCATCCGTCGGGCAAAGGCGAAAAATCCTGACCTTCGCCTTCTTGCCCTGGACTACGACGATCCCGACCATCCGGGTCTCTCCCGGGGGTGCGGACGGCTCGCCCGCTCGGAGGGCTTCTCCCATTATGTCTCCGACTGGCAGCTCCTTCGGACGGTTCCCTCCCTTCCTCCGGAGACGCGGCGATGAGATCCTGGATCCGGAGGGCCGTTCTCTGGTGGAGGAGAGCCCGGGTGGCCCCCTATCTTGAATCCTTGGCCGGGATCCTGCTGGTGGGAGGCTTCTTTTTCTATTTTTATGGAATCCCCTCCCTGACCTTTCCGGTCTTTCATCCTTTCCTGCCCGTCGTCCTCCTGGTGGCGGGCCGGTATGGATTTGTTCCCGGACTCCTCTCCGCGATCGAGGCCACCGGAGGGTACTACCTGATGCTTCTGTGGCAGGACCACTTCGATACCATGACCCCGGGGGAGTTCTCCTTTCTCTGGCCGTCGGCCTTCCTGTTTTCGGGGATGGTGATGGGAGAGCTCCGGGACGCGGAGGGGCGGAAGTATGCGGCCCTCTACGACAGGTTTCTCAAGGCGAAGGATGCGGCCGATACCGCGGAGCTCGAGCTCGACATTCTGACCCGGGCCAAGCGGGAGCTTGAGCAGCGGATCTTTCTCGACCCCAATGCCATCAGCGACATGTTCGATGTCTTCCGGTCCCTTGAACGCGATGAAATCGACAGCATTCCCTCCTCCGTCCTCTCCCTGGCCACCTCGTTTCTGGGGGCGGATTCGGCGGGGCTCTACATCCGACAAAAGGGAGGCTTTGTCCTGGAGGCGGAGACGGGAGTCCTCCCCTCTCCCCATCGCGTCCCCGGAGGCTATCTCCCCTTTTCCCGCGCCTACGAAAAAGGGGAGATCCTGGCCCTTCCCTCCCATGGCGTCCTTCCCGAGCTTCCCGCTTCGGAGGAAGGGCCGGCGATGAGCCCCCTGGGTGTCTATCCGATCCGTTCGGGAGAGGAGGAGGTCCTCTTTCTTCTCGTCCTGTGGCATGCCCCCTTTGAAAAGCTGACCCCGGAGTTTTTCCAGACCGCCTCCATGATCGCCGACCGCGCCTCGTCCCGCCTCATGAACCTCAAGGTCCAGCGGCAGACCCGGGAGAGCGTCTCCCAGGACGACACCACGGGATTCCTCCGTCCGGTCTTCTTCGCCCGCAGGGCCGCCGAGGAGCTGGGAAAGGCCTACCGATACCTCGTGCCCCTGTCCCTGATCGAGATCAGGTTCGCCGCGCCCGAGGGGGGCTTCCTCGACCGTCACGCCGCACTCATGACGATGCGGACGATTGCCAAGAAGCTTCTTCGCGAAGTCGATCTCGTGGGGGTTCCCCCGGATTTCTCCACCGTCTGGTTCTGCCTCCCCCATACAGGAGAGTCCGGGGCGTCCATCGTTCTCGCAAAGCTTTGGGATTACTGGAAGGGCGAAACTGCTTCTTCCCAGGTCCTGGCGGGGGTGGGAATCCTCTTCCGGAGAATCGTCTTCGAGCCCGGCGATCGGGCAAAAAACTCGAATGTCTTTGCCGCCATGATGAAGCGGCTCGACGGTCTCTATGAGTTTGATCCCTCAAGCCATGTCTACAGTGGCAAGGGCTTTGCCGGGCTCGTGCGGGCCCGTCTTTCCGAGAAGGGGATTGTCCCGGGGCTCTTTCGCCTGTCCTTTTCCGCGCCGTCCCTCGAGGAGGTGTTGTTTCTCCGGAAGGATCTCGGCACCCGGAAGACCCATGCCGGGCGATTCTCCGTGCCCCGGGAGGCCGAGGTCGGCGTTCCTCTGTCGGGGGCCTGCCTCTGGATCTTCCTTCCCCAGGCCACGGAAGAGATCCTCGACGAGATCGGGCAGGCGGCGGAGCGTTCGTGGGCAGAGAGCGACATCCCCAAGCTCAAAAGAGGCGGGGTCAGCTTCGACCGCCTTCTCCTGGGGAGATCCGCGACTCCCACAAGCGACCTTTTGGTAAGTCTTGAGGAGATGGGGCAGGAGGAAGACGCGGTCTCCTTCCGACCCATTGAGACGGCTCTGACGCCCCCGTCGGAGATGCCGGAGTCGGGGAGGGGAACGAAGACCGTCTCCGTTCCGGAGGTGGCTGAAGACAGATCCCTCGAGAGCGGGGAGAAGGAGTTCTCTCTGGAAGTTCCTCCCCCTCCGGTGGGGGATCGGCTCCCGCTGTCTTCTGAGGCGAGGGAGGCCCCCGACGGGAAGGGTCCCCTGCCTTCTTCTGGGGGCGGCCGATTTGACCCGCCCGTTCGCATCGGTTCTCCCCTTCCCCGGGCAGAGGAGTCCCCGGAGGGGGAGAGCCGGAGTTCGGGCCGCTTCCCCGAGGATCTGATGATGAAGGTGGAGAGCCTGATTCGCGACCATGGGGCCCAAGGGCTGACCCGGAGGGACATTGCCAAGAACTCGCGAGGCTTTGCCCGGCTCGATCCTGAAAGCCAGGAGGCGCTTTTGGCGGAGCTGGTGGCGTTCGGGAGGATCGTGCGCGAGCAGCCGGAGGGACGCGGGCGTCCCCGGGTGAGTTACGTTCATGCCACACGCCATGGAGCGCTTCATGAGGAGTGAGAACGGACAACAGGAAACGGCACGCCCTCCGGAGTCTGAACCTTTTTCTTTCTCCTTCCGTTCCCTGTCTCGGCAGGGGGGGCTCCTTTTCTTTATGGGAGCCGGCGCGGTCCTTTCATCCCTTGCCCTGGCGGACCTCCTCGAGGGAGAGAATTCCCAGGGCGGGATCCTGCTCCTCGTTGTTTTGGGAGCGGCGGCCTGGCTTCCGGGAGTCATCTTCCTGCCCCCCTTTCTCCGTCTTCCCTATGCCCTGGTCCCCCTTTGTCTTCCCCTGGCCGGCTCGCCCCTTCTTCTGATCGCCGTCTTTTTCTTTTTTCTGTCCCGACGATCGGATTACCTTGAGGGGGATCCCATGCTCGAGATGATCTTCCATCCTCCTGCGGTCCGGGGCAAACGGAGTCGCCACACCCTTGAGGACATCCTCTCCCATGATCGCAAGATTGTGTCGGCCGGGGACATCCTTCGATGGGGAGATGTCTCCCTCAAGCAGGCCCTGATCGACCGCCTGGCCTCCCGGGATGTGACGCCCCGGGCCATCCGGATTCTCCGGGGGGCGCGAGGAGATCCCGACGACGAAGTCCGTCTCTTCGCCACGACGATCCTCACCCGCATCGAGAAGAGCTTTCAGGAGCGGACAAGATCCCTCCGGGAAAGCCCCGATGCGGTGGCTCCCCATGCCGCCCTGGGCCGGGCGTATCTCGAGTATGCCGAGTCGGGACTTCTGGGCGATCGCCTGGCTCGCGGACTCCATCAGTCCGCTCTGGCCTCCTTTGACAAGGCCCTGGAGCTCGGGGAGCCGTTGTCCCGGGAGGAGCTCCTGCATCTGGCGAATGTCGCGGCCACACAAAAAAATCCCGCCGTCTTTGCCCGGGCCCGGGAAAGGCTTTCCCATGATTGCGATCCTCTCGACCTCCGGCGTCTGGAATGGGTCGAGCTCTATGAGTCCGGACAATGGCAGGAGCTCAAGCGAGAGATCATGGCCTCCGCGGCCCGCTGGGAGGGGAAGGATCTTCCCCCCTTCCTGTCGGTCTGGATGGGGTCGTCCCAGGAGGCCTCATGAAGGACCGGCATGGGGAGTTGGCCGATGTCTGCCTCATTCTCGAGGGGACCTATCCCTTCGTGACCGGCGGGGTCTCCTCCTGGACCCACCAGCTGATCACCCATCTTCCGGAGCTCCGGTTCCATCTCTACTGCCTGATTGCCGAGCGCGAGCCCGGTCCCTGGCGATTCCCCCGGCCGGACAATGTCGTGGGCGTCACGACGCTCTCCCTGGGGGGGGCCGCGGAGGTCCTGGAGGGGGAGGGGAGGATGCTTGAGCCGGAGGAGGAGAAGGCGCTGATCGGGATGCTCCGATCCTTTCACACGTCGCTTCTGGGGGGACATCCCGAAGCCTTCCGGACGCTCTTCGAGCGTTTCCGGAAGACGGGGTTTTCTCCCGAGCTCTTCCGGACCCTTTCGGCGGGACGGCAGGCCTGGTCCCTCATCGGGGAATTCTATCAGGCCCAGTTTGCCCACGAATCCTTCATCGACTTTTTCTGGATGTGGAGGACGACCCACCTGCCTCTTTTTGCCCTTCTCTCGGCGCCGCTTCCAAAGGCCCGTCTCTACCACTCCCTGGCCTCGGGCTATGCCGGGATGCTGGGGGTCATGGGCAAGCTGGCCTACGACCGCCCCTTCGTGCTGACGGAGCATGGCCTTTATACGCGGGAGCGAAAGATCGAGATTGCCCTGGCCCAGTGGATCGGCAAAAGTCAGGAGGACGAGGCGACGGTGCGTCCCATCCGGGAAACGGTCAAGGGGTTCTGGATGCGGATCTTCGAGCAGCTGGGGCGAATCGTCTATCATCATTCCGATACGATCGTGACGCTCTTCGAAGGAAACCGGAGCCTCCAGATCCGGGACGGGGCCGATCCGGAAAAAACCCGGGTGATTCCCAACGGGATCTCCATCGGCGAGAGGCCGGTGCGGGCCCCGGTCTCCAAAGACCCCGGAGGGGAGAGGGTCGTGGGCTTCATCGGTCGGGTGGTTCCCATCAAGGACGTCAAGACCTTCATTCAGGCGTGCCGCCTGGTGGTCGATCAGTATCCCAAGGTGCGGATCCTGATCATGGGCCCCCTGGACCAGGATCCGGAATACGCCCGGGAGTGCCAGAATCTCGTCGAGCTTCTGGAAATCTCCGACAAGGTGACCTTCACGGGATCGGTGCGGGTGGACGACCATCTCCCCTCCCTCGACCTTCTTGTCCTGACCTCGCTCTCCGAGGCGCAGCCGCTGGTCATCATGGAAGGGGCCGTCTACGAAGTCCCTACGGTGGCCACCCGCGTCGGGGCCTGTGACGAACTCATCAACGGACGGCTCCGGGAAGACCGGCTTTTGGGGCCGGGAGGCATCGTGACCTCGGTGGGAAACCCCGACGAGACAGCCCTGGCCATCCTCAGGATCCTCCGGGACGAGGAGCTCCGGCGGAGGATGGGGCGAGCGGCGCGGATCCGCATGGAGCGTTTCTACCGGGAAGAGGCGGTCTTTTCGGCCTACCGGGAGATCTACCGGATGGGGGAGGGCTGATGGCGGGGATCGGCTTTGTCCTGCGCAAACTCGTGGCCCGGGAGGACCTCTCCTCCCTGGCGGGAGGCTTCATCCTCTCCGCCATCGTGGCCGCCGGCCCCTGGCTTCTCACGACGGTGGGACTTCTGATCGTGAGCTATTCGAGCCTGGGCTCCTTTACCCGGGTCCGGGACTATCTTCTCTTCCGCTCCCTCGTCACCTTCGCCTTCTTTGCCTCGCTTGTGATGGTCTCCTTCATGCAACTGGCCGCCACCCGTTTCGTGGCCGACCGTTTCTTCGAGCGGAGGTTTTCCGACAACCGCTCGATCTACGTCACCTCCCTGGCCCTGGCCCTGCTCTTCGGGGTGCCGATGGCGGGGCTTCTCGTCTGGCCCCTGCATCTGGGGCTGGCCGAGAGTCTCGGGTACTATGGCCTCCTTATCGTCCTGATCCTTCTCTGGGTCACGACCTCCCTCGTCTCGACCCTTCACGACTACAGATCGGTGGGAGGGGCCTTTCTCCTGGGGGTGGCGACCTCGGTGGCCGGCACCCTCTATGGCGCTCGCCACGGGGGGACGGCCGGAGCCCTCTTCGGATACCTCTTCGGAGAAGGGGTGATCGTCGCGCTTCTGGGAGCGCGGATCTTTGCGGAGTTTCCCGGGGAGATCCGCTGGAACCGCTCCTTCGTCTCCTCCCTTCGCCGTCGGGGACGCCTCATGGTTCTGGGGCTGGTCATGACATTGGGGATCTGGGTCGACAAGATCCTCTTCTGGTATGGGCCCGGCTCGGACCGGATCGTGGGGTACATCCATGTGAATCGGCTCTACGACATCGCCATGTTCTTTTCGCTCTTGACGGTCATCCCCACGCTGGCCCTTTTCGTCTTCTACTTCGAGACCGGGTTCTACGAACACTACCGGGCGGTCTTCAACCTTCTTGAAGGGCGAAGACCGCTGGAGGAGGTCCTGGAGGCGAAGGATCGGATGGTGGCCTTCATCAAGCGGGGGCTGGGGTACATCCTGAAGATCCAGGGGGCGGTGACCTTCATCGTGGTGCTGAACGGCCATGGGATCCTTTCCCTCTTTCATGCCGATCTTCTTGCTCTGCCGATCTTTCGCATGGGGGCCCTGGGGGGATTGTGCCAGGTCATCCTCACCATCGAGTTCACGCTTCTTCTTTACTTCAACCAGCAGAAGATGGTGAGCGCCCTCGCCTGGGTGCTCCTTCTGTCAAACGCCGGACTGACCTTTCTTCTCTGGGGCGTCAGCCCCCGGCTCGAAGGGATGGGATATCTGGCCGCATGCTTGATCTCGGCCCTCTATGGCTATTATCTGGTGGACCGGGGGGTCTACGACTTCGAGTTCACGGTCTTCATGAAGCCGCCCGATGAAAGGCTCCATGAGGAGGGTCCGGAGGCAGCGGAGGAGTTGGTGCTTCCCCCGAGCTCACCCGCCGGAGAGAGGGGGCGGGCGATGGTGGCGGGGCTTCTCGTTTTGGGGATCCTGACGGGGCTCTCTCCCTCCCTGTCTCACGCCGCCGGGAGCCAGGAAGGAAGGGGAAGCCCCTCCTTACACGGGGAGCCGATCCATCGCACATGCTACGTCCTCTACTACGGTCCCCGAAAGGAGACGGACGATGCCAACAACTTCCGGGCCTACTGGGAGTTCCCCCTCAACTATCTGGGCTTCGATGCCGTCTATCGGAAGATGACCCGGGGTTTCCCCGATCCATCGTCATTGACGGGATACCGGGCCGTCTTCCTGCAGATCGACCGGAACCCCCTCCCGGACTCCCTGGCGTTCTGGCGCTTTGTCTCGGGGCTCCTCGACAGAAAGATCCCCGTTGCGATCCTCGAGGACTTCCCGGAGCGGTCGAAGGCCGACCCGAACTACGAGGCCGCCGGCCTTCTTCGGGACCGGGTCCTTCTTCGCATGGGCCTCAAACGCGAGGGGGTCTGGGACACCAACCCCTTCGATCTGGATTATGGCCATCGGGACCCGGGGATGGAGGGCTTCGAGTATCCTCTTCCCCTCACGCCGGCGGCCTTTCGTCCGCTGGTGAGCCTCTCGCCGGAAAACCGGATTTTCCTGGGAGTGAAGAGCAACGAGGCAAGGAATGAAGGGCTGGAAAGCCCCTACGGAATGCTGGCCCCCTGGGGGGGGATGGTCTTCGACCCCTTCATGATCCGCTGGCCCTCGCTCGATGCCGAGCATACCCTCTGGTTCGTCGATCCCTTCCGCTTTCTGGAGAGCGTCCTTCACTGTCGGGAGCTCCCCCGGATGGACCTCACGACCCTCAACGGCAACCGGATCTTCTACAGCCAGGTCGACGGGGATGCCTTCGAGACCCTCTCCCATTACAGGCGTCGGCGGATGGCGGCGGAGGTCCTCTACCGGGAAATCTTCCGCCCCACCCCCTTGCCCTTTACCGTCTCGGTCATCACAAGCCAGATCGACCCGGCGGTGCAGGGATCCCGGGCGCGGGTCTATTGGGCCCGAAAGATCTTTTCCCTGCCCAATGTCGAGGCAGGCTCCCACACCTTCAGCCACCCCTTTTACTGGGTGCCGACCAAAAAACAGAAGGATGAGGGGCCGATCCACATCGAGATCCCCCACTATCGTCTGAACCTGAAGACGGAGATCCGGGGCTCGATCGACTATATCAACCGGCACCTTCTTCCTCCGGGAAAGACCGTCCGCCTTCTGCAGTGGAGCGGAGACACCCGACCGGGCCCCGAGGCTCTCCGGGAGCTTGTGGGAACAGGCGTCGACAACCTCAACGGGTCGGATACCCGATTCGACGACAATGCCCCCTCCTACACCTTCGTCTTCCCGTATTTTCGCCGGGTCGGCCCCTACCTCCAGTACTTCAACAGCGACGTGAACGACTACATCCTGACCAATGACTGGAAGGGGCCCTATTACGGCTACCTGAACGTCACCAAAACCTTTCTCCGCACCGACCGCCCCCGACGTGTCGACCCCATCGATGTCTATTTCCACTTTTATGCCGGCCAGCGCGAGTCCGCGCTCAACGCCCTCCGTCAGGTTCTGGCGTGGGTGCAGCGCCAACAGATCGCCCCGCTTTTTTCGTCGCAGTTTGTGGCGGTGGAAAAGGGATACATCGGGGCCCGCTTCGACCGCCTGAAAGCCGGACGAAGGACGCTCTATCGGCTCTCCGGATACGGGGCCGACACCACGGTGAGATTCGACCATGCGACGGCCCTCTATCCCGATCTTTCCTGCTCCCGGGGGGTAATCGGCTACCGCCACCGGGAAGGGAGCCTCTATCTCTATCTTGTCCCGGGAGGAAGGGTCGCCAATCTGTGTCTGTCCAAAACTCCCCCGAAGGGAGTCCTGCTGTCCCGGGCGACGGGGGTTGTCTCGCCGGTGGGGCCCCTCTCCCCCCGCTCGCTCGCTTTCGTCTATAATGGGTGGGTTCCCGCCGACCGGGTGGTCTGGAGAGGCCTCCTCCCCTCGACGGACTACTCCGTTGTGGGGGAGGGAAGTCCGGCCCGGCGGATCCTTCGGACGGATGGCGCGGGGCGCCTCGTCCTCACCGGCCTCGGGTCAGGGTCTCTCTATCGGGTCACGGCGAAATAGCGTAAGATGAATCGGACAAAGACAGGCGAAGGAAAATTGGGGGCCATGGGCCGGAGAGATCCGCGCCCCAACAACCTACTCATTGAGGAGTCGTCATGACACAGACCTGCAAAATCCCGGGAGTCGGGGCAAGAGCCCTGCTCGTTCTGCTTCTTCTCGGAACGGGCAGCGCCCTTTCGGCCTGCTCCCTTTTTGAACCCTCTCCCCCCTTTACCCAATCCGAAACTGCCCAGGTTGACCGGGACATTGTATTTCGGGATGTCGACCACCACATGAAGTCGATGGAGGGACAGCGGGTGGTCTTGGGAGGAAAGATCGTCTCGGTGAAGCGGGGCACGCCTCTATCGCTCGTTTTTGTGCGGGAGTATCCTCTCGACCCGACCTTCCTCCCTGAAACCCATCAGCAGTCCCGGGGAGACTTTGCCATCGAGACCGACATCCCGCTTCCCAAGGACCGCTTCAAGCCCGGTCATACGGTAGAGGTGATCGGAACGATCCGGGCGCCCATGCGCGTCGTCATGGGACAAAACAGCACCAAACGGATTCCCGTGATCCGGGCAGTTCACCTCCATGCCGAGGCCCCAGCTCCTCCGCCCGACCCCTACATGATGGATCCCGGCATGATGGACCCGGGGATGATGGATCCTTACATGATGGGACCCATGATGCCCATGATGTGGTAGGGGGACCCGTTTCCCCTTGAAATCCCGGCAGGGTGATGGCATGATTCCTTTCATGCCGACCCTCACGCCCTTCCGTGTCCGTTATTCGGAAACCGATGCCCAGAAACGGGCCCACCACTCCCACTATCCCGTCTGGTTCGAGATGGGACGGGCCGAGTATTGCCGGGCCAAAGGCTTTGACTATCGGGCGATGGAGGAGGGGGGGGTCTTTCTTGTGGTGGCCAAGCTCGAGTGTCGCTACACCGGAAGCCTTCGGTATGACGATCTGGCCGTCATCGAGACTCGCCTTGTGCGGGTGGGCCGCCGCATCCTGGAGTTTTCCTATCGGGTGACGGAGACCTCGTCGGGGGCGGTGGCAGCCCTGGGCTCCACGATCCTGGTTCCCGTCGACGAAGCCGGACGGGTTGTGTCATTGCCCGACGCCGTCTATGCGCTTCTTACGCCTTGTACCGAAGAGGAGCCGGCTCCGGTTCCCTCCCTGTCAGAGACCGCATTTCCTTCAGGCGGATAGCTCAGTCGGTAGAGCACAGCTCTTACACAGCTGTTGTCGCGGGTTCGATCCCCGCTCCGCCTACCATCCTATGATTTTTTTACCGTCCGGCAACGTCCGATCAAGAATGAGAAACCGTCCTCAGCCAGGTTTCAGCACAAACACGCTCTAACGCGATAGTTTTCGATGAGCTTGGTCCACTTTTTCCCTTTTGGGGGGAAGAGAGTTTCTCCCCCTTCCAGAGCGGGTCACCAATCAAGAAAGGATGCCAGCAGAGAATTTCTCAGGATTCATTGACGGGGTGAAAAAAAAGGCGATATTCTCGAAAAATACCTGAAGCTCTCTCCGTATGTTTTGGTGAAGAGGGCCAACTGGCCCAACGTTCGGACCATCTTGGAATCCAGGTTTCCAAAATCCGGAGACCTCCTAAGGTCCAAATCCTGAGGAGGTAAGATGAAGTGTCTTGTCACCAGCGCCCGTCCCTATGACCGTGAGGCCCTCGATCAGGCCAACGAGGGACGCCATGAGCTGACCTATGTTGAGGCCTCCTTGAGCCGGGAGACGGCCGGGATGGCTCGGGGCTTTGCCGCGGTGTGCCCCTTCGTGGACGACTGTCTCGATGCGGAGATGATCGACACTCTTTTCCAGGGGGGAACCCGACTTCTGGCTCTTCGGAGCACCGGGTACAACCATGTGGATCTCTCTGCCGCCTCCCGACATGGGATGGCCGTCATGCGGGTGAAGGAGTATTCCCCCCAGTCTGTGGCGGAGTTTGCCGTGGGGATGATGCTGACGCTCAACCGCCGTTTGCATCGGACCTGGGCCCGGGTCAGGGACGGAAACTTTCTCCTCGACGGCCTTCTGGGATTCGACATGTACGGAAAGACCGTAGGGATTCTGGGGACAGGACGGATCGGATTGGCCCTGGCCCGGATACTCAACGGGATGGGCTGCCGTCTTCTGGGGTTCGACAGTCGCCCGAATCCCGACTGTGAAGCCCTCGGAATGGCCTACCTTCCGCTCGAGGATCTCCTTCGGCAGAGTCAGATCGTGAGTCTCCACCTTCCCCTGAACGACACGACCTTCCATCTGATGAATGCGGCCCGTCTGGCCCTCCTCCCGCGCGGGGCCATGGTCATCAACACCAGCCGCGGCGGGCTTGTGGAGACCTCGGCCCTGATCGCGGCGCTCAAGTCGGGGCAGGTGGGATATGCCGGACTCGATGTCTATGAAGCGGAAGCCTCCCTCTACTTCCGGAACCATGCCGAGGAGGTCATTGCCGACGACAGCTTCGAGCGGCTCCTCTCCTTCCCCAATGTCCTGGTGACGGGCCATCAGGCCTTCTTTACCCGGGAGGCGCTGGACGTCATCGCCCGGACGACCATCGGCAACCTTTCGGATTTCGAGGCGGGGCGTTCCAGCGAGAACGTTCTGGCCCCTTAAGGTTTCTCTTCCTTCCCCCCTTCGTCACGCCTTTTCCAAAGCTGAAATTCCAAAAGATCCGGCGATGAGACGAATCCCTTCCAGCGCACCCAGGGGAAGGGAGATGTCGTGAGGGCGGAAGGTCTCCGGCTCCCGGGGGTTGAGGCGAAGAAGCGGAACTCCCAGCGATTCTCCGAAGTGCCGGACGGTGGGAACGGCGGTACCGGCACCGATTTCGATGACGGCCAGTCGGGAGCAGCTCTCCCGCCATGCCTGCCATCGGAGTGACTGTTCCCGGGTGCGTGCCGGGTTCCATCCCCCATCGCCAAACATGAGAATGTTGGGTCGGGCGAGGCCGCCACAGGCAGGGCAGCGGGGAAGCTCGGAATGAAGGCGGACCCGTTGGGCATCGACCTCGGGAACAAGGCTGTCGGCGGACCAGATGAGTCCCCGGCAGTCGTTGAAGCATTGCAGGTGATGGATCGATCCGTGGCATTCCAGGACCCTGTCCTCGGGGTATCCGGCTTTGGTAAACTGTCCGTCGACGTTGCTGGTGAAGACGAAGATCCCTCGGGGGACCCGGGAGGCGATCCGGAGGAGGAGGGAGAAGCCGTCATGGGGACGGGTCTTCCGATACATCGTGAGCCGGTGCCCATAGAATCCCCAGGCCAGTCTCGGATCCCTTTCGAAGCTTTGGGGGGAGGCCATCTCTTCAAAGGAGAGGCGGGCCTGCCCCAGTGCCGGATAGGCCTTCCAGAAGCCCTGGGGGCCACGAAAGTCAGGAAGCCCGGAGTCAATTCCCATGCCGGCACCCGCCGTCAGGACAATGCCGTCGACATTGTCAAAAAATGATGCGAATGTCTGAGGTGAGGGGGAGGGCATGGAGGCTCCCTGCGGGTCGCCATGGTCGGCATGATGGTGGGGCCCGGTCTCTCTCGGGAGGGACGGGACGATGGGTGAGGGGGCGAGAGGTGGCCCCTCGACCTCCCGGCATTGTCATGGCCTTTCCTGTTGTACTGTGGCGAAAAAGGGAAATCAACCGCCTTCACGCAGGCGTCACCCTGGCGGAGAAGCGAGAGGGACAATCAGGCATGGGAAAGGAGCAGGAGTTGGCGAGAGGGGAGAGTCAGCGGGAGGGGATCCGTCACGGTTGGGAGAGGGCAGCTCCCTCCTACCGCGAGGGCTTTGGAAGGGCTCTGGCCGAAATCTCCCACGCCTTGGCCAACATGCTTCCCTCGCCCCCTCCGGAGCCGGTGCTTGACCTGGCGTGCGGTCCGGGGACAGCCATGGCGGCCGTTGATCGCCATCATGGACCTGTCCTGGCGGTGGGGTGCGACTTCTCCCATGCCATGGCGGGATTCGCCCGAAAGGTCATCGGCACGGGACATGGCGTGGTGGCCGACCAGGATCGCCTCCCCTTTGCTCCGGAAACGTTTGGGACGGTGGTCTCCTCCATGGGAACCATCTTTTCGAAAGATCCCGAGGCCCAGCTTTCCGGCATTTCCCTGATCCTGAAAAATGGAGGCCATTTTGCCTTCTCGGCATGGGGAGAGCCCCATGAAACCGCCCTCGGAGAGGTCTCCCGAAGGATCGTCGGCCTGTGGCCCTACCCGATGTCCCAGACGATGCCGCCCTTGGAGACGCCCTATTCCCGAGGGAGGAGCCCTTGGCTGGATCAGGCGGCGAGGAAGGCTCACCTTGACGTGCGTTCCGTGACCTCCCATTGGCTCGTTTTTCGTTTTGCCGACAGGATGGAGGCCGCCCGGTCCCTGTCCGGAACCGGGCGTCTGGCCCTTCTCACGGGGGGAGACCCGGAGAAGGAGCGGGAACTTTTTGAGATTGCCATGGAAGCCTTCCGTCCGCATGAGGATCCGCGAACGGGGCGGGTGGAGCTCTCCAATCGCTACCGTCTGTTCCATCTTGTTCGAACGTTCTTCCCGTGAGATCGATCGTCTGGTTTCGCCACAATCTGCGGCTTTCGGACAATCGCCCCCTCTCACTTGCCGCAAAGGAGGGGGGAGTCCTTCCGGTGTATGTTCATGACCCCACCCTCTCCCTCTTCCCCGATGGGGCCCGCCAGAGGTGGCGAAAGCGGAGTCTCGTGGAGCTGGACCGCTCCCTGAGGGTGTGGGGAAACCGCCTTCATGTTTTTTCCGGGTCGTCTTCTGAGATTCTTTCCAGGGTGGCGGTTCGGGTTCGGGCAGAGAAGGTCTACGCCTTTCGGGGGCTGACGGGTGAGGATCGGGCCCTGGAAGAGCGTCTGGAAAGAGACCTGATGAATGCGGGGGTGGGGCTCCATTTGACGGGTTTTGACACCCTTTATCCTCCGGACCTTGCCGCGGAGGGGCGCTCCTCTCCCTGGAAAATCTTCACCCCCTACCATCGCTTTTGCCGCCAGGCCTTCCTGCCGGAGCTCCCCCTTCCTGCGCCGTCGAGGGTCGACCCCTTGCCTTCCCCTGGCCGTCTGGAGGGAGAAGAAAACGTCGGAGAGGCGGAGGAGGTCGTCGCTTTCGTCGGCTTTGAGCCTGGGGAAGCGGGCGCGACGTCCCGCCTTCAGGAGTTTCTTGAGGATTCACTCACAGGTTATGCCTCCCGGAGGGATTTTCCGGGAGAGGCCCCAACATCACGCCTCTCCCCCCATCTTGCCTCGGGAGAAATCAGCGTGCGGGAGATCGTCCACCGGCTTCAGGAATCCAACGCTCCCCGGAAAGATCGGGAAAAGTTCCTGGAGGAATTGGGGTGGCGGGAGTTTTCCGCGCATCTCCTCTTTTTTCATCCCGAAATGCTGGGTGAGCCCCTCAAAAAAGAATGGGCCACCATGGAGTGGACGTCGGATGAGGCGGGATTTTTGGCCTGGAGAGAGGGACGCACAGGCGTTCCCTTTGTGGATGCAGGAATGAGGGAATTGTCGAAAACGGGCTGGATGCATAACCGTGTTCGGATGGTGGCGGCAAGCTTTCTTGTGAAAAACCTTGGGGTCTCCTGGCAGTCGGGAGCGCGATGGTTTGCGGAGACGCTCCTTGACTACGATCCGGCCAACAATGCGGCGTCATGGCAGTGGGTGGCCGGATGCGGGACCGATGCGGCACCGTTTTTCCGGATTTTCAACCCTGTCCTTCAGGGGCAGCGTTACGATCCTCACGGCGATTATGTCCGCCGATTCCTCCCTGAGCTGACCGCTCTGTCCGACGCAGACATCCATGTGCCCCGAAAACGATCCTCCTCCCCCGCTTCGGAGCGTTCGGCGAGCCCAAATGGTTACCCGGAGCCGCTCGTCGACCTTTCCGAGAGTCGCGAGGCGGCTCTTCGTCGCTATCGGAGGCTGCGGGCATCCGTTCCCTAGGCCTGGCCGGGCCGTATGAATGGACCCTTTGAGGAGGGATGTGTTAGCGTTCTTGAAGGATGCCCTTTCTTCGGGGGATTATGTGATTTTGAGAGTCTTTGCGAATAAGGAGGGTGGGTGAAAGGCAAGAAGATCGGAATGATTGTCCTTGTCGTCGTGGCATTGCTCTTGGGGTCCTATGGGATCTGGCTTGAAACGCAACCCGAGGCCTTTCTCTCGGAGATCTCAAAGGAGAGCGGGCTTGTTCTGACGGCCCGAGCCACCTCCGTGGGGGTTCCCTACATTCTTCACTACGAGGACCTGACAGTCAGGTCGGGAAAGCCGTCCTCCCCGTCGCCGCAGTCGTCAGGCTCGGGGCAGATCTCGGCCCTCCGCTTCGAGCACCTCTCCCTTTCGGCGCTGAGTCTCCACTCTGCCCGCATCACCTTCCACGATCTCTCCCTGAAAAGCTCCAATCCCCTGGCCAATATGCTCCTTTCTGCCGTGGGAGTCAGGAAGGGAGAGATTGTGGTTCGGGAAGAGCCCGGAAAAATCGTTCTTCCCCACGTTGAAGCCTCGGACAGCTCCCTGACCCTGGTGGGGCAGGGAGAGGTGGACCGTCTGTCTTCGGGAGATGTCTCCCGTTTTGACTTTACCTTTGACCTTGAGGCCCGGGGGAATCTGGCCCAGTTTTTGGGGACGGGGCGTCAGCCTGGACATCTTTATGGGGAAAAAGGTCAGACCCACTTGTTCCTGGGGGGCCGACAGGTTTTCTGAATGCGAAGGATGCTGGCGCATGTCGATGTCTGGGAGGAGGTTCCCTCTGCCTTTCCGGTTTTTGGTCAGGGAAACGCATGAGCTCCGTCCGGACTCTTCCCGGAGGCGGCATGATCCTGAAGATTTGCCTCTCCCTTGTGATCGTGCTTTTCATGGTTTCCAAATCTTACGCCTATGCAGGCTTTTCCCGAAGCTACGACCTTCCTTGCGCCTTCTGCCATATCCAATGGCCCAAGCTTTCCGATGAAGGAAACTTTTTTCGCGACAGGGGCTTCATGCTTTCCACCACCGGGGTGGCCAATGGTCTCGACCTCCTATTTGAAAGGCCGGAGGCCCAAAACTACTTTCCCATCGGTTTCCACATGACGATGGCCTATGGAGGACAGTCCTTGGTGGGGGTGGCCACTCCCTCCCGGAAAGCAACCCTGGGGAATCAGGATTCCTCGAAGATTTCTCCGGTGACTCTGGGGGGAAATGGTGCGCCGTCGTCAAGCTCTTGGTCAAATGGTGCCTTTTCCCCTGATCCATGGACAGTCCTGTCGGGGGGGCTGCTGTCTCCGTCGATTTCATTCTGGGCCGAACCGGGGGTTACGGGGCCGGTCCTCGACAAGACGGCATTTTCCGTGGAAAGCCTCTGGGTCAGGTTCGATGCCCTTTTTGGGACGACCCTTCTCAACCTCTATGCCGGAGATGTGAGTCAGGATCCTCCGTTTTCGAGTCGTCGGGCCCTGCAGAAAGGGGAGGGGACTCCCTACATGATGTACGACTATTTGCCGGGAGCCCCTGAGATCGTCACAAACAGCTCCATGGCCTCCTTTGCCGACTATGGGTCGCTCGTTCTTCCGGCCTATTACGACGCCGATCGCTTTCAGATGAAGAACAACCACACCGCCCTTCGCTATTTCGGCTATTTTTTTGAAAATGGGTGCGGAAGCGATCAGTCCTTTTCCACGGACCCCTGCGAAACCCGCCTGTCGATCTCCCTCATGCCGAACTCGGGCCTTTATGGAAATCCTGACGGAGCCCCTTTTTCCAGTGGTGCGGCCGCGGCCGGAGTCCCCGGGGAGAACAACGGGTTTGCCGTTTTTGCCCACCTGACCCAGTCATTCGGCGGATGGGGGTCGACAAATGGAGAGAGGATCGGACTGTTCGCCCTTGTCGGGGAGTCGGCGCTCTCTCTTTCGGGAGGGGGGGGAGCCTCGCCTGACGGAATCTACCATCGGGAAGGGGTGGACCTTTCCCTCAACCCGATTCCTGATGGGGGCCTGAACATCTTTGGCGCCTGGGAAATAGCGGTCGATCCGGCCTCGGCCCTGGTTGCCAATCCCGCTCTTTTTGGAGCCGGAGTGGCGGCCATTTCAGGCTTGTCCTACATGTCCTGGTTTGTGGAGGCCGATTACGAGCCGACACTTCCCGGGGTGGTCGAAGAGACAGGCAGTGGCTCCGACATGATCATTCTGACGGCCAATCAGGTCGACATGTTGGAGCAACCCACGTTTTCGGGTGTGGCACAGCAGCTTCCGGGAAACTTTGACAATGTGATCGAGTTTGGTGTGGCGGACCGCTATTGGCTCTATGGGGGCGACCGAACAGCCATTTCGCTTTTTGCCGAATGGCAGTGGATGTTGAACATGGGGGTTGGCTCCTTCCTCTCCAAAGGCGGGGCGGCTCTCGAGGGCTATGGAACAGCTCAGGGAGCCTTTGCCAGCGGAAGCTTTTCGAATGTGACCTCAAACTCCGTTCTGGCAGGAGTTGATTTCTCGTTTTGATCCACCCGATAATCAAGAAAGTGGGGAGAGCGGAATTCCCGGAAATTCGGAGTTTTTTTGTTGACTTTTCTCTCGAGGCACCCTACAATCTTCCGTCGAGTGTCGCATCCCGAAGAACTTTAGGGTGCCATCTCGCTTCCGGGTCAGGTGGAGGGGGTCCTTCCTTATTCCCCACGTTTTCTTCTGGGGCCGTAGCTCAGCTGGTTAGAGCGCTGGCCTGTCACGCCAGAGGTCGCGGGTTCGAGCCCCGTCGGCCCCGCCATTGCTTCTGTCCGGATCAAAATTAACGGCTTTGCGTCGCCCGGCTTTGTGTCTCTCTTTCCTGCTTGAATTCTTCTTGTTTCTGTCGCCAATGCCGTAGGGGGCTCCTTGCGTCAGACCATCTTCGGATCTTTTCCTGCCTGTCACCTCTCACCTTTTTCTTTTGATGGCCTGAAGGAAAAGACTCTGAAATCCCTCCTCTCCCACTTTCATCCCCCTGTCCGAGGATAAACGTCAATGAATCTTTTCAACTTCATTAACCAGATCAGCCTTCTTGCCGAAATTGTCCTTGGATTTCTCATCTTTCTCTCCTCTCTCAGCTGGGGGGTCATCTTCTACAAATGGTATGCGATCTCCAAGACGAACGCTGAGAATCGAGGCTTCATCAAGGCTTTCAAGAAGGCGGACCGCTTTTCCCGCCTTTACCAGGATGCCGGAGAGTTTCGCCGATCCACATTGGCCTTCATGTTTCGCAGCGCCTACGAGAAAATCAAGGGCATCGAGGAGAGAGCGGTCAGTCGGGGAGGCGAAGTGCGGGAGAGCGAGATTGAAATCATTCATCGGACGCTTTTGCAGGCCCGACAGGAGGATCTCACGCGCCTTGAGTCCTATCTTCAGATCCTGGCGACAACGGCCAACATCTCACCCTTTGTGGGGCTTTTCGGGACCGTGTGGGGCATTATCCATGCCTTTCGGGACATCAGCCATCAGTCCTCTGTCAGCATCGCGTCCGTGGCTCCCGGGATCGCGGATGCCCTGGTGACGACCGCCTCCGGACTCTTTGCCGCCATTCCCGCCGTGATTGCCTACAACTATTTTCTTCAAAGAATCCGGTCCATAGAATCTCTGGCCGAGTCCTTCAATATGGAACTTTTGAACCTGATGGCGGAAGGCCGCTGGAAAGAATAAGTCCCCTTGTTGTCTTTCTACCCCAATCGGGCCCAATCGGGCGGGAGAACTTGTGAAATTTGATTCAGGGTCCAATCGCAATCGCATGTTGTCCGAGATCAACATGGTGCCCTTCATCGATGTTGTCCTCGTTCTCCTGATCATCTTCATGGTGACGACGCCCCTCCTTTATCGGGGGCTCAAGATCAATTTGCCGAAGACCAGCGCCAACAGCCTGAAAAAGCCGGTTCCCAAGGTGATTGTCAGCGTCACGACCTCCAAGCAGATCTATGTCAATGGACATGCCGTGACATGGGAGGCGCTTTCGGCCCTCCTCGCCCGCCGCTATAAGGAAGACAAACGGGTCGTTGTCTATCTGAAGGCGGACAAAAAGGTCGACTACGGGACTGTCGTCCATCTGATGGATGTCGTCAAGCTTGCCGGTATCGATCGGCTCGGTATGATTACCGCCCCGTCTCCCAAAAACCCGGAATAGAATGACGTGATTCGCTCGGGAGTCCGTCCCACCGGAGAGCGGGGGATCGGCTGGTTTCTTGTCCTTTCGCTTTTCCTTCATGTCATCGTTGTGACCCTTGTGGTCATGCATCGAAAGCCAATATCGCTTGGTTATCAGACGGCGACGACGGTCTCCCTGATTCCTGAAAATCAGCTGGTTCAGCCAGGAGCTCCTCCTCCTGCTCCACCGGCACCTCCGGTCAAGAAGGTTCGCCCTGCGCCCCCCCCGCCGCCCCCCCCTCACCCTCAGCGGCGGGCACCTTCTCCCCGGGTAATCAGGAAGCCCCCCGTTCATAAGTCGCCGCGAAAGCCCGTCCCAAGGCGGATAAAAAAGCCTGTGCCGGCTCATAAGGTTGCCCACCCAAAGGCTGTCGTCAAAAAGGCCCGGGTGATGCCGGCAAAGAGCCGGAAACAGGAGCACCCAAAGAATCCTCAGCCATCGAAGGCCGCACTTGCTCCGGTGGCAAATCCCTCGCCCGTTCACATGGATCTGGCGGGAGCCCAGTTTCCCACATACTTGCAGCATCTTCTGATCGCGCGGATAAAGTCGAACTGGGCACCCCCTCCCGGGTCCCATGGCCTTTATGTCACAATTCGATTCACCCTTCTCAAAGACGGGCAAATATCGGGGGAGCCGGTTCTGATGACTGCTTCCGGCTCCCGGGTCTTTGATGATGCCGCCCGCTATGCCATTCTGCGGTCGATCCCCTTTCCGCCCTTTCCTCCGTCATACGGCAAGGAAAAGGAGTCGGTGACAGTGACGCTTCAGGCAACGAAAAGGCAAGGGTTCTGATGAGACGATATCTTTTTTTGGTATTGATGACAGGCATGCTTTGGGGGGGAATGTTTCTTGTCCCGCCTCCCGCGGCAAAGGCCGTCGATCTTTCGGTCATTACCAATGAGACCCGTCTTTCCTTCAAGATCGTCCTTGTGGGAAACATGGACCGCAAGGAGATCTCCCTCCTGACGAAAAGGGGAGAGGCTCTGGTGAGACGGGATCTTCTGGAAACGGGATATTTTGAGATTCTGACACCTCCTCCGGCGATCCTTTCCCAGCTTGCGAGTGAACCCCTCGACTCCATTACCGCCCATGCCGTGGCTCCGTTGGGGGCAGAGGGTGTCGTGGGCATGCAGTTCTCTCTCGAAGATGAGGGAGTTCAACTCCATGGTGTCGTCCGGGACCCTCTTAATGGGGCCATCCTTCTCGACAAGATCTATCGGACATCGGGAAAATATTCACTTGTCGTCCACAAGTTTGTTGATGACATCCTTTTTCAGTTTGCCGGGATTCGAGGCGTGGCGACAAGCCGGATTGCCTTTATCGGGCGCACCTCACACGGATATGACCTCTTCACCATGGATTTCGATGGAGAGAATACCCGAAGGATGACCTTCGACAATGTCCTTGCCTTCAATCCGGCCTGGTCCCACAATAGGCATCACATTCTCTATGTCACCTACCTGCATGGGGAACCACAGATCATTGACTATGATCTTGTGCAGGGGCAAAGACATATGCTTTTTTCTTATCCGGGGCTCAACATCACGCCGACTTTCTCTCCCGATGGGAAGCGCCTCGCTGTGGCTCTCTCCCGCGGACGTCCCTCCCAGCATACACAGATTTATCTCTACACTTTTTCAACGAAACGGCTCGAGCGTCTGACGTATTCCCGAAGCAACAACCTCTCGCCTACCTTCTCCCCTTCAGGAAATGCCCTGGCCTTTGTCTCCGACCGTGACGGACATCCACAGATTTTTCTGATGGACTCGGATGGTTCCAACGTCCATCGGCTGACATTCGATGGCAGCTACAATGTGGCCCCGGCCTGGTCTCCCCGGGGGGACTGGATTGCGTATGTTTGCATGAACGACATGCATCGTCCTAAAATATGCCTCATCAGTCCGGACGGAACATCACGGGTGATGATCACCCAGGGATCCGGACGCGATGACAGTCCCAGCTGGTCTCCTGATGGGCGCTTCCTTGTTTATACCCGGCAGATCCGCGGCCACTCCAAACTGGCAAAAATCTGGATTGATGGCCATGGGCGAGAGTTTTTGGGCAATTACTCGCGGAGTGTCCTGACTCCGTCATGGTCGTCGCCCTAGACGTCAGGACATCGAAAGAAGTTGACCCCCTTGCAAGGAGACAATCGTTGACCATCAAGACTCGCAACCAGCACAATACGGGAACCTTGAGAGTTCTGGGGGGAGCCGCCATATCCCTCTCCTTGCTCCTGGGGCTCGCCTCCTGTGCCTCTCCCTCCGATGTCTCCGACCTTCGTGCCCAGATGGATACCCTTTCGACAAAGGTTTCCAAGATTGAACGTCAGGCTGGCGGGGGAGCCGGTGTCTCGGGCGGAACACAGTTGGCAGACCTTGAAACCCGACTGGACAATCAGAAGCTCCGTATTGCCCGCCTGAGGGATCGCCTTGAGCGCATGAATCATCGCCTCGACCAGCTGATGAATCGGATCGAATCTCAAGCTCCCGCCCCTGTGGCGAAGCCGACCCCGTCTCCGGCCCCTTCGGCATCAGCCGGTGGTGCCCCGTCTTCTCCTTCCCCCGCCGCCGTTGCCTCCGCCCCGGCTGCCCCCCAGAAAACGACGGAATCTCCCGACATGATCTACCATCAGGCCTATGCCGACTATCAGGCCGGGCACTATGATATCGCCATCTCGGAGTTTGGTCGTCTGGTCAAGGAATATCCCGACTCTCATCTGGCCTCCTCGGCCGTCTTCTGGGAGGCCCAGTCGCACTATAATCTCAAGCACTACAAGCGCGCCTTGGCGCTCTATGATGCCGTGATCCACAAGTATGTCGACAGTCCCAAGAAGGCCACGTCCTACTACAAGAAGGGACAAGTGTACGAAAAGCTTGGAAACAAGAAGGCTGCCGTCAAAAGCTACAAGCGGGTTCTTGAGCTCTTTCCCTTGGAGCAGCAGCTCGACGACCTCTCGAAGAGACGCCTCTCGCGTCTGGATGAATAATCCATGGGGCTGATCCGAGAATTGCCGGCAGCCCTTGTCAACCAGATTGCCGCCGGCGAGGTGATCGAACGGCCATCGTCTGTCTTGAAGGAGCTCCTGGAAAACAGTCTGGATGCGGGGGCAAAAAGAGTCTCTGTTGTCGTGGACCTAACGGGGGCGGGCCTCATTCGTGTCGAAGACAATGGTTCGGGGATCATGAAGGACGACCTCCCCTTGGCCTTTCTTCGCCATGCGACAAGCAAGATTTCTTCATTCGATGATCTTGTTCAGGTCCGATCGATGGGGTTTCGGGGCGAAGCTTTGGCTTCCATTGCTTCGGTGGCCCGAGTCACCCTGGAAACGCGCCACCAGTCAGATGCGGTTGGATCCCGACTGGAGTGGGTTCCGGGGGAAGAACCCTTGACCTCTCCCTGGGACCGTCCAGTGGGAACGGCCATTTCCGTGCGAGATCTGTTTTTCAATGTTCCGGTTCGCAAGAAGTATCTTCGATCCCCTCAGACGGAACTGGGACATGTGACCGAAGCCTTTCAGAGAGTGGCTCTGGGCTTTCCTGATGTTCAGCTTGACCTGTCGACCCCCTCCCGAAAGATCTTTTCCCTTCCTGCCCGCCACACTCCCCTTCTTCGCATTCTTGACCTCTACCCAACATTTCAGGAGGACGACCTTCTTTATCATGAGCGAGGGGGGGAGGACCTTCGGATTTCCTTGGTGCTTCTTCGACCCGATCGCTTACGGAAGGACCGCCAGTTTCAGCATCTGTTTGTTAACCGACGATGGATTCGCCATCCGGCACTTTTTGAAGCGATCACCCAGGGAGCGTCCGGGAGAATCTCCCGTGATCTTCATCCGGGGGCGTGGGTCTTTCTTGATCTCTTGCCCGACCGCCTCGATGTCAATGTTCATCCGAGCAAGCGCGAGGTCCGTCTCCTTGACGGGGATCGGATATTCTCACTTCTTCGGCGGGTGATCTCCGAGGCATTCGAGGGATTTTCAGAAAGGATATTTCCGGAACAGGTACCGTCCGGCTCTTCCCGGCCTCATTCTTCTGCTCCTCTTCCGGACCCCTTGAAAACTCGGGAATTCTTGCCGGAGACGGAGGATCATCGGCCGGATCCTTCCCGTTTCCCCAAGGAAGGAACACCATCATTGACGACACCGCCTCGGTCGGCTCCCGGAGAAATGACCCCTGACCTTCCTTTTTCGGCCAATGCCTCCGAGCTCCGAGCCGCCTCCCCTCCGCCCTATCGTGCGGGACGTTCTTCTCCTCTTTTCTCGCAAGAAAGGAAAGAGGCGGGAAATCACCCGTCCTTTCGTGAGATCCCGGAGCTTCTCAAGTCCCTCCCTTCGGTCTTTTCCGGAAATCGTCCCGATCCCGAGACGATTTCTGTCGTAGGCCAGTGGGCTGGAACCTATCTGGTGGCTCTTGCCGGAGAAGCCCTGTGGCTCGTGGATTGGCATACGGCTCATGAAAGGGTCAACTATGACCGATATCGCCAGGCTCTTTTGGAAGATGGCAAAGGAGGGGGGCGACGGACACTTCTTTTTCCGGTGAGCTATCGGGTGGCCCCCTCGATGGCGGACAACCTTGACAGCCGCCTGGAGGAACTCTCACATCTGGGATTTGATATTGACCGGTCGGGTCCCGATCTCTTCAGAATACGCTCTGTCCCCTCCCTTCTCGATGAGCCCGATCCGACCCGGGCGCTGGATGAGCTCGGGGCTCACTCTCAGGGGTTTGAGGTTCCGATTCTTCGCTCCGATCGAATTGACGAGACTCTGATGACCCTTTCCTGCCACCGGAGTGTCCGAAGGAATGATGTCTTCGGGACAGAGGAAGGCGCCCGCCTCATTCGGGAGCTTCTCGCCTCGGACCATCCCTACAGCTGTCCCCACGGAAGACCCACCATTCTCTCCCTGAGCCATTCGGCCATTGATACATGGTTCGGTCGCTAGACCCCATCGATCTGGTCATTGCCGGCCCGACCGCGTCAGGGAAGAGTTTGCTGGCCCTGGAGTGGGCCCAGAAAAACGGGGCGGAGATCGTCTCGGCAGACAGCCGTCAGATCTACCGGGAAATTTCCATCGGAACGGGAAAGCCTTCCCTGCTCGAACAGGAGGCCATTCCCCACCACATGATTGATCTTTGTTCGGTGCAGGACGTTTACAGCGCGGGGGCATTTGCCAGGGATGCCCGCAGGGCCATTGAAAGAATTCAGTCACGAGGAAAAAGGGTTGTTCTCTGTGGTGGGACGGGGCTCTATATAAAAGCCCTCCTCCATGGAATCGTCGAGCTTCCAGAAGGGGATCCCTCGTCGGGGGAAGATTTTCGTGCAGCGATGGAGAATGTTCCGACCGCAGAGCTCTATTCCCGGCTAGCCAATGTCGATCCGGAAAGGGCAAAGCACCTCTTTCCGAATGACCGGGTGCGAATCTTGCGGGCCCTTTTCCTTTACGAGTCGACAGGACTGCCTCCCACCGAGCTGTATCGTCTCTCCCAAGGGGAGGGGATCCCTGTCCGAACCTTCGTGGTCCTTTCCCCCGAAAGAATCTGGCTTCACAAAGCGATTGAGCGTCGAGTTGCCCTGATGCTCTCCCATGGGTGGGTTGAAGAGGTCGAGGACCTTCTTTCCCGGGGAGGGCATCCGGATTGGCCGGGATTTGCAAGCCTTGGCTACCGGGAGGTGATGTCGCATCTTGCCGGTAAGATGACACAGGAGGAACTCCTCCATGCCATCGTGCTCAAAACTCGCCAGTATGCCAAGAGACAGATGACTTGGTTTCGCCATATGGAAGGGGCCATTTCCGTGGAGTCCCCAAAAAACTCAGGTTTCTCTTGGAGTCTTCTTCAAACTATGATAAAATCCTGAGAATTTTAGGGCGGAGAAACATCCAGTGCTGATGGAGGACGAGTGGGACAGGAAGGAATGAAGGCTGTTCGGAAGAGAAATTCAGGGGAAAGGGCACCCATCGGGGTGATCGGCGGATCCGGGCTATATCAACTTAAAGGCCTGTCGGATTTGGTCCCAACAGTTGTTGAAACCCCGTGGGGACAGCCCTCCGATCCCTACATGACCGGCTCACTGGGCGGTGTTCCTGTGGTCTTTCTCTCCCGTCATGGATCGGGCCACCGGTATCTTCCTGGGGAGGTCAACTATCGCGCCAACATCGCAGGTTTTGTGTCGCTGGGAGTCAAGCGGATTCTTTCGGTCTCTGCCGTCGGATCTCTTCGTGAAGATATTGTTCCAGGGGACATGGTAGTCATCGACCAGTTCATCGATGGGACTCGGGGGCGTCCGTCGACCTTTTATGGTCAGGGGGCTGTCGGCCATACGGCCTTTGCTCATCCCATCTGCGATGATCTTGCCAAAACACTCATTGGAGCCTGTCGCGCTGCAGGTGTGCGCCACCATGTCAAGGGGACTTATTACTGCATGGAGGGACCGGCCTTTTCCACGCAGGCCGAATCCTTCCTCTATCGACAGTTTGGCGCGCATGTCATCGGGATGACCAATGTGACCGAGGCGAGACTGGCTCGTGAAGCAGGTCTCTGCTATGCGACGCTGGCCCTCTCCACGGACTTTGACTGCTGGCATCCGGACCATGATGCCGTGACGGTGTCCGAGGTTCTTGCGGTAATTTCAAAGAATGTTGAAAATGCAAATCGCATCCTGGAACATGCCCTTTCATCCGTTCGACTTCAGCCCTCATGCTCTTGTCAGGAGGCGCCCCTCCACGCACTGATCACCCATCGCGACATGATTCCTCCGGCGACTCGGGAACGCCTTTCTTTTTTAGGTCTCCTTCCCAAGGACGGAGGCGATTCTGTCTCCCATGGAGGGAACCAATGACGCCGAAACTTGTGATTGTGGGAACGGTGGCGCTTGACGATGTGACCACTCCCTTTGGAACCGTCAATCGAGCCTTGGGGGGGTCCGCCTTCTATGGCGCGATCGCCGCTTCCTATTGGACATCAGTGGGGATCGTGGCGGTTGTCGGGGAAGACTACCCTGAGGAGGGACGTCAGCTTCTTGCCGCCCGTGGAATTGATGTCCGTGGTTTGGACCGCAGTGCCGAAAAGACCTTTGCGTGGACCGGCGAGTACTCCTATGACCTGAACACGGCCATTACGCGTGAGACACGGCTTAATTGCCTGCTCTCCTTCAACCCAAAAGTCGTTGAGCACTATCCCTCTCCGGAGACACTTTTCCTGGCCAACATCGACCCTGAGATACAGGGGCGCATTCTCGATCAATTGAAAAATCGGCCCCGCCTTGTGGCCCTCGATACGATGAACTACTGGATCGAATCCAAGAAGGACGCACTTCTCAAGGTCCTTCACAGGACGGACCTTTTGACGATTAATGAATCAGAAGCCCGCATGCTCACCGGAGAGTACAACCTGGTTCGGGCCGCGGATGCCATCCGGAAAATGGGTCCCAAAATCGTGGTGCTCAAAAAAGGCGAGCACGGGGCGCTCGTCTTTTATGAGGGAGGGATCTTTTCCTCTCCGGCCATGCCTCTTGAGGTTGTCAAGGATCCGACTGGTGCCGGTGACTCCTTTGCCGGGGGCCTCCTCGGTTACCTGACGCGTCACGGCAAGGCCTCCCCTGAGTTTCTCCGCCAGGCGGCCATTGTGGGATCTGCAATGGCCTCGTTTTGTGTTTCGGACTTTGGTGTGGCGGGAACAAAAGAGCTCTCGATGGATCAGATTTCGCAGCGCACCGGGGAGTTTTTGGATCTCACGTCATTCAACCGGATCGATCCCAGGGATCGGAGGCTTTAGGTTGGCCTTTTCCGGGAGGCGGTGCCCAGCAGGAGTCCGGGCAGCTTGCCTGATGATGGGACTGGCCCTTCTTTCAGCGTGCCAACGTGGAGTGTCTCCAAGAAACCACCATATGGCGATAGAGCACTACAACGGTGGACTCAGAAATCTGAGAAACCATCAACTCCAGGCGGCGTTCTGGGAATTCGAGTATGCGAATCACCTCGATCCGGATATTCCCAAGGTCCACTATTCTCTTGGCCATGTGTATTATCTGATGCATGATCTGACCGATGCCCGGATCGAGTTCCTGCGCGCTCTCAAGCATAATGATGACCCTTCTTCCACCTATAACTATCTCGGGAAGATCGCCCTTGAGAGAAAACAATACCAAGAGGCACTGATAGATTTTCATAAGGCCCTTGAAAACACCTTGAATAAAACCCCTTACTATCCTCTTACGAATATCGGTAAGGTTTACATGCTCACCGGGAAGTTTGAAAAAGCCAAGGAGTATTTTGCCAAAGCCATCCTTCGAAATGACAGATTCCTTCCTGCCTATTTCTGGCTTGGCAAGGTGCATATGTCCGAAGGTGCCTACGAGAAGGCCATTGGGGATTTCTCCGAAACAATACGATTGGCTCCTGGTTTTTCGTCCGGCTATTTTGAGCTCGGGAGGGCTTACCTGAAGCTTGAGGATCAGAAAAGGGCCACCGAAGCCTTTACAGAGGCGGTTCGCCTCGATCCCACATCGAAGGTTGGGGTAAGGGCCAAGCGGTATTTGCTTCTTCTTCCCCAAACCCCATTAAAGAAGCAGGGGGAGGGGAGCGGTCCTGCCTCTGCCAAGAAGCAAGTGGCTCCGTAAGGGTTCAGAAAGTTCGTTGCTCAATCTTTTTACAAACATGAAGGGCCAGACATGGCGCACGAGGAAGATAATCTGTCAAATGGGGGGAATCGGATGGGTGAACCGGTTCACTCCGAGTCTGTCGCCACGATCCTTCTCCGTTCGCGAGAGGCCAAAGGTTTAACTGTTGATGATGTTGACAGTGTGACTCATATTAGTCCCGGATGGGTTTCCGTGATGGAGCGTGGAGACTGGAGTCAATATCCCAGCATGGTTTACGCGAGAGGCCATGTAAAGGTCTATGCCGAGTTTCTTGGCCTCGACGTTCCTTTCATGCTTGCCCAGTTTCAAAGGGATTGGGCGACAACTGTCTCTCCTGAACCTGTCGAGCCCAATGGAAAGCCAACATCGATCAGACCGATCACACAATCGGGGGGAGATAGCCGGCTGTATTGGGTGGGCGCCGGGATCGTCGCTGTGCTGATTCTGGGGGGGCTGGCGGTCAAGCATGAAAGGCATAAGCCAGCGACTCGAGTTCCTGCTTCTTCTTTCTCCGCCCCCTCTCCGTCTTCTCCCGCTGTCTCCTCTCCGGGGGGGAGTTCCGTCTCTGCCCCTGCTCCCTCTTTGCCCCCATCATCCCCGCCCCCAGTGACTGCAGGAAAGAACGTGACGCTTGCCCCACCATCTTCTCCGCCTGCGATGACAGAGAGCCGCGCACTTCCTTCCTCACCGGAGGTGCAACCTTCCACATCAAATCGACTGACGCTCCGGATGGTCGGATTGAAGAGTGTTTGGGTTGTTGTGTCAGTCGATGATGGAACGGTTCGCCATTTTCGTTTGAACCCTGGAGATGAACGCACTCTTGTCGGGAAAAACTTCATGACGTTTTCGACTCAGTCAGGAGATGGGCTTGCCCTCTTTCTCAATGGAAAGAGACTGGGGCTTGCCGGTCCCACCTCTGCCCCCGTTCTCCATCGGCGACTCAATCGACAGACGCTGCATCATTTGAAGGTTGTCGTTTCAAGCCATACTTCGGGCAGCTCAGCTGCGTCAAAGCCTTTACCAAATAAGCCCCTGAATCAGAGTGAGCCCTCTGTCTCAAATACAGGAAAATCAGTAAAAACCATTCCTCTTCATCCTTTTTCATCGAGTGGAAGCACAACTGGATCATCTGTGCCTAGCTCCCCACCGACTCCTTCCGGAGGTTCCCATTGATGCGTCGAATCATTGCCCGTGTCTTTTCCTTCTGCCTGCTTGTTTCAATGCTCGGGGTTTCATCGTGTGCCCAGACTCCGGTCGTGTTGAGCTATAGCCCTAACTTTGGAGAAACTCAGCCGAACCAGTTCCGATCTTCCTTGCGTTTTGGTTTTGTGACATTTGAGGATCAACGTGTCGCCAAGCGTCTGATGGGGGATGCAACTCTGATTGGGTGGGGATCCAATACCTTTCACACCAAACAGAATGTTCCGGACCATGTGACCAAGGCCTTTGTCGATACCTATCGATATCTGGGCCTCAAATCCATCTGGATCAAAACCCCGCCTGACAACTTCTCCTTTTCCACAAAAACATGGGTGGCTTCATTAAGAACACGCTATCCCAATGTGGATATTTTTGTTATTGGAAAGATACGCAATTATGAATTTCTTCTTCGCTCTGGTGGAATCAGCGGTGCGGTTAAGGGGAAGTTCAGTGAACTGGCCGCGACGACTCAGGCCCGGGTCGAGCTGTATTATCTTGACAGTGAGTCAGGGCGAATCATTTGGGGAAATACCCTTCACCACGATACCTATGACCGGAAAGTGTCCAAAAAGGCGCCCACAGACTATGCCTCCATGCGTCTTGATGAGGCCCTCCACAATGTTATCTTACAGTCGGTCGACCGTGTCCTTCCAAAGATCAATGCCCGGAGCCCTGGGTCCGTTCAGGTTTTGTCGGGTATGATGGCAGATGTTCCGAAAACCCCCGAAGGAAAGGTAGCAGGAGCGGTTCCTTCGGACAAGGGACGAATTGAGGTCGTATCCAAGCCTTCCGGTGCCAAGGTCTATCTTGATGGAATCTACTATGGGCTGACTCCACTAGCTCTCGATATACCCCCTGGTATCCACCTCCTGAAGGTCAAGAAAGAGGGCTTTGAGACAGGACGTGATAAGGTCGGTGTTTTGGCAGGAAAGGTCACCCCTTGGAAGGGAGTTCTTCCTCCCAAAAACTGACAAGGCCTCATAAGGAGCCGTCATTTTTCCGAGCCTTCGAGGTAGGCAGGCTTGCCTCGGAGGCTTTCTTTCGTTATCATTACTGCTGCTTGAATCCCCCTAATTTGTTGCCGGCGTAGCACAGTGGTAGTGCAGTCGATTCGTAATCGACAGGTCGTCGGTTCAATCCCGACCGCCGGCTCCATTTCTCTATTTTTCCAATCAAGATCCCCCTTAAGATATCCTCACGCAGAATAAACCAAAGCCAAAAATTTGCGATGTTGAGGCTTGTCGATCGACTATCGAGATCTTTCCCTCTCTTTTATCTTCAAGGAAAATGAATTCTATTGAATTCTTGTAAAAATATATAGAATTATGAATTTATATAGTGTTAATAATTTTTAATATATTCAATTAATAATAATTTGGTTGAATTTAGTGAAAATATCGTTTTTACTACTACTCTGTTTCATTATGGCTGTCATAATGTTTAAAAGGGAAGGATCTTATGGATTTCAGAATGGAAAAAATTAGTGTGGACGAGAATAATCTGGAGGAATTTCTTTGTGCGACTTCTCCTGAAATGAGAGAGGTCGCGTCGGAAATAAGACTCTATGCCCCTCTTGATTTTCCTATACTGATAGAAGGGGCTTCCGGAACGGGAAAGGAGCTTGTGGCAAGGGCGATTCATTCTCTCTCCGGGCGTGCGTCATCCCCTTTCCTTCCAATCAATCTTGTCGAAGGAGCGGAAACACTGTTTGAGAGTACACTTTTTGGACACCGAAAGGGAGCATTCACAGGGGCCGAGCAGGGGCGAATCGGTTGTATCGAAATGGCGAAAGACGGAACGATTTTTATGGATGAAGTGAATAGCCTTCCAAAGGTTTTGCAGCCGAAGCTGCTTCGGGTACTCGAGGAGAAAGTTTATTGGCCAGTGGGGAGTGCCTCTCCCTCGATAACGAAAGCCCGATTTGTCTTTGCAAGCAACCAAAAATTAATGCATATGCTTAAGGACGGAAGCTTTCGAGATGATGTCATGTACCGTCTAGGACGAATAATCCGGCTTCCCCTTTTGAGGGATCGGCTAGAAGACATGGTCTGTCTTTCAACGCGCCTTGTTGCTGAATCGAGCAAGAATATCGTTGAGGCACTCTCACGATCTAACTCAAATCAGTTAGGTAGGGATCCGATTCTTGATGGCCCTCCTCAATTGAGCGACGACGCATTGTTAAAGCTACGAAGCCATTCCTGGCCTGGAAATATAAGAGAATTAAAAGTTGTCATGGAAAGAGCAGTCCTTGTATGTAAAAATAGGGTAATTCTTCCAAGAGATATTGAGTTCGACTATCCAGCAGACAATGGAGTGGAAGAGTATCAATTGGCCCTTGAAAATTTTAATGAAAAATATTTTTCGCGGGTCTCTTCGATCGTAGGGGAAAACATTCGGCTCGGGATCAGGCTGACAGGGCTATCAGAAACAAGCTATCGACGAAAGTTAAGGAAGTATCGATATAAAAAAAGAAAAGATAGGGATGAATGATAGCCCGGGGGACTTGATGCGAAGGGCTAAAAATTATCAATGAACAGTTGGTGCCGTTAAAAAAGTATGATGGCGTAAGGCAAGAATCTTCATTGAAGGAGTGGAGACTTTTTTCTTGACAATCAAGTTTCCGGAAAGTATAATTCCGGTTTGTCTTCGTTCTGATTTGCCTATTTTCAAGAGTGGACAGAGACACGTGTCGCGAGCCATTTATGGGTTTGATTTTTTATCATAAAGGTCGCCATGAAGAGCTTCTCTGTCTCGCTTCATCTTGATCGGGGCCTGTTAGGGGGAGGTTCCCGAGTGGACAAAGGGAACAGACTGTAAATCTGTCGCCAGCGGCTTCGGAGGTTCGAATCCTCCCCTCCCCACCACATAATGAGAGTTTTGAAATGGTTTTTCCATGCGGGAATAGCTCAGCGGTAGAGCGCCAGCCTTCCAAGCTGGACGTCGCGGGTTCGAATCCCGTTTCCCGCTCCACTCTTTGATGCAATGTTTTTGTATTTGCCCTTGTAGCTCAGTTGGCAGAGCACATCCTTGGTAAGGATGAGGTCACCGGTTCAATCCCGGTCAAGGGCTCCATTGTGCTGGGTCGTGTTACCACGTGTTCAATCTTATCTGGAGGATTAAATGGCAAAAGCAAAATTCGAGAGAACAAAGCCGCATCTGAATATCGGAACGATCGGACACGTGGACCATGGGAAGACGACCTTAACCGCAGCGATTACGCGGGTTCTGGCAGCGAACAAGATGGCCGAGTTTCTGGCGTATGACATGATCGACAAGGCCCCGGAAGAGCGGGAGCGTGGGATTACGATTGCCATTGCCCATGTGGAGTATCAGACCGCGAACCGGCACTATGCGCATGTGGATTGCCCGGGACACGCCGACTACGTGAAAAATATGATCACGGGAGCGGCGCAGATGGACGGAGCGATTCTGGTGGTTTCGGCGGCGGATGGTCCGATGCCCCAGACGCGGGAACACATTCTGCTGGCGAGACAGGTGGGCGTCCCCTATATCGTCGTCTTCCTGAACAAGGTTGACATGGTGGATGATCCCGAGCTTCTGGAGCTGGTGGAGCTGGAAGTGCGTGAGCTCTTGTCGAAGTATGAGTTTCCTGGGGATGAGATTCCGATCACCCGAGGATCGGCACTGAAGGCCCTGGAGTGCGGATGTGGGAAGCGGGAGTGTCCGGCGTGTTCCCCGATCCTCAAGCTGATGGATTCAGTGGATGAGTATATTCCGACCCCTGTTCGTGATGTGGAGAAACCCTTTTTGATGCCTGTTGAAGACGTGTTCTCAATCAGCGGCCGTGGGACGGTGGTGACGGGCCGGGTGGAAAGAGGCGTAGTGAAGGTCGGAGACGAGATCGAGATCGTGGGAATTCGGGACACCCAGAAGACTGTTGTGACGGGGGTTGAAATGTTCCGGAAGGTCCTGGACTCCGGTCAGGCGGGAGACAATGTGGGGCTTCTTCTGAGAGGAACAAAGAAGGAAGATGTGGAGAGAGGAATGGTCCTGTCGAAGCCGGGATCCATCACTCCGCACACAGAGTTTGAGGCTGAGGCCTATATTCTGACCAAGGAAGAGGGCGGGAGACATACCCCCTTCTTCAATGGATACCGTCCTCAGTTTTATTTCCGGACCACCGATGTGACAGGCGTTGTGACGCTGAATGAAGGTGTCGAGATGGTGATGCCTGGAGATAATATTCGGGTAAAGGTGAAGTTGATCACTCCGATCGCGATGGAAGATGGTCTTCGCTTTGCGATTCGGGAAGGCGGACGGACTGTCGGTGCCGGTGTTATCTCCAAGGTCATCCTTTAAATACTGAAAGGAATATCTGATGCGCGAGATTATCACCTTAGCGTGCACTGAGTGCAAGGACAGGAATTATTCCACGATGAAGAATAAGCGTAACAATGCAGAAAAAATTGAGCTAAAAAAATTCTGCAAGAAATGTCGTGGTCATAAGGTTCATAAGGAAACAAAATAATCTTAGGCCAGTAGCTCAATTTGGCAGAGCTCCGGTCTCCAAAACCGGTGGTTGGGGGTTCAAGTCCCTCCTGGCCTGCCAATGAAATAGGAGAGTTCTTGATGGGCCGCATGGAAAAACTAAAAGGGTATCTTTCCGATGTTGCGGTCGAATTAAAGAAAACGTCCTTTCCTACTCGCGATCAGACGATTGGGTCGTCAGTCGTTGTTGTTGTGATGGTTGTGTTCATGTCCTTTTTTTTGGCTCTGGCGGATCTTGTTTTGGCAAAAGTCGTCGGACTGATTCTTCGCTGATGCGGGAAGGCCCCCGCCTTTAAAAATTGGATCAATAGATGCCTGAAAAAAGCTGGTTTGTGCTTCATACATATGCAGGATTTGAGAATAAGGTAAAGACCGCCCTCGAAGGACTTCGGGAAAGAGGTGGGATCGAGGATGGAATCGGTATTGTCCTTGTTCCAACTCAGAATGTCACAGAGTTCAAGGAGGGAAAAAAGAAGGTCTCCACGAGGAAAGTCTTTCCAGGATACGTCTTGATCGAGATGGAGCCGACAGAGGAAGTTTTTCATTATGTGAAATCCGTTCCTAAAGTGACGGGGTTCCTTGGAAATAAGGGAAAGCCCCAGCCAATGACGGCAACGGAAGTCAACGAGCTCTTCCATCGCATCGAGGAAGGGACTGCTATGCCTGCTGCAAGTGAGCAGTATTTTGAAGGTGATTCTATCCGTATTACGGATGGCCCTTTCCAAGGCTTTACTGGAGCGATTTCAGGTGTCGATTCAGAGCATGGCAAAGTCAGGGTTCTTGTAAGTATCTTTGGTCGGCAAACGCCGGTAGAGCTCGACTTTCTTCAAATTGAGCGAGCATAGATCGTCCTTTCTTTCGTTTTTATTTTGGGGAAAACAATGGCAAAAGAAATTACAGGCTATGTCAAGCTTCAAATTCCAGCAGGAAAAGCCAATCCTGCGCCTCCTGTCGGTCCGGCACTTGGTCAACATGGCGTCAACATCATGGAGTTTTGCAAGCAATTCAATGCAAAGACTCAAGGCCAAGAAAACACAATTATTCCTGTCGTCATTACAGTCTATAAGGATCGTTCCTTCACTTTTATCACCAAAACTCCTCCCGCCTCGGATCTTTTAAAGAAATATGCCGCTGTCCCCAAGGGATCGAAAACGCCTAACAAAGAGAAGGTGGCGGCCATTCCTAGGTCGAAGGTCATGGAAATTGCAAAAATCAAGATGCCAGACCTCAATGCCTATGATGTTAATCATGCCGCGAGGATTATTGAAGGAACCGCGAGAAGCATGGGAATAACCATTGAAGACTAAGGGTTGAAAAAATGTCTAAAGGAAAACAAATCGCGAAGGCTCAGGCGAGTGTGGCTCCCACTGACCATTCGTTAAAAGAAGCTATCGCACTTATCCAGTCGATCAAGTTTGCAAAATTTGACGAATCTGTTGATTTGGCTGTTTCTTTGGGGATTGACCCTAAGCGTTCAGATCAGATGGTTCGCTCAGCTATCGTCCTTCCTCATGGCCTCGGGAAGAAGGTTCGTATTCTTGTTTTTGCAAAGGGTGAGAAAGAGAAAGAGGCTTTGGAGAAGGGGGCTGATTACGTTGGTGGAGATGATCTGGTCGCTCGCATTCAAGAAGGCTGGCTGGATTTTGATCAAGTTATCGCCACCCCTGACATGATGGCTGCAGTCGGAAAAGTTGGAAAAATCCTGGGTCCCCGAGGGTTGATGCCGAATCCTAAGACCGGCACGGTGACGTTTGAAGTTGGAAAAGCCGTTCAAGAGGCCAAGCAAGGAAAGATTGAGTTCAAATCTGAAAAGGCAGGAATTCTCCACTTTTCAGTTGGGCGTGCAAGCTTTGACGCCAATATGCTCCTCGAAAATGTCATGACGGCCATGGGTGCCATTCTGAAGGCCAAGCCCCAGACATCCAAAGGAAAATATGTCAAGTCCATCTCCATCTCCACGACAATGGGACCTGGAGTCAAGATAGATGTGAACCAACTCTTGAAAGAGGTTGTTTGATGGCGAATAAGGCTCAGAAAACGGCCAGCATTGAATCCTTCAGGAAATTGGCTAACGCCTCTTCCGTGACGGTAGTTGCTGAGTATAAGGGTCTGAATGTTGAAAAGCTCACTGCTTTGCGCCGTTCCCTCAAGACTCATGGGGGTAGTTTTTCCGTCTATAAAAATACCCTTGCGAAAATCGGAACAGAAACCACCCTTACGAATCCCCTTACTCCAGAAATCAAGGGGCAGGTCGGGTATGTTTTTTCCGAAGAGAATCCTCTTGGAGTTATCAAGGCTGTTGTTGACTACTCCAAGGAGAATCCCCTTTTCAAGATCAAGGCAGGGGTCTTTGATGGGCAAAAGGTGTCCCATCAGGAGCTGATCGAACTGTCAAAAGTTCCAGATCGAAAGGTTCTTTACGGTCAACTTTTGGGACTTCTTCAGGCTCCCCTATCCAACCTTGTTGGGGGGCTGCAGCAAATCCTCAGAAAGCCAATGTATGCGCTTGAGGAGCGAAAGAAACAGCTCGAAGGCTAATTTTTTCAATTCATTAATGAAATGGGAGGTTCTCAAAAATGTCAAAAATGTCTGTTGACGAAATTCTTGGTGGTATCGAAACTTTATCCGTCCTTGAGCTTGTTTCCCTCATCAAAAGCATGGAAGAGAAGTTTGGGGTTTCAGCAGCTGCCCCTGTTGCTGTCGTTGCTGCAGGTGCTGGCGCAGCCGCAGCCGCTCCTGCCGAAGAAAAGACGGAGTTCGATGTGATTCTTAAGTCCGCTCCTGCAGATAAAAAGATCAACATCATCAAAGTTGTTCGTGAGATTACAAGCCTTGGACTTAAAGAAGCCAAGGACCTCGTTGAGGGAGCTCCCAAGCCCATCAAAACTGGTGTTGCGAAAGCTGATGCAGATTCCACCAAAGAAAAGCTTGTTGCTGCTGGCGCTGAAGTAGAAGTCAAGTAAACGTATCAAGCTTCCATACATCCGGAGGGCCGTCATTTGTCCCTCCGGTTTTCTCATTTTTGTAGCAGCTTTTTGCTCTGCTCAATCCAAAGTCTCTCCCGACAAATGAGCTCCACATCAAAATGCATGGCCTGAGGAATAATAGATGGAGAACAAAACCGCGATAGTTCGCCACAATTTTGGTGGCAGTCAGCAGTTTATAGACGTTCAGGATCTTATTGAAATTCAGAAGCGCTCTTATGAGCGGTTCCTGCAGCTAGATGTTCCTCCTGCCTTGAGGGAGGACAGCGGTCTCCAGTCTGCCTTTCTGAGTGTTTTCCCTATTGAAGACTATAACGGAAACTACCGGATAGATTTTATTGAATACTCCCTAGGGGAGCCAAAGTATGAAGAGTACGAATGTCTTGAGCGCGGAATGACCTATGCCGCCCCTCTCAAAATTAAAATCCGTATTGCTGCTCTTGAGCAGAATAAGGAAATCGAGAAAACATCTCCTCTCTCCAAAGAACCATCATTTTCTGTCAAGTATATGAAAGAAGAAGAAAAATATCTCGGCGATCTTCCCCTCATGACAACCAAGGGTACCTTCATTATAAATGGGACAGAAAGGGTTGTCGTAAGTCAGCTGCACCGCTCGCCAGGAGTCTTTTTCTCTCATGATAAGACGAAGACCCGACTCACTGGAACCCCTCTCTTTACCTCGCGGATTATACCCTATCGCGGCTCTTGGATCGATTTCGAATATGACCAGAAGGATAATCTTTACGTTCGCATCGATAGAAAAAAGAAGTTTCCTGCCACGATCCTGCTTAAGGCAATGGGCATGACTTCCGCCGGTGTTGTCAAGGAGTATTACAACATCGAAACTCTTCAGATCAAACCTGGGGCTCCAGAGCTCTATGCTTACTTTCCAATCGAGCCAGGGTCTACATTGCCATTCCAGTTGAAAGATCATGATGGCCTTGTTTTCAGAGATGACTCTGTTCCGATGGAATCTGCTGAGATCATGCGGGTATTAAAGGATCGTCTTGATCTGACTCTCCGTTTTCAGGGTGAAGGAGTTGATGAGGTCACCATTCCCAATATTAGGTTCTTTGCGGACTCCAAAACATCCGGAATTCTTATTCCGATTGTCGGTGGGCGCGGATCTGCAGGTATCGCACCGCTTCTTTCTAAGGAAGCATCGGACCTTCTCTCAAAACTAGAGTCGAAGCTTTCAGAAATTCCACTCGGTCACCTTGCGGTTCCGCTTACAGCCAAGGCATTCCTCTCTCTTCTTGACCTTTCAGGAAAAGCCACAGAATCTCTTCTTCATACGATTCTTCCCTTTGCCGAAAAAATTCGTGATTTTATCATATTCCGACCGACACAAGTTTTTCGATCTATGGATATTTCGATTGGAGACCCTCTTCCATTCAAGATCTGGACCCGATCGCTGAAAGAAGAGGGAGATCGCGTCAAAACTAGTGATGAAGTCGTTTACCAGGATAAAGTGACCAAATTTTCAAAAGAAATAGTGAATGCCATCAAGTCCCACTCTTCAATGGGAACAATGCATTCAAAGAGTAAGAAATTTTACCCTCTGACTATCGAGGCACTTGAAGGGGCCAACCGATATCGGCTTCTTGAGGCCATTCCCGAAAAAGAGGTTGAGGATTTTCACTCAGCCGAAGATCTTCTAGATCCACAGAATCCAATGGAGGTTCTTCTCTCCGTTGGGCAAAGAATCATTGAAGAGGATGGAGATAAGACACGGATTCCTGTCCTCACCAACCTTATTCAACGAGGTATTTTTGAAATTCGTTGCTATGCTGTTCCTGTTAGCCAGCGGGCACGAGCAGTTCTTCATCAGACGCTCCTGATAGATAAGAAATCCCTCGCTCAAGATCGAGCGGGTCATATGGAAACAGAAAGATTTCGACTTGTACGCATGCTTGTATCTTCAGGCATTGACCCTGAGGCTCGTGCAAAAGTTCTGGTCTCTCGCTTTATGGGAGGATTAGTTGCTGATGTTGATGTCTCCACTAAAAAAGCTGCATTTCATCTCAGACCCACAGGGAAAGCCCTCTTTAAGCTTGTCTCGGAAGATGGTGAGACGATCATATCCGATGGCTCTCCCGTAACGCAGGAAACCCTCAATCAGATTGCAGAGCATAATAAACTTATACTGGTCCGTTCTAAGCACGAAGATCTTCGAGTCTTGGTGCAATCAGCCCAGGAAAATGATGGAAATATCATCACCCTAACAACTGAAAAGCCCGTGACCCTTCCGGACCTGCAAAGTTATGTTCATATGTTCGAGCTTGAAGAGCCCAAGAAGGGTAATCCTTATAAAAAAGAAGGCGAGCTTTTTGAGTTTGAGGATCTTGATGTTGCAAAAAAATCTAAAAAGACCAGTGTATCCCTTGTCTATTCAGCTACCAATAAATCCCATGATCTTCTTCTTGAGCTCTTGGATTTAGCGAAGAACCCCCACAGGATTGAATCTGATCCTGCTGTTGTCGAAATCTATAAAAAAATTCGCCCCGGTGAAGTGCCCCATGTTGAGACAGCTCGTCAATTCTTTGACCAATCATTCTTCAATAGTAAGCGCTATGACCTCTCTTCAGTCGGACGCCTTAAACTAAATTCAAAGTTGGGGATTCGTGAAAGTCTTTCTAATCGACTTCTCACAAAGACCGATATCGTTGAAGTCATTCGTTATATGGTTGATCTTCTTGAGAACAAAGGTGAAATCGACGACATTGACCACTTGGGGAACCGTAGGGTTCGCTCAGTTGGCGAACTCCTTGAGAACCAATTCCGAATCGGGCTCGTAAGGATGGAGCGTGCAATCAAGGAGAGATTAAATCTCGGAGATCCTGAAAGCGTCATCTCTTCAGACCCAATTAATGTTAAGCCGGTTACAGCCATTATTAAGGAGTTTTTTGGTTCTAGCCAGCTTTCGCAATTTATGGATCAAACGAATCCTCTTGCTGAAGTGACGCACAAGCGCCGTCTCTCTGCGTTGGGACCTGGAGGGCTCACAAGGGAACGGGCAGGGTTTGAAGTTCGCGACGTTCATGCGAGCCATTATGGTCGCATTTGTCCAATTGAAACCCCAGAAGGGCCAAATATTGGTTTGATCACTTCTCTGGCAACATTTGCTCGAGTGAATGATTTTGGCTTTATCGAGTCTCCTGTCCGAGTTGTTGAAAATGGCGTCGCGAAGCCTGAAATTGTTTATTTGTCTGCTATGGATGGAGATAAGTACATCATTGCTCAAGCAAGCACAAAGCTTGATCAAAATGGCGCGTTGACCGAAACCCAAGTCTCTGCAAGGTTTAAGGGTGATTTTATTAGCGTATCTCCAGATCAGGTTCAATATATTGATGTGGCTCCTCAACAAATTGTTTCTGTAGCCACAGCGCTGATCCCATTTCTTGAACATAATGACGCTAACCGTGCTCTTATGGGATCAAATATGCAACGCCAGGCCGTTCCTCTTCTTCGACCCAGCGCCCCCCTCGTTGGGACGGGGATGGAAAAAGTTGTTGCTAGAGACTCGGGCTATGTTATTTATGCAACAGATGATGGGGAAGTTGTAAAGGTTGATGGGACCTCTTTTACTGTTAAGTACAAAAATACAGGGCTAAAGACATATCCACTGATAAAGTTCAGGCGCTCAAATCAAAATACATGCCTGAATCAAAAGGTCCTGCTAAGCCCAAGAACGAAGTTCAAGAAGGGCGATGTGCTCGTTGATGGCCCCTCAACGGAACGTGGTGACTTGGCTATGGGGCAAAATGTTCTCGTGGCATTCATGCCTTGGGGTGGATACAACTTTGAGGATGCCATCCTGATAAGCGAGCGCCTTGTTCGTGATGATATGTTTACCTCGATTCATATCGAAGAATTTGAACTTGAAGCCCGTGAAACAAAACAAGGTAAAGAAGAAATCACCCGCGATATCCCCAACCTTTCGGATGAAGCACTCAAAAACCTTGATGAAGGGGGAATCGTTAGGATTGGCGCTGAGGTGAAGCCAGGAGATATCCTCGTGGGTAAAGTTACCCCGAAGGCAGAAACCCAGCTAACACCGGAAGAACGTTTGCTGCGAGCTATTTTTGGTGATAAGTCTGCTAATTGGAAGGATGCATCCCTGACAGTTCCGGCAGGCATCGAAGGAATTGTTGTCGATGTCAAGATTCTTTCGCGAAAAGGCATTGAAAAAGATGAAGCTGTAATGGCTGCGCCCATGCATGGTCAGGACATAGGTTCCTTGACTCATGCTTACCAGGGTGAGCTCCGTAAGGTTGAAGAAGAAAAGAAGGAAAAAATCAAGGCATTTCTTCTCGGGAAGGTTATCAAGGAGGATATCCTCGATGCAGAGACTGGTGATGTAATTCTCAAGAAAAAAAGACGCCTCACCACAGATACTCTTGAAAAACTGGCAGACTATTCGGCTATTACCCTCTCGGATCAAAAAGAGCAGGATGAATTACAGGCAATTGAGTCCCGGACAAAAGAGAAAATTGAAGCCATTCAGATGCGTCATGATGAGCGTATCGGTCGTCTTAAAAAAGGTGACGAACTTGCTCCCGGGGTCCTCAAGCTTGTTAAGGTTTATGTGGCGATGAAGCGCAAGCTGTCTGTTGGAGATAAGATGGCCGGGCGTCACGGTAATAAAGGTGTTGTGTCACGGATTGTTCCTGTTGAGGACATGCCTTTCCTCCCCGACGGAACTCCTGTGGATATTATTCTCAATCCCTTAGGTGTTCCCTCCCGTATGAATGTGGGGCAAATTCTCGAAACTCACCTAGGTATGGCTGCACGTGCTCTCGGTCTGCACGTTGCGACTCCAGTCTTCGATGGTGCCACTGAAGAAGAGATCAAAGCCATGCTTAAAAAAGGTGGAATTTCTGAGACGGGGCAAACACGCCTTGTTGACGGTAAAACAGGGGAAATCTTTGAGCGTCCGGTGACTGTAGGCGTAATGTACATGTTTAAACTGCATCATCTTGTGGATGATAAAATTCATGCGCGTTCCATTGGTCCTTACTCCCTCGTCACACAACAACCACTTGGTGGTAAGGCTCAATTTGGTGGACAACGGCTTGGAGAAATGGAAGTTTGGGCATTGCAAGCCTACGGAGCGGCGTCAACTCTTCAGGAATTCCTTACGGTAAAATCTGACGATGTTTCAGGCAGAAGCCGGATGTATGAAGCCATAGTGAGAGGGGAAAACTATCTCGATCCAGGATTGCCAGAATCGTTCAATGTATTGATTAAAGAGCTTCAAAGTCTTGCTTTGGATATTGAACTTCTAAAGACACAGGAGAAGTTGAATGACTGATATGTCGCATGATGAATTAGATAATCTTCCCGGCGGGCAAGACTTAGCCATTATAGACCCTGCCAACTCCCCCGATGCTATTATGGCTGATTCGCCAACATATTCCTCCGAGAGAGGTCGCCATCGAGATCTGGAAAAGGGAGATATTTTTCAATCATTTGATTCAGATATGCTCTCTTTTTCTCAAATCAAGATTATGTTGGCATCCCCCGACAAAATAAGATCTTGGTCTCATGGAGAAGTGAAAAAGCCTGAAACCATAAATTACCGCTCCTTCAAACCAGAACGGGATGGACTTTTTTGTGCCAAAATATTTGGCCCTGTAAAGGATTGGGAGTGTAATTGCGGAAAATATAAGCGCATGAAACACCGCGGGGTCATTTGTGACAAGTGTGGCGTTGAGGTTATTCAAAGTAAAGTTCGTCGCGAGCGGATGGGACATATTGAACTAGCCGCACCTGTCGCCCATATTTGGTTTCTTAAGGGATTGCCATCACGCATTGGTAACCTGCTTGACATGACGATAAAGGATTTGGACCAAATCCTTTATTTTGAATCATATGTTCTGACGGATCTTGGCTCTGTTATCTCAGATATCGACCAGGTAAAGAATAAGACGATCCTTGATCTCATTTCTCAAAAAAACTTTCGCCATCTTTATATGAATGCCAATGGCAGCACTGAAGATGTCAGTGGCGAGCAGATTTCTGCCACCTTCTTTAAAGAGCGTGACACAACTCCTGTGTTCATTCTGCAGGATAAAGATCTTTCGACCATTGATGCTTTGATTTCTGATCAGGCGAATTCGGACTCCTCTTCGAAGAAAAAAAAGAAAATTGAGAATGAGGAAACACAAAAGAATATTCTAAAGTTTAAGACAAGACAGCTTCTTGCTCTTGATTACTACTCTTCTCAGACAGGTGAACTCCTTTCTCGCGGAGGCTCTCGTATCCAAGAGCTCTCCACTGAAAACGGAGCGATTTTCGTTCTTCTTCCAGAGGAGGCCTTCACTCAGATTATTAAGACAATAGCTGAATCTGAGAAAAGGAGAGAGGAAATTCTTTCCTCTTTTGCTAAGCACCGCCCAATTGTGAAGGAAGAGTTTGATCGCCTTAAGAGGGAATTCCCCACATCAAATTTAAAGGGAGAGATAGGTGCTGAAGCTATTCGCTCTCTCCTTCGAAATCTCGATATGGAAAAGTTGGCGCTGGATCTTCAGGAGCAAATGCTAGATCCTGCAGTGAGTGCTGCCACTAAGAAAAAACATGCCAAGAGACTCAAGATTGTTGAAGCTTTCAGAAAATCGGGAAACCTGCCGGAATGGATGATCCTTGATGTTATTCCTGTCCTTCCTCCAGATCTAAGGCCATTGGTTCCCTTGGACGGGGGACGATTTGCAACTTCTGACCTGAATGATCTTTACCGACGAGTTATTAATAGGAATAACCGTCTTAAGAGATTGCTCGATGTTTCTTCTCCTACCCCTCAGCTAATTATTCATAATGAAATCAGGATGCTGCAGGAAGCAGTCGATGCTCTCTTCGACAACGGTCGCAGGGGACGTGTCATTAGGGGGGCCAATAGACGGCCTTTAAAATCCCTGTCTGACATGCTTAAAGGAAAACAAGGGAGATTCCGTCAGAATCTCTTAGGAAAACGTGTTGATTACTCGGGCCGTTCAGTGATTGTTATCGGGCCAGAGCTGAAGCTCAGTCAATGTGGACTTCCTAAAAAAATGGCCCTTGAACTTTTTAAGCCATTTATATTTCAGAAACTCGAAGAAAGAGGCCTTGTTAATAATATTAAAACGGCCAAAAAGAGAGTTGAGGGAGAAGACCCAATTGTATGGGATATTCTAGATGAGGTCATCAGAGAGCACCCGGTGTTGCTGAACCGCGCCCCGACACTTCATCGTCTGGGTATTCAAGCATTCGATCCTGTTCTTGTGGAAGGTAAAGCTATTAGACTTCATCCCCTAGTCTGTGCAGCTTTTAATGCAGACTTCGATGGAGATCAAATGGCGGTTCACGTCCCTCTGTCAATCGAATCTCAGCTCGAAGCCCGTGTCCTTATGATGTCAGTCAACAATGTCCTTTCACCGGCAAATGGGAAGCCAATTATGGTTCCTACCCAGGATATGGTTATCGGTTGTTACTATTTGAGCAAGGAAAAGGCAGGAGAAAAAGGAAATGGAATGCATTTCTCCTCGCCTCAGGAGGTCCGAATAGCCTATGACACAGGGCAAGTCGGTCTCCATGCCAAGATCAATGTTCGGATGAAGACCAGTGATGGATCTTTGAAAAAAGTTGAAACAACGGTTGGCAGAATCTTGTTTTCAGAAATTCTTCCTGCCCAGATTCCCTTTTCTGAGATTAATAGGGAACTCAATAAGAAAGTTCTGACGAATCTAATAGATTTTTGCTATAGGAATGCAGGAAGGAAAGAAACGGTCACTTTCCTTGACAACATAAAGCAATATGGATTTCTGTTTGCAACAAAATCTGGACTGTCCATTGCTATTGGTGATATGAGAATCCCTGCCCACAAGTCATTAACCATTGAGAAGGCTAATGAAGAAATTCAGGAAATTCAGTCCCAGTATAATGATGGTTTGATTACGGCAGGAGAGCGTTATAACAAAGTCATCGACAAATGGGCCCAAATCACAGAACATGTCGCAGATGAAATGATGAAGGAGCTAAAGGACGAGGAAGCTTCTGTTAAAGAGGGGCGAAGTTCTGGAGATTTTAACTCCATCTATATGATGGCCGACTCTGGCGCAAGAGGATCTGCTCAGCAGATTCGCCAGCTGGGCGGTATGCGTGGACTGATGGCAAAGCCATCGGGAGAAATTATTGAAACTCCAATTACTGCTAATTTCCGAGAAGGTCTTAGCGTTCTCCAGTACTTTATCTCTACACATGGAGCTCGCAAGGGATTAGCGGACACCGCACTTAAGACGGCCAATTCCGGATATTTGACGCGACGTCTTGTTGATGTTGCCCAGGACGTCATTATTACGGAAGAAGACTGCGGAACTATGAATGGAATTGATGTCACGGCCTTGGTTGAAGGTGGAGAAACAATCGAGCCGCTCGAAGAGAGAATTCTCGGGCGGGTTTCTTCGGAAGATTTGTATGCTCCCAGATCCTCTGGGAAGAATAAGTCTTCAAAGCCCGAATTGCTTCTTCGTGCAGGACAGGAAATTAATGAAGAAGAAGTCGATAAGATAAAAGAGTCAGGGATTGACATTATTAAAATTCGCTCAGTGTTGACCTGCCAATCTAAGCGAGGAGTGTGTGCTGCTTGTTACGGTCGTGATCTCAGTCGAGGCAAACGTGTTGAGCTGGGAGAAGCCATCGGTATTATCGCCGCTCAGTCAATTGGAGAACCAGGAACTCAGTTGACGATGCGAACCTTCCATATCGGTGGTACCGCACAGGTAGGAAAACAGTCAGTTCATGAGGCGAAGAGAGATGGGCTTGTTCGCTACGATAATTTGACGACTGTTAAGAATAATGAAAACTCCAACATTGCCATGTCAAAGAATGGGAAGATCGTTATCATTGATGACGATGGCAGAGAAAAAGAGCGCTATTCAGTTGTGTATGGAGCAAAGCTTTTGGTTGAGAATGGACAGAGAGTTACCATAGGGGCAAAGCTTGTAGAATGGGATCCCTTTTCGACTCCTATCATTACTGAGGTGGAGGGCGTTTGCAATTTCAAGGATGTGATTGATCGACAGACCCTAAAGGAAGAAATTGATGAAATCTCCGGACTCAAAAGTCGCGTGATCATTGATTCAAAACAAAACCTTCGTCCTCGTCTGGAAGTTAGAGAAACTGGAACAAAGAGCCGAAGGGAATACCCACTTCCAACGGGTGCACATATTCTTGTCGAAGAAAAATCTACCGTCTATCCGGGTGATGTCCTTGCCAAGATTCCTAGAGAATCAACAAAGACGAAAGATATTACGGGAGGTCTCCCGAGAGTAGCAGAGCTATTTGAGGCGAGGAAACCCAAAGAACAAGCCATTATCACCGAGATCGAAGGAACTGTTACCTTTGCGAACACTAAGCAGTCTAGAGGAACGCGAACGGTCAAGGTTGTCAATGATCTTGGTGAAGAAAAGGAATATATCATTCCCAAAGGAAAACATGTAAGCGTTCATGAAAATGATTGGGTGGAGGCTGGAGAGCCTCTTATGGATGGATCAGTCAATCCACACGATATCCTTACCGTTTTAGGACCTCAAAACCTGATGTCTTACCTTGTCAATGAAGTTCAGGAGGTTTATCGCCTTCAGGGAGTAGGGATAAACGATAAGCATATTGAGGTAATCGTACGTCAAATGCTTCGTAAAATCAGAATAGACGATCCTGGTGAGTCATTTTTCATGGTAGGGAGCCAAGTCGATAGAGGCGTTTTTGATGAAGAGAATGAACGACTAATCGCTGAAGGCAAAAGGCCTGCAAGTGGAAGCCCATTATTACTTGGAATCACAAAGGCAGCCCTTTCTACTGAAAGCTTTATCTCAGCTGCATCCTTCCAGGAAACAACGAGGGTGTTGACTGAAGCGGCAATAAATGGAAAGACCGATGACCTTCAAGGCCTCAAGGAAAATGTCATCGTAGGAAGACTAATTCCTGCTGGAACAGGATTCCCTAAGTTTAGGAAAACCTATATTCCTCTCGAAGGAGAATCGGAAGTATCTTGACTTATTTTAGTTTGATCAATAGAATGACAAGGTTCGCTTTTTGCGGAGCCGAATTTGGAAAAATGGAGGAAAGCTAAGTGCCGACTATTAATCAGCTTGTTCGCAGCGGTAGAAAAAAGATCCAAGATAAAAGCAAAAGCCCTGCGTTGACAAGGTGTCCCCAAAGGCGCGGAGTTTGCGTTAGGGTTTATACTACAACCCCGAAGAAGCCAAACTCGGCTCTTCGTAAGGTTGCCCGTGTTCGGATGACCAATGGGTTTGAAGTGACTGCATATGTCCCAGGTATTGGACACAACTTGCAAGAGCACTCGATTGTTCTTGTGAGAGGTGGTCGTGTCAAGGATCTTCCTGGCGTTAGATATCATATTGTCCGTGGAGCGCTAGATGCGGCTGGGGTGGCAAATCGGAAGAAGAGCCGCTCAAAGTACGGATCGAAAAAAGCCAAGGCGTAATTCTCGCCGAGAACGATTGACTCAAAAATTCTGGAGTGTCTTAGATGCCGCGTAGATCTAATCAGGTAAATCGCCGAGAGGTTTTGCCAGATGCAAAGTTTAATAGCCGTCTGGTTTCTAAAATGATCAATACCCTCATGAAGCAGGGGAAAAAATCTACGGCTGAGAATGTCTTTTACGCCTCCATGGATATTGTGACAACGAAGGTGGGGCCGGACCCTCTTAAGGTTTTTAAGCTTGCGGTTGATAATGTCAAGCCACTCTTGGAGGTCAAGTCTCGGCGCGTCGGCGGTGCCTCTTACCAGGTTCCTGTAGAGGTAAGGCCGAATCGACGGATATCCTTGGCTCTCCGCTGGATGGTGAGTGGGGCTAAATCGCGCGCCGGACATTCGATGGAAGAAAAGCTTGCTGCAGAAATCATAGACGCATCGAATAATGTTGGGTCCTCTGTTAAGAAACGCGAAGATACTCATCGGATGGCGGAAGCTAACAAAGCGTTTGCGCATTATAAGTGGTAGGAGGAATTAGGTGACTCGGCAGTATTCCCTTGAAAAGACTCGCAATATCGGTATCATGGCCCATATTGATGCGGGAAAGACCACGACGACGGAACGCATCCTTTTTTATACAGGCGTCGTTCATCGTATGGGAGAAGTTCATGAGGGCAACACCGTCATGGATTGGATGGACCAGGAGCGGGAGCGGGGAATTACCATTACATCTGCTGCCATCACTACAGTGTGGAAAGATCATCGCGTAAATATAATTGATACCCCTGGTCATGTCGATTTTACGATCGAAGTTGAGCGATCTCTACGGGTCCTCGACGGAGCAATTGCCCTTTTTGATTCAGTCCAAGGGGTAGAGCCCCAGTCCGAAACTGTGTGGCGACAGGCTGACAAATATCGTGTTCCCCGTATCGCTTTTATGAATAAGATGGATCGCGTTGGTGCAGACTTTTATGCATCGGTTGCCACAATGGTCGACCGTCTTAAGGCCAACCCTATTCCTATTCAGATACCAATCGGTTCTGAGGATAATTTTTCTGGCGTTGTCGATCTCGTAACAATGAAAGCTATTATTTATAGCGATCCGACCGGAATGCGCTTTGATGTTGTAGAGATCCCAGAAGACTTCAAGGAAGAAGCTTCTAAGTACCGAGAAATGCTTTTAGAGTCAATTTCAATGCATGACGATTCCATCACTGAAAAAATCTTGGGTGAAGAGGAAATTACTTCCGAGGAAATTGTCAAAGTTCTTCGGAAAATAACGATTGAGATGAAGGGAACTCCAGTCCTTTGTGGCTCAGCCTTTAAAAACAAGGGTGTTCAGCAGCTTCTTGATGCTGTGCTCGCATATCTTCCAAGTCCATTAGATGTCCCTGATGTTATAGCAATTAATCCGTCGGATAAATCAGAGACAGTAAGAATGTGTAATGATAACGCACCTTTTTCTGCATTGGCTTTTAAGATTATGACGGATCCATTTGTCGGGCAGTTAACTTTTTTCCGTGTGTACTCAGGAAGAGTTGATGCCGGTTCTTATGTTTACAACTCAACGCGTCAAGGGCGTGAACGAATTGGTCGAATCCTTAAAATGCATGCCGATAAGCGAGAGGATATTAAAGAAGTTTATGCTGGTGATATTGCAGCAGCTGTTGGTTTGAAAAATACTCTGACAGGAGATACGCTTTGCGACGAAAATAACCCAGTTCTTCTCGAGGTTATTGAATTTCCTGATCCGGTTATTTCTGTTGCAATTGAACCTAAGACTAAAGGTGATCAAGAAAAACTTGGCCTCTCCCTCGGGAGACTCGCGCAGGAGGACCCATCTCTCAGGGTCTCTAGCGATGAGGAAACTGGACAAACAATTATTTCCGGTATGGGCGAGCTTCACCTAGAGATTATAGTTGATCGTCTGAAGCGTGAGTTTAAGGTTGATGCAAATGTAGGTAAACCACAGGTTGCATATCGTGAAACCATTACCCAAAAAGTCGAAATCGAAGGAAAATATATTCGCCAGACAGGCGGTCGTGGTCAGTATGGACACGTTGTTTTTGAGCTAGAACCATTAGAGCGTGGCTCAGGATTTATCTTTGAAAATAAGATTGTTGGCGGGGTTGTTCCGAAAGAATATGTTCCAGCCATTGAAAAAGGGGTGGTTGAGGCGATGGCAGGTGGCGTTTTAGCGGGCTTTCCAATCGTCGACATGAAAGTTGCTCTTACCTTTGGGTCCTACCATGATGTGGACTCCTCTGAAATGGCCTTTAAGATAGCTGCTTCTATGGCTCTTAAAGATGGTGTTCGAAAGGCTGGAGGGGTAATTCTTGAACCAATCATGAACGTAGAGGTTGTTGTTCCAGAGGAATATCTTGGGGACACCATGGGTGACTTAAGTAGTCGACGAGGTAAAATTATTGGCATGAATGCTCGTGCCGGCGCTCAAGTTATTGATGCTCACGTTCCTCTTGCCTCAATGTTTGGGTATGCGACAGATCTTCGCTCTATGACCCAAGGAAGAGGCATTTTCACCATGCTTCTAGCCTACTATGAACCGGCTCCGAAGAATGTGGCAGACGAAATCATCGAGAAGTCTAAGGCCTAATTACCTTTCTTAATTATTACATTTTAGGAGTGAGTCAATGGCAAAAGCAAAATTCGAGAGAACAAAGCCGCATCTGAATATCGGAACGATCGGACACGTGGACCATGGGAAGACGACCTTAACCGCAGCGATTACGCGGGTTCTGGCAGCGAACAAGATGGCCGAGTTTCTGGCGTATGACATGATCGACAAGGCCCCGGAAGAGCGGGAGCGTGGGATTACGATTGCCATTGCCCATGTGGAGTATCAGACCGCGAACCGGCACTATGCGCATGTGGATTGCCCGGGACACGCCGACTACGTGAAAAATATGATCACGGGAGCGGCGCAGATGGACGGAGCGATTCTGGTGGTTTCGGCGGCGGATGGTCCGATGCCCCAGACGCGGGAACACATTCTGCTGGCGAGACAGGTGGGCGTCCCCTATATCGTCGTCTTCCTGAACAAGGTTGACATGGTGGATGATCCCGAGCTTCTGGAGCTGGTGGAGCTGGAAGTGCGTGAGCTCTTGTCGAAGTATGAGTTTCCTGGGGATGAGATTCCGATCACCCGAGGATCGGCACTGAAGGCCCTGGAGTGCGGATGTGGGAAGCGGGAGTGTCCGGCGTGTTCCCCGATCCTCAAGCTGATGGATTCAGTGGATGAGTATATTCCGACCCCTGTTCGTGATGTGGAGAAACCCTTTTTGATGCCTGTTGAAGACGTGTTCTCAATCAGCGGCCGTGGGACGGTGGTGACGGGCCGGGTGGAAAGAGGCGTAGTGAAGGTCGGAGACGAGATCGAGATCGTGGGAATTCGGGACACCCAGAAGACTGTTGTGACGGGGGTTGAAATGTTCCGGAAGGTCCTGGACTCCGGTCAGGCGGGAGACAATGTGGGGCTTCTTCTGAGAGGAACAAAGAAGGAAGATGTGGAGAGAGGAATGGTCCTGTCGAAGCCGGGATCCATCACTCCGCACACAGAGTTTGAGGCTGAGGCCTATATTCTGACCAAGGAAGAGGGCGGGAGACATACCCCCTTCTTCAATGGATACCGTCCTCAGTTTTATTTCCGGACCACCGATGTGACAGGCGTTGTGACGCTGAATGAAGGTGTCGAGATGGTGATGCCTGGAGATAATATTCGGGTAAAGGTGAAGTTGATCACTCCGATCGCGATGGAAGATGGTCTTCGCTTTGCGATTCGGGAAGGCGGACGGACTGTCGGTGCCGGTGTTATCTCCAAGGTCATCCTTTAAATACTGGAGCAAGAATCGTCATGGATAAAATTAGGATTCGTCTTAAAGGTTATGATTTCAGAATTCTTGATCAATCACTTGTTGATATTGTTTCTACTGCCAAAAGGACCGGGGCTACCATTAAGGGTCCAATTCCTCTTCCTACAAGAATAGAAAAATTCACTGTATTACGTTCCCCTCATGCGGATAAGAAATCCCGTGAGCAATTTGAACGTCGTACCCACAAACGTTTGATTGATATTATTGAGTCGACACCTGAGACTATTGATGCACTCATGAAGCTTGAGCTTCCGGCGGGCGTCGATGTCGAAATCAAGCTTTAGGAGAATCCAGTGAATTCCATTATTGGCGAAAAAGTCGGCATGACACAAATCTATCTTCCAAATGGTAAGTCTATTCCTGTTACCGTTGTTAAGGTAGGACCTTGTGAAGTAATCCAAGTGAAAACAAAGGAGAAAGATCGCTACTCCGCTGTTCAACTCGGTTACGGAATTGTCAAACCAGTCTCTTTAAATAAACCCTTACGCGGCCATTTCCAAAAATACTCCCAAAACACCTATCGTACTATCCGCGAAGTTGTCATTTCCGGCGATCCACCAGCTTCAGGCTCTATTTATGGAGCAGATTTCTTCAAGCCAGGAGAACTTGTAAGTGCCACAGGAATGACAAAAGGAAAAGGCTTTGCGGGTGTTATGAAAAGACATCATTTCCGTGGAGGAGACGCTACTCATGGATCTATGTTCCATCGTGAACCTGGCTCCATCGGCTCTTCTGCTTATCCTTCCCGTGTTCTAAAAAATAAAAAGCTTCCTGGCCACATGGGTCATAAGAATGTAACGATAAAAAACCTCGAAGTCGTAGAAGTTAAAGCAGAGGCAAATCTTGTTTTACTTAAGGGCGCTGTTCCAGGTCACCCTGGCACAATTCTGGTTTTTAAAAAAGATTAATTTAAAGGACGAAATATGAACATCCCAGTTCTTTCCTCTGATGGAAAATCCTCTTCATCAATCGCCATTGACTCAGAGGTTACGCAAGATTCTTTCAATAAAGGAATTGTACACGAAATAACTACGATGGAACTCGCCGGTATGCGAGCGGGAACTTCCTCAACCAAGACCCGAGGAGAGGTTTCCGGTGGTGGAAAAAAGCCTTATCGTCAAAAAGGAACTGGCCGTGCCCGTCAAGGATCGTCTCGTGCTCCTCAATGGCGGGGTGGGGCAATCATTTTCGGACCTCGTCCTCGCAATTATTTTTATAAGCAGCCCTCAAAGAAGATCCTAAAGGCATTGCGCGAGGCATTACTCGTCCGTATTTCTGAAAATAAGGTTAGCATCATTCCGAATCTTGAGAGCGAAACACTTAAAACAAAGAAATTCGTAGACCTTCTCAAAAAATATAATACAACTCCTGGCTATCAAAATATTTTAATTATTTCTGAAGAGCTTGATGAAAACACATGGCTGTCCTCTAGGAATATTCCTGGACTAACTATCCTTCCGTCTACAGCCGTGACTGCTCTGTACATGGTTTTTACAGATGTTGTTTTGGTGGCAGAAGATTCACGTGAATGGCTTGAACAGTTACTGAAAGGGTAAAACATGGACATTTCAGATGTTCTTATTCGCCCAATACTTTCCGAAAAATCGGATAGGGTGCGTGAAAAAAATTCAGTTTATCTCTTTCATGTTTATAGAAAAGCTAACAAGATTCAAATTCAAAAAGCGATTGAGTCAATTTTCAACGTAAAAGTTGAGTCTGTACGGACTGTTGTTCGAAAGGGAAAGGCTAAAAGAATCGGGATTGTTAAAGGAAGTCTTCCTGATCGAAAACGAGCCTATATAACCTTAAAAGATGGTTTCAAGCTTGATATTTTTGAGGGAGCCTAATAATGGGAATTAAAACTTACAATCCAGTTCCCCAGTCAAGCCGGTATAAAACTGGATATACTTTTGAAGAATTAACAAGGGAAAAACCTTACAAGCCCTTGACTACCTCCAAAAAGTCTTCTGGTGGTAGAAATAACATTGGAACCCTGACCTCACGTCATCGTGGAGGTGGCCATAAAAGAGCTTATCGGCTAATCGACTTTAAACGTACCAAAGATTCTATACCTGCTAAGGTCGAGTCGATTGAATATGATCCTAATCGATCTGCACGCATTGCACTCATTTGCTATGCGGATGGTTCAAGGTCATATATTCTTGCTCCTATCGGGTTAAATGTAAATGATACTGTAGTTTCAGGTATTGGAGCTGATATTCGACCTGGCAATGCATTGGAAATAATGCAGATTCCTCTCGGAACACTCGTTCATAACATTGAGTTTAAAATAGGTGCTGGCGGCAAGATTGCCAGATCTGCAGGAGCCTATGCTCAAATCTTGGGAAGAGAAGGCGATTGGGTTATAATCAAGCTTTCGTCTGGCGAAACAAGAAAAATTCACGGCCGCTGCAGAGCAACTATTGGCCAAGTTGGTAATATCGAACATGAAAATATCTCAATCGGTAAAGCTGGAAGGTCAAGATGGATGGGAAAACGCCCGCATGTTCGTGGTGTTGCCATGAATCCTGTGGATCATCCCCTAGGAGGAGGAGAAGGAAAGTCATCGGGTGGACGGCATCCTTGTTCTCCTTGGGGCCAGCCTTCCAAAGGATTTAAAACTCGTCATAACCCTAAGACAGATCGATTCATCATTCGACGTAGAAAGTAAAAGGAATTTCCTATGCCAAGATCAATTAAAAAAGGCCCTTTTATTGATGCATCTCTCCTTGAGAAAGTTGAGAAATCTATTTCTCTTGGAGAAAAAAAGATGATTAAGACATGGTCTCGCCGTTCTATGATTATTCCCGAAATGATCGGCTTTACCTTTTCCGTTCACAATGGGAAGAAATTTATCCCTGTTTATGTGACTGAAAACATGGTTGGTCATAAACTAGGGGAATTTTCTCCTACGCGTTTGTTTAAAGCCCATGGCGGGTCCAAGGTCGAAAAATCCTCCAAACGCTAAACAAGCAAAGATTTGAAAGGTAAACAATGTCAACTGCAGGTGAGGCGGTAGCTAAAAATAGATTCATAAAGATTTCCCCGAGGAAAGTTCGATTTGTTATTGACGCAATTCGTGGAATGGATGTTGTAAAGGCCCAGTCTTACCTCACCTTTACTCGCCGCGGCCCAGCCCCGATTGTTCTTAAAACATTGAACTCAGCCGTCAGCAATGCTCAACAGAAATTTTTGGGAGAGTCAAAAGATTTAAAAATTGAAAAGATTTTTGTAGATCAGGGTCCTATCATGAAACGGATTCAAGCTCGTGCTATGGGTCGTGCATATTCCATTAAGAAAAGAATGTCGCATCTTACAATTGTTCTCACGCGCAAATAGCGCCGCCATCACATAGAGGTCACATGGGACAGAAAGTACATCCAACCGGTTTTCGTCTGGGTTATATCAAAACGTGGAATTCTCGCTGGTATGCCAAAAAATCTTATGTGGAGTGGCTCCACGAGGATCTTCAGATCAGGAAGTATATCAAGAAAAAACTTTACCAGGCAGGAATCTCTCGTATTGATATAGAGCGGACAGGTAAGGATAGCATTACCCGAGTTCTTATACACTCGGCAAAGCCTGGCCTTATTATCGGAAAAAAAGGTTCAGAGATTGAAAAGCTAAAGTCAGAGTTAGCAAAAACTATAAAATCTGAACTTTCTATATCCATTAAAGAAGTTAAAAAGCCAGAGGTTGATGCACAGTTAGTTGCAGAGTCTATAGCCTCACAGCTGGAAAAAAGAATTTCCTTTAGACGTGCAATGAAAAAAAGTGTTGCCTCTGCTTTGAGATTTGGGGCACTAGGTGTAAAAATTTGTTGTGCAGGTCGTCTCGGTGGAGCTGAAATAGCTCGCACTGAATGGTATCGGGAAGGGCGGGTTCCCCTTCAAACTATTCGTGCAGATATCGATTTTGGTTTGGCCGAATCTTACACAACATTTGGCAAAATTGGTATAAAAGTTTGGGTATATATGGGGGATCATCTTCCTTCGAATCCAGAGGCCTCCCTTGACGCCGCCTCAGACAAGAGTAGAAAGGTGAAAGCGTAATGTTGAGTCCTAAGAAAGTAAAACATCGAAAAATGATGAAAGGAAACCTCAAGGGAAAAGCCTATAGAGGTTCCGAACTGTCTTTTGGAGACTATGGTCTTAAAGCAATTGAGCCTCATTGGCTTACATCCCGCCAAATTGAAGCAGGTCGTATAGCCATTACCCGATTTGTAAAGCGAGGCGGAAAAGTTTGGATTAGGGTATTTCCTGATAAACCCATCACTCGTAAACCTGCCGAAACACGTATGGGTTCTGGTAAAGGGAATCCTGAATTCTGGGTTGCAGTTATTAAACCAGGACGAATTATTTATGAGATGGAAGGCGTTACCCCTGAAGTAGCCGAAGAGGCCTTACGTTTGGCATCTTATAAAATGCCCTTTGCCACCAAAATAGTAAAAAGAGAGGAATAAAAATGAAGGCTGAAGAAATTCGGCAAATGACTGATGAAGAAATAACCAAGGCGATTACTGAGAAAAAACGCAAACTTTTGACCTTTCGTATTCAACGAGTTAATGGTCGCCTTGAACATGGTCACCTTGTCAAAGAAGAAAAAAGGGCAGTTGCACGTCTTAACACCGTTCTGTCCGAAAGGAAAAAGTAGATGACAATCCAAAATAACCCAGAGCAGGATGCCATTAAATCTCCCCGACAGCTTCAAGGTGTTGTTGTTAAAAATAAGATGATGAAGACCGTAGTTGTTGAGATTCGTAGAAAGGTTGTTCATCCTCTTTATAAGAAAGTTGTTACAAAGAAAAACCGCCTGAAAGCACATACAGAGGAGCAAATTCCTCAAGGAGCCACAGTTCTTATTGCAGAGACACGGCCAATCAGCAAGGATAAACACCATAGGGTTGTCCGGGTACTTTAATTTTTTTATGATGAGGCTATCTCAATGATACAATTAAGAACGATTCTACAAGTAGCTGATAATTCTGGCGCAAAAAAAGTTATGTGCTTTCATATTATGGGGGGCTCTAGACGACGTTATGCCCATCTTGGTGATACAATTGTCGTTTCAATCAAAGAAGCTACTCCCAACGCTTCTGTGAAAAAGGGTGACGTAGCTAAGGCTGTAGTTGTAAGAACAGTCAAGGAAGCTCGGCGTGAAGATGGTTCTTATATCCGATTTGATCAAAATGCGGCAGTTCTAATTAATGCCCAAGGTGATCCTATTGGAACACGCATTTTTGGTCCGGTTGCGAGAGAATTAAGAAAAAGAAAGTTCATGAAAATTCTTTCTCTCGCACCAGAAGTCATTTAACTGAAAAGGAATATTTATGAGAAAAAGAATGCCTTCGCCATTCTCTTTTCCTGCTTTAAAGAAAGATGACAAAGTTATTGTTACTGCAGGGAAGGACAAAGGAAAAATTGGTAAGATTATCAAAGTAGACCGCCTGTATCATCATGTTTATGTGGAAAATATAAATATGATGAAGAAAGCCATCAAGCCAAATCAGACATCTCGTGAGGGCGGCTTTATTACTAAAGAAAATTTTCTGAATGCTTCGAATGTTATGCTGGAATGCCCTCATTGCCACAAACCAACTCGCATTGCGCACAAATTCTTTGAAAATGGAACAAAATCAAGAATTTGCAAAAAATGCAATGAAGTTATTGACCAGAAGAAGTAGCTGAAAGGTAAATAATGGCAGAGAAAAAAAATGCCGCTCCCGCAAAATCGGGAAAAACGGCTAAGCCCAAGAAAACTGAAAAATCAAAAGAATCTACTTCAACAACCATAGAATCAGTTCGAGGAGAAGCCCCTGAGCCTCGCCTCAAGAAAAAATATTTTCTTGAGATTCAAAAGTTGTTAATGAATGAGCTAAAACTTTCTAATGTGATGCAAGTTCCTAAGATTCAGAAGATTACATTGAATGTTGCCTTGGGGGAAGCTATCGGGAATCCAAAGCTTCTTGATATGGCCGCAAAAGAAGTAGGTCTTATTACAGGACAAAAGCCAGTCTTGACAAAGGCTAGAAAGTCTATTGCCGGATTTAAGCTTAGGGAAGGTATGCCTATTGGTGTTATGGTAACCCTTCGTGGTGACATTATGTGGGAATTTCTCGATCGTCTAATTTCCATTGCACTTCCTCGTATCCGTGACTTCAAAGGAGTGAATGATCGGTCATTTGATGGAAACGGGAATTACTCACTTGGTCTAAAAGAACAAATTATTTTTCCTGAGATCAAGTATGATGAAATAACAATGTCGCACGGCTTTGATATTTCTATTGTGACTACTGCGAAGGACAATGCCACCGCAAAAGCATTGTTGACACATTTAGGGATGCCTTTCAGAAAATAAGGAAAAAAATATGGCCAAAATCTCAATGGTTCTCAAGGCTAAAAAAGTACAAAAATTTAAGGTGCGTACCTACAATCGTTGTCGTATTTGCGGTCGTCCCCGTGGGTATATGAGAGATTTCGGTATGTGCCGTATCTGTTTTCGCAACCTCTCACTTAAAGGTGAAATTCCAGGTATTACAAAATCATCCTGGTAAATTTGGAGGAATGAATGTCATTAACAGATCCTATTGCTGATATGTTGACCCGTATTAGAAATGCTAATATGCGCGTCTATCAGACAGTTTCTTGTCAACATTCTAATCTTAAAGAAAGTATTTTGAAGGTTATGATGGAAGAAGGACTGATTTCCTCTTACGAAGTTAAGGAATCGGAAGGAAAAAAGTCCCTTGAGATTCACCTTAGGGTCTCTAAGGAAAGAGTGCCCCTTATTCGTGGCCTCAAGAGAATTTCCAAACCTGGACTTCGCATATACCAAAAGGTCAGCAATCATAAATCTCTTATGGGTGGGATAGGGGTAACAATTATCTCGACGTCAAAAGGAGTTATGACAGACAGAAAGGCTAAGCAGTTAAATCTTGGCGGGGAAGTTCTCTGTCAAATCTGGTAACCTGCTGGAACGGAGTTCATAATGTCACGTATAGGAAAAAAGCCAATACAGATTCCTAAGGGAGTTACTGTGAAGATTGACAAGCTTACTCTTCACATAAAGGGTCCCCATGGTGAAATGCAGCATACGCTTCCTCATGGCTTCTTAGTCTCCCAGGAGAATGACCTTATTACAGTTATTCGTCCTTCTGATAACGGAAGAGATAAAGCCCTTCACGGGCTTCATCGTTCGTTAATCAACAACATGGTTACGGGCGTAGCCCAACCTTTTAAAAGGGTCCTAGAGATAAGCGGAGTTGGATACAGAGCCCAACTTTCAGGTCAAAATCTTTCTATGACTTTAGGTTTTACAAAACCAGTAGAAATGACTCTTCCCCCACAGGTTAAGGGAACAGTTGAAAAGCAGACTGTTATTACTCTTACATCCTTCGATAAAGAGTTGCTTGGTCAATTTTCCTCAGAAATTAAGCAGGCCAAACCTGTTGAACCATATAAAGGTAAAGGCATACGCTTTGAGGGAGAAAAGGTTAGAAGAAAAGAAGGAAAAACGGGTAAGAAGTAATTTCTAACTGGGGGAAGAAGTATGAAGCTTACTACGCGTAATGAAAAAAGAATATCGAAGCATGTTCGAGTCAGAAAAAAAATTAAGGGAAGCCCTGAGCGTCCACGTCTTTCTGTTTATCGAAGCCTGAAGTATATTTATGCTCAGATCATTGATGATACAACTGGTTCTACCCTTGTTTCTGCTTCCTCTCTAACGATGTCAGATGAGAAGTCTGGTGATACTGTCGATGTGGCTAAAAAGGTTGGTGAGGCTTTAGCAACTGAAGCTAAGAAAAAAAATATTACATCTGTAGTTTTTGATAGAGGTGGTTATCTCTATCATGGACGTATTAAAGCTCTTGCTGACGGTGCCCGATCCGGAGGTCTTCAGTTTTAAACTTTCATAGGAGGTTTGTTTGGAACACATCAAGGTAGACCATAGTGCGTTGAAAGACAAGGTGGTTTTTGTCAATCGCGTTTCTAAGGTTGTTAAAGGTGGAAAACGGTTCTCCTTTTCCGCCCTCGTAGTTGTTGGAAATGGGGCGGGGGTTGTCGGTATGGGAAAGGGAAAGTCTACAGAAGTTCCAGAAGCGATAAAAAAGGCTATTGAAAATGCCAAAAAGAATTTAATCTCAGTACCTTTGAAGGCTACTACCGTTCCCCATGAAGTTATTGGTCACTTTGGGGCAGAAGATGTGATGATTAAACCAGCCGCTGAAGGAACTGGACTTATTGCCGGTGGTGCTGTTCGCGCCGTTATGGAGGTTCTTGGAGCCACTAATGTTTTATGTAAGTCTCTTGGTTCAAGTAACCCCTATAATGTTGTCAGGGCCACTCTTGAAGGATTGAAGCAATTGCGTAGCTTTAAAGATGCAATGGATGAACGCCGACAAGATGCTACTACTATAAACTAAATAAGGATTTCAAATGAAAGAATCCAAGATAAAGATTCGCCTTTTAAAGAGTACGATTGGCGTACCCCTAAAGATTAAAAAGGTAGTTTTTGCGTTAGGTCTTACTCGCCCAAATTCTGTGGTTATACATCCATCCTCACCCTCTATTTTGGGGATGGTAGAAAAGACCAAACATATGATTGAAGTGACCGAACTTTAGGGAGAAGTAAAATGAAATTTCATGATTTAAAGCCCACAGATGGGGCTAAACATAGGAAAAAAAGAGTTGGGCGTGGCATTGGTTCCGGCCATGGTAAAACTTCTACGAAAGGCCACAAAGGTCAAGGAGCCAGATCGGGTGGAACTAAACCTTTGGGATTTGAAGGCGGTCAAACTCCTCTTTTTCTTAGAATTCCTAAACGTGGATTTACTCCACTAGATGATATAGAAGTTCTTGTGATCAACATTTCAAGACTTGAAGATTATTCATTCCCTGAAAATAAAGTTACTATCGAAAATCTTCTCGATTTAAATGTTATCAAAGCTCCTAAATCAAAAAAATTTACAGTAAAAATTTTGGGAAATGGGGAACCTTCAAAACCCTACGTTATCGATGGAATTTCAATGAGCCGCACTGTAGAGGAAAAAATTCTAAAGGCCGGTGGCGCGATTGTTTGATAGAATTTTTCGCACGTTTGAAAATATTTGGAAAATTCCAGAGCTAAGACAACGTGTAATTTTTACACTTGCGATGCTTACTGTTTATCGCATTGGGGCATACATCCCAACCCCTGGGGTAAATGGTACTGAGTTATCAAAGTTCCTCCATCAAAATGGTGGGGCCTTGATCGGTTTTTTTGATATGTTTTCTGGAGGTGCGCTTTCTCGTTTTACTATTTTTGCTTTGGGAATAATGCCTTATATTTCGGCTTCCATTATTCTTCAACTTTTAACCGTTGTTCACCCTGCTTTGCAAGCTCTTTCTAAGGAAGGTGAGCGAGGCCGAAAAATTATCACCAAGTACACACGGTATCTCACTGTTTTAATTGCCATGATACAATCGTTTGGCATCGCCCTTGGCTTAGAGAAAATGAATAATGGTCAATTTGTTGCCCATCCCGGCTGGGGTTTTCGTCTGATGGTTGTGATCACTTTGACTGCAGCGACTACCTTTGTAATGTGGATTGGGGAACAAATTACGGAAAGAGGAGTTGGTAACGGTATCAGTCTTATAATTTTTTCCGGTATAGTTGCCCGAATGCCATCCGCTATCTTTTCAACATATAAGCTTTTTCAAGAACAAGAAATTTCAGGCTTTGTTCTTCTTGCAGTAGTGGCAATGGTTATATCTGTTATTGCCGCCATTGTTTTTATCGAAACAGCGCGAAGAAAAATTCCTGTTGAATATGCTAAGCGCTTAGTCTCAAATAGGCTTGTGGCCGGTCAATCTACACATATTCCATTTAAAATCAATACGGCCGGTGTGATTCCTCCTATATTTGCTTCATCACTTATCTCTTTTCCTGCCACAATTGCAGGCTTTATTTCCGTTCCCTGGGTTCAATCTATAGGAAAATCCTTAGCACCTGGTAGCTTTTCTTACACGGTTTTGTATGTACTCCTTATCCTTTTCTTTAGCTTCTTCTACACAGCTGTTGTAATGAATCCAGCTGATATCGCAGAAAATATACAAAAATATGGTGGATTTATTCCTGGTATTCGTCCTGGAAAAAATACAGCCACATTTATTTACAACGTTATGAATAGAATTACTTTAGTCGGTGCAATTTATCTTGCCCTCGTCTGTGTTATTCCAGAAATTCTCATTAATCAACTACATGTTCCATTTTATTTTGGTGGAACATCTCTCTTGATCGTCATTGGTGTTTCACTTGATACATCTCAACAAATTGAAGCCTATATGATGTCAAGAAACTACGACGGGTTCCTTAAAAAGAGTCGAATCAGGGGAAGGATAGCCTAAATAATGTTTATAGTCTTTATAGGCCCCCCAGGGGTAGGAAAAGGGACTCAAGCGAATATGCTTGCAGCCAAATACCCAATGGTTAAGATTTCTACAGGAGACCTTCTCCGAGAGGCCATACGAGAAAAAACTGTGCTTGGAGAACGTGCAAAAAGCTTTATGGAGCGAGGAGAGCTTGTTCCCGATGGATTAGTCATTGATCTTGTCAACGAAAAGGTCACTACCACACCTAAAACAATTAATAGTTTTATTTTTGATGGTTTTCCCCGGACAATTGAACAGGCAAAAGAACTTGATAACCTTTTGGCTACAAAAGGTGTAAAAATTTCAATGGCTATCGATTTTTCGATGGATGAAGAGGAACGTGTCTCTCGCCTTTCTGGGCGTAGAATGTGTCCAAAGTGTCAACGCACTTATCACATTCTTTTTGCCAAACCCAAAAATGACAATTTGTGTGATGTCTGTAAGGTTCCACTAATTCAAAGATCCGATGATGATGAAGCAGTCATTAGACAACGTTCCTCTGTTTACTGGGATCTTACGCGTCCTCTTTTAGATTTTTACCGTCACCGTAATCTTCTTCAAACGGTTGATGCAAGCAGGAATATAGATTTAGTTTTTGAAGACTTGGACCATCTTGTTAGCAAAATAAAGTCATGAAATGATTTACATAAAATCTCCTCAAGAAATAGATAAGATTCGAAACGCTGGTCGTATTGTAGCTAATGCCCTGCAGGAAATAAAAAATATGATTTCCCCGGGGCTTTCTTTGCTAGAAATTGACAAATTTGCTGAGGACTTTCCATTACAGTTTGGGGGCCGACCAGCCTTCAAAGGTTACCATAATTATCCCGCCTCTATTTGCCTTTCCGTGAATAACGTCGTTGTTCATGGAATTCCTGATTCATATGTGTTAAGATTGGGAGATATTGTCGGTGTAGATTATGGTGTTGAACTTGATGGCTACTTCGGAGATTCTGCTATTACTGTTTGTGTAGGTGAAGTTTCCCCATCGGCAAAACTTCTTGTGGAGACAACAAAAAAGTCCCTTGAACTTGGAATTGCCCAGGCTTTAGCAGGGGGGCGATTGGGCGACATTTCTTCAGCAATTCAATCATATGCAGAATCCCAAAAATTTTCTGTTGTTCGGAACTATGTGGGACATGGGATTGGTCGAAAGTTACATGAAGATCCTCCTGTTCCGAACTTTGGTCAAAAAGGAAAAGGGATAAAATTAGAAATAGGGATGGTTCTAGCATTAGAGCCAATGATTAATCTCGGCTCTCATGAGACAATTACCCTTTCGGATGGGTGGACTGCCGCTACAAAAGATGGCAGTCTTTCTGCCCATTTTGAGCACACTGTTGCAATAACAAAAACTGGTCCAAAAATTCTGACTTTACCAGAAGGTTGATCCTTCGGAATTGGGGAAATTGTGGGGAAAGAGGATACAGTTGAGGTTCAAGGGACAGTTTTGGAGACTCTCCCTAATGCAATGTTCCGTGTGGAGCTGGAAAATGGACATAAAGTTCTTGCCCATATTTCCGGAAAAATGCGAATGAATTATATAAAAATTCTTCCTGGTGACAAGGTAACATTAGAGCTTTCCCTTTACGATTTAACCCGAGGCCGTATAACTTACCGCTTCAAGTAAGAGAAAAAAATTAACTCGGAGGTAACTATGAAGGTTAGAGCATCGGTCAAGCCAATCTGTTCTAAGTGCCAGGTTATTAGAAGGAATGGTATTGTTCGAATCAAGTGCGAAAACCCAAAGCACAAACAAAGACAAGGCTAATTTTAAGCGAAGGAGTACCTCTTTGGCTCGTATCGTAGGGATTGATCTTCCCAGAAACAAACGTATTGAGATTGCTTTGACTTATATTTTTGGAGTAGGGAAACCGACTTCGCAGCTCATTCTGAAGAAAGCCGGAGTTAATCCCGATACCCGTGTTCATGCGTTAACAGATGACGAAGTTGCCAAACTTCGTGAGGCTGTCGAAACGACATGCTCCGTTGAAGGAGATCTTCGCCGTGAGATTTCCCAAAATATCAAACGCAAGATGGACATTGGGTGTTATCAAGGTCTCAGGCATCGCAAAGGCCTTCCGGTTAGAGGACAAAGAACCAAGACCAATGCCCGTACTCGCAAAGGACCTAAGAAGGGAATCGGAGCCAAGAAAAAGACTGGTTGATTCAAATAAACGAAATTCAGGATTAACGATGAGGATTGCATGAGCGTAAAAAAGGGAACAAAAAGAAGAGAAAAAAAGAACATTCCAGTCGGTATTGTTCATATTCATGCCTCTTTTAATAATACGATCATTTCCATTTCCGACTCAAAAGGTGATGTTATTGCCTGGTCAAGCTCAGGGGCTCAGAGCTTCAAGGGTTCACGAAAAAGTACACCATTTGCCGCTCAGAAAGCTGCAGAAATCGCCTCAAAAAAAGCCGCAGATATGGGAATGAAGGCCTGTGAAGTTTATGTTAAGGGACCAGGGTCAGGTAGAGAATCTGCAATTAGAGCACTGCAAACAGTGGGAATAAAAATTAGTTTGATTAAAGATGTTACTCCGATTCCGCATAATGGATGCCGCCCACCAAAACGGCGTAGAGTTTAATCTTATTTATAATTGACTGAATTCAGAAAAAGGAGACACGTTGGCTCGTTATAATGGCCCGGTTTGTCGGTTTTGCAGAAGAGAAGGCGTTAAGCTTTTCTTAAAAGGTGCTCGCTGCCTTTCAGCTAAATGTGCAATTGATCGTCGTGCATATCCCCCAGGGGAGCATGGTCAAAGTCGTGCAAAGGCTTCCGAATATGGTCTGCAGCTTCGTGAAAAGCAAAAAGTGAAAAGAATATATGGAATCCTAGAACGTCAATTCCGAAAAACATTTAAAGTTGCGTCCCGAAAGAAAGGAAATACTGGTCAGTCCCTTCTTAGTGCACTGGAAATGCGTCTGGACAGCGTAGTTTATCATATAGGTTGGGGCGCCTCCCGCAATGAATCTCGTATGTTGGTGACTCATGGTCATGTTCTTGTGAATGGGAAAAAAGTTAATATTCCCTCTTTTTCTTGCAAGATTAATGATACGATCACCCTTTCAACTTCTATGCAACAAAATGAAAAAGTTTCTGCCAACTTTCGAGACGCTGAGATTAGAGGTGTTGTTTCTCCTTGGTTGGAAGTCGACAAAAATTTATTTAAAGCAATTGTAAAGGATATTCCCCAAAGGGATGCGATTAACATCCATATTGCTGAGAACCTTGTCGTTGAACTTTACTCTCGTTAAGGTTCGTTTTGGTTAAAGAGGAGAAAAATATGGAAGTTCTTGTGTCTTCCCAGATGCCTAAAGGCTTGGCAGTATCCCATTTCTCTTCTCGTTCCTCCCGTGTTGTGGTGGAACCGTTTGAGCGTGGTTTTGGGATTACGGTTGGGAATGCCCTCCGGAGAGTTCTACTTTCTTCAATTCCAGGAGTTGCCATTACTGCAATTCGTGCCAAAAATGTTTTTCATGAATTTTCAAATATTCCAGGTGTTGTCGAAGATGTCACTGATATTATTTTAAATCTTAAATCCCTTCGCATGAAGCCTCTTCTCCAGGGAGAACACTGGCTTCATTTGAAAGTGAAGGGGCCCCGTATCGTAAAAGCCTCAGATATAGACACAGTTGGTGCTGTCGAAATGATGGACCCAGATCATGTTATTGCTACCCTTGAAGAAGGTGGCCACCTTGATATGGATCTGAAAACCGAATTCGGAAGAGGTTATGTTCCAGCCGATCATTCACGATCTTCAGATACTGAAGTTGGTATTATTCCGATCGATGCGATTTTTACTCCTATCAACAAAGTTAATTATTTTGTAGAGAGTACCCGCGTCGGACGTATAACAGATTATGACCGGCTTATTTTTGAAATTGAGACTGATGGAAGCATCACTCCAGGGGAGGCTCTTTCTGAAGCCGCAAAGATTCTTCGGACCCATCTAGATCTTTTTGTTTCATCCGATTTGCACTTAGCGAATGACTCTTCTCCCTTGTCTCTCGAGTCAAACTCCTCGAAAGAAGAGACTATTATGGACAAGAGCGTCAACGAATTAGAGCTCTCTGTCAGGGCCGCCAATTGCCTTAAAAGTTCTGATATTAAGAAAATTGGTGAGTTGGTTATGAGAACTGAAGATGAGCTTTTGCAAACAAAAAACTTTGGAAAAAAATCTTTAGATGAAATCAAAGAGGCTCTTGAAAACATAGGGCTTTCTCTTGGGATGGATCTTTCGAAGAAGAATTAATAAAGACTTACAGGCAGCATCTGGAGAACAACAATGAGACATCGTGTAGCCGGTCGTCAGTTTGGAAGAGATTCTAGCCACAGAAATGCTATGTTTCGCTCCTTGATAACATCATTCTTCGAGCATGAGCGTATCGAGACAACTACTATGAAGGCCAAGGAACTCCGGCCAATGGTTGAAAAACTTATTACAAAAGCTCGAGAAAAAAATGTTCATCACCTCCGTGAAGTCTTAAAGGTTATCCGTGACAAAGATGTAGCATTTCATCTTTTTGATAGTATTGCTCCTCGCTTCACAACACGTCCTGGTGGTTACACACGTATTACCAAGACACGTCGTCGTATCGGTGATGGAGCCGAAATGGCAGTCCTTGAGCTGGTGGAACTGGGTGAATCTCTTTCTTCAAAACGAATGACATCTTCTTCTCCCAAGGAAAAATCCGAAGAAAAGAAGTAACTTTTCAAAGGAATTTCCATGGCATCTCCATCTGAACAAAAAGTAAAAATTACTACTCCCCTTCTTCTTTCTATTGGGACCCTCATTCTTGTTTTGGGGGTCCTTCTTATTGTAAGACATTCATTGACTAATCAGAACCTTCTATATTCTCGTCAAGCATTTATTCTTGATGCCCGAGGATTGTCACCCGCTAAAATTCATGAGATCTCTGTTGATGATAATTATCAACTGCGTGGCTCTGAACTATGGTATTTGGGAAAAAATATCTTTGAGTTTCATGCTCCGCCAACAATTAGGCTCATTCTTATTAAGAATAGTGCTCATGAGAACCAGGGCAAGATGGAGAGTGTTACTATCGCTCCCCATTATGTTCGTTATCGCTTTGTTCTTCCTTTTAAACCGCCAATCACTGTTGTAACTAATGGCGGTACTTTTCTTTTTAGGCTTCCTTAATTTTTACTTATTTGAACCAAAAAAGGCGAGGATTTTTTTCCTCGCCTTTTTTATTTGTAAATATTAGATTTTGTTTTTTACTTTATTCGGTAACTCCACCATCCCAAGAATCCTCACGCCCGACATAGGTTGGGTGAATGAGGTCTCGAATTGATATTAGCCCAAGGACAGCTTCCTCTTCATCCACAACGAGGAGGTGACGAATGTGGTGCTTATCCATCATGTCTTGTGCTTCGTAAACTGAAGCATCGGGAGAAATGGTTAATACCGGTGCACTCATGACCTGAGAGCACGGGGTGATATAAGGGATTCGATCCTCTCCCAGCACCCGCCGGACTAGATCAGTCTCTGTAATGATCCCAACAGTCTTGTCTCCCTGAAGAACAAGGAGGCTTCCTACTTTTTTTGATTTCATGATTTCAGCAACTTCACGTGCTGTGGTCGACATCTCAACAGAGATAGGATTCTTTGTCATGATTTTTTTTACTGAGACCATTTTTTCTCCTTCTGGTTATTTGTTGTTTTTTGAGTTTTGCCTGTTTCTACCCAGGTACCCTTTGTGTTGGTTTTTCATTGAAAAAAGTAAACATTCCTTTGCTGGCAATATCCGGGCCCTTAATTGTCCAAATGCCCTGATCAATTGTCAGTGCGGCCACAGCTATTGTTGGACTTTCATTTGAAGCCGTTCCTATGAACCATTCATAATGACCTGCAGGGTTCTTTCCGGTAAGAGTCCCTGTCTTTCCTGCAACAAGGACATTCCTGAGTCGTGGGTTGGATCTCCATCGGAAGAATGCCCGACGTCCTGTTCCTTTGACAACAGTCGACCGCATCATTTTAATCATGGTGTGCGATATTTGAGGAGTTGCCACAGGAAAAAGATAGGTTGCTGTATCCTGATACAGTATATTTCCTTTTCTGTCTGTAATCTTCTCTATAAGATGGGGCCTCATCATCACCCCATCATTTGATAGGGATGCTGCTATCATTGCCGCATGGATGGGGCTAATGGCAACATCTCCGAATCCTGCCGAAGCAAAAGCAAACCCGTTGAGATCATCTGGTATGTTGGCGTGGCTTGGATCAATGGGAATGTCTGAGTCAATTGTGCGATTAAAGCCATAGCGAGTAGCAGTTTGTCTCAGATCTTCGGGGGTTAGATATTTTAATGCAATTTTTGCAAAAACTGTATTGATAGACTTTCCTAGAGCTTCAGCAACTGTGAACTCAAGGCGGTCTCGTCTACGATTGCTCTTCCAATAGGCAGGGCCAATACAATACAAGCATCCGCGAAAGTGAATGCGAGTATTGGGTGTAATTCTGTGATGAGAGAGAGCATCTGTTGATGTAATAATCTTGAATAGGGACGCGGCTGGATAGGTTGCCTTTTCCAATAGCTCGGGGGTAAAGCTTTTATAACGTGACCCCCAGAAAGCGATCAGTCGACCATTTTTTGGGTTTGCGGCTACAAATACCCCATAAGGAACTCTATGGGCTTGAATGTATTTCCCAATCCGTTCTTGAAGATTCGGATCCACTGTCCAAACGACTGTGTATCCTCCATCAAGATGTGTGACATACCTTCCCTTTTCAATCGTAGAAAAGTGGGGAAGGAATCCGTCTATGAGAGCAGGGTTTTTTCCGTCAAGGCGGATGACAGGGACTTTGTCTTTCGTGAGGAAGGAAGGGTCTTCATCGAATAAGCTTGGAAAGGAGACGTTAATACCTTTTGCTGCATTTAATCCTGAAAATGTGGAGGTTGGGTCGTTAGACGCTGCCTTGGCATCTTTGCTGAACATGTTCGATGTCTTATCAATGGTCAGACGAAGGGATTTGACCGCTTCCGGGAGATGGTAGAGGGCTGCTGAAAGGAGCAGCAGAATAAAAACCCGGTTCAGTAACGCCCGTGATATGGGGTCAGGCATTCTCTACCTCAATCGGAATAGAAAAGACTCTTATTAGACGAGAGCCTTCAATCCTGAACTTCCCTTGACTCCTGAGCATGAGAGACGGCTTATGGTCTTGGTTTCTACCGAAGTCATGCCCAAGCAGATCGCATATCCTGTAGGAAATTATACGGGGATTATTTGTAAAATCAAGTAATTTGGTCCCAAACTCGCACTTATGCTTTTTTTCTCCTAGAGCCGGGCCGCTCTCAATTTTCTGTTCTTATTAAGTGCCTTGAGGCAATGAGAGTTGTCTTAGGAATAATCCTCCTCTTAGGGTTTTAATGTCATGGATCGGAGAACCTCGAGGACCTTAAGAAATGATGTGACGGACCAAGCCTGTATTCTGCATGAAGTAGGGTAGGGGAGAGGACCTGATGTCGTATTGTCCTTAGAAAACCCACAATACAGCTCGGGTGGTCGTTCTCCAGGAAAGAGCGCCAGGGCTGATAGATAGGCATCAGTCAATCGCTTTGCCTCAGCCATTAGCCTATATCTTTTCAGTCCATCGATGATCAATGCATTGTCGTGAGGCCAGACAGACCCATTATGGTAAGAGACAGGGTTGTAACGGACTTCATTACTTCCTATTGTTCTGATGCCATACCCTGAAAACATGTCCGGTTGCAGGAGTTCCTTCCCTGTTTTTCTGGCAAGTGAGTTTTTTGCAATGCCAGTAAAAAGAAGATGACCTGCATTTGAGCTACGGACTTCACAGGGGAAACCTTTTCCGTCAATGGCAAGGGCAAACATACGAATGGAAGGGCTCCAGAAGAGGTCATTAAAATTGTTCTTTAGAGTTGTTGCTTTCCGGAGGTAGCTTTTGGCCTTCTTGGTGTCTCCCCAATCTGAGAGGAGGGCGGCGTATCCGATGTAGGACATATACAAGTATCCCTGAACTTCGGAAAGCGCAATCGGATGAGGGGCAATTCGACCATCGGCGTGAAAAATGGAATCTCCGGAATCCTTCCATCCCTTTTGGATGAGTCCACCCTCTTGATCCCCCGAATAAACGAGAAAACCGGAGTCTGGATTGATGCCGAAATTTTCAATCCATTCCATGGCATGGTGGAGGGCCGGGCGAATTTTTAAAAGGAAAGATCGGTTTCCGGTTTTTTGAAGATATTCAGCCGCAAGTGCGATGAATAATGGGGTTGAGTCGACGGACCCATAATAGCAGGAAAAAGGAATTGAGGGATCATTGGCAACCTCCCCGTATCGATATTCATGAAGAATCTTGCCGGGTTGGGCATCTCTGAGGGAATCATGTCTTGTTGCCTGATTCTTTGCGAGAAAGGCCAAGATGGATCGTGATAGCTCTGGGTAGGCCCATAAAGTAAAGAAACCTGTGATCAGAGCATCTCGTCCAAAAGGTGTTGAAAACCAGGGAACCCCCGCATAAGGGTAGGGACCGGTCGCCTGGGGGGTCAACAATATTCTGAGATCTTGCAGCGCATTGTTACACCAGCGACCTAATGGAAGTTGATCGCTGGCAATTTTAGGCCACTTGCTTCTGAAAACCCGGTCTTCTTTTTGGTCAAGACGTTCAAGGTGGCTGAGTTTTTCTGGCGTATTTCGTTTCAGTGCGGGACGATCAGTATTGTTCCCCTCAACAAATAGAGATGAAATTTGAAAGGTCGCTGCTCCCTTGGCAGGGATAGGAAGATTGCCCTCAAATCCTTGAGGTGAAGTTTTGAAGCCGCTCCCCCAAAGGCGGATGATCGAACTGCGTCGAACTCCGTCTTCGCCAAGGCAGGTAAGAAGGAGTTCGCTCGTTGCCTCCTCTTGGAATCTTTCGATCTTGTGCTCTGGCCAACGAGAGCGGATGCCCCGGATGTCCATGATATCCCGAAAGTCGGCATCAGCTTTGATTGCGACGGGGATTTGTATGTCAAAAGGAGCATGATTCTCTATCTTGACCTCATCTTCGAAGCCGTTACTCAAACAAAAACGCTTGTGTCTAACAAGGAGCGGACCATCCACGAAAAGATTTTTCCCCTTTGACGAAGCGAAATCGGAAGTGATTGACGGTCCAAGAAGGATTAGGGAGAAAAGAAAGGGGCTGGGCCCATTGCCACCATCGGAAAGAGGTGTGATAGGTAAGACCGGTTTTCCGGCAACTTCTAGAAAGTAAGTGGAAAAATGGCGCATTCCCTTCCAGTATGCCCCATGAATTCCTCTCTGATCTGCGTTGATCTCCATCGAGTTTCCCCAGATTCCACAAAGGTCGCCATTTTTAAAAAGATGGTCGTTGGGGGTGAGCGTCAAGGGAATGTTTTGCCGCAAATCACTTCGATGAATGCCACTCATTTCTGGCCTCCTTTCCCGGGAGGGAGGAGCGTCTCGAGGGTTTTTCTGACATTTTTGTCCCATCCAATGTTAACGGACAGTCTGAGCATGTCTTCTCCTCGCGGGACAGTAGGGTAGGTGATGACCGGAAGATGATAGCCCTGTGTTCGAAGGCTGTCCGAGATTGACTGAAGTGTCGGGACATCGCCCCTGACTGGAATAATGGGAGAGGAGGATTCTGTGTCACCTTGGAGATATGCATTCCATATTTGGCTTTCTCTCTGGAGGCTTCTCACGATTTCTGTGGTTTCAGCAAGAACGCGAATGGCTTCAAGTGACGCAGCCAGAACTCCGGGAGGAAGTGCGGTTGTGTAAATAAGCGTGCGGGCAGTTGACTCCAAAATTTTCGCGGCCTTTTCATGAAGAATGACAAATCCTCCCAAGCTTCCCAGGGCTTTGGAGTAAGTCCCTGTCAGAATCATTCGTCCTGGAACATAAGGAAGGCCAAGAGCCTCGAGGGCCCCTCTCCCGCTGATCCCTGTCGTTCCTGTGGCATGGGCTTCATCAATGACAAGAATCCCATCGTATTCTTCTGCAATTTCAAAAAGAGCACGCAGTGGGGCCAGATCTCCCCTCATGCTGAAAAGGGATTCAGTGACAATTACTGGCTTTTTCTGCGGATTTTCCTTGAGATATTCCCTGATGAATTCGGGGTTGTTGTGTGGATATACAACTTTGCGTCCCTTTAGATTCCTCATCCCGTCAATAAGGGATGCATGATTTTCTGAATCAGAAAATACCAAAGGGCTGAACTCTGAAATCATTGATACGGTCGCCAGATTCGCATGATAACCGGATGAGAAAACAAGTGCAGTTCCTTTCCCTCCTGTTTTGAACTGGGAGGTGGAATCGGAAAGGTCACGGTTGAGTGGGTGGTTTCCCGAGAGGTAACGCGATCCCGTCGCGCCAGTTCCGAAGTTTCTGGTGGCACGAAGGGATGCCTCGATAACCAGGGGGTTGCGGGAAAGGCCCAGGTAATCGTTTGAGGAGAGGGAGACTAACCCAGGAGGAGGCATCTTTTTGAAACGTCCTGAGGTTTCAAGAGCTGCATAATTTTTTTCGATAAGGGAGGAAATGGATTCTTCCATTTCAGCCTTGCCTCCCCGTGGGCTCAAGATCGTGAATCGAGGCAAGGTTGAACGGGAGAGGCGAATGCGGCTGCTGCGAGGAAAAGAGAACGGGAGTTTCACGAAGAAATGCCAAAAGATCTTTTAAGACATGTTCACTTCTAAGAATGTAGAGTCTCCCTCCTCTGGGGAGTCCTTCCGGCTTGATGAAGGGAATGCGAATGTATCCTGTTGTTCGGGAGGCGATGTATCCCGTCTGGTAGTTCGGATCATCCGAGGCGCAAAGCTCAAGCAGAATTTCTTCGGCCATAAGAACCTTACTCGAAAGAATGAGGGCATCAACGAATCGGTAACTCGGCTGGACGAGACTCCGGGCGGCAGCCTCTTCAAGTGTTTTTCGGAGAATCGGGAGGCATCCGAAGTGGGTTGTCCGAACCCCCTCTGTCGCAGACTCATTTAAGATGCGGCCCTCTTCATTGACGAGCAAGGCTCCATTTCGGGGAGGATGCCCTAAAATCTCTTCTTCAAATATCGTGAGCACCCGAGACGCCAAGGAGGGAGGCAGAAGGTTTTCCAGAATCATCCGAACTGCTTCCTGAGACTCTTTGATGTTCGACGACTCAAGCACACGAATCGGTAGGAGCGCCCCTTGGTGAATGTTCGAAGGCGGAATCGGGTCAATGGTAAGAATCTGCTGGAGGGAGGGAGTTTCGTTCAGATAAAGAGGCAACCTCGAAGCCAACCGAGCAATGGTGCGCTCGAAATTTTCAGACGAAACAAGATCCTCGGCGCCGGAAATATGACGACCGTCTTTGTGGATCCTCATCCGGATGCTGAAATAAGGCTCAGTCAATGTGGACGGTCGGAGAAGGAAGAGCATGCGGAGGGACAAGATCGAACCCTTCCTCACGGATCATCTGGATGTCGAGATCCGGTGAGCGACCCGATCGAGTCAGGTAGTTCCCGATCATAACCCCGTCAGCTCCATTGTAAAAAATTTCTGGATGGCGGTTCTTCAGCGCATGAATCCTTCCTCCACAAATCCTGACCTCTTTTTGAGGGAAGAAAAGTCGACTTACGGAGATGATTCTGAGAGCCTCGTTAGCCCCGAGAGCGGGATCGTTCTCGGAGAGAGGGGTTCCCGCAATCGGGACGAGAAAATTGATCGGGATCGAATCAACGTCAAGTTCCCGGAGGAGAGAGAAAAGGGAAACTCTGTCTTCGTTGGATTCTCCTACCCCAAAGATTCCACCTGAGCAAACAGAGATTCCGGCGTCTTTGGCCATTCGGACCGTTGAGACGCGCTCATCATAGGCATGGGTGGAGACGATTTTGGGAAAATGATTTCGGGAGGTTTCAAGATTGTGATGTAAACGGTCAAGTCCGGCACTCTTGAGAATGGACACAGTCTCCCCTGACACCGAACCAAGAGTGGCGCAGGCCCAGAGTCCAAGCTCCGAATGCATTCTTCCCAGAGCGTCTTCGACGATGCGAAGTTCTGTCGGATTCTCAAGGCTTCGTCCGCTTGTGCCGATACAAAATCGACGGGTTCCATTTTGTTGGGCCGCCTTGGCAGCCTCGACAATTTTATTGGCTGCCAGCAGGTCATAGGTCGGCGCAATGGTGCGGAAGTGGGTTGACTGGGCGCAAAAATGGCAGTCTTCAGAACAAGCGCCAGATTTTGCATTCATGACAGTGCAAGGATCAATAAGACGTCCACGGAATTTTTCTCGGACGGCATCGGCCCCCTCACTGATGACAGGGGAAAAGTCTTCGGGGAGGGAGAGGAGCCAGAGGGCTTGTTCCGGAGAAATTCCATCTCCGGCGAGGGATGATTGGCGACACTCTCCGATTCTGTCGAGGGTCTCTTTTTCGTTCATCATGAGAATCCTTTCCTGCCTATGGCAGATATTGGCAAAAACGTCAGGGTGGCTTATTCGGATATGAGAGGGATTGCCGCGGTCTCTTAAAAAAGACGTCACAGCCTTTCTGAAATTACCCCGAATTGTCGAAAAAATCCAATTGGCCCCCTCCAAGAGTATCATGGAGAGACCCTTCGCTGTTCCATCGTTGTCAAGGATGCTGTATTTATTTTGATTCTTGACAGGGTACCGGGGCAGGATTACTATTTTTATTAGGGGAAAGTATTGCTGGACCATATTGCTTGAGCCAAATTCAGGAGCCCTGCCATGATGGACAAATTTACGGAAAAGGGACGCAAGGTCATCATAATGGCCCGTGAGGAAGCCGAGAAACATCAGAACGACTATCTCGGAACCGAGCATATTGTCCTGGCGCTGGTGGGAGACCAGGATGGTGTTCCCGTGGCAGTCCTCAAACGGATGGGGTTAACGCCCGATCAGATACGGATGGAAATCGAACGAAATCTTCTTAATGGAACAGCCACGCTGACATTTGGCGAGCTGCCTCTTACTCCGCGCGTCAAGAGAGTGATTGAGTATGCCGTTGATGAGGCGCGGTTGCTGGGCCATACACATATAGGGGCCGAGCACCTTCTTCTGGGGGTTCTTCGGGAAGAGGATGGAATCGGCGGTAAGATTCTTCGGGCGCTTGGGGCAAATCTCCTTGCGGCCCGGCAGCTGACAGCCAGCCTTCTCAAAAAGGCTGGCTCGGGATCGGGTCGGGAGAAGGAACGAAAGAGCGGGACGCCTGCACTTGACGAATTCGGGAGAGACCTCACCCAGATGGCCACAGACGGGCATCTGGACCCTGTGATTGGTCGCCACGATGAGATTGAACGTGTTCTTCAGATTCTGGGCCGCCGCACCAAGAATAATCCGGTCCTGATCGGAGAATCCGGTGTGGGCAAGACCGCCATCGTTGAAGGGTTGGCCCAGAAGATCATCAATGGCGAAGTTCCCGATAACTTGCTGAACAAGCGAGTGGTTGCCCTTGACTTGGGGTCCTTGGTGGCGGGAACTAAGTACCGGGGGCAATTTGAGGAGCGTCTCAAGGTTGTCATGAAAGAGGTGGTCACCGCCGGGAACATCATCGTCTTCATCGATGAGCTTCATACCCTTGTGGGGGCGGGGGCGGCCGAAGGCTCCATTGATGCGTCGAATATGTTGAAGCCAGCGCTCTCCCGAGGCGAGATCCAGTGTATTGGAGCCACGACTCTTGACGAATACCGCAAATACATTGAAAAGGACGGAGCCCTCAAGCGCCGTTTTCAGCCAATCTATGTGAACGAGCCTCCGGTGGAGGAAGCCGAAAGAATCATTCTTGGTCTTCGTGACCGCTATGAAGAGCACCATGGCGTCGTTATTACCGATGATGCGGTGCATGATGCCGTCGTCCTTTCGGAGCGCTATGTCACCGATCGCTTTCTGCCCGACAAGGCTATCGACATTATTGACGAGGCGGGATCACGCGCCAAGCTCAAGAGCTACTCTCTTCCCACAGAAATTAAGGAGCTGGACTCGATCCTCAAGCGCTCCATGAAGGGGAAGGAGCAGGCGATTCGAGAGCAGAATTTCGAGGAAGCCGTCCGCTTCCGAACTCAGGAAGACCTTCTCCGGAAACAGATTGAGGAAGAGAAGCTGAAATGGAAGACGGCCCAGGAAAAGAACAAGCCCGTCATTGGAGGCGAAGAGGTCTCGGTGATCGTTTCGAAGATGACGGGAATTCCTCTTTACCGAATTGAGGAAGGAGAAAGTGAACGCCTTCTCAAGCTCGAAGAAGAGCTTCACCGGCGAGTGGTGGGTCAGGACGAAGCAATCTCAGCGGTGGCCCGAGCAATTCGGCGTTCCCGTGCCGGAATCAAAGGCGAAAAACGCCCCATCGGCTCCTTCATCTTCCTTGGCCCAACGGGTGTGGGAAAGACAGAGCTGGCCAGGACCTTGGCCGAGGTGATGTTCGGCAACGAAGACGCCCTGATACGCGTGGATATGTCCGAGTATATGGAGCGGTTCAATGTGTCCCGCCTTACCGGTGCCCCTCCTGGCTATGTGGGGTATGAAGAAGGCGGTCAGCTGACAGAAAAGGTCCGCCGGCGTCCCTATTCGGTTATTCTCTTTGACGAGATAGAGAAGGCCCATCCGGACATGTTTAATGTTCTCCTTCAGGTTCTCGACGATGGCTTCATCACCGACAGCCTGGGTCGTAAGATAGACTTTAAAAACACCGTTCTCATCATGACCTCGAACCTTGGGGCTCGTGCAATCGAGAAGGATGGTTCCTTGGGATTTGCCCGGGGTGCAGGAGAGGTGAGGGAGGACTTCATCAAGACGACCATTCAGGATGATCTCAAGAGAACATTCAATCCGGAGTTCCTTAACCGGATTGACGAGATTGTCGTCTTCCATCCCCTTGATGAAAAGCAGCTTGCCGCCATTGTTGATATACGGATCGATGAGCTCAACAAGCGGCTGGCCTCCAAGGGCATTGTCCTAGAAATTGATCCAGAGGTTCGGCAGTGGCTTGTGAAAGAAGGGTACCAGGCCAATTACGGGGCACGACCGATGCGGCGAGCCATTCAGCGCCACATTGAAGATCGGCTCTCCGAAAAGGTCATTAGCGGTGCCATTCACCCCGACAAGAAGATTCGCGTGGTCCTTCGGGAGGGGCAGCCCGTCTTCATTGAGGAAGACGCCATGGCGTCGATCGTCTGATTTTCCTTTCATGATTCTGGCCCTCGAAACGTCCTGTGACGATACATCTGTGGCCCTGGTCGACATGACCGGGGCCATTCTTTTTCATCGCTCCCTTTCCCAAAGCTCTCTGCATGCTCCCTTCGGGGGGGTCGTCCCCGAACTTGCCTCCCGTACCCATGCCCTTCATCTCCCCCAACTCGTAGAGGATGCCTTCAGGGAAACCGGGCGAGGCCTCTCCGATCTCACTGCGGCAGCATTGACGATCGGACCGGGGCTTTCTGGAGGACTCCTGTCGGCCATTGCCTATCTCAAAGGTCTATGCTTCTTTTCGAGGCTGCCCATCATACCGGTCCACCATGTTCGGGCGCATCTTCGTGTGGCTGTTGGCTCGGTTGACGAGATCCCTCACGGGGCTCTGGGGCTTGTTGTTTCGGGAGGGCACTCCCACCTCTATGGCCTCAGTGCCTGGCCTAAACTGGAGCTTCTGGCCCGAACTGTCGACGATGCTGCAGGAGAGGCCTTTGACAAGGGAGCCAAAGCTCTGGGGCTTCCGTATCCCGGAGGGCCAGAAATTGAGCGCCTCGCCTCCCTTTACGAGGGAGAAGTCGATCGCCTTGTCAAGAATATCCAGACACCCATGCCGTTTGATATGAGTTTTTCAGGGCTGAAAACTGCGTTTGTTTCGCTTGTCTCCCGGGAAGGAAAAGATCCTTCAGGAAGGCCCTATCTTGCGGCCACCTGTCAGGAAGCGATCATTTCCCATATTGTCGATCGCTTGGGGAAGGCTCTCCGCCATTACCGTCCTCCGGCTCTTCTTGTTGGGGGAGGCGTGGCAGCCAACGGGGCCTTTCGAAAGGCGCTGGAGTCCCTGTGCGGAGAAATGGGAGTCTCCCTTTTCGTGGCTCCTCGCCCCCTTTGCGGGGACAATGCAGTTATGGTAGCTTTGATGGGTTTGGAGATTTTTAGGAGTGGACAGTTCAGTTCGTTTCCCTACGATGAGATCGCTCCCCGTCCACGATGGGATGAGGATTAGGATGGAGAAGGCGTGCCCGAAGGAGTTGTATCCGAGATTGTGACCCGTGCCATAAGGATGGCAGGGGCGCAGAACTCATGGCCCCAGGATGTTCTTGACCGGGCTCTTGCCCGGGGGGTCCGGCTTGAATGGCCAAAGAAGGAAGAGTTTGGAGATCTTTCCACCCCCATGGCCATGTCCTTGGCCAAGGATATGGGAAAGCCTCCCCGCCATGTCGCCGGGACAATTCTTGAGTCCCTTCGGCAAATCCCTGAAACCTTGTCATTGTTTTCCAAGGTCGACATCGCCGGACCGGGATATCTCAACTTTTTCTTTTCCTCCCCCTATTTCTCCGATTTCCTTGTTCAGTGCCTGTCTGGCTCAGCTCTTGTCGATCGGGTCGCTATTCCCAAAAAGATCAATGTCGAGTTTGTGAGCGCCAACCCGACTGGCCCCTTGCATGTGGGGCATGGCCGCGGAGCAGCCTTTGGTGATTCTCTGGCCCGGATCCTTCGGGAAGTCGGCCATGACGTCTCCACCGAGTATTATATAAACGACGCCGGGAACCAGATGAATATGCTGGGAAAATCAGTCTATCTGGCCTTCCGGAAGCTGACAGGCCATGAATCATCCGAAGAGAAAGTTCGGTTGTTGGGCGATACGGAGGGATACCGAGGAGACTACATCGCCGGCATTGCCAAGGAGATTCTCGACAACCCCAGAGGACTTCCCGAGGATCTTCGGGAGGACGTCCTGGCCGGACGCTTTACCGATCAGGTCCAGTCGTTTTTTACCGATGCTTCCCAGCGTCGCATCATGGAGGGGATCCGGGAGGATCTCGATCAGTTTGGTGTGACCTTCGATCGTTACTTTTCCGAGAAAACCCTCCATGAGAAGGGAACTGACGGACTCTCCGCCATCGCCCGATGGTTGGCCCGTCTTGAAAAAGAGTCTGACGGAGCTGTCTACGCCTCAGACGGGGCGCTTTGGTTCCGGACAACGGCCATGGCTGACGACAAGGATCGTGTTTTGCGAAAGTCTGATGGATCCTATACCTATTTTGCGGCTGATATTGCTTATCATGCCGATAAGGTTGACCGGGGTTATGACATCATGGTGGATGTCTGGGGGGCTGATCACCATGGTTACCAGGCTCGCATGCAGGCAGTGGCAAAGGTCTTGTCCGAGCGGGCAAAACGGCAGGTCGACCTGAAGATCTGTCTCATTCAGCTTGTCTCCCTCCTGCGGGATGGAAAAGCCGTCAGCATGTCCACTCGTGCCGGAGAGTTTGTGACGCTGGCGGAGGTTCTCGATGAGGTCGGTGTCGATGCCACACGCTTCTCCTATCTGACCCGAAGCCATGAATCGGCTCTGGAGTTTGACCTGTCAAAGGCCAAAGAGCGATCCATGGATAACCCGGTCTATTATGTTCAGTATGCCCATGCCCGGGTTAAAAGTCTGCTCGCCCAGGCCAACTCGCGGGGAGTGGAGGTCGGAGAGTTCCATCCGAAGGACTTCTCCCCCCTTGAGGAGCCGGCCGCCCGTTCCCTGATTCGTCTCATGGCCCAGTTTTCCGGAGTGCTTCATCGGGCCGCAGAGTCCTTTGAGGTCCACCCCCTGACGGACTATCTGACGGCCTTGGCAGGGGCCTACCATCATTATTACTTTCACCACAGAATCCTCTCAGCGGAAGATGCGGATCGACCGGTTATGATGGCGAGAATTGGCCTCTCCATGGCGGTGGGACGAATTCTGGCATCAGGTCTTGCCCTTCTGGGTGTCCGAGCTCCGGATTCCATGTGACGGGCTCCCCGTTTTTTCAGCACCTTTCCTCCGATCGCTCCTCCCTTGCCAGGGAAGGCGTGATCAGGACTCGCCATGGGGCCGTTCCCACTCCGGCCTTCATGCCCGTGGGAACCCGCGGAACGGTCAAGGGGCTGACCCCCGAAACCCTGTCGGCCTGTGGGGCAGAGATCGTCCTTGTCAACGCCTTCCATCTCTGGCTTCGACCCGGAACGGAGAGGGTTCGGGAGGCGGGGGGGATCGGCCGGATGATGGGTGTCGACTGTCCCATTCTCTCCGACAGCGGAGGGTACCAAGTCCATAGCCTTGAGACCCGCAGGACGGTGACGGAGGAAGGAGTCTCCTTTCTGTCGCCCTACGATGGCGCCAAGGTCTTTCTGTCTCCCGAGATCTCCGTGGCCCACTCGGAGGCTCTGGGTGTGGATATTCGGATGGTTCTCGACGACCTTGCCGGTGCAGCCGCTCCCTCCGAAAGAATTCGCGAGGCAATGGAACGGACTCACCGGTGGGCCCTTCGGGCACTCAATGCATGGGATCCGGAAACGACGGCGCCCCTCTTCGGAATCGTCCAAGGCGGAGTCGATCGGGCTCTGCGTGAGGAGAGCGCCCAAGGCCTCGTTTCTTTGGCCGGCTCCCAGGGCCAATCCTTTTCAGGATTCGGAATCGGAGGGCTGGGCGTCGGTGAAACCGTGGAGGAGAGACTTTCAGTTCTTGATGCCACTGTTCCCATTCTTCCGGAGGATCGCCCTCGCTACCTGATGGGCGTCGGGTATCCAGGGGACATTCTTGAGGCCGTGCGTCGGGGCGTGGACCTTTTTGATTGCGTCCTCCCCACGCGAAATGCCAGAAACGGGAGTTACTTCACCCGTGAAGGGGCCATCGCGATTCGGAACGCCCGCTTTCGGGAGGACGATCGTCCGATCGACCCCTCCTGTGGCTGTGCAACCTGCCGACGCCACTCCCGGGCCTACCTCCATCACCTTGTGAAAAACGATGAGATGACTGGGGCGATCCTGGGAACAATTCACAATGTATCGTTTTATCTTGAGATCATGCGCGAAATTCGGGCCCGCATTCGCTCCGGAACACTTTCCGGACTTGACTGGCCCTGCTTTACCACACGTCATGCCACTGGAGGAGACTCGTGAATACCCAAGCCCCGGCCGGTTCGTCGGCCCAGACCCTCATGCAGATCGTTCCCATCCTGCTTATCGTCGTGCTTTTTTATGCACTGGTGATCATGCCCCAAAAGAAACGCCAGAAGAAAATGGCCGAATTCCTCTCGGCCCTCAAGGTCGGAGATCGTGTGGTGACCGGAGGAGGGCTTGTGGGAACAATAACGGCCATCGGTGAAAAGGAGATCTCCCTCGAGATTGCCCCCGGTGTCGTCATTACCGTCATGCGACAGGCCGTGCTGGCTTTGGCGGGAGAGAGTCTGTCCTGACCGAAACATCGTAATGTTGGTTCGTCTTACCCATCCCCGGAGAACAGTCGGTCATGCATAAAAAAAGCGTGCGCGGGCGCATTTTGCTCCTGATCACATTCACACTTCTGTCCCTTGTTTTTCTTCTTCCCTCGCTTCCGGTCTGGAACTCATTGCCCCCAGGGGTGAAAAAGGTTCTTCCGGATGGGGCAATCTCCTTGGGGCTCGACCTGCGGGGGGGCATGTCTGTCACCCTTCAGGTGATGGAGGAGAAGGCCATTTCCGGAACGCTGACGGAAATCGTTGCCGGCCTCTCCGAAAAAGGAGTCCATGCACAGGTGCAGGGGACATCCATCACCGCATCCTTTGACACTCCCGCCAAGAAGAAGGAGATCCTCGACTACCTCGCAAGCCGGGCCCCCTTCATGAAAAAGACACAGGAGACTCCGGGGACATTGACCCTTTCCCTCTCCGATGCCGAGGCGGCCCGGATCCGGAAGCATGCCATGACCCAGGCGATCGAGGTCATCCGAAATCGCATCGATCAGTTTGGCGTTTCAGAGCCTGTCATCGAGCAGCAGGGACGTGATCGCATCCTGATCCAGCTTCCCGGAGTGACCGATCCGGAGCGTGCGATGGCCCTGATTGGTCGGACCGCCCGCCTTGAGTTCAATCTGGCCGATGATTCCACCGATCCCGCCCTTTACACCTCCGGCAAGACCCCTCTTCCCCCCGGCGACGAGATCCTCTACGGAAATGCTTCCGCAAAGTCGGGAGGGTCCCGTATCCCTTACCTTTTGAAATCCGTTCCCCTCATGGGAGGAGATACGATCAGTGATGCCCGGGTGGCCTTTGGACAGTTCAACGAACCCTATGTCTCCCTGACCTTCAACAGCACCGGGGCCAAACTCTTTGATCGGATCACGAAAGACCACGTCAAGGAGCGTCTGGCGATCGTCCTTGACAAAACGGTCTACTCTGCCCCGGTGATCCAGGAGGAAATTTCCGGAGGGCAGGCCCAGATTACCGGAAGCTTCTCCCTGAAAGAGGCCAAGGACCTGGCCATCGTTCTTCGATCCGGGGCCCTTCCTGCTCCGGTCCGGATCCTCCAGAATGTGACCGTCGGTCCTTCTTTGGGGAAGGATTCCATCCGTGCAGGCCTTCATGCCACACTCATTGCCCTTCTTCTGGTGTTGGCTTTCATGGCGGTCTACTATCGGTTGTCCGGAGTCGTGGCCGACTTTGCCCTCATGCTCAACATGCTGTTTCTTCTGGGCGCCATGGCGGCCCTGCATGCGACGTTGACCCTTCCGGGAATCGCCGGTGTCATCCTGACGGTGGGAATGGGCGTTGACTCGAATGTCCTGATCTTCGAGCGCATCCGGGAGGAGTTGCGGGCCGGCAAGCCCGTTCGCTCTTCCATCGACTCGGGCTACGACAAGGCCTTCCTGACCATCGTCGACTCCCATGTCACGACACTGATTACGGCGATCATTCTCTTTATTTTCGGAACGGGTCCCATCAAGGGGTTTGCCGTGACCTTGACGGTGGGAATCGCCATCAACCTCTTTACCTCCCTGGCCGGGACCCGTATCGTCTTTGACCTCCTGGCGCGCCGGTCGAAGCTCGAACGGCTGTCGATATGATGTCCACCTCCATCGGGAGACCTCACCCATGTTCGAACTGATCCGCAATCCCTCCATTGACTTCATGGGAAAGAAGAAAATTTCCCTGGGGCTTTCATCCCTTCTGGTTCTGATCGGTCTCTTTGCCCTGCTCCAGATTGCCCGGGGGCAGGCCAACCTGGGAATCGACTTTACGGGGGGAACGGCCCTTCTCGTCCATTTTGAGCGCCCCGAACCCATTTCCGAAGTCCGAACCGTCCTTTCCGGCAATGGTTTTTCCGGGGCCCAGATCCAGAATGTCAACGGAACCTCCGATCTGTTCATTCGGGTGAAGGCCCGAAGCGAGTCGGCCCACTCGGTGACAGAGTCGATCCTGGCCCTTCTCCATGGACATTTTGCCGGGAATCCCCTGACCATCCGCCAGTCGATCGAGATCGGTCCGACGATCGGCAGCGAGCTAGCCGGCAAGGCTCTTGTGGCGATCTTCTTCTCCCTGGTCGGCTTCATTCTCTACATTGCCGTGCGTTTCGAGTTCCGTTTTGGCCTGGCCGCCGCGATCTCCACCTTCCATAACGTCATCGCGGTTCTCGGAATCCTCTATCTTCTCCATGTCGAGATCAACCTTCTGATCGTCACAAGCCTGTTGACCTTGGCGGGATACTCCCTGACCGACACCGTGGTCGTCTTCGACCGGATTCGGGAACAGATGCGCCGATCCGTCCGTCAGACTCCGGAGGCGCTGATCAACTCAGGGATCAATCAGGTGCTCTCGCGGACGGTTGTGGTATCATTAACAGTGGAGCTCGTGCTTTTTGCGCTCCTGATCGGTGGGGGGCCTGTCATCCACGACTTTTCGCTGGCCCTTTTTATCGGCGTTCTGGTCGGGACCTACGCCTCCATCTTTGTGGCGAGCCCTCTCCTGCTGATCCTGCCGGGCCGCAGGAAAGGATTGGGGTTTGCGCCGCGGAAACCGGCTCCGGAAAAGAACGGGGTCTGACCCGTTAGACGGGTTTTGGGGAAAGGAACAGTCTGGTGCAGGGTGGTATCGACATTTCGGAGGTTCTTGGAAGCATCGGCCTTTTTGTGTTGCCGCCGGTGACGGTTCTCGTCATTCTTTACCTCAAGAAGAAGAATGTCATCTGAAGTGTGTCCGGGAGGGCGGTCGGATGACCTCCCCCCGCGCTTCCACATGGCAGGAGAGTTCCTATGATGGACACATCTTCTCGCCGTCAGGCGATTCGTGACTGGGATGTTCAGGATACAGACGAATCCAGCGTCTATGCCCTCTCTCGGGCATGGGGGCTCGATCCGGTCTGGGTTCGGGTTCTCCTTGGCCGAGGAATCGACAAAAGATCTTATGAAAGGGATATTACTGCGCCGGGTCCTCCGGGAGACGACTCCCTGGGGGAGATGACAGAACCCCGGGCGTGGTTTCATGACCTTCTCTCTTCCGGAGAGCCGGTGCTCGTCTATGCGGATCTTGATGTTGACGGTCTCTCCTCCGCCGCCATCCTCTCCCGCTTCTTTCGTCTCCGCCATCATTCCCATGCCGTTCTTCTTGCCAATCGCGAGGACGGCCGATCTCTCCTTCCCTCCCGGATCCGACCCTTCCAGAAGAAGGGATTCCGGAGGATCATCGTCTGCGACATGGGGACATCGAGTGCCGATGTCCTTCGGATGCTTCTGGGGGAGGGGATGTCCTGCCTGGTGGTGGATCACCACCTCGTTCCCGAGGAGTGGCCCCGCCACTCCGTCCCTCTTGTCCACCCTTCCGGCCGATCGGCCCTGACCTCTGCCGGGGCGGCCTATACCCTCATCCGTCCCTACCTCTCTTCGGAAGAGGAGCCGCAGATGGCCTTTCTTGCGGGCCTCTCCGTCCTGGGCGACCGGGCACCGCTCATTCGGGAGAATCGCTACCTTACCCTGTCCCTCCTCTCCGAAGAGACGCTGGCCGTCTTTCCCGGAATTCGTCTCCTCCTTCGCCGGCGAGTGCGTCGCGCTCCGATTGTCAGCGACTACTCTTTCGGGGTGATCCCTTTCCTGAATGCCCCGGGGCGCATGGGGGATCCCTCCCCCTCGTTTGACCTTCTCATGTCGTCTTCTGCCGGGGAGTCCGAAAAGACCGTGGCCGTTCTTCTCGAGATGAACCGTCGCCGACAGGAGCTTGAGTGGCTTCTTTACGAAGAGATCCGCCGCAAGGGACCCGAAGAATTTGTCTTCTTCGACAAGGACTGGTTTCCCGGGGTCTTGGGGCGTGTCGCCCATCGGGTTTCGGAGGAATGGAACCGAACCGTTTTCGTGGGAACCATGACCGCATCCTTTACGATCCGGGGGTCGATACGCTGCCGGAACGCAGATCGCTTTTCTGATATCATGGCAGCCCTTTCCGGTCTCCCGATCACGGGGGGCGGTCACCCCATGGCCGGGGGGCTCGAGTTTCCGGCCGATCTCCTTCCGGAGGTCTCCCGCCGCCTTTCCCGGGTGCTCAACACCTCTCCCCTGAACTCCGAGGGAGGGACGATGGAGGGGACGGACGATCGGGATCCCTTGAGAATCGATGCCTTTCTTCCCGCCTACTTCAGAAATCCGATCTTCTGGGAGGGATACCGAAAGCTCTTTCCCTTTGGGGAAGGTTTTTCCCGTCCCCTTTTCGGGGTCCGACGGGCCCGGATCGAAAGGCTGGAAGAGGGAAACGGGAAGATGCAGGCCTGTGCCTATCGATGGCGGCATGGGAGCGGCCGGGCCTTTTTTCGGGAAGGGGAGGCGGTCCTCTCCCCCGGGCAGGACTATGATCTTGTTGTAACCCCCGAGATTCGGGGCAAGGGAGATTATCTTGAGCGCCTCTTCGTTGTCGCCGATTACCGACCGGCCTGACTCCTTCCCTGAATCAATCCACCCTCCCCGGGAGGGAGAGCTCACGATCGAGAACCTGATCGAGGCGGTTTCTTCCTACAACCCCAACCCCGAAGCCCTCGACCTTCTCCGCAAGGCATACTCCCTGGCGCTCAAGTCCCATGAAGGCCAGCGCCGTCAGTCGGGGGAGTCCTATATCCACCATCCCCTTTCCGTGGCCATGATCCTGGCCGACATGAAGGTCGACACCCAGTCGCTCGTGACGGCCCTTCTCCACGACACCCTGGAAGACACCTCCCTCACTCCCGAAGAGATCGAGTCCACTTTTGGCAAGAAGGTTCTCCAGCTCATCGATGGCGTGACCAAGATCGGAAAGTTCCACTTCAAGAAGTCCCGGGCCGAAAAGCAGGCGGAGAACTTCCGGAAGATGCTTCTTTCCATGGCCGAAGACATCCGGGTTCTTCTCGTCAAGCTGGCCGACCGCCTCCACAACATGCGCACCATCGAATGGCTTGATCCGGCCAAGCAACGCTCCATTGCCCAGGAGACCCTCGATATCTATGCCCCTCTGGCCAATCGTCTGGGAATCGGGTGGATCAAGCTCGAACTCGAGGACCTCTCCTTTCGGGCGCTCGATCCGGAGACGTTTTCCGACCTTCGGGCCCGTGTGGCAAAGAAGCGCCGGGAGAGCAAGAACTATATCGACCAGATAGTCCGGAGCGTGACCCGCGTCCTTCAGGAGAATGGCGTTCCCGGACGGGTTATCGGCCGCTACAAGCATATTTACAGCATCTATCGCAAGATGACCATGCAGGAAATCCCCTTTGACGAAATCTACGACCTGATGGGGATCCGGGTCATCACCGACTCCAAGCTCCACTGCTATGGCATCCTGGGCCTGCTTCACGGAATGTACAAGCCGATGACGGGGCGGATCAAGGACTTCATTGCCGTTCCGAAGTCCAACATGTACCAATCCCTCCATACGACCGTGATCGGACCCGAAGGGGTCCTGATCGAGTTCCAGATCCGGACCGAAGAAATGCACCGGGTGGCGGAAGAGGGGGTGGCCGCCCACTGGAACTACAAGGAAAATGCCGACGGAGCGCCGGCGCTCTCCGATCTCCAGATCGTCACTTGGCTTCGGCAGCTGGTGGAGTGGCAGAAGGAGCTTTCCGACAACCACGAGTTCATGAACTCCGTGAAGCTCAACCTCTTCCCCGATGAGGTCTATGTCTTCACGCCCAAGGGGGATGTCCGGGAGATGATCAAGGGCGCCACCGCCATCGACTTTGCCTATGCCATCCATACCGAGGTGGGCCATCGGACGGTGGGGGCGCGGGTGAATGGGCGATGGGTTCCCATCAAGACCGTTCTCGAGAGCGGGGATGTGGTCGAAATCATCACCAACCCCTCCCAGACCCCCTCCAAGGACTGGCTTCGGTTCGTGGCCACCCCCAAGGCCCGGGCCCGGATCCGCCACTGGATCAAGGAGGAGGAGACCCGTCAGGCGGCAGAGATCGGACTTCGGGCTCTCGAGTCCGAGGCGTCGAAGCTCCACCACCGCTTCAGTGAGTTTACGAAGGGGACACACCTTGAGACCGTCCTTTCCTTCTCGGACCTTCCCGAGCCCACCCTGACCGATGTCTACGCCCGGGTGGGCTTCGGACGGCTCCCGGCGTCGGCGGTTTTGCGGAAGCTTTTGCCGGAACAGGCGGAGGAGCCTGCCACCGGGGTTCCTCCCGTCCACATCGCTCCGACGGTTCCCATCATCGTTCGCGGGGGCGGCAAGGATCTTCTCATGTCCCTGGCACATTGTTGCAGCCCCGTTCCCGGAGAGGATATCGTGGGGTACGTCTCCCGGGGCCGGGGAATTATCGTCCATACGGCCGATTGTCCCAATCTCATCCATCTGTCCCTGGAGGCGGACCGGATCGTTCCTGCCGTCTGGGAGTCCTCGCGGGATGCGATCTTTGATGTCCATCTCCGGGTGTCGATGGAGGACAAGCCGGGGATGCTGGCCGCCGTCTCTGCGGCGATCAGCGAGCGAGGCGCCAACATCACCCACGCCGAGGTCAAGCAGGCGAAGCACCGGATGGGCGTTCTCGACTTTACCGTAACGGTGGGGAATCTCTCCCATCTTCAAGAGATCATGGCCCGGGTTCAGCATGTCAAGGGAGTTGTCCGGGTCCAGAGAGTCAAGACACCGAACAATCCGGCCGACGGGTCGGGAGTCTGAGGATGCCAAGCGATATGGATCAGTCAAAACGGGAAAAACTTCTGGCAGAGCACATGCGGGCTCGCCCTCACCTTCGGGAGATCTTCCAGTTTCTCGAAAAGATCGAGGAGGTGAGGAATGCCTCGGCTCCGGACGACCTTCTCTCCCTGGTGGACCTTCGGGACGCCTCGGTCAAGGACCGCCTCTCCCGGGGCATCCCGTTGATCGACCGTCCGGGCTTTGCCCGGCTTTCCCTTCCCCACACGGGGGGAACCTTCCGAAAGCTTCTGACGGTGATGCGTCAGGGGGGAGGGGAGCGGGAAGTGTTTGCCTCCCGCATCGCCACCTTCATTCGGAGCGAAGGAGGAGAAGAGGGGGCCGTCATTGCCCGGATTCTCTCCCGGGAGGATGGCTATCTCGACGGGGTCTCCCAAACCATGGAGGTCCCTCGACCTCTCCTGGTTTTCCTCATCAAGATGTCGCTCCGGAGCTCTTTCGAACGGCTTCACGAGACGCTGTTGGCCGTTCTCCGGGGATTGGCCTGGGAGTATACCCATTGCCCGGTGTGCGGGGCCCCTCCCGTCATCGGGCAGGCCATGGACAACGACCGTCGCCGTTATTACTGCTTCTTCTGTTCCTGGCACTGGGAGACCCGTCCCTTGGCCGGATGCCCTTCCTGTGGAGAGATGGACACCGAGCTCTTCAACCTCCTCTACAAGCATCCCAACGAACACCAGGGACTCCTGGCCTGCGAAAGCTGCGGAACCTATCTCAAAATGGTCGACCAGCGCGAAGGTCCCGATCTGCTGAACCCTGACATTCAGGAGATTCTGGGCCTTCACCTCGACATGGCCGCGGGAGAGTTGGGGTTGCGTCCTCTGGGACAACCCCTCTCCCAGGCGGAAACGATCGTCCGTCCCGGCATCGACGACTATCGCCCCTAATCTCCGACTGACGAAAGGATTTCCATGGACGACGTTCCAAGCCTTCCCAACATGATCGTGAATTACTCGATCATCATCGCCGGTCTCGTATTGACCGTGTTCATCATCTCCGCCAGCTTCTACTTCATCGTTCGTCATGAACGCCAGCTGAACAAACGCTTTCCCGAATCGGAGAAAAAGGTGGACCCCTGGGGCTATCCCCTCGAAGAAAAAAAGGATTCTCCGCCTTCTCCCCCGGGACCCTCCAAGCCTTGACAGATTTTCTCCTTCCTGATATATTTTTAGCACTCCCGAGTTGTGAGTGCTAAATCAGGAGGAAGGGATGAGAGGTCAGGACGAACGACACGATTTGCTGGATGCCAGGAAATGGGAGGTTCTTGCGGCCACCGTTTCCGGCTATATTCGCTCCGCCCTTCCCGTGGGGTCCCAGTCGGCGGGACGCTCCTTTGGACTTTCCTATTCTCCCGCCACCATCCGGAACATCATGAGCGAGCTGGAGGCCCTGGGATACCTGACGCATCCTCATACCTCCGCCGGTCGCATTCCCACGGAAAAGGGCTTTCGCTATTTTGTGGACCATGCCGATTTCCCGGACGAGGGGACCGATTCCTGGGAGAGCGTCTCCCGCGACATCGAACCTCTGTTGGCCGGTGCCCCCCTTTCCGAGTTCGGACAGGTGGTCACAGAGGTGATCCGTCGCGTGGGAGAGCAGTCGGGCTACGCCGGATTTGTCGTTGAGACGGGAAATGCATCGGAGCTTGTGGTCGTGGCCTTTGAGGCCTGCCCGCTCTCCGAGCGTCATGCCCTTCTCGTGGTGATCCTCGAGACCGGCCATCTGCTCAAGAGGACATTTTCCTATCCCGACGGCATCGGGTGGACGGAGTTTCGGAGGATCGTCGCCCGAATGAACCGGATCGGTCGAGGAAAGACCCTCTCCGAACTCATGGAGGCTCTTCTGCGCGAGAGGGAAGGGATCTCTCTGTCCATCGAATCGCTTCTCTCGGCCCTGGCCCGGGCGGGAGGATCTTCGGACGTCCGACTTTTCGGGGCCTCCCGATTTGCCAAGGTTCCCGAATTCTCGAATCCCCAGGAGCTGGAGTCGGTCTTTGAGGCCTTCGAGCAGCAGGTGGCCCTTGTGGGCTTCTTTCAGAAGATCTCTTCCCTGGCCACCCCTCGCCGGGTCTTTGTCTCGATAGGCTCTGAAAATGAGCTTCCGGGACTCGACTCCTGCACCATGGTGTCGATCCCCCTCTCACGCTCCGGATCCTGGTACGGAACCATCGGAGTGGTGGGGCCGGTCCGCATGGAATACGGACAAGTCATCCCGCTGATGATCCGTCTGTCCGAACGCCTCAATCTCTGGCTGGCCTCACCGGACGGATTCGACGGCGAAGGATGACCGAAAACGGATAAACCCAAGAGTCTTCTTCGAAAGGATGGATAATGACAGGAGACGAGACAGAAAATCCCCGGGAAGGTAACCCTGAGGTCATCATTCCCGGAGACGATCCTTCCCAGGCGGGGGCTTCTTCTGAGGGAGCGCCCGAGGAAAAGGGTCCGGAAGATGTCTGGAAGGACAAATATGTTCGACTCCTGGCCGACTTCGACAACCACAGAAAACGAACCGTCCGGGACCTTGAGGATGGCCGACGCTATGCCAACGAAGCCCTTCTTCGGGATTTTCTGCCGGTTCTGGACAATCTCGAGAGGGCGCTCGCCCACGCAAAGGATGGCTCGGCACTTGGCCCCGCCTGTCAGGGACTGCTTGAGGGCCTTCGGCTGACGGCGAAGCAGTTCCTCGAGATGCTTGAGAAAAACGGTGTCACGCGGATTCCTTCGGAGGGCCAGCCCTTCGATCCTTCCGTCCACGAGGCCGTCGGGTATGCCGAGAGTACGACCCACCCTGAAGGTACCGTTGTCGAGGTCTATCAGCAGGGCTATCGCCTCCAGAACCGGCTCGTGCGTCCCGCCATGGTGACGGTCAGCCGGGGGAGCAGCACCTAGAAGTTTTCGCCTGTTTCGAACAATAGGACGGCGCACGGAACGTTGCGCCAGAGGGTTTTCCATATATCTGAAAGGACAGTCTCCATGGGAAAAATTATCGGAATCGATCTGGGAACCACCAACTCCTGCGTGTGCATCATGGAAGGGGGCGAGCCCGTCGTCATCCCGAATCAGGAAGGCTCCCGCATCACCCCGTCGGTGGTGGCCTTCACGGACAAGGGTGAGGTGCTGGTGGGGCAGGTGGCCAAGCGTCAGGCCATTACCAACCCCGAAAACACCATCTATTCGGTCAAGCGCCTGATCGGACGGAAGTACAACTCCGACGAGGTCGTGCATGCCATGAAGCGGCTTCCGTACAAGGTTGTGTCGGGCCCCAACGGGGATGCCTATGTCGAGATCCGCGGCAAGCAGTACTCCCCCGCCGAAATCTCCGCCAAGATCCTCATCAAGCTCAAGCAGGCCGCGGAAGACTATCTCGGCGAGAAGGTGACCGATGCGGTCATCACCGTCCCGGCCTACTTCAACGATGCCCAGCGCCAGGACACCAAGAACGCCGGAGCCATCGCCGGCCTCAATGTCCTCCGGATCATCAACGAGCCGACCGCTGCCTCCCTGGCCTATGGCCTCGACAGCAAGAAGGAAGAGAAGATTGCGGTCTACGACCTCGGGGGAGGGACCTTCGACATCTCCATCCTTGAGATCGGCGAGGGAGTCTTCGAGGTGAAGTCCACCAACGGGGACACCTACCTCGGCGGAGACGACTTCGACTCGGCCCTGATCGACTTCATTGCCTCGTCCTACCTTCAGGAGGCCGGGATCGACCTCAAGAAGGACAAGATGGCCCTCCAGCGACTCAAGGAGGCGGCCGAAAAGGCGAAGATCGAGCTCTCCACCGTCATGGAGACCGAGGTCAACCTTCCCTTCATCACGGCCGACGCCTCCGGGCCCAAGCACCTTGTCATGAAGATTACCCGATCGCGCCTCGAACAGCTCACCGACGGACTTGTGACCCACTCCCTCGAGCCGGTCAAGAAGGCCCTGGCCGATGCCGGGATCGAATCCTCCCGCATCGACGAAGTGGTTCTTGTCGGGGGACAGACCCGCATGCCCAAGGTCCAGGAGACGGTGAAGAAGTTTTTCGGCAAGGAGCCCCACAAGGGCGTGAACCCCGACGAGGTGGTGGCCATCGGCGCGGCCATCCAGGGCGCCGTGCTGACGGGCGACGTCAAGGATGTGCTCCTCCTCGATGTCACTCCCCTGTCTCTGGGCCTTGAAACCCTGGGCGGGGTCTTCACCAAGCTGATCGACCGCAATACCACGATTCCGGCCAAGCGGAGCCAGACCTTCACCACCGCCGCCGACAACCAGCCCTCCGTCACGATCAAGGTCTTCCAGGGCGAGCGGGAAATGGCCGCGGACAACAAGCTTCTGGGCGAGTTTGATCTCACCGGCATCACCCCCGCCCCCCGGGGCGTTCCCCAGATCGAGGTGACCTTCGACATCGATTCCAATGGCATCGTCCATGTGGGCGCCAAGGACAAGGGGACCGGAAAGGAGCAGTCGATCCGCATCACCGCTCAGGGGGGACTCTCCAAGGAGGAGGTCGACCGCCTGATCCGCGAGGCCGAGGCGCACGCCGCCGAAGACCACAAGCGCCGGGAGAGGATCGAGACCCGGAACACTCTCGAGAACATGATCTACTCCATGGAAAAATCCCTGGGAGAGGTGAGCGACAAGATCTCCGACGTGGAGAGAGGGCAGTTCCGGGAGGCCATCGAGACGGCCAAGGGCAAGCTCACCTCGGAGGATGCCGAGGAGCTCAAGGCGGCCCTGTCGGCCCTGCAGACGGAGTCCCACAAGCTGGCCGACATCGTCTACAAGTCCACCCAGGCCCAGGGCGGACAGCCCGGAGCGGAAGGGGCGGCTCCCGGAGCCGGATCTGCCGGACCGTCCGGGGAGACGGTGGTCGACGCCGAGTACGAGGACGTCAAGAAAAACCCCTCCTGATGCGGTCATGCCGTCAGGAAAAAATGGTCATGGCACGGGAGGAGCGCGGCTCCTCCCGTTGCCGTTTTTGCGACGCGAAAGCCACTGTCCGGTGATCGGACAACCACGGGAAGGACAATCCGTTGTCATCCAAGGACTATTATAGTGTTTTGGGAGTCAGCCGCTCCGCCTCGGCCGATGAGATCAAGAAGGCCTACCGGAAGCTGGCCATGCAGTACCATCCCGACAGGAATCCGGGAGACAAGGCCGCCGAGGCCCAGTTCAAACTGATCAACGAGGCCTACGAGGTTCTCGGCGATGCCAAGAAGCGTCAGGTCTACGACACGGTGGGGCCGCAGGGCTTCTCCGAAGGCTTCGACCAGGGAGGATTCCCGGGGGGCTTCTCCGGAGGCTTTGGCCGGGGAGCCGGAAGCTTCGGGGACATTTTCTCCGAGGTCATGGACGGCTTCTTTGGAGGCATGGGGGGATCGGCTTCGGGAGGACGCTCCCAGGGAGAGCACATCCTCCGCCAGGTCGATCTCTCCTTTGAGGAGGCCGCCCTGGGCAAGGAGATCTCGATCAAGATCGCCCGGTGGGAGTCCTGCGCTCCCTGCTCGGGGAACGGATCGAAGAACGGGAAGAGCGTCACTGTCTGCTCGACCTGTCGGGGGACCGGCCTCATTCGCGTCCAGCAGGGTTTCTTCATCGTCCAGAGAACCTGCAACGCCTGCGGTGGAGAGGGCCGGGTCATCTCCGAGATCTGTCCGGCCTGCTCTGGCAAGGGCCGGATCTCCGTGGACCGGACCATTACCCGCTCGATTCCGGCGGGGGTCACCACCGGGATGCGCGTGCGCATTTCGGGAGAGGGGCACGCTGGCCTTCAGGGAGGACCGGCGGGAGATCTCTACCTCGATATCTCGGTTCGCCCCCATCCTGTCTTTGTTCGCGAGGGGGACGACCTGGTGGTGGAGAAAAGTCTGACGCTCACCCAGGCGATCTTCGGGACGACCCTGGAGATCCCGACCCTGGGGGCCGGCTATCCCCTCAAGGTCGATCCCGGAACGCAGCCGGGAACGGTCCGGCGGGTCCGGGGGAAGGGCATCGCCAACCCCGCCACCAAGGGGATCGGGGATCTTGTCGTGCGCCTTGGCGTGGAGATTCCCACCCGCCTGACCCGCGAACAGCGGGAGATCCTCGAGCGCTATGCGGAGGTCTCGGGGGACTCCCCGGCGGCCGGCTCCTCTCCTGACGGGGGACTCTTCTCCAAGGTCAAGTCCATCTTTGACTGAGCAAGGTCGCGGGGAGGAGCGGGAGGGAGGGCGCGCTTCCGGGCCGGTTCTTTTTTGGCTCACCCCCTCCGACCGGATCGAATCGGGACCCGACGGGGCGCTCCTGTATCCGGGAGAGATCCTCGCGCGCCATCTCTTCCGAAGCCTGCGGGCCGGCGTGGGGGACAGGTTTTGTTTTGTCGACCCCGACCGTCCGGAGAGGCGCCTTTGGGGGCGGGTCCTGAAGGAGTCGCCTCCGGAGATTTTCCTGGAGGAGCTCCCCAAGGGGAGCTCCTCCTCCCGACGGATCTTCGATCTGGCGGTGGCCCTTCTCAAGGGGGAGGGATGGGAAGATCTCATTGAGCCGGCGGCCATCCTGGGGGCCCGCCGCCTTGTTCCCCTTCTGGCCGACCGCTCCCAGCTTCGGTGGTCCTCTGCCGTCCTGGCCAGAAAGCGTGAGCGGTTCATGGCGAAGGTCCGGGAGGCGAGCCAGCTCGCCGGCCGGGCCGACCGGATGGAGATCTCCGAGCCGGTCTCGTTGGGGGGACTCCTGTCGGGACTGCCCCCCGAGGCATCGTTTCTCTTTTGTGATGTGGCGGGTCCGGTTGAGCCCGCCGGGACAGTTCTGGGGAGCCTGGGGAGCTCTCTCGCGGTGGCCGCCATCGGGCCGGAGGGAGGATGGTCGGAGCGGGAGCGGGACCTCGTGGAGGACTTCGGGCGCAAGGGGGGGCGGCTCCGTCGGATTTCTCTGGGACCGCTCATTCTTCCGGGGCGCCTCGCGCCGGTGGTCGTGGCCTCGCTTCTCTCCCAGGAGGGGGCCCAGGTGGAGGAGCGGACAGAACATCAACAGGGAGAGGGACCCTCATGATCGGCCGTCGCATTCTCGCCTTCTGGCTCGACCTCTTCATCGGGCTTTTTCTGTCCTCGGCCGCTCTCTGGCTTCTGCGGGAGGCCTTTCTTCGGGGCACCGACCCCGATGACCTCTTCAATCCCCTCCGGGAGTGGGCCTTGGCCCCTGCCCATCCTCTCGCCCTCCTCTTCGGGCTCTTCCTGTATTTCTTCCTTTTTTTGGCGGTCAATTCGGAGACGCCGGGCCTTGTGGCCTTTGGCCTGACGGTGGTTCGGGACCCGGAGGGCGGCGAGTCGTCCTCCATCGGCGGCCGGCGGGCCCTGGCCCGGGCCCTCCTGCTCGGCGTATCGAGCCTTTTTCTCGGTCTGGGCTTCCTGACGGTCCTGACGAATGACCGAAGGCTGGCCCTTCACGACTGCCTCTCGGGAACCCGGATCGTTCGCGTCCGCTCCCGCCGGGTCCGTCCGGCCGGACCCCCCTGATCCTTTCCCTGGGCCTCGTCTGAGCTCTTCAGTCCTTTTCGAGCTCTCCTTCACAATCCCCCGGTTCGCCTGTCATCCTTTTTCTTCCGCGCTCCCACTCCAGCATCCGCCTCTTGTTTCCGGCTCCCCCGGAATAGCCGCCCTCCTCCCCGCTGGCACGGATGACCCGATGGCAGGGGAGGAGAAGCGGAAGGGGATTGCGGGCGAGTGCCCCTCCCACGGCCCGGGCGGCCCTTGGCCGGCCGAGGGCTCTTGCCACATCGGCATAGCTCGCCGTGGTGCCGAAGGGGATCCGGCGGATCGTCTCGAGGACCTCCCGATCGAAGGGACTGACCTCCGATGGCAAGGGTCCGGCATAGACGGCCGCTCCCTCCAGGATCCTCCGAAGAGCCTCCCCAAGGGGATGCCTAGGGGAGAGGAGGGGCGGAGGAGAGGGATCCTCCTCCAGGGGGTCTTCTGCGATGCGAAGGCGTCGGGGCCACCCGTCCTCTCCCAGGACCACGAAAAAATCTCGGGAAAAGGGGGGCAGGGGGGGGAGGCGGAACAGAGCGGGGGAGGGGAGGGGCCAGGGCCAGGTGAGAGCCATGCGGGCGATCCTTCGAAGAAGGGGGGGCTACCCGAGACGCTTTCGGAAGAAGTGGGCGGCCAGGGCCAGAGAGGCCAGTCCGATGGAGAGAAGGGCCGCATATTCGGGGAGAAGGATCCGGACGCCCGCCCCCTGGAGAAAGACCTCCCGGAGAATCACCAAAAAGTAGCGGAGAGGATTGATGAGGGTCAGGTCCTGGATGAACGTTGGCATATTGGCAATGGGCGTGGCAAATCCCGAAAGGATGATGGAGGGAACGAGAAAGAGGAAGGCCCCCAGAAGTCCCTGCTGCTGGGTCTGGGAGATGGCGCTGATCATGAGCCCCACTCCCAGCCCCGAAAGGGTGAAGAGGAAGATCCCGAGATAGAGGGCCGTCACCGATCCCCGCAGGGGGACATGGAAGAGGAGGGTCGCCACCAGCACGATGGCGGTGGACTCGGCAAAGCCGATGACAAAGCCCGGGATGATCTTGCCCAGAATGATCTCGAAAGGGGTGAGCGGCGTCACCAGAAGCTGGTCGAAGGTGCCATCCTCCCGCTCGCGGGCCACCGACAGCGCCGTGACCAGAAGCGAGACGACCAGGGTGAGAAGCCCCACGATCCCCGGCACGATGAACCATCGGCTCTTGAGGTTCGGGTTGTACCAGGCCCGGAGGGTCAGGGGGGCGGCGGGGGGCGTGAGGCCCAGAGCCGTGGTCATGTCGTCGTTGTAGCTTGACACGATGGTCTGGACGTATCCGGCCAGGATCATCGCCGTATTGCTCTGGCGACCGTCGATGATGGCCTCCACCGTGGCGGCCTTCCCCGAGAGGAGATCCCGGCTGAAGGTCGGGCGGAGGTGAAGGACCAGGAGAACCTGGCGGTTGTCGATGAGCCGCCGGACCTCCTGGGGGGAGGAGACGGACTGGCGGAAGTTGAAGTTCGGCGATCCCGAGAATCGGGCCAGGACCTGCCGGGAATAGAGCCCGGGATCCTCGTTCCAGACGGCGTAGGCAATGTGCTTCAGGTCGAAGGTCGCGGCATAGCTGAAGACGATGAGCTGGACCAGGGGAGGAACGATGAGCACCATCCGGCTCTTCTTGTCCCGAAGAAGGGCGAGAAACTCCTTCTGGGCCAGCCTCAGGATCCGGATGAGGGCCGCCTTCACAGGATCCTCTTTCGGCTGATCCGGAACAGGACGGCAAACAGGAAAATCGCGAAGAGAAGGAGCGCCGCCGCATTGGGCCAGACGACCCCCGGGATGTCCCCGGCCAAAAAGAGGGACTGGAGGATGGTGACGTAATAGGAGGCCGGGATGATGTGGGTGAGGATCCGGATGAAGAGGGGCATGGAGTGGATGTCAAAGATGAATCCCGACAGGATGAAGGCCGGCAGGAAGGTGAAGACGATGGCGATCTGGCCGGCGACGAACTGGTTCTTCGAGACGGTGGAGATGACCAGCCCCATCCCCAGGGCCGTCGTGAGAAAAAGGGCCGAGGTCACGGTCAGGACAAAAAGCGACCCCCGGAGCGGGACCTCGAAGAGGTAGTGCCCCATGAGCACCGAGATCCCCATGCCGGCCATCCCCAGAACGAAGTAGGGGAGGAACTTCCCCAGAAGGATCTCCGGGATCGTGACCGGAGTGGAGAAGAGGGATTCCAGGGTGCCCCTCTCCCACTCGCGGGCCACCACCATGGAGGTGAGGAGGGCCCCGATGAGGGTCATGATCACCGCAATGAGTCCGGGAACGAGAAAGTCCCGGCTTCGGACGTTGGGGTTGTAAAGGATCCTCATGTCGAGCCCCACCGGAAGAAAGGAGAGGGTCCGTCCCCGGAGGTTCCGCTGCTCGAGCCAGCCCTCCCAGGTGTTCTGGAGGTATCCCTCCACCAGTCGCGCGGTGTTGTCGTCCACGCCGTTCACCACCACATGGACGCCATGGTCCCGGAAGGATTCCATCGATCGCCCGAAGTTTTCCCGGAGCCAGAGGATCCCGTCCACATCCTGGCGCTGGAGCGCCGCCACGGCATCGTGGATGTCGGGGTAGGATCGGGGGATGAACCAGGGGGAGTGGCGAAGCCCCGCCACGAATCCTTCGGCCGCGGGGGTCCGGGCCTCTTCGACGACCGCAATGGGAACGTGGCGGGCATCGAGGGAGACCCCGTAGCCGAAGATCAGCAGAAGAAGAATCGGCAGCGCGATGGCGATGAGAAGGCTCGACGGATCCCGAAGGATCTGGAGCGACTCCTTTCTGATCATGGCCCGGGTGCGGCGGGCGCTGTCGGTGAGCGGGCTCATTCTCGGGCTCCCGCGGCTTCAAGTGTTCCGGCTTTCTCGAGGTGCAGGATGAAGGCCTCCTCCAGCGTCGGCTGGAGGTTTTGGGGAGTCTTGGCGCTTTCGGTGATCTCCCGGGGGGAGCCCAGGGCCACGAGGCGCCCCTGGGCCATGATGGCCAGCCGGTCGCAGGCGGTGGCCTCGCCCATGAAGTGGGTGGTCACGAGAACGGAGACGCCCCGAAGGGAAATCTGGCTGATGACCCGCCAGAACTCCCGTCGGGCCACCGGGTCCACCCCGCTGGTCGGCTCGTCGAGAAGGAGAATCGAGGGCTCGTGCATGATGGAGGCCGCCAGGGCGAGCCGTTGCCGGAACCCCAGAGGGAGGAGTCCCGACGACTCGTTCTTGAAGGGGGTGAGGTCGAAGAACTCCAGGAGCTCCTCCACCCGGTCCCGCTGGCGCTTGCCGCCCATCCCGTAGGCGCTGCTGAAGAAGATCAGGTTCTGAAGCACCGTGAGCTGGGCGTAGAGGGAGAACTTCTGGGACATGTACCCCAGGCGTCCCCGGAGGGAGGCCACGTTGCCGCCGGTGACGTCTCTCGAGTCGATCCGGAGGGTCCCCGAACTGGGGAGAAGAAGTCCCGCCAACATCCGGAAGGTGGTGGTCTTGCCGGCCCCGTTGGCTCCCAGAAGGCCAAAGATCTCTCCCCGCCCCACCGAAAAGGTCAGGCGGTTCACCGCCACAAAGGAGCCGAAGGTGCGGGTCAGCTCCCGGATCTCGATGGCCGGCTCGCCTCCCTTTTTCGTTCCGCTCCCTCCGCCCCAGGAGAGCTCCTTCCTGGGAGAGGCCGGGGCGTTTTCCCCGCCGGCGCCTGTCATCCTCAGGGCCAGCCGCAGCATGAAGGCATCCTCGAAGACAGGCGGCGTGGGGTCGATCCGGGCCGGAAGGGTCGGCGGAAGGTCCGGGGGGGAAGGGGCCAGGGTGACGGTGCGGACCCCCAGCTCAGATCCTGAACAGTCGGCCACTCCGGGCAGGAGGGCGATCTCCGGCTCGAGCCTTCGGGGAGGCATGTCGGGAAGGGAGAGGAGGAAGACATGGCCCGTGGCCTCGGTGACGAAGTCCCCGGGGGGGCCCTCTCCCAGGATCTTGCCGTTGTAGAGGATCACCACCCGGTCGAATTTCTCGGCCTCGTCCATATAGGCGGTGCTCACCAGGAGGGTCGTGGAGGATTGTCCGACCTCCGTCCGAAGGATCTCCCAGAGCTCCCGGCGGGAGACCGGGTCGACGCCGACAGTGGGTTCGTCGAGCAGGAGGAGGGCGGGGGCATGGACAAGGGAGCAGGCCACGCCGAGCTTCTGCTTCATTCCCCCGGAGAGTTTGCCCGAGAGGCGGCCGATAAAGGGAGAGAGGGCGGTCATGCGAAGCAGGGGCGCATAAAGCGCGGCCCGCCGCTCCAGGGGAACTCCGTGAAGGTCGGCGTGAAGATCCATGTTCTCCCCCACCGTCAGATCCTCATAGAGCCCGAACTTCTGCGGCATGTAGCCCAGGTTGTCGAGGATGGCCGCCCTCTCGGTCCGGGGATCCCGCCCGAGGATCTCCATCGTGCCGGAGTCGGGCTCCATGATGCCCGCCAGGATCCTCATGAGGGTCGTCTTTCCGGCGCCGTCCGGGCCGATGATCCCGGTGATGGTTCCCGGGGCGACCTCGAAGGAGACATCGTCGAGGGCCCGGAGGATTCCCCGGGGGGTCCGGAAGGTGCGAACGAGGTTGCGGATCCGGAGGGCCGGGCCGGGGCGTCCCTTATCCTCCGCCATGGATCGTCTCGGCGGGGGATCCGTCCGGACAGCGGGCGGGGAGCGTCGGTCCTCCATGCAGGGGGATGGTGACGGTCACGGGCATGCCCAGGCGAAGCTTCCGCGTGGGGCAGGAGAGGTAGACCCGGGCCCGGTAGACCAGGATGGTCCGCTGGTGAACGGTCTGGACCTCCTTGGGGGTGAACTCGGAGGAGGGGGAGATGTAGCCGACGTAGCCCACAAAGGACTCATGGGGATAGGAGTCGGAGGTGACGATGGCCGGCATTCCCTCATGGACATGGCCAAGCTCCGGCTCTTCGAGGTAGACCCGGGCCCACAGGGGACGGGTTCGGGCCAGCGTGTAGACGGGGGTCTGGGGAAAGGCCATGTCGCCGGGCTCCAGGATCCGGGTCTGGACGATCCCGTCCACGGGGGCATAAAGGCGGGTGTCGTTCAGCTGGCGAAGGTCGTAGGCCTTCTGGGCCACATCCTTCTGGATCTGCGCCTTGGCCATGTCGAGGGCGGCCCGGGCGTCGTCCTGCTGTTGCCGGGTGTTGAAGTCGGCCCGGGTCAGCCGCTTTACCCGGTCCCAGGTCTTTTGGGCATCGACCTCCTGGGCCGTGTCATGGATGAGGGCCTGGGTGTCGGCATCGACCAGGTCCTGATAGCGGATCGGATCCATGAGGGCGATGAGTTCGCCGGCATGGACGGAGGCTCCTTCCACAAAGAGGAGCTTTTCGATGCGGCCGGTGTCGTGAAAGGCGGCCTGGACCTCCCGAAGATCGATGTTGCCGTAAAGGACGAGTCGATCCTTGGGGGTCTCGTCGGCCTTCCGGAGGCGGAGGGCCCAGAAGGCGCCCCCGGCGACGGCGAGGAGGACGATGAGGGCGATGAGCCGCTTGGCGATGGGGGGCATGGGATCTCCTTTGTGCCGGTTACCGGATCTGTCCGGAGTCTGTCGACCTCGCGGCGGAGGCCTCATGCTCCGCCGCTTCCGGCGAGGCCAGTGTTCCGACGGCGTAACGGTAAAGGACGTTGCTGTTCATGAGAAGGTAGCGGGCCCGGATCACGGATTCCCGGGCTTGCCGGAGGGCTGTCTGGGCATCCATGACATCCACCGATTGGACCTGACCCATCCGATAGGCCTCCTGAACCAGCATTTCGTTCTTGCGGGCATTGTCCAGAGAGGTGAGGGCCCAGTCGAGCTGCTCCTTGGCATCTGTGATGGAGAGCGCGGCCTTTTTCAGGTCGGTGGCAATGGAGAGGCGTGTCGCCTCCCGGTTGTCCCGGGCGGTCATGACGTCGGCCCGGGCCCGGGCGGTCTGATGAACCATGTAGCCCCCCTCAAAGATCGGAACGGTGAGCGTGCCGCCGATGCTGAAGGTCGAATAGGGATAATTGTTGGGAATGTAGGTAAAGGGGAGGGCTCCGGAGGGAAGGGTGGCCGTGAAGGACTGGCCCAGGGCCGTGATCGACGGGTAGTTCTGGGCCTTGGAGTTCTTGAGGGTCGCCTTGGCGCTCTCCAGGTCGGCCGTGGCCTCCTTCCACTCGGGGCGATGGGAGAGGGCCTTCGACATGTCCCTGTCGGGATCGGGATGGGCGATGGCGTTGGGGTCCCGGTCGAGATCGGCGGCGACAAGAAAGACCGTCTTTGAGAGCCCCATGATCTGGGCCAGGGTCACGGAATCCGAGCGAACCTGGTCCTGGGACTTCACCAGGGCGAGACGGGCCGCCGAGACATTGACCCGGGCCCGGGTGACATCGAGGATCACGGAGGTTCCCTCCTGATGGCGCACCGTGGCCTCATCGAGCTGAAGGTCGGCATCCTCGAGGTTCTTCCGGTCGGCCAGGACCTGGTGCTGGTCGGCCAGGAGGGTCAGGTAGGCCGACTCGGCATCCCGGATGGTCTGCTCCCGGACCGTCTCCATGTGGGCCTTGGCTGCCCGATAGCCCCAGCGGCTCTGGTCGACCTGGGAGGAGGTCTTTCCAAAGTCGAGAAGGGTCTGGGAGAGGGTGACCGTCAACAGGTTCAGGTTCTCGAACTGGTATCCGGGAAAGAGGAAAAAGCCAAAAAGGCTGTTGGCGTACATGGTCTGCAGGCTCGCCGACAGCTGGGGGTAGTAGTTGGACTTGGCCTGGCCGATGGTCTCCTGGGCACTTTGGACCTTGTCCTGCTCCGCCCGGAGCTCCGGGCGGGCGTTGAGGGCGGAGAAGACGGCCTGGGACAGTGTCACATTGGGCGGAGGAGAGCTTCCGGAGTCTGCGGCAAGGGCCGGGCTCGAGGGCCAGAGGAGCGAGAGGCAAAGAAGTCCGGCGCCAACCCAGGAGGTGCCGGGAGAAGTCTTCGGGAGGGGGGACGGGGCAATGGCGTTCCTGGGGTCGATCTCTTGGGATGGGGGCAACCGAAGAAGGTCTTCAGAAATGTCTGACTCTATCGCGATCTTCACGAGCTCTTGTCCTTGTCGTTCGCTTGTGGGAGTCCGTCCGGCGCCTGATCGTCTTCCCCACGGCTCGAAATGAGTCTACTGCAGCACATGCATGAATTTCAAGCCTTGTTGAAATGTTTCCCGGAGGCTGGCGCCGGTCAAGGGGGAGACACCGGGATCGGGAGAGGGATCCTCCGGGATCCTGCCTCAGGGAGAGAGGATCTTCCCGGGAGGCCTCGGGAGCCTGTCATGAGGCCGGCTCCGGGTTCCGGGAGCGCCACAGGAGTGCGGCCAGGGCGGCGGAGAGGAGCCGGGAGCGGGGGGGATCGCTTCGGGAGGTGAGGATGATGGGCACCCGGGCCCCCAGAACGACCCCGGCCAACGTGGCTCCCGCCAGATACTCCAGGTCCTTGGCCAGAATGTTTCCCGAGATCATGTCCGGAACGAGGAGAATGTCGGCCTTTCCCGAGACGGGGCTTTCGAGGCCCTTGGCGCGGGCCGCCTCCCGGGAGATGGCGTTGTCGAAGGCCAGGGGACCATCCACCGTGGCCCCCCGGATCTGTCCCCGGTCGGCCATTTTCGACAGGGCCGCGGCATCCACCGTCGAGACGATGGCGGGTGTGACCAGCTCCACTGCCGACAAAACGGCCACATGGGGGGCGCGGCCGCCCAGGGAGAGGAGCATGTCGATGGCGTTCTGGAGGATCGCCGCCTTCGTGGCAAGGTCGGGGGCGATATTGATGGCGGCATCGGTAATGAAGAGCAGTTTTTTGTAGCGTGGCAGCTCGGCGACGAAGACGTGGGAGAGCCGATGGCCCGTCCGGAGCCGCTCGAGGATCGGGTGAAGGAAGACATCGCTGTGAAGATGCCCCTTCATCAGGATCTGGGCCGTTCCTTCGTCGACGAGGCGGGATCCCTCCCGGGCCGCCTCCTCTTCCGAGCCGGCCTGGACAATGGGGATCTTCCCCCGAATCCCCACCTCCGAGAGCATGGCCCGGATCTTTTTCTCCTCTCCCACCAGAATGGGGTTCATGATCCTTTCTTCAAGAAGCAGGCGAACGCTCTCCAAGACCACCCGGTCGGCGGCATCCACCACGGCCACGGTGAGGGGGGCGCTTTTTTTGGCCTGGGCGAGGAAGGCCGCGAGGGTGCGGGGAATCACGAGACTCCCCCCATCCACTCCTCCGGCGTTGCGAGCAGGGATCCCAGGGCCCCCATGAACCGGGCGGCATGGGCCCCGTAGAGGGTCCGGTGGTCGCAGGCCAGGGTCATGTGGACGCTCCCGTTCTCGTCGGGGGCGGCGACGGCCAGGATCGCCCCTGCGGTGGAGGGGAGGATGGCATCGAAGGAGAGGACCTCCGGGAAGGTTCCCAGATTGGACAGGTAAAAGGTGCCCCCGGAGTAGTCCTCGGGGCCGAGCCGTCCGAGCGTTGCCTTCTGTTTGAGGATTCTCCAGTCCTCCCGGAGTTCGGAAAGGGGGCGCGCTCCCGCATCCCGGAGGATGGGCGTCACCAGCCCCTCTCCGGTGTCGACGGCCACGCCCACGTCGATGCGGTCCCTCTCCAGAATCCCCTGTCGGGTCCAGAGGCTGTTGACGCGGGGGGTGCGGGCCACGGCCAGGGCACAGGCCCGGGCCAGGGCGAGGGTGAGGGAGAGG
>JAKARS010000039.1 GCA_021828375.1 Nitrospirota bacterium
ACATCCAGGAGGATTTTTCGAGGGCGCATGGAACGCTCCTTGGAAAAAGGGGAAGATTTCACACAGTCCTCTCATCCATAACAAAGTCACACAAGAATGTTCAGAACATCTTTCTGGTCGAAAATAACGGGCGACCGGTGTCTCGCGCTCCAGGTCTTTCGGGAGATCCTTGTCGGGGAACGCGTCCTAAAATTTGTCGCTCACCCCTTCGATGACTCCTTATTGATGGAGTGGGAATGGCAAAGTATAATCCAGTCTGGGATTCAAAATGAGATACAAATCGGAATCTCTCCTGAGATAAATGGCCTGTAAAGGAGTTCAGAATGACATCTTTGAGCATTCGTCTTCCCGATGAGTTGGAATCCCGACTCTCTTTGGAGGCCCGCCGGGAAGGCAAGCCCCGGTCTGAGGTAATCCGGGAGGCTATTGCCGAATATGTGGTTCGGAAAGAGAGGGAACGTTTCATGTTAGAAGTGGCCACGGCAGCCAGCGCTATCGCTCGGGATTCAGCAGCACGTTCCGAAGGTCATGAAATTGCTGAAGACCTTGCCGATGAAGGGCTGTATGACCTTGTTGTAGCTGAGCGTTTAGAGGATGACCCGGACGGAAAGTGGTGGAAGTGATGCGTCGGGGAGAGATCTGGGTCGCCAGACTTAACCCGAATAAGGGCAATGAGATGGGCAAGATGCGTCCTGTTCTCATATTGCAGGACGATCAGGTTCTGTCTTCTGGAATGCTAACCGTTTTGGCCATCCCTCTGACAACGCAGTGCCGGCCTTCCTTTGCTCCTCTCAGAGTAAGGATCCAAGCCCGAGATCGTCTGCTCAAGGACTGCTTCGTGGTTATCGAACAGATTCGGGCGCTGGATCGATCCCGCTTTTCAGAAGGTCCTTTGACGATCTTGCACCAAGAAGAGATGGCGGAGGTTGAGAAAAGCCTCAAAGCTGTCTTGGGGTTGTGGTGAGAAATCCTCAGCCTAATGGTGAAAGGATGTTGGAGGAGGAGGCTGTATACATCTTGGGGTGTGGCCCTTTCGTAGGGGCATTTTCATGTCGCCATTCTTCGGTTTTGGAGAGGAACCCACTCAAACCCGGGTCCAACTTGCTCTCTTCCCTGCTCTGGAGCTCATCATCTCCCTCCGGGACCTGATCAACGGCTTGAGAGACGATGTGTTGTTTTCGGAAGGGTAATCTGTTATTAAAAGGTCACGATCTGCTTTCTGAACTGGGCAAGGGTTCCGCCATTTAAGTCGAAGAAAACGTCTCTTTCCTGTGGTTTGAACGGGCAACACCATTTGTGGCCCCTCCGAGGAGTTTCGATGGAAAATGCAGAGCTCTGGATCTCCCGGGGAATCCTTTACGAAATTTACATCCGCAGTTTTTTTGACCGATCTGGGGATGGAGTGGGGGATTTTCGGGGCATTCTTGAACGAATGGATTACATTGTCCGTTTGGGGGTGAAGGGGATCTTGCTGAACTGCCCCTTTCAGTCCTTTGCGGGCAACAGCCGCCATCCCCTTACGGACTGGATGCGCCCTGACGGAAGTCTGGGGACCCTTTCCGAGCTTCTCCTCGTTGTGGAGGCGGCGCACGAAAAGGGCCTCAAAGTTCTGGCCTCCCTCCCCATCAATGCCACCAGCGACCGCCATACTTGGTTTCTTGAGTCTCGGGACAGAAGCTCCCGCTATCTCCGCAAAAGCTTCTTCTGGTCGAATCGCCTCAAGCTTCCCACCTCCCCCGACCAGGAAGTACCGGAAGTCTCCAACTGGGCCAAGGACGAAGAGACGGGCCAGTACTACTGGTATCAGGACCACAAGGACGAACCGGCGATCAATTACGGGGACCCCGAGATCTGTGAGGAGATCCGACGGGCCTTCGAGCACTGGTTCACCCTGGGATTCGACGGTTTTCGACTGGCCGGCGCCGGACGTCTCCATCGGCTGGGAAAAGAGGGAATCGAACTTGTCACGGACCCCTTTCGTCAGCTCCAGGGGATCCTCGCTCCGCTTCGCAACTCCTTTCCCGATCGGCTCTTTCTCTTTGAGGCGGGCTCTTCTCCCCGGGGGGCCTTTTCCCGGGATTCCCGCCTTTTTTACCACTTGAATGGCTTCTTTCCCTCGGTGATCCGGGCGGTCAAGGAGGAGAACAAGGCCCCCTTGGAGCAGGCTCTCTGTTCGGACGAGTTTGCCGCCCATGCCCGCCGGGAGCTTCCGGTGCGCTGGACTCTGGATCTTCGCGAGCGCTCGGAGGAGACCTTTGAAAAATTTCTAGAGGACGACGGCGAAGGGGCCATCTTCCCTCTCGACGACAGTCCTCCCCAGGACCGCCCGGTTCTGGCCCGTGTCGCCCGGATCATGGATAACGGCCGGCGCCGCCTTCAGCTGGCGGCCAGCCTGTTCTTCACCTTTCCCGGGATTCCTGTCCTCTATTATGGGGATGAAATCGGCATGGGAGACCATCCCCATCTTCCCGGAAGAAATCCCGTCCGGACGCCCATGCAGTGGTCGTCGGACAGGAATGCAGGATTTTCCAAGGCCGATCCCGAAGAGCTTTACAACCCCGTGATCGACGACCCCCTCTACAGCTATACGATGGTGAATGTGGAAAGCCAGGAGAGGTTCGTCGACTCCCACCTCTGGAACTTCCGGAGAATGATCGATGTCCGCAACCGCCAGCCGGCCCTCTGGGGGGAAGGAGAGTTTCGCGTAGTGGGGACGAGCCACCCGGCGATCTTTGCCTTTGTCCGGCGGACCGGGGACGAAACCTGCCTGATTGTCCACAATCTGTCGAAGTCGTCGGTCTTCGGCGAGCTCGACCTGAGCCGGTATGCCTCCCTTGTTCCCCGAGAGCTTTTCGGAGGGGCGATTTTCCCCAAGATTCCGCGACATCCCTATCTCGTGACGATGACCCCCTATTCCTTTATCTGGTTTGAGCTTCGGCCGGAGCGGAAAATGGCCCGTCAGAAAGCCGCGGAGGTGGCGCCATGACAGCTCTTGGCGGAGCTCCCGACTGGTACAAGGATGTGATCATCTATGAGATCCCGGTCAAGTCGTTCTTTGATTCAAATGGGGACGGGATCGGAGATTTTGCGGGACTTCTGGGGCGTCTCGACTATCTTCAGTCGTTGGGGGTCACGGCCCTGTGGCTCCTCCCTTTTACCGACTCCCCGCTCCGCGACGACGGCTACGATATCCGGAATTACTATGCCCTGTACCCTCCCTACGGGACGATGGAGGATTTCCAGAGATTTCTCTCGGCGGCCCATGATCGGGGGATCCGGGTGATCACCGAACTGGTCCTCAATCACACGTCCAATACGCACCCGTGGTTCGTCTCCGCCTCCTCGTCCCGCTCCTCGCCCTTTCGGGACTATTACGTCTGGAGCGACACCCCCAACCGGTACAAGGAGACCCGGATCATCTTCAGCGATACGGAAAAGTCGAACTGGACCTGGGAGCCCCAGACCCGGCAATATTACTGGCACCGCTTCTTTCATCACCAGCCGGATCTGAACTTCGACAACCCCAAGGTCCAGGAAGAGCTTCTGAAGGTCGTCAAGTTCTGGTTTTCCCTGGGGGTCGACGGTCTCCGGTGTGATGCCGTGCCCTATCTTTTTGAGCGCGAAGGAACCAATTGTGAGAACCTTCCCGAGACTCACGCCTTCATGAAGCGGATGAGGGCCGAGGTGGACCGGGAGTTTCCCGGCCGGATGCTCTTGGCGGAAGCCAATCAGTGGCCGCAGGACGTCCTCCCCTATTTCGGCCAGGGGGACGAGTTTCACATGGCCTATCATTTCCCTCTGATGCCCCGCCTCTTCATCGCCATTGCTCGGGGAGATCGGAAGCCCGTCATTGACATCCTCGAGCAGACGCCGTCGATTCCGGAGAGTTGCCAGTGGGCCATTTTTCTTCGGAACCACGACGAGCTGACCCTGGAGATGGTTAGCGACCAGGAGCGCGACTATCTCTGGACCACCTATGCCCAGGATCCACGGATGCGCCTCAATATCGGGATCCGACGCCGGCTCGCTCCCCTCATGCAGAATGACCGGCGCAAGATCGATCTCATGCACAGCCTTCTTCTGACCCTTCCCGGAACCCCCATTCTCTATTACGGAGACGAAATCGGGATGGGAGACAATATCCATCTGGGAGATCGCAATGGAGTCCGGACGCCCATGCAGTGGTCGTCGGACCGGAATGGAGGATTTTCCCGGGCGAACCCCTCCGACCTGTATGCCCCGGTCATCCAGAACCCCATTTACGGCTATCAGGTGGTCAATGTGGAGAACCAGGCCCGTTACCCCACGAGCCCCCTGAACACGCTTCGTCAGATGCTCTCGGTCCGGCAGTCGGCCCGACTTTTCGGTCGTGGCAAGATGACCATCCTGAATACGCGTAACCGTAGCATTCTCGCCTACCTCCGGGAGATGGGACAGGATGTGGTCCTGGTGATCAACAACCTCTCCGACCGGACCGAGTCGGTGACGCTCGACCTCTCCCGATTCAGGAACTTTATCCCGGTCGAGCTCTTTGACGGGAACCCCTTCCCCCCCATCAGGAAGTCCCGATTCCACTTTACGGTGAGCTCCTACGGCTTCTTCTGGCTGGCCCTTCGTCCTCCAGGGGCCACGCGAAAAGGCGCGCCCCGCCATCCCGACCGTCGCCTCATCGACTACCCTGGAAGAGATGAATCCCAGGAAAAATCCCCCTCTTCCCGGAGCCGGCGCTCAAGGCGATCCGTCTCCCCCGGAAAATCCCCGGGGTAATCGGCCCTCCCCTGCGGGGAACCTCCGTCAAAAAAAGAGCGTCAGGCTTGCACCTGGCGCTCTTTTTTTGTGGCCTGAGGGCTTTTTCCCTCGGGGGGGAGGCGTTCAGGGAGGAGGCTCGAGAAGGGGAGCGCAGGCCTGGCGAAGGAGATCGGCATAGGCCGCGCGGTCGCAGGAGTGGTCCGGGGAGAAGGTTTCAAAGGCGCGGGCCCGGGAGGAGGGATCCGGATCCGAGAGCCCGGTGATGATGTAGCGGATTTTTTGTCCGGCTTCGGTGGGGATGCCCCGGGCGAGCCTCTCTTGCGCAACAATGGCTGTCAGGGAGGCTTTTCGGTAGTCCTGAGGATCCCGGGAGAGGCGTTTTGTCACGACAAGATCCGGAAGGGCGATCTCGCTGTCGCGAAGGGCCCGAAGGCTCTCCTCAAGGAGAAGCGAGGCCTCCGGGATCAAGCGCCGATATTCCTCGCGGTTCTGGGCTCGGGAGAGCAATGCCAGAAGGTCTTCCTGGACTCTCCGGATGAAAGGGGGGGTATCGGAGCGACGGCAGGCCAGCCCCCGGACCTTGATCTTGCCCGATCGGAAGGCTCCGGCGTAGACGGTGGAGACGGCCACGCCCGGCCGGCTCTTCGAGGGAAAGAACCGGAGCCAGCGATAGAGTCCCTCGAGGTTGATCGGGATGCCCGTGCGGGTGGAGATATTCTCCGCAAGACGCCGGCACTCGTCTTCGGTCATCTCCTCCCGTGAGAGCCAGAGGGAGTCGACGATCCCGTGAAGAAGGGAGTAGCCCTCTTCCTCGGCGATCTCCTTGGCCTGGAGAAGAACCTCCCGCCCCAGGGCGGTAACGCATTCGTGGGCGGCAACCTTTCCGAATCGGGCATTCTTGTAGCCAAGATAGCCGAAAGAGACGACGAGGAGCCATTTGAGGGCCCCTTGCCGCTGGTCATGGCGCCATCGTTCTTCGGGGGTGGGGGCATGGTCCCGCAGCTCCTTGTATCGGGCACGCTTTTCCAGAAGCGGGGCCAGAACCCGGGGAATGAGCCCCTCCCGTCGGCGGCAGAGCGTGTGGTTGGTTCCGGCCACCGGGTTGTCCGGGCAGCAGGGGCAGTCGACCGTTTCCGGAGAGATGTTGAAGGTTTTCATGATGGCGGGATACATGGAGGCAAAGTCGAGCTCGCAGACCGATTCGTAAAGGCCCGGTCGTGGGATGAAGACCAGTCCTCCCTTGTCGCCCTCAAGCAGGTCGAGGGCATTCCGGAACTCTTCCGGCTCGCTCTTGCGCCAGGGGATGAGGATGCCTTCATTGATGGCGCGATCGATTTGCATGGAGGTGATGCCCGTTCCCGTGGAGCTTCGGGCGAGCTGCTGAACCGGAATGCGTGTCATGCGCGCCTGCTCGAGAAGGCCTTCAAGACCCGCTTCCGCATAGGCAAAGGAGTTGCTCCGGTCGATGTGCCAGCGTCCCGAGAGGGTCCACGCTCCGGCCGAAAAATGTGTCCGGCCGTAGGAGACAAAGCTCCTGTCCCGCCCTCCGGAGAGCTTGTCGATGCCCATCGGGTTCGGTCGGTGGAGGGGGAGGGTGTGTCCTGTCCGGGAGATCAGACGGGCGAGTCGGGGCAGGAGGATGTCGTCTCCATGGTCGGTGAGAAGGAGATCGGGATCTTCCCGGCGGAGGAGGCTGTCGATCGTTGCCACGAGATCGAAGGGATCGTCGCCGCTCAGAGAGCGGCTTTCTCCGTCCACCGTGACATGCAGGGTTTTGGGAAGAATCGCCGGAGAGGACGGGGCCTCTTCGAGGCGGAGTTCCATCACCCGAATCGGCGGCAGTGTCCACTGGGGGTCGTCAGGAGAGTCTTCAGCCCGGATCTCCTCGATGCGTTGGTCCTCTCCCGCCCGAATACGGCAGAGGGCCAGGGGAAAGAGTCCGGTTTCATAGAGAAAGAGACGGGGCAGGTCGATGTCGACATTGAAAAATTCGGCCTCGGGGCAGTGTCGGGCAATCCTGGTGAAGACGGAGGAGAAGGTCCCGGCCCGGGACGTCGAGACCTCGATGACCCCTTGAGGGGCACGCTCCCAGAGGGTGCGCCTTTCTGTCGTGGCCAGAGTGCAGGGGAGCGACATCCGGGCGATCTTCTCAAGAAGACGAGGGATCGTTGGTGCGGGGGCTCCGATGTAGAATCGTGGCCGGAAGGGGGCCACCAGAGCCCGCCGCTCTCCCGTGTCGGTCAGGATCCACAGGAGGATCTCCCCTCCGGAAAGAAGGACGTCGAAGAGCCATCCCCGGAACTCAGGAGGGGCGGCCATCCGAGATCCTTTCTTTTTCGAGCCGCTCGACCTGTTGAAGGAGAGAGAGGCGGGCCTTTCGCTCTTCGATCAGCATGGAAAGAAGCAGGATCGGCCAAGGGTCGAGGGGGGAGAGAACGGCCCCGGCCTGGGCATGCCGGCGGACGTCCGACAGGAGGGTATCAAAGACCTCCTGGTCTTCGCGGCGAAGGGCCCGCCGGAAGGGCCTCCACTCAAGAAAAAGGGCGTCGGCCCGTTCGGTGAATGTGGGAAGGGTGCGTCCCATTCGGGGCTCCTTGGCGAAGGGTCTCGGGGGAGACGGTGAGGTGAAGAATCCGGGTGCAGGCCGCCTCTGCCTGTCGCTGGATCGGACTCGCTGGGCGGGAAGGGCCGGGGGAGCCCGGAAGGGAGAGCAGACAGGGGAGATGGTAGGTCCGGGCCAGAGTCTTCAAAGAGCCGAGCGTTTCGGCAAGAAGACTTTCGG
>JAKARS010000040.1 GCA_021828375.1 Nitrospirota bacterium
GGCCAGGGAGAGGCTGATGGAGGCCAAAAGAGCGATGGAAAGGAGATCCTTGAGGATTTTTAGGGTGTTGGATTTCCGCATGCTCTCTCCCTCCATGAATGTCCGATAGGAGTCTTCCTCCGTTATTTAAGATTATTCTCCCCCCCAATCCTTGAAAAAGGATGGAGGGGTTCCGAGTTCTCCATGGCGGGGAACTGAATGGAGAGCTCTGTGCCTGTCGGCCGCTCGTTTTCTGAACGGCGCATGATTCGGACGTCTCCCCTGAAAAGCCGGGCGACTGTGACGATGATGACCGATCCGAGCCCCAGGGACGTGGCCGCTTCCGACCGTTTCGGATCGCCCGACCGCGTGGATCGTCTCATCCCGAAGGTGGCAATGGTGTCTGCAGAAATGCCTGGTCCATCGTCAATGATGCTGATCTTGACCAGCTTTCCTGAATCGGTCCTCTCCGTTGTGGTGATGACGGTGATGCGAGACGCCGCATGGCGGACAGCATTCTGGAAGGCGTTTTGGAAAAGTCTCCGAAAAAGAAGAGGATTTCCCCGAACCATCAGCGTGGGGTCCAAGCCCTCGTATTCCCAACAAATTTCTTTTTCTGCCGCCTCTGCCGAGAGGGAGGCCAGTTCCATGCCCTCCCTGATGATCGCCGTCAGATCGACTGCCTCTTCGTCTTTTGGGTGTTCCGGAGCCTCCATCTCCGCAATGAAAAAAAGGTCCTCAATCATGTGTCCCAGATAACGGCTCTCTTCCAAAATGATGCGGGCAAATCGTCCCTGTTCTTCGGTGGTCATGGAGGGTCCGTGGTGCAGCAGTGTCTCGGCGGCCGTCTTCAGGGAGGTGAGTGGTGTGCGCAAGTCATGGCCAAGTTCTTCAAGAAGATCCCGGCGTGCCAAGTCGTTTTTTCGAATTCTGCTCACAAGGTCCTCGATGGTTTCAGCCATCCGGTTGAACAGGATCATGAGTTCGCCCACTTCGTCGAGTCTTGTGATGGAGAAGCGCGCCCCAAGTTCTCCTCGCGTGAGGGAGGCGATCACCTGGCGGGCTTCCAGGGACTTTTCCCGCAGCAGAAGAAAGGTAAAGAAGAGTCCGGAAAAGGCAGAGGCGACCATGCCCAAGAAAAGGATCAACGCCTCTTCTTCGAGTCGGAGCCGATGAAGGCGTTCGTTCTGGAGCTCGAGAAGCAGATAGGTGGGAACGGGGCGGTCGAGTCTCAGAAGAGCCAGATCGGGGAGAAGCTCGAAATAGGGAAAGTGGGCCGAGACATCGTGGATCGCGGGAGGAAGGGAGAGGTCTTTCCATTTCAGGGGGAGTGGACGAGACGGGGGACTCGAGGCCAGGATCCTTCCCTTCTGGTCCAGGATCCAGGCTACAACGGGAGGAAAGCCCAGAGACTGGCGCATCCGGTTGAAGGTCGAAAGCCCTGTGGGGTAGTCGGGGGATCTTTCCAGCAGACGGCCCGCAATCTTGAGGACGGGATTTCTGAGGGGGCCCTCTCCCCTTTCGTTCAGATTCCGGACCCCCATGAGAATGAGGATCTCAAGAATCAGGGAGAGTGACAGGGAGATTCCCAGAAGCCGGAGAAACAGTCTCTTCGTCAAGGGATCCCTTCTTCCCCTTCAAGACGATACCCCACCCCGTAGACCGGGTGGATGCGCAGCCGTTCTCCGACGACGGCCCGCATTTTTTTTCTCAGATGGGAGAGGTGGGAGTCCACCGTCCGGTCAAAGGTGTCGAGGGAGTCGGGAAAGAGGTCGAGGATTTCCGCCCGTGTGACGACCTCTCCCTGCCGGCGGGCCAAAAGGGCCAGAATTTCAAACTCTCTCCGTCCGAGTGAGATCTCCGTGCCCTTGATCTGAACCCTTCGCTTGGCCATGTCGATTGTGAGTTCCCGAAAGCAGAGGGGTGCGGAGGAGGCGGGTTCATCCCGGAGCAATCGTCCCATCCGGGCGGTGAGCTCGTCGAGTCCGAAGGGTTTTCTGATATGGTCGTCGGCACCGAGGGTGAGGGAGTGAACGGCCGATTTCTCATCGGTCCGGGCGGTGATGATCAGAACGGGAATGTCCGGAGAGCGTTCCTTGAGGCTTGTGCAAAGGCCGTACCCCGAGCCGTCGGGAAGCTGGAGATCGATCAGAACAATATCAAAGCGTCGATCAGCGGAGGCCTGGAGTCCTTCCTTCAGCGTCCGGACCGAGGAGACGGAGTAGCCGCGGTAAGGGAGGCTCATGGTGAGCGTCCGGGCAATCATGGGGTCGTCTTCGACGAGAAGGACCTCTTTGTTCACAAGCAGTTCCCCCCATGGGAGAGAGGATTCCTGAGACGGTCGATTTCGGACGGGATGGTTACCGGCGGCTCTTGGGGGCGATCAGTTCGATTTCATACCCCTCCGGGGCATCGATGAAGGCAAAGACGCTTCCGGATGTCTCTGTGGGACCGTCGGTCACGGGGACCCCCAGCCGCTTGAGCCGTTCGAGCGCCTCGTTCATGTCGGGGACTTCGAAGGCCAGATGCACGAGATCGGGCGGAACCGAGACCGGACCTGACTCATGGAACTCCGTCACCTCAATTTGCGTGTCGGATCCCGGGATGGTGAGATAGACGATCTTCGATCCCCGGGGGGAGACGATCCGCCGTCCTTCGGAGAGACCCAGAACGTCCTTGTAGAAAGAGACCGTGCGTTCGATGTCGTTGACCCGCATCCGGACATGAAGCAGGGTCGTGACCGAGAGCGGGAGGTTCCTGTCCATGGTCTAATCCTCCAAGGTTGAGAGATCCCCCTCGGGAAGCCCCATCTCCCGGGCCTTGAGGACCCGGCGCATGATCTTGCCGCTCCGGGTCTTGGGCAGGGAGACGACAATATCGATCTCATGAGGCTCGGCAATCCCGCCAAGCTCGGCCCGGACGTGTTTTTTGATCTCGTCGTGGCCCGGGGGATTCTTTTCGGCATGGGGGTGAAGGACCACGAAGACCTTGATGATCTCTCCCTTGAGATCGTGAGGCTTGCCGATCGCGGCCGCCTCGGCAATGTGGGGATGAGTGATGAGGGCGCTTTCGATTTCGGCGGTTCCCAGCCGATGGCCGGCGACCTTGATCACATCATCGACCCGTCCCAGGAAGAAAAAGAATCCATCCTCATCCCGGCGGGCTGAGTCTCCCGAGAAGAAGGCCCCGGGGATCTCCGTCCAGTATTTGCGATAACGCTCCGGGTCCCGGAAGACGGTTCGGAACATGGAGGGCCAGGGGGTCCGGATGACGACCGTTCCACTCTCTCCCGGCCTGACTTCAAGGCCCGTGGCGGGATCGACGACCTTGGCCACCACCCCCGGAAAGGGGCGTCCGGCAGATCCGGGTTTTTCCGGTGTCGAGACAAAAGGGGTGATCATGATCATTCCCGTCTCGGTCTGCCACCAGGTGTCGAGAATGGGAAGATGGCCCCCGGTGACCCGGTGGAACCAGAACCAGGCCTCCGGGTTCAGGGGCTCTCCCACGGACCCCAGGATTCTCAGGCTCCCCAGATCAAACTTGGCAGGCCACTCGTCCCCCTGCCGCATGAGGAGGCGGATCGTGGTGGGGGTGGAGTAGTAGATGGAGACGCGATGGCGTTCGATCAGGGACCAATGGCGTCCGGCGTCGGGATATTCCGGAGTTCCTTCGGCCAGGAGGACGGTGGCCCGGTTCAGCAGTGGGCCATAGACGACGTAGCTGTGGCCGGTGATCCACCCCGGATCGGCCACGCAGAAGTAGACATCGGAATCGCGGATGTCGAAGATCTCCCGGGTGGTGGCGAAGGTCCCCAGCATGTACCCCAGATGCATGTGGACAATGCCCTTGGGCTTTCCGGTCGTCCCTGAGGTGTAGAGGACGAAGAGGGGATCGTCGGCACCCATCGGTTCGGGGGGAACGGGTGTTTCGTGGCGAACTCGTGCCAGGAGATCCTCCAGCCTGTGCTCGCCGGAGAGGAGCTCTCCGCCAAAGGCTCCCTCCCGACCGACGATGATCAGGGAGGTTACCGACCCTGCCTCTTCCCGGGCCTTCCGGGCCGTGTCGAGGAGGGGAACGCGTTTTCCCCGACGCATGGCCAGGTCGGCCGTGACGAGCACTTTGGGCTCGAAGTCCTCCAGGCGGCTCCGGAGTGCGGCCTGAGAGAAGCCCGAGAAGACCACCGCATGGATGGCTCCAAGGCGGGCGCACGCCAGCATGGCCACGACCTGGTCCGGTGTCGGGGGAAGAAAGATCGCCACCCGGTCGCCCTTGCCCACTCCCTGGGATCGGAGGGCCTGGGCAAAACGGATCGTTTTTTCGAGGAGCTCGGCGTAGGTCAAGACCTTTTCCTCCCCTCCGTCTCCGCTCCAGATCAGCGCCACCTTGGTTCCGTGCCCCTCCGCCACATGCCGGTCCAGGGCATTGAAGGCAATATTGCCTTGTGCCCCCACGAGCCATCGTCCTTCAAAGGTCTCGGGATTCCAGTCGAGAAGGGTGTGGTGCGGGTGGACGAAGGACAAAAGCCGGGCCCGCTCCTCCCAGAAGGAGAGGGGATCGGCAACAGCCCGGGCGTAGAGTCCTTCATAATCGGGAACCCGGCTTTTGTGGGCGATTTCGGGCGAGGGAACAAAGAGGCCGGACGGGGACTTGAGGGAATGGTCAGCCATGGGGGCTCCGCAGTTAGGGATGGGATCGGGAGATGGAAAAGCACCGGTCGCAATAATGGGGCAGGAGGTCTCCCTCCATCTCCGGATTATAATCCAGGATCCCGGTCGTGAAAAGCGCAAGGCAGTCCATCGGAGCCAAAAGGGAGGACGTTGCCCTAGGGAGCGATCGAGTGAAGAAGGGCGACGATCCGCTGCCGTAGCGCCCCCCTGGGGGCAAGCTCCTTGGCCTTGAGAAGGTTCCGGTGGGCCATCCTCGTCTCTCCCAGCCGCTCGTGAAGGAGACCCATGTTGGCCAGGACCAGAGGGCTGTCGGGGTGGCGCCGAAGGGCCTCGTGAAGGAGGATCGACGCCTCCGGCAGGTGGCCTGTCTCCATGTCGATCCGTCCCATCAACAGCCGAAATCCTTCGGGCCAGGTCTTGAGGGAGAGAAGAGGGAGGAGCGTGGCTCTGGCCGTTGACATCTCCCCCCGGCTGGCTTCGAACTTGGCAAGGTTCAGGGTGATCGGCGTCGACGTGGGGTAGAGCTCATGGGCATAGCGAAGGATGCGTCCGGCAGCCTCCGCGTTCCCTTTTCGGGATTTGAGAAGAGCCATCTGATTGAGCGAGAAAGGGGTGGGGCCCTCTTTGGCAATCAGGGCCTCTGTGAGAGAGAGGGAGCGGTCGATCTCTCCGGCATGGAGGGCCGCCCGACTCTGGATCTCGAGGGCGATGGGGTCGCTTGAGCCCATCGTCTGGCAGGCGGAGAGGGCCAGGGCTGCCCCAAGTGCGGCCAGGGTCGATGCGAATGTTTTGGTCCGGATATTTTTCATGGGTGCTCCTTGTCTCTTCTATGGGTAAAGTGGTGCGATCCTATTCTCCGCGGTAACCGAAGGGTCCGTTGTAATAGACGGTGATGGTCCCCATCGGGGTGTAGGTGGCCGGATAGTTCGATTGGTAAACGGGGAATCCCATGGCCAGCCCCCAGGTCACCGAGAGGCGTTCGGTATCCGGCCAGGTCAGCTCGATTCCCGGGTCGACCCAGAGGAAGCTCCAGGCGGGGGCGTTGGCCGCCCCGAAGAGAAGGCTCTGTCCGGTCTGACTCTCCCCGAAAAACTCCAGAACATATCCCGCCCCCCATGTGTCGCTCAGCACATGCTCGAAGGCTCCCGAGAACCAGAGGAGGTTCCCGTCGACGACGGTCTGGGGCGAGGATGTTGTCTGGATGCCATTGTTGAAGGTATATCCCGTTCCCACCTGGGTGGGATTCTCGATGATGTCTCCGGCTTCTAGGTAAAGCATGAAGGGCTTGAAGTGCTTGCGCATGATCAGATAGATCCCCTCGTCGAAGGTGCCGTCACCGGTCTGGTCTTCGCCGTAAAGCTGGGGGTTGAGGTTCAGAAAATGACCGGTGGGAAGGGTGAACTGGTACTCCACGGTGAGGGCGGGGCGGGCGAAAAAGTGATAGGGATCGGCATCGCTTGTGAGCTGGTTTTTGACCCAGACAATGGAGTCACCGATGCCGAAGGCGTTCACGGTGGCTCCGGGTGTTGTGGGGGCCCCGGCCTGGTTGGCGACGAACGGAACGGAAATGTCGAACTCCCAGTTCTTGATGAGGCCGATCGAGAGACGTTGGGTCATGGCGAGGGAGCTCATGCCGAGGCCGGGACTCAGGTAGTCAAACCAGTAGGGTTCGTAGAAGAAGGAGCCCACCGGCTCCACTTCGGCCGTTCCCGTAAACATGGGGCCGCTGGTGTTGGGGCCCCAGGAGAGGAAGCTTGGGGCCATTTCGTCGAGATCGGGGACGAGATCTCCGTCCACGTCCTGAGGGGCCGGAGAGGGCTCCTCGGCCCATGCCTGACGGGAGCCCAGCGAATGGAGGAGGGGGTGGGCGAGCTGGAACAGTGACAGGAAAAGGAGACCGACGCTCCAGAAGAGGAGGGGTCTTCCTCGATTGACGATTCGCTGGGGGGGTGTCTGGGGGCGGTCCATGGGTCTCCTTGTGAGTCTTGGTTTATGATATTATGTATCATATGATTTGTCGTATCATAATTCAAGCCATTTTTTAAGGCAATCCTTATTTTTTTGATAATGAGAATAATTATCATTATTGGAATCGAGGATGTCAACTCCTTGAGGTTCAGCCTGATTCTGTGGGGTTTATTCTGCTCGGGCGACTCTCGAGGAGGCCAAAAAAAGGGTCGCGGGTGGGAAGGAGGCGTTTCTTGCCCCCCAAACGGAGAGGGACTGATTTCAGGAGATCTTTCAGAACGAAGGGAGGGGGGAAAACAAGGCGTGAGAGGGTCGACATGAGAACCTCGTGGCAACAAAGAGTGAGACATGTCACCACGAACCCGATGTCAGATCCTGTCTGTGCGAGGAAGTCACGATGAGCCAGGAGCCTGAGACCCACAGGGGCACCCCGCCCTGCGTGTTCGTCAGTGACGATGGATGATGGCAGGTCTCCTGGCTTGCGGGTCAATGTCTGACGCGGCCTTCCCGGTTTCCCAGTGGCATCA
>JAKARS010000041.1 GCA_021828375.1 Nitrospirota bacterium
AAAAAGAATGAGGAGAAGGGAGAGGGTCGTCAGAAAAAAAGAGGGGGAAGGAGCAGCGCTCCCTCCCCCCAGCGGAACCCGAGATGGCTTGGGACCGAAGGGACCTTAACGATGAACCGGATAGTCGATGTACCCCTTCTCTCCGCCCATGTAGAAGGTTGAGGAATCGGCAGGAGCCAGTGGGGCCTTCTTCGCAAATCTCTCCACAAGGTCAGGGTTCGATATAAAGGGAACGCCAAAGGCCACCAGGTCGGCCAGCCCGCTCTCGATGACACGGTTGCCACTTTCCCGGTCAAAGCCCGTGTTCGTCATGAGGATCCCCTTGTAGCGAGGACGATAGTAGGCGGTGACGTTCTCCACCATGTTGGGGATCGAGGAGACGTCGGAGGCCTTCTCGCGAAGGTGAAGATAGGCGAGCCCCGTCCCGGAGAGGCGGCCGATGATGAAATCATAAAGGGCCTTCGTATCGGAATCGGCCGGAATGTTCCAGACATTGGCCGGAGAGAGCCGAACCCCGGTCCGGTCTCGGCCGATCGCTTTCGAAACGGCCTCCACGATCTCAAAAAGAAACCGGGAACGGTTCTCGACGGACCCCCCATACCGATCTGTCCGTTTGTTTGTTTTGTCTCTCAGGAACTGCTCGATCAGATAACCGTTGGCTCCATGGATCTCAACACCGTCGAACCCGGCCCGACGGGCATTCTCTGCCCCCTTGGCAAACTGGGCCACCACTTCTTCAACCTCTTGTGTCTCCAGTGCCCGGGGGGCGACCGACTTTTTCAACCCGTGAGGCGTGTAGACGTCGACCTCGGGATCGATGGCCGAAGGAGCCACGGGAAGTTCTCCTCCCAGAAGATCGGGGTGGGAAATGCGTCCCACATGCCAAAGCTGGAGAAAGATGCGTCCCCCCTTCTCATGAACGGCACGGGTGACCTTTCTCCATCCCTCCACCTGGGACTCGGAGTGGATCCCGGGAGTATTCATATAGCCGACACCCATCGCAGAGACCTGTGAACCTTCGGTGATCAGAAGTCCGGCCGAGGCTCTCTGGGCATAGTAGGTTGCCATGATATCCACCGGAACAAGGTCTTTGTTTTCTGCGCGATTGCGTGTCATGGGGGCCATGACAACCCGGTTCGGAAGCGTCAGCTGCCCCATGGAAAGGGGGGTCAGCAAGGGCTGCTTTTCGTCCTGATGCATCGATGACTCCTCCTTAGATGATGGTATGGACAGACTAGAGTCCATCCTTGATAAAGCGAGAGACGGCCTTGAGCGTCTTCTCATTTCTGCGGTAATAGGTCCATTGCCCCTGCCGGCTGGCATCGACAAGTCCGGCCTTTTGGAGGATGGAGAGATAATGAGAGACTGTCGACTGGGAAAGACCCGACTTTCTGGCCAGAAGCCCAACACAGATCCCGTGCTTCCGGGAATGCCCGCCGCTCCCTTCCGGATCGTCCGGAAAATATCGGTCAGGGTCACCCAGCCATTTCAAAAACTGTAGACGGGATTCATTGGACAGTGCCTTGAAAACCTCGACCGGATCCATGTCATCCATTATATCGAATTTCCTCGAAATGTCAATAAAACATCATCCTCATGAACCGAGGAGCCTTTCGGCGTGGTAGGAAGAACGAACGAGAGGAGCACTCTCTACAGCATGAAAACCGAGACCTTTCGCCACAGCCCCGATCTCATCGAATTCGGAGGGGGTAAGATAGCGCTCCACCGGGAGATGTCTGGCCGAAGGAGGAAGGTACTGGCCGACCGTCACCATGGTCACTCCCGCCTCCCGCATGTCCCGGAGAACCTCTTCGACCTCTTCTCGACGTTCCCCCATTCCCACCATGATGCCAGATTTCACAGGAGTTCTCGGAGCGAGGGCGGAAAAACGGGAAAGCAAAGAGAGGGAATGGCGGTAATCCGCTCCCGGGCGAACCTTTCCGTAAAGGCGGGGAACGGTTTCGACATTGTGGTTGAAGACGGTCGGCAAGATCGTGCCGAGAATCGGCAGCGCCTTCTCGAGACAATGTCGAAAATCAGGGACGAGAATCTCGATCCCGGCAGAGGGAAGACGCTTTCTCAGTGCCTTCACCACCTCTGCAAAGTGTCCGGCCCCCCCGTCGACAAGATCGTCCCGGTCCACCGAGGTGACCACAAGATATCGCAGGCCAGTCTCGAAAGCCATGCGGGCCACCCGCTCGGGCTCGTCCGGGTCGGGAGGGGCGGGACGTCCGTGATCGACGTCACAGAAGGGGCAGGCTCGGGTGCAGATTCTTCCGAGAATCATGACGGTGGCCACTCCCTCACGGAAACAGCTTCCGAGGTTGGGACAGGAAGCCTCTTCGCAGACCGTGGCCAACCCGTGAAGGCGAAGTCGGGCCTTCATTCCGGCGACCTCTGGCCCCAAGGGGGGGCGAACCCTCAGCCAGTCGGGTTTGGGGGTGGGAAGGGGACGGAGCTGTTTCATGGCAGAATCAACCGCGGATAAAGGAAGAAAGTCTTCAGTCACTTGTGGTATCCTTGTTCAAATGGACTGCGGCGTTGCTCCGCTCTCAGAGGACTCGTCGAACCGCCTTATCAGCCTGAAAAAAATCTATGACAGAGCAGGAGCTTATGCCGTTGCAGAGAGACGGCCCGGCCTCGGTGTCTCATGCCGAACGGAACTCCAATGAGTGGGCAAGGGAGCCGTGGCACTTTCGTGGCGACAACGCCGTGTTCAATGCATTGAGGAGGCATTCTCGGTCTCATCATAGCACAGCGACCACGTCGGAATCGGCGAACGTCTTCCCCGAGGATCCCCTTTGACCGATGAGTTTTTCGGTGATCCCTGACATCTGTGGCTGGCGACATCTTTCTGATCTTCACATGGCTGATCCCGACACTCTGAGACCCTGCCCGGATCAGTACCCGAACAACCATTATCCGAGGAGAGGCTGTGAAGGATAAGACATCCGAAGAAAAAAAGAAAAAGACCCCCTCGAAGGCCCGGGCGTCAACCGTTGAGAAAACCCCGGCGGCCCCTTCCCCTCTTCCCGGACTCTCGAAAAAGACCCGTCCGGAGCTGCTGGCGCTTGCCCATTCTCTGGGAATCAAGACAGAAGAGGAGGACCGGCGCGTTGACCTCATCGAGAAGATCAAGACACACGACTTGCGGACATCCGCTCCGGCTCCGAAGAAGGTCTCCCAGTCAGGAACTCCACCAGCAGGATCCAAGGGCGAAAAAAAGATGACGACACCACCCAAGAAGCCCCCGGCAAAGTCAGCTGTCACCCCTCCCCTGACAACGACGACTTCCGTGATCGCACCGGCGTCCGGCAAGGCTCCGTTGCCTCCCTCCCGTCCCGGAGCAGCCGGCTGGAAAGACTTTCTCGACATCGCCTTCGAGCCGGTGCGCCGGGAAACGGGGCATTTCGTGACAATTCTCCCCCTTTCCCCCTTTCGCATCATGGCCTTTTTCGGAACCGACCCGCATGACCCCTCTCCGGCCTTCCGAAACGGACATCCGGACATCGTCCTCAAGGTCCGGGACATCACCAGATCCATGGAGGAGACGCCCCGCCCATTCGCGGATGACCTCCCGGCCGACTACGTTTTTGATGTGGGGACCGGCCTTTCTGATCGCTGGAGGATCCCGCTGTGGTCGACCCATCGCTGGATTGAAGCCTGGCTCGGGTACTACGAGGAGGGCACCTTCCGCATTCTGGCGCGGTCGAAAAAAATCCGGACTCCCCGGGGTGGACCGGCAAAACGATGGGGAAACCTTTTTCATCTCAAAGAGGGGAGCTATCTCGAAAAGGATCTCCCATGGCTTGCTGAAGATGCCGCGCTTCGGCGACTCGCCCGTCTTCCGTCATCCCACGAGCGTCCGTCCAGCCAAACACGCCCCTTCAATCCCTCGTCCGGAAGTTTTCCGAACGGATGATTCTGAAGCAAATCCCGTCAACCGAATCGGCAAGGAGCAGAATTATGGGACTTCTCGACAGAATGAAAACAATCTTCCAGGCCCAGGCGAATGCGACCCTCGACAATCTCGAGGACCCCAAGGCCATGATCGCCCAACAGCTTCGCAACCTCGACGACAAGCTTCAGAGTGCCCGGGGAGAATTGGTCAAGGCCATGGCAGAGGTCAAGCTTCTCGAACAAAAAATGGGCGAGACGCAGGAACAGCTCGACCTTTATCAGCAACGCGCCGAAAAGTCTGTCGCCGCGGGGAACGATGACCTTGCCCGCAAGGCCCTGCTCGAAAAGAGCCGCCTTTCGGGGGAGCTTGCCGACCTCACCAGACAGCGGGACGACCAGAAGAAGATCGTCGACGAACTTTCCGGGGACCTCGACAGCCTGACGGCCATGCGCGATGATTTTGCACGAAAGCAGGCCAACCTGACCCTCCGGGAGGAGCGGGCCAAGGCCAAGGAAGAGATCAATGCCGTCCGAGCCGAGATCGACCCTCAGCACATTGGTCAGGAGATGGGCCGAATGGCTGATAAAATTTCCCGCATGGAGGCCCAGGCCGAGGCGACAAAAGAGTATGCCGACCGACAGAAAGGCAGCGACCTCGACAGCGCCTTTGCCTCCCTCGATGCGAAAAAACCTGACATTGAAGCCGAGCTGGCGCTCTTGAAGCAAAAAAAATCCTGAGGACCCGCATGAAAAACTTTTTTCCCATTCGGCCGGTGGTCCTTGGAATTCTCCTTTCGGGTGCTTCGGCAGCGCTTCTTCTTCAGAGTTCTCCGGCCCTGGCGGACGGAAGCTTTTCCGAGGGGCTCAAGCTCTACCACCAGGGCCATTATGAAAAGGCCCTGAGGATTTTCAAGGATCTCCATGACCACCAGCCCTCAGGTTCCGGAAAGTTCCAGTACTTCATGGCCCTTGCCGAACACCATCAAGGGCTCGAACACCCCGCCCTGATGGATCTTGAGGGGGCCATCCATACGAATCCCTCCCTCTCCTTTGCCAGGAATCCGGGCCACGTCCGATCCCTGCACGACCGCCTCGTGAAGGCCGTTGAGGAGGGACAGAGCCCTCTCCCCGCGCCTCACCCCACGCTCTTCTCCCCCTCCCGATCGGAAGGATCTTCCCATCTCCCCATGCTCCTTCTCCTTCTGGCTGTCGGGGGCGGATTGATCTTCTGGGCCCTCAAGAAACGGGAGAAGACCCAACAGTCCTCCCTTTCAAAGGACAAGCAGGAGATGGAGGAGACGGCCGAGCGCCTCATGAAGGCGGTGGACAAGCTTTTGGAGGACAAGAACTACTACCTTCTCGACCACCCCGACCGGAAGACCGCGGTGGAGGCCGCCTTCCATGCACTTGATCCGGCCTACCGCAACGCCCTCTCCATTCTCCGCGAACCCGAAACGCCCCAGACAAACTGGAGCGAACGGAGAAACCGATTTGAAGCGGCCCTCGAACCGGTCGACCAGGCCATCCTTTCCATCAAGAACCTCCTGGGGGAAACCCCTCCCCCCCCTCCCTCCGCCGCCGCGTCCTCCCCGGGGGCGGAGGGAGGAAGCCCTCCTCCCCCCCCCGATGCCGCTCCGATCGGGGGAGACCGGTGCGTTTTCTGCGGACGGGATGCCCGGGAGGGCCGGACGGTTCCCCTCGAACGCCAGGGAAAGGTCGCCTATGCCCGGGCCTGCCCCACGTGCCTTGCTGAAATGGACCAGCACTATCAGCAGACAGGGCAATACCAGCCCCCCGCCTCCTTCTATTCCGGCGGGATGCCCTACATGGGAGGAGGGCTCTCCTTCGGGGATCTCATGCTTCTTGACTGGATGACTCACGAAGGACATTCCGACAGTCCACCGGTCTCCATGCCAGAATCTCATGCCCAAGGCGACTGGGGAGGCGGGGGAGGGTTCGGACGGGAGGACCGGGAAGGGGGGGATCACGGAGGGGGAGACCGCTCCTGATGCGGATTCTCTTTTATGCCACAAACGGACTGGGTCTGGGCCACGTCACCCGACTGTTGGCCCTTAGCCGGGCCGTGGCCCGACGGGATCCTCGCCACGAAAGGCTCTTCTTGACCCGGTGCGAGGCCGGCCCCTTCCCGGAAGAGACCGACCCCTTTGCCATCCGCATTCCCGGAGCCTCCCGGGCCCGCAAATCCGGACTGACGCCCAAATCCTATCTCCAGATGGCGCACCCCCTTCTCTGGCAGACCGTGTCCGCCTTCGACCCTCACATCATGGTCGTCGACACATTCCCCGAAGGCCCCGAAGGGGAGCTGGCACCCATCATGCGCTGGCCGATCAGAAAGGTCTTCATTTACCGGGATTCCCGGAAGGACGCCTTCCCAAAAGGGCGGATCGACTCCCTTTTCTCCCCCTACAGCCTGATTCTTGTTGCCCATGACAAGGGAACGGTTTCACTTCCCGCTCCGCTGGACCGGGATGCCCGGGTCCACTTTGTGGGCCCCATCACCGCCAGCGCTCCGAAAAACGCAAACCGGGAATCCCTCAGGAATCGGCTGGGTCTCCGGAGCAGCGAAATGGCGGCGATCGTGACATTGGGGGGCGGGGGAGATCCCGAGGCTGGCCGCATCGCGGGAGAGGCGGCCCAGGAGCTTCGCCGAAAGGGTGTGACCGTCTTTGCCTCCACCGGCCCCCTGGTCCGGACTCCCCCTGAGGGAATCACGGCCCGGGAGTGGTTTCCTGTCTGGCCTCTTGCCCCCTGGCTTTCGGCCTTTGACCTGGCCATTGGCGGGGGAGGCTACAATACGGTGGCCGAGCTGCGGGAGGCCGGACTGCCCACTCTGCTGATCCCCTTCCATCGGGATGTCGACGACCAGCACGCACGAGCGAAAGAGGCCGTCCAGAAAGGATGGGCCCGTATGGCCACCTCACCCGAAGAGATCCGCCAGGGGCTTGAAGAGCTTCTCTCCAAATCCAGCCGG
>JAKARS010000011.1 GCA_021828375.1 Nitrospirota bacterium
CGGCGCTGCCGATCTGAATTCTTTGGGCATCGATCCGGTTGAGGGCCTGGACGTCGGTATTGACCGCCACAAATTCAACCCCTTTAAGGTCGGACTGGATCATCGACCGGATGGCATTGCACCCGCCCCCTCCCACCCCAATGACAAGGATGCGGGCCCCCAGGATTCCCGACTGTTTATAATCGATGATGGGCTCTTCGCTCCACTCAGACTCCATGATGCCTCTCCCCACAGTCCGGATGAACTCTCCCGGAGCAACGTCTTCTAAATGATTTCCCTGAGCCAATTCCAGAGACGAACCCCGGCGGGGGGTCCTTCCCGCTCCTTTTTCACCGGTTCGGGAGAAGCCGTTTCTCCAACCGGCAACTCCCGAACAGGAACCTCTGCGGGACTCCACTGGTCTCGGGCAAAATAAAGGAGCCCCACTGCTGAGGCGAATTCGGGCCCGGATGTCTGATCCACAAGGCCTTGCACCCGCTCTCCCGGATGGCCTACCGAGACAGGCATTTCAAAGATCTTTTCCGCAAAGGAGACAATATTCGGCATTCTGGCGACCCCTCCTGTCAATACCACGCCTCGGGCCAGAAAGGCTCCCTGGCGAAGACGGTCGAGATCGGATTTGACCTTCCGCAGGATTTCCTCAAGACGGGCTTCAACAACCTCCCGAACCTGGACCCGCCGCCCGGCCGCCGACATGGCTTCCTCGGACGGGGGGGGAGCGTCTTCCTCCTCCGGGGCCGGGGGCTCATTATGGCCCGGAGGACTGAAAACCTCCCGCTTGACCCTCTCCGCATCGGCCTGGGAAATCCGGAGGACAGCGGCAAGGTCCTTTGTCATCGCCGCCCCTCCGAGAGGAACCACACGAACCCCCGAAAGGGCTCCATTCTGATAGAGGACCATCCCTGTCGTTCCCCCGCCGATATCGACGACACAGACCCCTAGCTCCTTGTCGTCCTCCGTCAGCACCGCCCGGGCACTGGCCAGAGGTTGGAGGACAAGATCGCCCTCCCTGACCGTGAGGCCGGCACGCTCGACGCTTCGCTTCAGGTTGGCCAGCACCATATCCGACCCGCGGATGACATGGACCTGGGCCTCGAGCCTTGCCCCCACCATCCCGATCGGGTTGAGGATTCCCCCCTGCTCGTCGATGCGGTATCCCTTGGGGATCGTGTGAAGAAGCTCGGAGGGGGCGCACCCCATCATCGTCCGGGCCTCCTGGAGGATGCGGTCGATATCGGACTCCTGAACCTCCCGATCCTTGAGGGCGATCATGACCCGCTGGTCCTGCCCCTCGATCTCCCCCCCCGCAAATCCCACGACCACGTGAGTTAAGGGATGACTGGCCTTTCGTCCAGCAATTTCAACGGCTTTTCGTATGGCCGCCACCGTCTGCTGAACATCCACGATCGTCCCGTTCCTGATTCCGTGGTGAGTGGAGGCGGTTCCAATCCCGACGATCTCAAACCGGTCCTCCTCGAGAGCCTGCCCGACAAGGGCGCAAACCTTCGTTGATCCAAGATCGATTGCAGCAAAAATCTGTTGGTCCGACATGGGAAATCCTCAAATCAATTTTGACTGTCCCGACAAGATGGAAGCACCCTTAGCGCGTGCCCATTTTCGCACAATCCGGGGAGCGCCTCAACAGCAGCAAACTGCCAGCCATGAGGCGAAGATGGGAAAGGGTGAAGATTCGCCCCAGCGCCCGTGCTCCGACTCCTGAAATTCAGGATCTTGGCAAAGGGATGAGGAAAGAAGAGCGGAACGGGTCTTTCAGGGGCAGCTAGGATCGGGCAGAGGCATGAGTTTTCGTCGGGCCTTTTTTCGGGGGATCAAGCTCCGGACGCAGTATCAGCATTCCGGAAAACCGAAGGTCCACTGCTTCAGGAACCTTTCCGGAAACGAGTCCTCCCTTCTGCTTCATGAACGAATCGAAGAGGCGAAATGGGGCACATCCCAGATCGGTTCCAAGAATGAGGACCGGGGCTCCGTGGCCAGGATAGTAACGGATCTCATGGGGAGAATTCAGGCTGTACCAACTTCCTTCGGGGGAGCCTTCCTTCCGGCACCTTTGGACGGTATGGATGGTCCGGACAAGACGGCGACCCACATCGTAAGTCAATGGGGAGCGGACAATAACCTGAGGGAGCGTTCCCGCCCCGGGTAGGCTTTCACCCGAAAGAACCAGCCCTCCGTCCACCAGAAACGATGAATGGGTCGGGGCCGCCTGAGGGCGTTGGGACTGAAAAGCCAAAAGCCCGTAGGAAGGGAGAAGAACTGCGACCGGGGCCTTCAGACGGACTCGGACGATCCGCCCTTCGCCTGGCAGAAATTTGATGCTTGCCCGCAAGATCCATGGGTGTTCACGAACAAGAGACGACAAGAGACTTCGGTTGGAAGAGGGAAGAGTTTTGAATGCCAGCGGAGTGACCCACCCCCGCACCGTATCGTCGGAGACGACCGGAGGACCGGAGACGAATGTCCGAAGAAGATGGTGGGGCATGCGGGAGAGTCCGGCCACGACGACTCCAGCCCAGCCTATCCAGAAAAGAACAAAGAGCACATAGCGGCCGGATTTGGGACGGATCTTGCGTAACGGCCCAGGCTCCGAAATGGCGGGGTCAGGCGCCGAATGGTCCATTAGTGGCCGGATACGGCTGGGAACTCCCTCTTTTCATCGAGGGAGGCCGTTGCGATAAGCTCGATGATCAGATCGGTGAAGGAAAGCCCTTCATGGGAGGCAATCTCCGGAAGAAGGGAGGTCGGGGTGAGTCCCGGAAGGGTATTGATCTCCAAGATGACAAAGACCCCTTCATCGTTCAAGATCGTGTCGAGCCGACAGGCACCGCGCACATCAAGAACCCGACAGGCTTCAAGGGTAATCCGGGACAGCTCCGAAGACTCGTCCGGGGTCAGCGGGGCCGGGCTGATATGGCGGGAGCCTCCGGGAACATATTTGGAGGCATAGGTATAGAAAGGCTCGGCCTTGTCAGGGATGATCTCGATGGCCCCAAGATAGCGACCTGAAAGGATGGCGGACTGGATCTCCCGACCGGGGATCAGCTGTTCCACAAGGACCCAAGGGGAATAGCGGCCGGCTTCGGAGACGGCATCCGCCAGATCCTCACGTCTCAAGACCCTTTTGACACCGATCGAAGAACCTGCCGCTTCAGGCTTGACCATATAGGGGGGATCAAACGAGATATAGCCGGGGTTAAATGGCTCTTCCGTCCGATGGGCATAGGTCAGGGGAACCGCCAGCCCCCTCTCGCGAAAGAGGGCACGCGAGCGCATCTTGGACATTCCGATCGCCGACGCCAGAACACCCGATCCGGTATAGGGAATCTTCATCGTCTCGAGAAAGCCCTGGAGTGTTCCGTTCTCTCCCCCGCCTCCATGGGTTGCCAGGAAGGCCACATCCGGGGAAAAGTCGGTCAGCGTTTTGGCCAGGGAACGGTCCGCCTCGAACTCCCCGACCTCGAAGCCGGCCTTTCGAAGCGCCTCCGCCACCGCCTTTCCCGAAACGCGAGAAATCTCGGCCTCATCGGAATCTCCCCCCGATAGCACCGCCACACGACGAATCCCTTTTGTGGACAGAGGCTCCCGGCTCACGCGTTCCATACTCTCACCTCAGGCTCCAGAATGACTCCCCATTGTTTCAGGACGGCCTCCGCCACGATGGCCAAGAGCTCAAGAAACTCGCTGGCCTTTCCCCCTCCCGTATTCACAAAGAAGTTGGCGTGGCGCGGAGAAACCATCACCCCCCCCACAGATCGGCCCTTCAAGCCGCACTCTTCGATCAGGCGTCCGGCGGAATACCCGGGGGGACCTCCTGAAGGATTCCGGAAGACCGACCCCAGACTGGGCTCGTCAAGCGGCTGTGTCGAACGGCGATAATCGAGATGGGACAAGAGTTTGGCCTGACACTCCGCCGGATCGGCCAACGCCCCGCGCAGACGGGCGGAGAGGACAACGGATTTTTCCTGATTATGACGTTGGGAGGCTGACGGATCCCCTTTGGGGGAGATCTCGAGTAAGGCCGAGGTCCGATACCCATACCTTAGATCCTGAGGAAGGAGGATGTCGCTTCCCCCGGTCCCCGTTGCGACCACGAGGCTTTCGCAAAGATCCGACCACTGCCTGCTTCCGGCTCCGGCATTCATGACGGCTGCCCCGCCCACCGTCCCAGGAATTCCGGAGAGGAATTCAAATCCGGCGACGCCCCGGCGAGCCGCATCACGAGCCAGCGCGGGAAGGGAGAGTCCGGCATCGACATCCACACTTCCATCGGGGTGCCATCGGGACCCGGATCCGCCATCTCCATGCTCGAAGCGGACAAGGGTTCCTCCCAGCCCGGCATCGGGAAACAGAATATTGCTTCCCCGTCCGACAAAGGCAAGGGGTCCAGGGATTTCTCCCCGGTGATACATGTCGAGAACATCCCCAAAAACTTCGCTCGAAGAGAGGGAGACAACCGCCTCCACCGCTCCCCCGATGCGAATCGAGGAAAAACGGCTCAGGCGCTCACGGCATCGGAGGCGTGGGCGGAGACGGATCGCGGTTGCCACAGAAGGTAGTCCTTTCCAAGTCGAGTGATATCACCGGCGCCCAAGGTCAAGAGAAGATCCCCCGGCTTGAGCATTCCATTGAGACGCTCAACCCAGCGGTCCCGGCGAGGCTCATAGTCCACCCGGTCGTCCCATCGATCCCGCATCTTCCGGTAAAGTCCCTCGCTCCCGATCCCTGGAATAGGATCCTCTCCTGCCGAATAGATTTCGGTCACAAGGATCTTGTCCGCGTCGGAAAAAGATTCAATGAAGGCATTCTGGAGGTCCCGAACCCGGGTGAAGCGATGCGGCTGAAACACGGCCACGATGCGGCGTCCCGGATAGGCCAGACGCGCTGCAGCGAGAGTGGCTCGAATTTCTGTCGGATGGTGGCCATAGTCGTCCACCACGATGACCCCGTCGCGCTCCCCCAGCAAGGTGAAGCGTCGACCGACACTCTCGAAGCGAGACAGTGCCTGCCTCATGAGCTCCGGAGAGATTTCGAGGCAAATTCCTGCACAAATGGCCGCCAGGGCATTCAGGATATTATGCATTCCGGGGACATGGAGAGAAAAACGTCCCCAGCAGGCACCATCAACCCTCACATCGAAGGATGAGCCCACACCTTCATGGACGATATTCTCAGCGCGAACGCGGGCGGCCGGAGAAAGGCCATAGGTCAGGGGAATGGTGGAGATCCGCTCGATGAGGGCGGCAACGCCGGGATCATCGATACAGAGAATCCCGATCCCTCCCTCGTCTCCCGCATCAAGGTAGGTTGAAAACGCTTGAATGAGGTTATCAAAGGTTCCATAAAAATCCATGTGCTCACGGTCGATGTTTGTGACGATCCGGAGCCGGGGCTCGAGCTTCATGAAAGAGCCGTCGCTTTCATCAGCCTCCGTCACGAAATAGCGCGACCGTCCCACCAGGGCGCATCCCGAAAAGCTTGAGACCCTTCCCCCCACGACACACGTTGGATCAAGACCCGCGGCAACAAGAAGGGAGGCCACCATCGAAGTGGTTGTCGTCTTGCCATGGGACCCCGTCACGGCAATCCCATAGGAGGGATTCACGAGGGAGGCCAGCATTTCTCCCCTGTGGACAATGGGGATGCCTCGCGTCACGGCGGCAATCCATTCGGGGTTGCTGTGGCGTATGGCCGAGGAAACGACCACCTTTCCGACATCTGCAGAAAGGTTGTCGGCCGAGTGGCCCGAAAAGATTGTCGCGCCCTTCTCGGCAAGTCGCCGGGTACACTCGTTGGCACCCTGGTCAGAACCCGAAACAGGAATGCCTCTTTCAAGCAAGATCTCCGCAATCGGAGCCATTCCCGCTCCGCCGATCCCGATAAAATGAACCATGGCCCCCTTTGCCTTCCTCATCCGGTCCTCCAGCGTTTCGGGTTCATTGTAGCGGATCTCCCTGAAATTTCCAAGGTTTTCCGTGTGACGGAAATCAACCCTTCAAAAATTTTATGGCCTGTTGATTTTTCACAGTCGTGACAACCACTCCGAGGCAGGAACACCCGGAGAGTGCCTCCAGGCTCCGAGCCCTGTCGCGTACAGAAGGGAGCCATCGGACAGGATTCGGGCAAGGTCGGCGGCACAAGACTCTATGCCCAGGAGCCGCTCCTCTTCCCAACACCACCCTCCTCCACTCTCTTCGACCGCTCGCGCATTTTCCTTCTGGTGCCCTCCGGCAGAATGGGGAAAAGGGCAATAAATCGCAGGGGTTCCTGACGCGGTAATCTCCGCCACGGTCATGGCCCCGGCACGAGCAACCACAAGAGACTGGCTCCCCAGGAGAGAGGCAATCTCCGGCAGAAAACCCTCGACACGAACAGGAACACCCAGACTCTGATATCGCTCCCGCGTCGAATCGACCCATCGCTCACCCGATTGATGGATGATCTCGACGCTCCGCGACGGAATGTGCTGGAGTGACTTGGCCAGAATGTCCGGCACACGCTCATTCAGAACCCGGGCCCCCTGGCTTCCTCCCATGACAAGAATTCTGAGGGGGCTGGCTTCGAAGCGATCCCGATCGGGAGCCGGACGACGCACATCAGGGGCCAGAGGGATCCCCCCATCCGAACTCCATCCGTCAACAACCCGACTGGCCAAAGGCCCCAGAACCCTGTTGGCAAGTCCCGCGACCCTGTTCGGCTCGATGAGGACGATCGGAATCCCTAAAATCCGTGCGGCGACAACGACGGGTACCTGAACATACCCCCCCGTTCCGATCACCAGACCGGGGCGAAAATCGCGCACGAGCCCCAGGGCCGATCCGGTTCCCCGCAGTATGGCGAGAGCCCCTGAAATTTTTCCGGACAAGGACTTCCCCACAACTCCCCCGGCACGGATGGGAGCAAAGGGGATACCCGCCCGAGAGGCGAGTCGCTCCTCAAGACTTCCTGGCGTCCCGGCATAGAGAACAGGACGTGAGGAGACGCGCATGTGAGCTCGGGCGATCTCGATCGCCGGGACGACATGGCCGCCCGTCCCCCCGCCGGTGACGAGAAGGCTCTTTTGGGCCTCATAGAGAGGGGGCAAGGGAGCGTTCCTCTTCCTGGTGCGCCTCAGAATCTGGTGGCTGTACCTTTCGGTAACGCGAAACAGAAAGAATGATCCCCACTCCCCAGGCATTCGACATGAGTGAGGATCCCCCGAAACTCATAAACGGAAGGGGAATGCCCTTTGTCGGGAAGAGGCCCGTCACTACCCCCAGATTCATCAGGGCTTCCAGGACAATGGACATCGTCAGCCCCTGCACGAGGATTCTGCCCAAGAAGTCCGGAGCCCGAGCCGCCGTTTTCATCCCCACGAGAAAAATGGTGAGAAAGACTCCCACCACGGCAATCGACCAGAAAAACCCCAGCTCCTCACCGACCAATGCAAAGATAAAATCCGTCCCGGGTTCGGGGAGGACCCCTCCCCCAACCCAGTCGTGGCCCAGCCCTTGTCCCCAGATCCCCCCCGAACCGATGGCCACGAGGCTCTGCCCCAACTGGGTTCCCAATGTTTGGGTTGCATTATGGGTCCGGGCAAAGTTATGGAAGCGGGCAATGGCATAGGCATGATGCAGAAGGAAGAGGGCGGCGCTGACCCCCAGAATCCCCAGAACGACTCCGATCTGGCGGAAGCTGACCCCGGAGAGAAACAGCATCGCAAGCATCACGATCACGATAAAGAGGTCTGACCCAAAGTCCGGCTCATGAAGAATCAGGGCCAGATAGGGAATCATCAAAAGAGCAAACCCCCCCGCCTTGTCGTGACGAATCTTGAAGACCGCGCTCTTCCCGACACTCTGGACGGATTTTTCCCGGGCCAGAAGGGCCGCCATAAGGATGACAAGGATCACCCGCGCGATCTCCGACGGCTGCAGGGTCAAGACCCCAAGGTGAACCCACCGGCGGGCCCCATTAAGAGTCACTCCGATATGGGGCACCAGAAGCAGGAGCAGGGAAAAAAGGCCGGCTCCCCAAAGGAGTGCCCTTTTGCGGACCCACAGATGGTAATCGATGCGGCTGACGGCCAACATGACGAAGAGAGCAATCAGGGTGGAGACGATTTGACGCCAGAAGAGCTGGTAGGGGGAGTGCATGGCAAGGCGTGCCGACATGACCAATGTGGTTCCCAACATCATCAGTAGGAACACCACCACGGCAAGGATCCCATTGATGGGGCCGAGCTCCACCTCCTCCTGCCCACCTCCGCCGGAGGCTGTCCCCATATTACTGGCCTGAAGCTGAGCCATGGCTCCCCCTCTCCCCCCCGAACTTTGAGGAGAGCCGTCGGACCGCTTCCCGGAAACGCTCTCCCCGCTCCTCGTATCCATGGAACATGTCATAACTTGAACAGGCGGGGGAGAGCAGAACCATTTCGCCGGAATCCGCCACGGAAAAGGCCCGGGCCACCGCTTCAAAAAGGTCCTGGGCTTCCTCGATGGGAACCTCTTTCCCGAGATCTCTCCGGATCTTCTCCCGGGCCTCTCCGATCACGACAACCTCCCGAACGTGATTCTTGAGCCAGGGAATCAGGGGGCGATAGGACCCTCCCTTGTCCCGCCCCCCCATGATCAGAACGACATGGGGGTGCCCGGCATCGGGAAGACCGGCAAGAGCGGCCTCGACCGCACCGACATTGGTGGCCTTGGAATCATTGACGAAGGTGACTCCACGAACGGTGCCCACCCGCTCCATCCGATGGGGAAGCCCCGCAAAGCTGGCAATCCCTTCCTCAAGGATCCGGGGATCGATCCGGCGCCCCATCGTCTCTCCAAGGAGAACAGTGGCCAGCACCGAAAAGGCAAGATTCTGAAGATTGCCGCCGCCAATCAAGGGGTATCCCGCCGTCGAGACCGAAAAAGACTCTCTCAATCCATGGCTTTGCAGTTGCGAATCGCCCAGAACGACCCCCGGACCGGGAAGATCCTGCCGCACCCCCACAAAGAATGATCGGGCTCTCGTTCGAGGCTCCCATTCCCGCCAGTCCTCCTGGGAGGCGTTCCATATCACGGTGGTGGAGGGAGAAAAGAGACTGGCAACATGGAGCTTCGCCAAGCGGTACTGGTCAAGCGAATCGTAGCGATCGAGATGGTCGGGGGTAATGTTAAGCAAGAGGTAAATGTCTGGAGAAAAGGACTGCATGGATTCTGTCTGGAAGCTTGACACTTCGATCACGGCCACATCATAGGGATCTCTTTTCCCCTCTTTCCGGGCGGTTCGCATCAATCTGACACCTTCGGAAAAGGGAACGCCGAAATTTCCTCCGATAAAGGGCGAGAACCCCGCGCTTTTGAGAAGATGCCCCACAAGGGCCGTCGTGGTCGATTTTCCGTTGGTTCCGCCGATGGCCACGACCGGTCGATCCCAAAGCGATGCCGCCCATTCGAGTTCTCCCCGGACATTGGAAAGAGAAGGAGCGACGGCCTGCCCACACCATGCCACCGGAGGAATCCCCGGGCTCATGATGACCGGCCCCTTCCAGGTTCGTATCCAGGGTCCAACCCGGACTCCTGCCATCACCCTGGCACCTCTCTCCCTCACAGGAGCCCACGCGGCCCCATCAAAGGCACCCGGATCGTCATCAGCGAGAACGGGCACTCCCCCCAGGTCTCCGGCGAGAAGTGCTGCCTGGAGACCGGATCTCCCCCCTCCGACAATCAGGACCTCATCACCTTCCTGAATGAAGCGTTCCGTCATCTTTCCCAGCCTCGCTATCTCAGCTTGAATGTGGACAGTGCCATGAGCGCCAGCACCACAGAGACGATCCAGAAACGGACAATGACCTTGGGCTCCGTCAAACCTCCAAGCTCGAAATGATGGTGAAGGGGAGCCATGCGAAAGATTCTTTTTTTGCGCAATTTGTAGGAACCCACCTGCAAAATGACAGAGACAGCCTCTGCCACAAAAATTCCTCCCACAAGCAACAGGAGGAGTTCCTGTCGCGTCACGATCGCGGTCATTCCGATCACCCCGCCGATGGCCAGAGATCCGGTGTCTCCCATGAACATCTGGGCGGGGTAGGTATTGAACCACAGAAAGCCCAGGGCCGCTCCCACAAGGGCTCCCATGACAACCGCCAATTCCCCGGCCCCAGGCACCTCCAGAACCTTCAGATAGGACGCAAAAACGTGGTTGCCCACAAGGTAACTGATCACGACAAAGGTAAGGCCAACCACAATTGTTGGCCCTACGGCAAGACCATCCAGTCCGTCGGTGAGATTCACGGCATTGGCAGAGCCGACGATGACTGACACGAGGAAAGGAAGCAGCAGGACCCCCAGATCCGGATTCAGGCTTTTCATAAAAGGAATCCCGATACGTCCGTCCCCCCCCGTCACGCCCATATACCACAGAGCCAGGAGCGTTCCTGCTCCCAGCTGGAGAAGGAATTTCTGACGGGCAGAAAGTCCTTTCGAGCGTTTCTTGATGACCTTGAGATAATCGTCGACAAATCCGATTCCCCCATTGGCCAGAAGCGAGAGAAGGACCATCCAGACATATTTGTTGGAAAGGTCAGCCCAGAGAAGGACCGAGACAAGAAGGGCCCCGAGAATGAGAACACCCCCCATTGTTGGCGTTCCTTTCTTCGAGAAATGGCTCTGAGGGCCATCATCCCTGACCTCCTGGCCAATTTGCATCCGGCGAAGCATCACAATAAGAGAAGGGCCCAGGATGAGCACCAGCGCCAAGGAGGTCAATGTGGCATAGATGGAACGGAAGGTGATATAGCGAAAGACATTCAGCACGGGGAGCGAATGGTGGAGATAGAAGAGCTGATAGAGCATCGGCTAGGCCCCTTCCAGAAGTGTCGCAACCACTTCTTCAAGCTTCATGCCCCGTGACCCCTTCACCAGGAGAATGTCTTCTGGCCCAGGGCCTCGTCCCGCTTCCAGATCGCTCTCAAAGACGGCCGCATCTCGAACTTGGAACGCCTTCCCTCCTCCCCGAAGGAACCCTTCCACAAAGGAAGATTTCTGCTCGCCCCGATACCAAACACCTGCCACACCGGCCATGGCTGCCCTTTCTCCGATCTCCCGATGAAAACCTTGACTCCCATGTCCAAGCTCCAGCATGTCCCCCAACACGGCATAGGCCCGAGCTCCCTGGCGAAGCCCCCTCTCGCGGGACAGCCACTCGAAAGCCTCGCTCATCGATGCCGGATTGGCATTGTAGTGGTCAAGCAGGAGAAGAAGTCCGGAGGAGTGGCTTCGTCTTTCCATCCGTCCGGCATATCCACGATAGAGGGAAATCCGTTCCGCCGCGGAGGCTAGATCCACCCCTTCCGCACCAAGTGCGGCAAGGGCCATCAGGGCACACCATCCCAGGGCCCGGGAGGGCCAGGGCAGAGGGAGGAGGAGGGGAGGTCGCCGAAGCGAAAGAACGGCCTTTCCCTCGGCCATCAGAAGCTCTCCCGACACCTCCGCCTCCGGAAACCGATCGAGGGAGACGCCGAGAAGGCGACGGGTGGGATCCGAAAACAGGGGATCATCGCCCTCTGTCCGCCGGATCTCTTCCGGGACAATCCGACACCCTCCTTCCACGACGCCCCGCAAAAGCTTCGACTTTTCCTTCCACACCCCCTCGAGGCTCCCGAGGGTTTCAAGATGGACTGGGGCGATGGCCGTGACCAGCCCGGTATCAGCGGAAAGAAGCGGCGCAAGAATGTCCATATCCCCGGGGTTTCGGATTCCCACTTCAAGAACGCACCAGCGGGCAGACTGCGGCCAGGACAGAAGGGTCAGAGGAACACCGATCTCATTGTTCTCGTTTCCGCTGCTCCCATGGCTCTCCCCGGGAGGAAGCCCGGTACGAATGAGTTCCCGGGTCGTGGTTTTTCCCACCGATCCCGTCAGGGAGATCAAGCGATGGCCGGCCTTTCGATGAGCGGCCAGCACCAGAGCGCCCATCTTCCTGAGGGCGACTAGGGTGTCCTCGACAACAATCTGGGGAATGTTCACGCCGGGGATTCCCCGTTCGACAACAGCCAGAGAGGCGCCTCTTCCCGCCGCTTGGGCCAGGTGGTCGTGCCCATCCGTCCTGAGGCCTCGCAAGGCGACAAAAACATTCCCCGAAGGAATCGTTCTCGAATCCGTTCCGGCATTGATCCAGAACAGCTCACCCTCGGGCGGAGAGGAAAACCAGTGGCCTCCCACACCTTCAAGAAGCTGGCGGGCCGAGACGGTCGGGCTCACAAGGCCTCCCCCATGGACCGGAGAATCTCGCGGGCCGTCTCGCGATCGTCAAAGTGGCTCTTCGTATGGCCGACGATCTGATAGGGCTCATGGCCCTTTCCGGCGATGAGAACGGCATCCCCGGGCTGGGCCAGAGAGAGCGCCTTGGCAATGGCTGTCCGTCGATCGACCTCGCGCAGATAGGAGCGTCCAACCTCTTTCAGCCCCGGTTCAATTTCATCAATGATGAATTCGGGATCTTCCGTGCGGGGATTGTCTGAGGTCACCACAACAATGTCGGAAAGCTCCCCGGCGACCTTTCCCATGCGGGGACGCTTGCCCCGGTCCCTGTCACCGCCACATCCGAAAACAGTGATCACTCGCCCGGGAGTCAGCGGACGAAGGGAGGAGAGAATATTCTTGAGGGCATCGTCGGTATGGGCATAGTCGACAATGACCGCAAACCTTCCGCCCGGGTTGACCCGCTCAAATCTCCCGGGAACTCCCGGGAGGCTCCGGATGCCCCCTTCCACCGCCTCAGGCGAAACGCCCAGGGCCAGAGCACAACCGACCGCCCCCATGATGTTCTGGAGGTTGAAGTCTCCAGGAAGGTTCGAGTCCACGCTGATCCGTCTTCCCTCCACCTCAAGGGCACCCTTGATCCCGTCGAGGGAGATGAACGACTCCAGGGGATGGATCGACAGATGCTCTGAGTGACCATAGGTCAGAAGCCTTCGGTCTCCTCGACGGGCAATCTGCTCTGCCAGAATCCGACCGTAAGGATCATCGACGTTGATCACCGCAGGGGGAAGCGAGCCGTCCGGATTGACCCAGTGGAGAAGACGGGCTTTGGCGTTGAAATAATCCTCAAAGGTCTTGTGGTAATCGAGGTGGTCCCGGGTCAGGTTGGTGAAATGAACGGCAGAAAAAAAGGTCCCGGCCACACGGTCTTGGGATAGGGCATGGGAGGAGACCTCCATGGATATGGCAGCGAGACCATTGTTCAGTGCCTCCCGAAAAGATCGCTGAAGGAAAAGGGCTCCCGGGGTCGTCTGGGGGGCTTCATCAAGACCATCTCCAAGGTCGAACCAGACCGTCCCGATGAGACCGGACCTCAATCCGGATCGATCAAGCATGCTTCGGACGAGGAAGCTGGAGGTGGTTTTCCCATTCGTCCCGGTGACCCCCACCACCTTCATGGAGCGGCTCGGCTCCCCGTACCAGGCCGAAGCGATCACTCCGGCCGCCTCCTGAATGTTTTCGACGACACAGACAGGGACTCTTATTCCGGAGGCCTGGCGTCTTTCCAGAACCGAAGGCAAATGTCTTCGGGAAGCAACCAAAAGGGCCGCGCCCTTGGCGATGGCCTCATCGAGAAACTTTTCCTGGAGGGGGCCATCGACCCTCAGAAGGAAGAGATCCCCAGGAGAGACCTGTCGGCTGTCATCGGAGATGCCGGAGAGGGTCTCCGGCAAATCTCCCTCAAGGACCGGAGGAAGGAAGCGCTCCATCCACTCTCGTCCTTGACCCTCTCCCGATGCCTTGGTCACCACCATCTTCGACTCCCATTCAGAGGATCCACCATGTCAGAGATCACATTCATTTGCCTGCATCTGCCCTGCCAGGCTCGGGAATATCCGCACGAGCCAACGCCGGTGCCGGAACCGACTCCTCCGCAGGGATCCGAAAATGAACCAACGCCATCTCCGCGACCTTCCGAAAAAGGGGAGCCGCAACAGTTCCTCCCCAGGAGATTCCTTGGGGCTGAATCACCACGGCCAAGACGACCAGGGTCGGATGGGACGCCGGAAGAATGCCGACAAAAGAGTCGACAGTTCTCGTCCGGGAGTATCGATGGAGCAACGAGTCATAGACCTCGGCCGTTCCAGTCTTTCCTGCCACATCGAAGCCCGTGATCGCCGCACTCTCTCCGGTTCCGCCGTGAGAGACGACTCCGGTCAGAAGGGAGAGCAAGGTGTGGGATGTCTTCGGGGAAATGACACGCCTGACCGGCACCGGGCGGTGTTGCTCGATGATTTTTCCATCGGGGCTCAAGACCCTCGAGACAATATAGGGCCGCATGAGCATCCCTCCGTTGGCAATGGCGCTCACAGCCGTGGCCAGCTGAATCGGAGTGACACCAATCTCCTGCCCCATGGCAATGGTATAGATGGATCGCTTCGACCACCTTTGGGAGGAGCGGAAAAATCCGCGAGACTCTCCCGGAAAGTCGATTCCCGTCCGCTTCCCAAACCCAAAGGCCCGAATATAGCGCTCAAAGGTCGAAGGTCCCAGACGAAGGGCCACCTGGGAGATCCCAATATTGCTCGAGTGGGCGAGTATCCCCCCCAACGTCAGATCTCCAAGGGGCTCGGCATCATGAAGGACCCCTCCAGGTATGTGCATTGACCCGTTGTAACAGAAGAAGGTCTCGTCGGGGCTTACCCGGTGCTCATTCAAGGCAGCACTGGCGGTGACAAGCTTGAAGATTGATCCGGGTTCATAAACGATGGAGACTCCCGGGCTGGTTCCGGCCCATCGCCCCTCTCCCCGGCTCGCCATCGCCAGAATGGCTCCACTTCTGGGGTCCATCACTAAAACAATTCCCCCCTGAGCCTTTGTGGCATCGACTTCTTCGTCGAGGGCATCCTGGGCATAGGACTGGAGGCCGGAGATCACAGTGGTCTGGACGGTATCCCCCGAGAGCTTGTCAAGGCTTTCGGTTTGGACCTGGAAATAGGAGCGGCCGCGTGCCGACACCTCCCGGATCATCTGACCCCGATGACCTGACAGAACTTTGTCATATCCTTTTTCGATGCCGTAAACGGCAGAGCCGTCCGGGCGAACAAACCCAACAACCGAGCGGAAGATGGAGCCATAGGGGTAGATTCGCCGTTTTTCCGGAAGGAAATAGAGGCCTCGGATGCGGGATCCGATCAAATGGTGCTTGCGTGTGCTGATATCGTGAGCGAGCCAGACAAAGCGACGGTGGAGGTTCAAAAGCTGTCGCAGATGCCCCGGACTCTCTCCTAGGATGGGAGCGAGACGATCGGCGAGAAGTCTGACGTTTCCGGATTTTCTGACCTGCTCGGGATCCGCGGCAAGGCTTGTGACAATTTGATTGTCGGCCAGAGGTTTTCCATCGGCAGAGAGGATCATCCCCCGAGCTCCCTCAATGGGCGAGAGCCGCTCCCTCTCAGAGAGGGAAAGCTTCTGGTAAAGAGGGTAATCCAGAACCTGAAGTGTGAAGAGTCGCCCCACCACAATCGCGAAACCGATCAACACACAGGCCACTGCAACGGTCGTCCGGGATTTCATCGCCATGCCTCGGGAGAGTCCTTGGGGGGCTCCCACTCATTGTTTTAGGGAACGTAGAGAACGTCTGCCGGAAGTGCCCTTTCAAGATGGTTCGCTCGCGCATAGGATCTGAGGCGCGATTCCCTTCCCAGGCTGATCAGCATCTCCTCGAGAGATTTTTCCCGGGATTCTTCGCGTTGAATGCTGGTATCGAGAGTTGTTACCCGACGCTTGACCCTGACCGATCCGATCGATACGGACATGGCAAGAATAAGCGCAACGATTCCTCCCAGAAAAAAAAGAAAGGCCACATGGCGGCGGCGCCAGAGGGGAAGAGGTTCATCGGGATGCGCCAAAGACCACCCCTCTCATCCTGGCACTTCTCGCCCGAGGATTGAGAGACACCTCCTCCTCACCCGGCACAAGAGAGCGACGAAAAAGAAAAGCAGCTCCCCCCTCCACCACCCAAAGTCGAAGACACCGCTTCACAATTCTGTCCTCTCCCGAATGAAAGCTCAGAACGATCAGGCGGCCACCGGTCGCCGACAGAAGCTCCCGGGCACCTGACAATGACTCCTCGAGGTTTTCATACTCCCGGTTAACCCGGATTCTAAGCGCCATGAAGGCCCGGGTTGCGGGGTGTCGCCGGCTTCGCCGAAACCCCTTCCGGTAATAGACCCCAGAAACGAAGGCAGCGAGGGCTGTCGTAGTACGGGGAAGACGTCCTTCCCTGCGTGCCTGAACGAGGGCACGGGCAATCGGTGCGGCAAGAGGCTCATCCCCTTCGGAAAACACACGCTCAAGCTCCGATTCTGACAGGGATTCAAGAAGATCCTCCGCTGTTTCTTCCTGCCCGGTATCGAGTCGCATATCGAGGGGCCCCTCTTCCGTAAAGGAGAGTCCCCGCTCCGGATCCTCCCCCTGGATCGTGGACCATCCAAGATCGAAAAGAATCCCGGCCACAGGATGGCCCTCCTGGCGAACCAGGGACGTGATGTTTCGGTTGTTTCCATGAATGATCCTAAGGCGGTCAGGAAAGAGGGGAAGAAGATGCTCTCGTGCCGCCAAGACGGCCCCTTTGTCCCGATCGATGGCAACAACCGAACCTCCGCGCTCCAGAATCTCCCGGGTGTGTCCTCCTCCGCCCAGATTGGCATCCACGTACCACTGGCCGGGACGCACATCTAGCCATTCCAAGGCTTCAGAGAGCATGACAGGGCGATGGCCCGAAGAGCCTCCCTCTCCGGGGCCAATCAAAAGAGCCCCGACAGCTTCTGAGTCACGGAGCGAACGCGATCTCTCCCCGTGGCTTTTTCAAGCCGGTCACCGTTCCAGATCTCGAAATTTTGCAGCACTCCAACAAACCAGACGTCATGTTCGAGTCCCGCATATTCACGGAGGGGTGGAGGAACAAGAATCCGCCCCTGTCGGTCGAGAGCTCCGTCGGAGGCCCATCCCACCATAAAGCGAAGGTAGGTTTTCAACTCATCATTCATCTGGGGAAGAGATTCCCACTTTTCTTCCAGCTCTTGCCAAACGGCTTCCGGGTAGACGACAAGGCAGCCTTCGGGATCCACCGTCATCACAAGGCGCAGGGCCTCGTCTCCCCCTCCCAACACTTCACGAAAGCGTTGGGGGATCGCGACCCTGCCCTTGGCATCCAGACTATGAAGATATCGTCCCCGAAAAAATGCCATCCACATTCCCCCACTTTTCCCCACGAATCACCCCCAATTATAGAGAGAGAAACAGATCTGTCAATCCTTCCCCACATTCCGTCTCTCAATTTTGAAGGGAGGGACATCAAGAAATGCCGTCTGAGCTTGAATTGGCGCGGAGGCTATGGGAAAATGAAAGAAGAAATTGTTGAACAATGAGGGAGGTCCTTATGCCAATCTACGAATATTCCTGCCATGCATGTGGAAATGTCTTCTCCTTGCTTCAATCGATCCGGACAGGCCCTGGAGAGACCGCCTGCCCAAAATGCCAGAGCCTTGATCTGAGGAAGCTTCCGTCCTCCTTTGCCAGTGCTGTCGCAGGAGCTCCGGGATCAGAATTTGCCCCACCCGCCACAGCTCCATCGGGCGGGGGGGGAGGATGCTGCGGAGGGGGTTGCGGCTGCGGTTAACAGGGAATCTCTTTCCTTATTTTTAACGAAAGAAGACAGATGTTCAGGCTTCTGCATCAAAAAAAAATTTTTGGAATTTCCGGGCTTCTCTTTGGGTTCATGGTACTGTCTGCCTGCACAATCCGAACCCATTCTCCGCTAAAGTTCACTCCTCAGGCTCCCACGATTGAGGAAAAAAACGGGATCACCTATATCTATCTGCCGATCGAAATCGAGGACAAGGGCTCCCGAACCCTTCGGGTCCATCTTCGGGAAAACATTCTTGACCTGACGGCCAACGACCAACACTTTCGTCTTCGGGGGAAAAAGAGTTATACCTTTATCCTCCAGAATGCCAACAAGCCGTGGAAGGATATCTATCCCCGAGGATGGCAGTCGGAGTGGACCGACCATTACATGTCCCACCAGGACTGGGTTGTTCCGGCCATTTCCAAAAAGGTTGTGCCCCTTCTCTTTGTTCTTCCGGGTCCCCCGCCCTCTCCCCGCAAGCTGATTCTTCATCTCTCCTACTCCTATCCACAAACGGCGACATTCGACGAACTCCGTCTGATTGTTCCCTTGCCGGGAGGAGCACAACCGACCAATCACTACTCCTCCTCGGGAGACTAGGGTCAGCCAACTTCGCCCTCTTTCCAAAGAGACGCCTTGGCTTCCGACAGAAGCATGAGTGTCCAACAAAAAAGGCCTTCCCGAAGGAAGGCCTTTTTTTGTATCAATATTGGTTGTCTGTGGAGGATTAGGCGATTTTCTTCAAGGCCTCCAGGATCTCCTGGTCGTCCCGGGCCGTCAGAATCTCCTGAACCTTGACGTAGCGAACAATCCCTTCCCGGTCGACAATGACGGTGGCTCGCTTGTTGATATTGGCCTCTTCGATGTAAAGACCATAGGCCTTGCAAACGGTCCGCTTGATGTCGGAAAGCAACGTCTGCTTCAGCTTCAGGGCATCTTTCCATGCCTTATGGCAGAATGTACTGTCGGTGCTGATTCCAAAAACCACAGCGTTCGAGTCGTCGAAGCGAGGAAGATCATTGGAAAAACAGGTGTTTTCGTTCGTACAGACCGGGCTCCAGTCGAGAGGATAAAAAGCCAAAACAACATTTTTTTTCCCACGAAAAGAGGACAGAGTCACAGGCTTTTTGTCCTGGTCCTCCAGGGTAAAGTCCGGAGCCTTGTCTCCCACTTTTATCTCAGCCGACATATTTTCTCCTTCTTGCGTTCGTTTGTCAGAGTCAACGTTCATGAATCATTTCTGTTGAGGCAAGGATGGCCGCTCTTGAGCCGACCTAGTGACAGGTCGGCACACGCCGATAATCTCCCTTGGACAAGGTTTCGGCAACCGTCTTCCCAATGATCGAGGGATTGTCGACGACGATGATTCCATAGGACTCCAGCGCCTTCATCTTGTCCCTAGCCGAGCCCTTTCCTCCGGAAACAATCGCGCCGGCATGCCCCATACGCCGGCCTGGAGGAGCGGTCAACCCCGCAATAAAACCGATCACGGGTTTGGTCATATGCGCCCGGGCGAAGGCCGCAGCTCGTTCCTCGTCATCTCCCCCGATCTCGCCGATCATGACAATGGCCTCAGTTTCGGGATCCTTTTCAAAAAGGGCAAGGACATCCAGAAAGTTAAGACCTCTCACGGGATCTCCTCCGATCCCGACGCAGGTCGATTCTCCGAGCCCCAACTGGGTCAACTGCCAGACCGCCTCATAGGTCAGGGTCCCACTCCGGGAGACAACCCCAACCTTACCCCTTTTGTGGATATATCCCGGCATAATCCCGATTTTGGCCCCATCCGGTGTAATGATTCCCGGACAGTTTGGCCCGATAAGACGAACTGTCTCGCCCTCTTCATTACGGATATCGAGGATGCGGCGAACCCTCATCATGTCCTGAACAGGAATTCCTTCCGTAATGCAAACGATAAGCTCGACTCCGGCATCGGCGGCTTCAAGAATGGCATCGGCAGCAAAAGCGGGAGGAACAAAAATGAGAGAGACATCCGGATGGACGGCATCCACGGCATCCCGGACGGAATCCCATACAGGGAAGCCCTCGTGGACAGTGCCTCCCTTTCCTGGAGTCACACCTCCGAGGACCCGTGTTCCATATTCCCGACAGGCGGTTGCATGATAGCTTCCTTCCTTGCCAGTGATTCCCTGGACGATGACCCTCGTCGATCGGTCAACAAGAATACTCATTTGGCTCCTTTCACGGCCTGGACAATTTTCTGGGCTCCCTCAAAGAGTTCCTCTGCCACCTGGAGATCAAGACCTGACTCCCGGAGCATCTCCCGTCCTTCCTTGGCATTCGTTCCCTGAAGTCGTACCACCAGGGGAACATGGAGCTTCACGTCCTTGGCAGCGGCGATGATGCCTCCGGCAATTCGCTCACACCGAACAATACCGCCAAAAATATTGACAAAGATTCCTTTGACCTCCGGATCGCCCAGAAGGATGCGAAAGGCTTGTTCGACGGTTTCCTTGCTTGCACCTCCGCCCACATCGAGGAAGTTTGCGGGGGTTCCACCAGCAAGGGCAATAACATCCATGGTGGCCATTGCCAACCCGGCTCCATTGACCATGCAGGCAATCGAACCATCAAGCTTCACATAATTGAGGCGATGTTTTGAAGCCTCGATCTCCAGTTCATTTTCCTCGAAGAGGTCCCGGAGGGCCAGAACCTTTTCCTGACGATAAAGGGCGTTGTCATCAAAGGACACTTTGGCATCAAGGGCCAGAAGTCGCCCATCCCCGGTTTGGATGAGAGGATTGATCTCGACCATCATGCAATCTGTGTCGAGAAAGAATCGGTAGAGATTGGCCAAAAGAGTCGAAAAAGAGCCATAGAGCGTGATCGGTAGGCCGAGGAAAGAGGCAACACGGCGACCGACAAAGGACTTGCATCCCATCTCCGGATCCACTGAAAGAGTCAGTATTTTTTCCGGATGAGCTGCCGATACCTCTTCAATCTCCATTCCCCCTTCAGTACTGGCCAAGATCGAGATCCGCCGGCTGGAACGATCAAGAACCAGACTCAGATAAAACTCTCGCGCAATCTGAGCCCCTTCTTCGATCCAAACCTTTCGGACAAGTCGTCCTTCGGGACCGGTCTGATGGGTCACGAGGGTCTTGCCCAGAAGAGCCTCAACATATCCGGGAATATCCGAGACGCTTTTGGCAATCTTGACCCCACCGGCCTTTCCTCGTCCTCCTGCATGAATCTGAGCCTTGACAGCATAGACAGCAGAAGATCCGGAAAAAATCCCGGCCTTTTCCGAAATCAGCCTCCGAGCCTCTTCGGGAGAGTCAACAACAACCCCCGAAGGAACCGCCACCCCATAGCTTCTAAAGAGCTCCTTGGCCTGATACTCATGGATGTTCAAACGACTCTCCTGGCGTTAAAGTGAATGGATTTCCGTTTAGGATCCCTGGCGGCGATAGTCGGGGAAGAGGACCGGCGCCATGGGACGTTCTTCAGTGGAGAAGGCAGAATTCAGCTCCTCCTCAAAGCGATCGACGTGCGCGAGGCTCGCATCCCGCCAAGAAAAGGCAGGACGATTCGTGGCAAGGTTCGCCGCCTCAATGCCGGCTCGTCGGCCAAAGACAAAGAGCTCAAGCAAAGAGTTCCCCATTAGGCGATTTGTTCCGTGGAGCCCCCCCGAAGCTTCTCCGGCGACAAGAAGATGCGACACAGAGGTCCGAGTCTGAGCATCGATCCGGATTCCTCCATTCTGATAGTGAAGAGTCGGATAGACAAGAATCGGCCGTTTCGTCGGATCGACATGGTGACGCTTCATCAGCTTCAGGATGTTCGGAAAGCGTTTTTCCACGGTTCCCTCACCGGAGTCTCGATCGATGGCAACTAGGTCGAGGTAGACGCCGGACGTACCTTGAGGCGTCTTGACCCCACGCCCCTCCGCACATTCCCGAATGATGGCAGACGCCACGACATCACGCGTCTCAAGCTCATTGACAAACCGTTTTCCCAAACGATTGTACATGCGAGCACCAGCTCCCCGAACTGCCTCTGTGATCAGCATGCCGGCCATTTCGGAAGGAAACATCACTCCGGTTGGATGGAATTGAAAGCTCTCGGGATGAACAAGAGGTATTCCCATGCGGTAGGCCATGGTCAAACCATCGGCGGTCGCACCAAAATGGTTCGATGTGGCAAATCCCGACAGATGAAGGCGCCCGGCCCCACCCGTGGCAAGGATCACTGACTTGGCCTTGACATAGATATGACGACGGCTGTCCAGGTCATAGAGAACCGCACCGGCACAACTTCCTTCCGGACCGGAGATCAGTTCAATCGCAGGGGAAAACTCAAGGATTTCGACCGGAGCATTGACCACATCTTCCTTGAGAACGCGGATCAGCTCAAGACCGGTGTAATCCTTGGCAGAAATCAGACGAGGACGTGAGGTCCCCCCTCCTTTTCTGAGAGAAAGTCCCCCTTGAGGATCCCTGTCAAAGAGGATTCCTCGAGAGACCAGCCACTCCACCATTTCAGGACCTTCGGAAACCAGTACCGAAAGAAGGGACGGATCATTGGCTCCATGCCCCCCCCGAAAAGTGTCACGGAAATGGATAACGGGGCTGTCCTCCTCTCCAAGAGCCGTCTGGATGCCACCTTCTGCCATAACAGTGTTGGAATCACCGACCCTGAGCTTGGTGGCAAGAAGAACACTCCGCCCCTCTTTCGCTGCAAAGAGAGCTGCCGTAATTCCGGCTCCCCCTCCGCCAAGGATCAGAATATCCACATCATGGTCAGGATGGTCAGGAAGGGTTCTCGGGGCCGGAAGGCGGCTTCGAGATTCCAGGATATCGGCTATTTCCTGTGGAACGACGGCGCCCTTGTTTGTGCCGACCTTAAGAGTCGCCTTTCCGTCCGGGCGATAGTCCGGATAATAAGAGGAAAGAAGACGCAATCGGTCCTCTGGAGAAAGTGCGGGAGGAGGAGAGTCATCGAAGGCTGGAGTGCTGGAGTAAAAGGTTTCCACAAGATCAGCCATCTAAGATCGGACCTCACATTCTTTCTTGAGTTCGTCGGGGGTCAGGGATTCAAGTCGCTTGAGGTCTCCCTCGAACGTTCCTGAATGAATCTGGTCAAGTCGATGTCTGAGATTCGGAGGGAAGGGGAGCTCTTTTGCCCCGTAGGCACGACGGGCATAGAGGGCAATTTCATGGGGGGCCATTTCTGCAATGCAGCGAGACACACACAAGCCGCACATGACGCAGCTGAAAGTGAGGTCTGCCACTGCCTTGAAGTCTCCGAAGTTTGCACGCCAGACGGAATCGCGCACATCTATTCCCTGGGGACAGACCTCCGTACAGGCATTGCAATTACGGCATGTGGCAGATTCCGGATAATAGGTGAAGAGCTCTTCTTTCGGATCGGTTAGCCCCGCAACATCATAATGAGCACGCTGGATGGGGTAGGAATCCAACATGGAAAAACTCATCCCTTCCGAGACAAGTGTCTGGCATGCCAAGGCATTCCTGAGACGGAAATCTCCTTCAATGCGGTAGACCGTTGCACAGGCCCCACAAACACCTCCGAGACAGCCCACTCCATGAATCACTTCATGGCCGGTATACCACATTGCCTGGACCATGGTCGATCCTTGGGGAACACTATATTCTCGACCGTTAATGGACACACGGACCATCGCACCTGTCTCTTCATTCTGACTATCCATGGTTGCCTCCCAAAAACATATTCAACGGCGTACTTTCACACCCCGAAAACAAAACGAAGAGACGCCCATGTGACGGGACATCCCCGATGATATCCAAAAAAGATTCTGCAAGAGCATGTGAAAAGAGATTGATGGTCAATATTACCAAAGTATCCCAAGATAATTCAATTGGAGGACACGTACCACTCTTGTATTTCATCGACGATAAAGTATCAACAAATTTTACTTTCCTTGCCTCTTTCCCCCATCGTCCTTTCGTCGACGGTACCACCCTCCCGGAAGGGTGGGATCGAGAAAGGGTTTCTTTTCCTTCGCACCGCTTGAGGGATGATAGCGAATCGCAATGACACGCAAAACCGTCAGGGCAAGAAGAACCATCACCAGCTCGACATATCTCGATAAAGGCTCATTCGAAAACCAGGTGACAAGAGTCTCGGACAGGAGAACTGCCAGAACCGAGTCGACGATATAGGTAACCTTTACCCGTCCCAAAGTAAAGTAAGTCAGGATGGTTCGCGAGACTTCAAGGAGTGCAAGCAAGAGGAGAATATTGACGATCATCGACTTGAGCAGGGAAAGAAGCCCTCGCTGTGCATGAATGAAGGCCTGCTCGATTGTCTCCCAAATTCCCCAAACCATGGCAAGAAATTGTACGAGAAGAAGTGTCAGAAGGACGAGCTTGACACCCCCAAGATACCAAGAAGGAAATTTTTGCTCTATTTCTTCCAGTTGGGGAGGAATCGCAGGAGTAGGGGAGGGCTCTTCCGACAAGGACCAGCTCCTTTATTGAGAAGGATGATTGAGAAGAAGAGGACAAAAACAAGATATGCCATGAAACCTATTCCAATAATGACTCATGTGTGTTTCGGCAATATCAGGAGCAACAGAAAAATCGGAGGGGACGGACGCCCCCTCCTGGCATGCAAGACTAACGGGTTCCAGGAACAGGGCGAACAGGGGTCCCATCATAGGCATAGGTTCCCTCTTCGAGTCGGCGAAATGGTTTTTCGCGCTCCCACTCCTCAACCACATGAGCAACAAGGCCCGGGATTCGACCAATGATAAAAAGTCCCTTTCCATTTTTCCAGGAAAGGCCCATCTCTGAAATCACCGCAGCGATCATTCCATCGACGTTCAAGGGAAGATTCTTTCCGCTCTTCGCTTCAAGTTCATCCTGGACGGCAACGGCAAACTCGACAAAGCGCCCCATATACCCATACTCCTTGGCGAGTTCAAGAAGACGGAGGGTTCGGGGGTCCCGCTTGTAAAGTTTGTGACCATAGCCCGGAAGCCGCTTTTTCTTCTTGTCGAACTCCTCGACGACCGCCTTGGCATGGGCACGAATATCGACAACATCGGTCGGAAAATTCTCCTGATAGATCCGGGCGCACTGCTCAATTGCCCCTCCATGGGAATCTCCCAGCGTCAGGACACCGGCCCCCACTGCGGCATTGAGGGGATTTCCCCCGGAAAAAACCGTTCTTGCCGCCACGACTGAAGGTGGTCCAATTCCATTGTCGATGCAAGCGACCAACATCGCTTCCATCATCTTTTTCTCACGCTCTGAGGGAAGCTCTCCCTTCAGAATCAGAAAAATGGCTTCGGCAAAAGACACGCGTCCAACAAGATCATCAAGGGGATAACCTCGAACCACCGGCTTTCCATCCACCTGCCCGCCAACGCGGGTTTTCCAGTTCAGCTCTTTTCCTTGTGGCTCCTTGCTCATCCGGATTCCTTTCGATAAAGTGATCGGGAAAAAGGCAAAAAAAGGGGACCGTATTGAACGGTCCCCCGAGTGTGAAATAGGAGATTATCGGGTTCGTCCCTTGACATAGGCCAAGGTCCCTCCGGCACGGACGATTTCAAGATCACGGGCCGTCAGCGAATGCTTCACGGGGATCTCGATTTTTTTCGTCAGATTCTTCAGGACAAGAGTTCCCTTTTCAAGTCCTGCCGTGCTGAACTCAAGCTGATCATCGCGATCAATCTTGTCGTAGTCAGCCTCATTTACAAACGTCAGAGGAAGAATTCCGAAGTTGATCAGGTTGGCCAGGTGAATGCGGGCAAACCCCTTCACAATGACGGCCTTCACACCCAGGTACATGGGGGCGAGAGCGGCATGTTCACGACTTGAGCCTTGTCCATAATTAGCGCCACCAACAATAAAGCCGCCTCCCGCTTCCTTGGCTCGCTTGGGGAATGTCGGGTCAACCGACTCGAAAACATACTGGGAGATTGCCGGGACATTCGAGCGGAGCGGAAGAACCTTGGCGCCTGCCGGCATGATGTGATCGGTGGTGATGTTGTCTCCAACCTTGAGAAGAACCGAACCCGTCACACTCTCGGAGATTCGGTCACGGGTTGGAAGAGGCTTGATGTTAGGTCCACGAAGAACTTCGATTCCAGCTCCTTCCTTCGGAGGAAAGATCATCATTCGGTCATCCAGAACATACTTTTCCGGAAGATCGACAGACTTGGGAGCCACACCCAAATCTCTTGGGTCGGTAATCACACCAGTGATGGCACAGGCCGCTGCCACTTCAGGGCTTGCAAGATAGACCTTGGCATCCTTGGTTCCGGAGCGCCCTTCAAAGTTACGGTTAAAGGTTCGCACAGAGACACCGCCAGAAGGGGGAGCAAAGCCCATTCCGATGCAAGGACCGCATGCAGACTCTAGAAGGCGGGCACCCGAGGTGATAAGGTCGCCCAAAACCCCATTTTGGGAAATCATCTCCAGAGTCTGACGGGATCCCGGGGAAAAGCCAAGGCTAACGGAAGGATGAACCGTCTTCCCCTTCATGATTGCCGCGATTCCCAGAAGATCCTTGTAGGAAGAATTCGTGCAGGATCCAATGGCGACCTGGCTCACAGGGATTCCCGCAATTTCACGGACCTTGACGACATTGTCCGGGGAATGGGGCTGGGCAATCAAGGGTTCAAGGGTATTCAGATCGATCTCAACGGTCTCATCGTAGGTTGCGCCAGGGTCTGCGGCAAAAGCCACATAATCATTTTCACGTCCCTGGGCTTTGAGGTATTTCCGGGTTTGCTCGTCCGAGGGGAAGATCGATGTCGTTGCTCCAAGTTCTGCGCCCATGTTTGTGATAGTTGAGCGCTCTGGAACCGACAGGCTCGCCACACCCTCGCCACCATACTCGAAAATCCGGCCGACACCGCCCTTGACTGTCAGACGACGAAGAAGCTCAAGAATGACATCCTTGGCTGAGACAAACGGCTGAAGCTTTCCGGTCAGCTTGACAAGAACAACCTTTGGCATGGCCGTATAAAAAGGCTCTCCCCCCATAGCAAGGGCAACATCGAGCCCTCCGGCGCCAATGGCAATCATACCAAGGCCCCCATTAGTGGGCGTATGGCTGTCGGATCCAAGAAGGGTTTTTCCTGGTTTGCCGAAACGCTCGAGATGCACCTGATGGCAGATTCCATTTCCGGGGCGGGAAAAGACAATCCCATATCGGGCAGCAACCGTCTGAAGGTATCGATGGTCGTCCGCATTCTCAAATCCCGTCTGGAGCATATTGTGGTCGACGTAGGAGACCGAGAGTTCTGTCTTTACACGGTCAAGGCCAAGGGCTTCAAACTGAAGGTAGGACATAGTTCCAGTGGCATCCTGGGTCAGGGTCTGATCGATACGGATTGCCACTTCCTTTCCGGCAACCATTTCTCCGGAAACCAAGTGCTCTTTGAAGATTTTCTGTGTCAGGTTAAGCGCCATTGCTTAATCTCCTTGGGGGAATGGGTCTGATTTCTCCGGGCAGGACCTTCGGCTCATACGATGAGTCACCCCGGAAATCCTCTGGGATCTCCGCAAAATCGAACGATATCGGGAATCAAGAATTTGCGTCTTGATATTATGCCATGGAATCATCAACAAAAAAAGCCCCTGTTTTCCCCATCGATCAAATGGGGAGAGCAGGGGCTAACATCGGAATAAGGAAATGGGAATTAGTGCATTACGGCCAGAGATGTGTGGAAGAACCAGGAAGCCATCCCGTCATGTGATTGGCTTTCTCTGCTCCCTGTCCGAGGAAGATAATGTAAAAAAGGAGCCCTGCAAGAATCGCGATTCCCCCGATGATTGCAGGACCGGTTGCCATCTGCGTTCTTTCTTCTGCCATTTGCCTTCACCCCCCAATCATTTGTGACGTGCGCGCCCCTAGATCGTTGTATATAGGGGCTTAACGTGCTCGGCAGTGCTGTCCTCAAAGTCTCGAGGAACACCGAGCGACTCGATCGCCTTCACCAGTTCATGATAATAGAAGGCGACCTTCACTGGAAATTTCTTTCCGGCAGCCTCAAGGCGGGAAATTTTATCGGTAGCCTTCCCCATGCCCCGTTCCACGATTGCCCCGGCGTGTCCAAACGCCACACCCTCAGGCATCCTCTCCTGAAACCTTCCAGAAATGAATGCCGCAACGGGCTTGTCAAAACCACCTGAAGTGATCAGGTCGGCAACTTGCTCTTCATAAGCCCCTCCGGGCTCTCCGAGCATGACGACAGCCTTGACTTTCGGATCCCCCTTGATCTGCTTCAGGACATCTGCATAGGTGGTATTGGAGATGATGTCACCGCCGATAGCCAGGGCCATATAGGTTCCCCATCCACGGCGCTTGAACATCTCTGCAGTCGTCACGGTCAGACCGCCACTCTTTGAAATGACGACAATACCGCCATCCTTAAAGGCGACAGAAGGATCTTTGCCGCCAATGGCCCCGATTCGACCGACCGAGGGAACGAAACATCCCAAGCTCGTCCCGCCGACGATGATGGCCCCATGACGTTCTTTTTCCTGAAAAATGATTTGAGAGTCCCGAATCGGCACATGCTCGGTGATAATATACAGCACCTTGATACCATTGTCGAGACACTCCATGACAGCATCAAGAACAGAAACGGGGGGAACATAGATGAGTGCCGTATTGAGAAGTTTTCCCACCTTCGGATCTTTTACTGCTTCCGCCAAGGTATCAAAAACCGGCACGGGGAGCTCTGTACTTCCCCCCTTGCCTGGCGTGATTCCGGCTTTGACAATCCCTGGATAAAGAGCTTCGGACTCTTTGATGACCTGGGACGCTTCTCGTCCGGTGGCGCCAATCACCACAATTCCTGTTTTGTCATTCAGATAAACGGTCCCCTTCAAGTCTGATCCTCCAATGTATGACGATCCTAGACAATCTTCTCAGGCTTATATCCCGCATGCTTTATTAAAAGTTCCTTCAAGCGGATCGGCGCTTCCGTAATGGGAAGTTGCGAATCGTAGATTTCCCCACGAATGCCATTTCTCACAAAACATTCATGAAGCATCTTGAGGCCTTTAACATACTCGGGTCCGGACCGGCGAACCACCCAAACGAGATTCTTGTCGAGTTTCCCTTCGGCATTCATGTCATCGAGCGCTTTTGCAAGCCCTTCTCCGAGTGTCACATCGATTCTTGTATTGCTTGCCGTCCCCCCGCAAACAAGGACACCCTTGATGCCGGGTTTCGACAGAATGATGCGGGAGATCCTGTACATTTTTTCAGCCGGAGGATTGCCGCCGATGTCGGTCAGGTTGGCGATTCTCAGACCCGCTTCAATCGCCGTCTCAGCCGTGACGGTGGACCCGCCGCCCCCGAAGGTCATCATCGCGATATCACCGTCAAGCTCCACATAGGACCCCGCCTTCCCGCGATGATCCCCCTGATCGATCAGAATTGCATCCTGCTCCCGCTGCGTCATCGGACGTCCCTGGGCACTCCTTGCCCCATAGACAACGGCAGGATTGACCGAGGCATCATCATCGAGGATAACGACTGCATCGGCGGCCACAATCTTTCGCTTGTCACCCGAGCGAGCCACCACCAGAGGGTTAATTTCAAGCAGGCGGCACTCAGCACCGACAAAGGCGTGATAAACGTTGACAATCACCTCCGAGAGGGGGCGAAGAAGATCCTTGTCCGAAAAACCGATCCCCGTCAGAAATTGCCTGATCTGATAAGGATAGACAGAGCGAACATCAGAAATAACATGCGTATGAATGAGCTTGGGATCGATCTCTTCAACATCCATCCCGCCGTGCTCGCTGAATATAATTGCCGGAGCCCTGTCTTTTGTCGAATAGGTCACCGAAAGATAGAATTCCTTTTCGATATCCAACTTTTCTTCGACCAGCGCCCCAATGGACTTTTCTCCATAAACCTCGCGTGTCGCCAGATCCCTCACGACATCCGGAACCTTTGCCTTGTCAGAAACAACCTTGACGGCGCCAGCTTTTCCTCTTTTTCCAACGAGAACCATCGACTTCACGACAACGCCGGGCTCCTTTTCAACAAACTGATTGACGGCATCATTCATTTCCGTCGCAAAAATATAACGAGGAACTGGTATTTTGTATTTTTTGAAAATTGCGCCAAGGGCCTCGTGCTCGTAAAGCTTCATTCTCGTCTGACTCCTTTTGGGGGTCTTGGGGCGATATGTCCGGACGCGTTTCTTCCGGATCCTGTCACACAAATTTCGCAACATCATACTCAAACAAGCATGTGCGAGTCAAACATTTCTCGCGATGGACTCCAATCAACTGACGAGCCTGCATCCCTCGTGCTAAAATGAGAAAAAAGGTTCAGAAACCGTCTTAAGGAGGCCCTCCCGTATGGCTGAATTATCTCCCTCCCCCGCCTCAGTTCAAGAGATTGCTCGACAGCTTCGAATGCAGTCTCAAGGGGTCATGAGTCTCAACGTCGCCTTTATTGGAATTGTCAGCAATCTTTTTGAAGCACTTCATCTTCTCGGAGAGGGAACCATCGATGCCCTATCCAAGGAATCGGGTATGGATTCTCTCTATGTCAGGCGCTGGGCTGAAGCGGCTTACGCATTCGGATACCTTGATCTGGTCGGAGACAATTACAAACTCTCCCTTTCCGGAGATTTGATGCGTCCCTCCCATCCGGAAACGCAGTTCAACATTCCGATTGGAGCACTTTTGTCTTCGCACATGGCCGATCGCGCGGCGGAGCTCATGTTGACCGGCGAGCGTCCGGGAGAAAAGGTCCTTACCGAACGTAAAAACATTCTCCCTTGGTTCGGCGCCATGCTCGAAACAAGCTTTTCTGGAATCTTTGAAAAGGAAATTTGCCCTTCCATCAAGATATTTTCCGATATTGACAAAAGGGGGGGAACAGTCGTGGATCTGGGCTGTGGAAACGGCTGGTATCTGCGCTCCCTGGCCAAGCGCTGCCAAAACATTCACGGAATCGGCCTTGACGGATTTGAAGAAAATGTCCGGCGGGCGAAGAATCTTGCCCATAAAGAAGGACTCGATCACCGGCTCAGCTTTCAGGTGGGAGACATCAAAGCATTTTCCCAGAAAGGAGCGGCGGACATAATCGCAATGAACCGAGCACTCCACCATGTCTGGGATGAAAAGGAAACCGTTTTCCGAATTTTAAAGGAACATTTGAAGCCGGACGGCGCCGTTGTCATTTGGGAACCGGCCTGGCCTCAAAAGATTCAAGATCTCCGGGAAACCCGCCGTCGCCCCCTTGCCGTTCAAAATCTTGGAGAGCATGTGCAGGGCAACCATCTTCTGCGCCCGGAAGAAATTGTCGAGGCCTTTCGAGCAGTGGGAATGAAGTCCGAAATCAACCTGTTCGGGGAAGGCGCAGAAGCCGTTATCGTAGGATATCATTCCGAATGAGCCGCCTGGAGAAGAGAAAGGACAGCCTGGCCACCCGCAATCTTTGGAATGCGGGGACAAGAATACGATCTGCAGAACTTTTCATCTCCAAGGAGGATTGGGCCGATGCTATCCGGGAAGGGAACGAAGCTCTCGACTTTCTTGCTCAGGCCCTTTTGTTTTTCTCGGGGATTGAACGAAACAGGTTTCAACAGCCCGGCCCCTTGCTCCTTTCAT
>JAKARS010000002.1 GCA_021828375.1 Nitrospirota bacterium
CCTTGATGAATTTCCCTGTTCGGCAAAGACCGGTGATCGTCGATCCCTGACAGAAGAATTCATCCCCGGCCCCTTGAAAAGCAAGAAGCGGACCAGCTTCGGTTTTTTTAGACTTTTTCATGTTTTTATCGATCGTGATTGAGGGCGATGCCCTGGGGAGTGTTTCAGGAGGGCAACAGAAACGTTTCATGTTTCATGGCAACTCCATAACTCCGGGACGCGATCCCCTGGTGACCCTTTCCGCTGGCTCGTCCTCCCCGTTTCATTTCCCCCGGTCTCTTCCTCAATCGGCGGAGCGGGGAGGAGCCCCTCTCCTGTTTCGCCGATTCGTCTCCCCTCCGGTGGGCCCTCCGGAAAAACCTGGGCAGAGAGGGTGTGGACCATGTGTGGAGCCCCCCCTCTCCGGCCTTTTTGTTTTTATAAAAATTAATGATTGAAAGAAAAGAAAATCATTGCGTTAAGGTAAGATGAATTTTCTCTCTTTTCATGGAAGCAGGAAGGGGTTAGAATGGAAGAAGACGAGAACCGAGCCCTCGGGTCGTCCGGGGAGGCCGTTCGCCTCCCGATCCCCCCATCCCAAGGAGAGAGATGCTCGACCGAAACCGCATACTGAAGGATCCCGAGGCCGCGGCCCGGGCCTTTCGCGCCCGACATGCCGAGATCGATCTTGAGGGCCTTTTGGACCTCGACGGCCGCTGGTTCGAGGCCAACCGCGAGTGGGAGCGGCTCAGGGAGCGGAGGAATGCCCTCTCCGCCGAGATCGGGAAGAAGAAGCGGGCCGGAGAGCCCACCGAGGAGCTCTATGCCGAGGTTCTCCGGATCAATGCGGCGATCGAGGCGTCGGACACGCTGCGCCGGGAGCTCGACCGCCAGAGGGAGGAGCGCTGGCTTCTGCTTCCCAACATCCCCGACGCCAGCGTCCCGGTGGGGCAGGACGAGACGGAGAACGTGGAGATCCGGAGGGTGGGGGACCCCCCGTCCTTTTCCTTCACCCCCCGCCCCCACTGGGAGGTCGGAGCCGGCCTGGGGATTCTCGACTTCGACCGGGCGGCCAGGATGTCCGGGGCGCGCTTTTCGATCCTTCTGGGGGCGGGAGCCCGTCTTGAGCGGGCCCTGATCTCCTTCATGCTGGATTGCCATACGGGGCCCCGGGAGGGGGAGCCGGCCTACCGGGAGCTCTCCGTCCCGTACATGGTCCTTCCCGAGAGCCTCCTGGCCACCGGCCAGCTCCCCAAGTTCCGGGAGGAGCTCTTCCACATGCCCGCCGACGACCTCTTCCTGATTCCCACGGCGGAGGTGCCGGTGACCAACTACTATCGGGGAGAGATCCTCGACGAGGCGGATCTGCCGGTGAAGTTTGCGGCCTACACGGCCTGCTTCCGCCGCGAGGCGGGGGCGGCGGGGAAGGATACCCGCGGCCTGATCCGCCAGCATCAGTTCGACAAGGTGGAGCTCGTCTGGCTCTCCTCTCCGGAGAGCTCGATGGAGAACCTCGAACGGCTCACCCGGGATGCCACGACGATCCTCGAGAGGCTGGGCCTTCCCTATCGGGTGATCTCCCTGTGTACGGGAGACCTGGGCTTCTCCTCCGCCAAGACCTACGACGTGGAGGTCTGGCTTCCCTCCCAGGGACGGTACCGCGAGATCTCCTCCTGTTCGAACTTCATGGACTTCCAGGCCCGACGGGCCCAGATCCGCTATCGCCGGACCGGGGACCGGAAGGTCCAGCTCGTCCATACCCTCAATGGATCGGCCCTGGCCGTGGGGCGCACCCTGGCCGCGATCCTCGAGAATTGCCAGACGGAAGACGGAAGCGTCCTCATTCCCGAGGCGCTCCACCCCTATATGGGGGGGCTCACCCGGATTTCTCCGGAGATGGTCTCCCCTCACCCGTAAACCCTCACGCGGAAAGGACTCCGGCCATGAGCGGTCTCTCGTCCGGCGAGACAACCAACGACAAGGGAAAGGTCCTCTTCGTGGGCCGCGACATCTTTCTCGGAACCATGATCTCGGGGATTGTCCAGAAGGTGGGCTATTCCAGCACCTCGACGGTTCCCGACAAGGTCTTCAACGCCGTGTCGGCCGATCTGTCGATCAAGGCCCTGGTGGTGGACATGAAGGAGGCCAAGGGCGCTCTTTCGGAGGTCATCGAGGCCGGCGGGACGGGGAGCCATCCCAAACTCATCGCCGTCATCTTCCACAACGACACCGACTCCCGGCGGAATGCACAGAAGGCAGGCTTCGAATATGTCATCCATCGCTCCCAGCTTGGCACTCACCTTCCCCAGATCCTCACCGAAAAAGGGAAGCGCTAGGCTCCGGCAGGCCCTCCTGGGGGCGGCGCTTCCCCTTTTTCTCCTGGGAGCCCCCTCCCCTCTTGCGGCCGCCCCCCTCTGTCCCGGCCCGGTCTCCGGCGTCCCCCTTCTTCCTCCCCCGGGTTCCCCCGGGGAGACCCCCGACCGCCTACTCGAGCTTGCCCGGATCCTTCGGGACCATCCGGGGGGGCGACCCACCGGCCTTGCGGCCCTTTCCCGGGCGGAGACCCTTCTCCGGGCCCTTCCCGAAGCGGCACGAAAAAGTCCCGACGTCCGGGTGCTCCGGGCCGAGAGGGACACCGAGCTCGTCCTCTATCGGGGCTTTCCCGGAGGGATGCGCTTCGGCAAGAGGGCCGAGAGGAACGTCGACCGGGCGCTTCGCCGGGATCCCTCCAACGCCCGGGCCCATCTCCTGAAGGGGATCGCCCTCTATTACAAGCCCTGGTTTGTGGGGGGATCGGTGACGAAGGCCCTGGCGGAGTTCGAGCGGGCCGACCGCCTCTCCCCAGACGATCCCCGGACCCTCTCCTGGATCGGGGTGGCGCGCCACCGGCTGGGGCGGCCCGGGGCCAGACGCGCCATGGCCAAGGTGCGCGCCCTCTGCCCCCAGAGTCCCTTCTATCGTCTCCGGGCCACAAGCTTCGACCCCCGGATCCCGCACCCATGATCGAGGAGAGAGGCTATCGCCTCTACCTTCGCCGGGAGGAGCGGGTCCGCCACCGGGACTATCCGGAATGGGGCACGGGCCGGGTCGTGGAGACCCGGGAGTCCTCCGTGCCGGGAGGGGCCTGCTTTGTCCTGGTCTGCTTCGAGGACGGCCAGGAAAGGCTCTTCTTCAACGACCTCAACGATACCCGCTGCTGCTACTACACCGGGATTCTCCGGTGTCTGGTCTCCCTTCTCTAGCGCCCCCGGCGCCATGGCCCCTCCGGAGAGGCTCCCTCTTCCCGTGTGTCGCCCCGGCCACCGTTCTGGGGTATCATAAGAAAAGAGACGCAAGGGACCAAGACCCTGACACGGGTCCGGTCCTGCCCCCTCCCCCCATCGAAAGGATCCTCCATTTCCGGACTGACCGGCAACCTCTCGGGACTCAAGGCAAGCCAGCTCAAATCCCTCACGCGCCTTCACGGACGGAAGGTCTCCCCCGGCCTCTGGGTGGGCCCGGAGATGGCGCGGCAGATCGCCGAGCTGAGCCATGAGACCGGGCGGCAGATCGCCCTTCTCATCACCCGGGAGGGGACCATCGCCATGGTGGTGGTGGGAACCGCGCGGGAGATCTACCTCGAGGAGCTTCCTCCCTCCCGCTCCGGCAGCCGCTCCCTGCGGGGCCTCCGGATGGTCCATACCCACCTTCTGGGCGAGGCGCTCTCCCAGGACGACCTCAACGACCTGGCCCTTCTGAGGCTGGACGCCATGGTGGCCATCCTGGTGAACCGGAACTCCGGTCTTCCGGAGAGGCTCTGCGTGGCCACGATCGACCCCGACCCGGAGGCTGCCTCCCCCTGGATTGTCGACCCTCCCCGTCCGGTGGGACCGGAGGCCTACGACTCCTCCGGTCGGGTCGAGGCCCTGGAGGACGAGCTGGCCCGGAGCCTCTCCGCCGCCACGAAACACACCACCGGCCAGGAGCGGGGGCTTCTGGTCTCCGTCTCCACCGCCTCCATCTCGGACCAGGAGGATGCCCTGGCGGAGCTCTCCGAGCTCGCCCGCTCCGCCGAGGTGGATGTGCTCGGCGTCGTTCGCCAGCGGGTGGCCCGCTACCATCCCACCACCCTCATGAGCGTCGACCGCCTCAAGTCCCTCCTGATCCATGCCCTGAAGCTCCACGCCACCCTCATCATCTTCGAGCAGGAGCTCTCTCCCAACCAGGTGAGAAAGATCGCCGAGATGACCGAGCTCAAGGTGATCGACCGGACCCAGCTCATTCTCGACATCTTTGCCCGGCGCGCCCACAGCCGGGACGGCAAGCTCCAGGTCGAGCTGGCCCAGCTCAAGTACCTTCTTCCCCGCCTCTTCGAACGCTCCACGGCCCTCTCCCGCCTCACCGGCGGCATCGGGGGACGCGGCCCCGGCGAGACCCGGCTCGAGGAGGACCGGCGGCGGGTCCGGGACCGGATCGCCTCCCTTGGCGCCAAGCTTCGCCATTTGGAGGTGGAGCGTTCGGGCCGCAAGAGCCGCCGGCGGGAGGCGGCCCTCCCCGTGGTCTCCCTGGTGGGCTACACCAATGTCGGCAAATCCACCCTGCTGAACCGGCTGACCAAGAGCGAGGTCCTGGTGGAGGACAAGATGTTCGCCACCCTCGACCCCACCTCCCGGCGCCTGCGCTTTCCCCGGGAGCGGGAGATCATCCTCACCGATACCGTGGGCTTCATCCGGGATCTGCCCGCCGACCTTCGCCGGGCCTTCATGGCCACCTTCGACGAGCTGCGCGACGCCGACCTCATCGTCCATGTGGCCGATGGCTCCCACCCCCAGTGCGAGCTCATGATCGAGAGGGTCTCCGAGATCCTCCGGGAGATGGAGCTCGACCGGATCCCGACCCTCCTGCTCTTCAACAAGTCCGACCGCCTCGATGCCGAGACCCGGGAGACGCTCTCCCGGCGACATCCGGAGGGGGTCTTCGTCTCGGCCATGGACCCGGCGACGCTCCGCCCCCTCGAGGAGATCCTCCAGCGCCGCCTCTTCGAACGCCCCTTGAGCTCCCTGGCCGACGGGAGCCCCTGATGGGGACCGGGATCTCCCCTGCCCTCCCGATCCTTCCGGTGCCCCGGGAGCTCTGCGACAGCTGCCGGATGTGCTGCCGGTTCACCGATCCCGACCGCTCTCCCTGGGCCAATCGCGGAGCCGGCCTTCCGGACTTCCCCGCGGCCTTCTCCGCGCCGCAGCCCCTGCACCTCCTTCCGCCGCCGCCCTCGGCCGACATCCCGGTCTGGCGCTGCTCGGCACTCGATGGCTCCGGCCACGGATGCGGCCTCTGGGGGGGACATCCCGCGGACTGCCGGATCTACCCCCTCCTCGTTGTCTTCCGGCAGGGGGCCTTCCGGATCGTCCTCGACCCCGACTGCCCCTTTGCTTCCCGGGAGGATCCGCTCTTTTTCCGCCGCCACGCCGAAGACTTTCTCGCCCGGGAGTGGCGCCGGCTTCCCCCCGAGGCTCTCGAGGCCCTGCGTCCCTTTGCCACCGGCGAAGACCGGCCTCATTTCCAGGAGATCCTTGTCCTTCCCCCCCTTGCCGACCCCCGCCATGGACCCGCTCTCCCCTGACCTCCTGCGGGAATTTCTGCCGCCGGACCGTCCGGAGTCTCTCCCCCTCTCCTTTCTCCATCCGGGGGCCCTCTTTCTCTTTTCGGAGAGGATCCGCTACCGGATCCTCGAGGGCCTCTTCCCCGATCGCCTCCTGATCGCCCTCACCAATGACGGCGCCGTCTTTCTTCCCCTTCCCCCCCGTTTCTTCTTCGACCCGGGGCTCTCTCCCCGGGGGCGGGGGGAGAGCCTTCGGGAGATCTTTTCCCGGCTCTCGGCCCTCTTTCCCGACTCTCCGCCCCCTTTCCTCGAAGGCTGTCCCGAGGAGCTCCTGCCGGACGGACCCTTCCGGGTCGAACCGGGGGAGCGGGAGATCGTTCTCGCCGCCTCCCGGCTCCGCCTTCCCCGGGGCAATTCCGGGCGGACCTTCCGCTGGGAGCACAATCGCCTCGAACGCCAGTGGGGCCCCACCGGGGTGCGACCGATCCGGCCGGAGGACGAGGCCGCCGTCCGGGCCTTGGTCGCAGGCTTCGTCGACCTGCGCCAGCGCGTGGCCCGGGACTCCCTGGAGCGGGCGATGGCCTCCGACATGGCGGGAGCCTTCGACCGGGCCATGGATCCCCGATGGCGGGGCTCCCTCGAGGGCTGGCTTCTGGAAGGGCGGGGAGAGCTTCTGGCGGCGGGGTGGTACGGACGATCGGCCTCGGGGCGGGTCCTGTCGGGGTTCCTCGAGGCCCGGAGGATCGATCTCTCCAATGCGGGAGCGCCGATGATGCGGAAGATCCTGGAGGCCGACGGAGGGGACGGCGAGCGGGTGGCGTGGGTCAATATCGGAGGCGGGGCCGGGATCGGGGGGGTCGAAGAGGCCAAGAGGGGGCGTCCCCACGACCGGGTCCTTCCCCTTTTTCGGCTCCTTCCCGCCTGAAGGGAGCCTCTCACTCCTCGAGCTGGCGGGCGATCTCCCGGGTCGCGGCGGGGAGGTCCGGCAAGCCTTTGGCGAAGATCCGGACGATTTCCTGGCGCTGGGGGATCCCTTCGAGCATCCGGGCGAGAAGCCCCCGGCCGACCTTGCCCGACAGGGGGTCGTAGACGTCGAGGTTCCCTTCTCCCAGAAAGGGGTTCTCCGGGCGGGTGTCCCGGCTGGCCACGTCGAGGCGGATCTCCGCCCCCCGGGGGAGGAGCCCCTGGGAGGCGAGGCGCCGGGAGAGGAGATCGAGGTCGGGGGGGCTCTCCCGGGAGGGCTTCCGGGGACTTTCGAACTCCTGGATCCGCTCGTAGATCATCGTCCAGATCTTCTCCCGCCCGAGGAAGGCCCCCCAGCCCTCCCCCAGCCGCCGGAGACGGGCCGAACGGGCGGCGGGCCAGCTCCGCACCGTCTCGAGAAGGTGGTGGTCGGTGAGGGCCAGGAAGCGGGGAAGATCGTCGGCGGGGTCGTGGGGGAGGAGAATCGAAAGGGTCTCGCCGATGAGGTCCCTCAGCGCCAGGTCGAAGGAGCGGGTGGTGCGGTGGAAATAGATCTGGGAGTACATGTAGCGCCGGGCCTGGATGAACTGTTCGAAGACCCCCAGACCGTATCGGTGGATCGCCAGCCGGCCTTTCTGGACGTGGGTGTAGTAGAGGATCCGGTCAATGTCCACCGGCGCCGTGGCCACCCCGCACATGTAGGCGTCCCGCAGGACATAGTCGAGGTTGTCCACGGTGAAGATCCCGGAAAAGAGGGGCTTCAGCGCCCCCAGGACCGGGAGGTCCCGCGGCACCGGATTCGGGGCCTTGCCCTTTCCCACGAGATAGGCCACCCAGTCGGCGGAGATCCGTTCGCCCCGCGCGAAGCTTCCGGAGGGGCTCCTGTCGATTTTCTCGAGGGTCTCCCGCAGGGGCCCTCCGATGATGATCTGGCTCATCTTTTCGTGGGATCGTCCGAATCGGGGCTGGGAGACGGTCTCGTCGTAGAAGTGGCAGAAGGGGCCGTGGCCGGTGTCGTGGAGCAGGGCCGCCACCCGGAGAAGGCCTTCGAAGAAGGGCAGGGAGAACTCTCCGGAAAAGCCGGGATAGAGATGGCGGGCGAAGCGGCCGGCCATGTGCATGGCGCCCAGGGAGTGGGCAAATCGGGTGTGTTCGGCGGCGGGGAAGACGAATCGGGCGCTCTGAAGCTGATAGATTCCCCTAAGGCGCTGGACCCAGGGGCTGTCGATGAGGGTCCGCTCGGTGGGGTTCCCTGCCGTGGCGGGGGTGTCCACGAAGGTGATGTACCCGTGGACAGGGTCGGCAATGAGCGAGAGCCCGTCGTAGGGGAGGGCGGCTCGTTCTTTCATGGACGGGCTCTCATGGACGGGGACGGTCCTTCTGGATTTCGGGTCCGGGGAAGACCTTCGTAAGCCGAGTTCTGTCGAGGATGGCCATTACTCTGGGACCAGGGTTGCCCCTGGACTCTAGCGACCTTACCCGGAGGCGTGGGCCGGGCCAGCCTTCCGCACGAATGCGAGCCTCCCTATTTGGTCTTGCACCGGGCGGGGTTTACCATGCCGTCTCCGTCACCGGAGACGCGGTGAGCTCTTACCTCGCCTTTTCACCCTTACCGGACCGGAGTCCGGCGGTTTGTTTTCTGTGGCACTTTCCTTCCCGTCGCCGGGACTGGGTGTTACCCAGCGCCCTGCCCTGCGGTGCTCGGACTTTCCTCCCGACTGGTGTCGGGCGGCCATCTTCCAGTCTTCTCCCGAACCCGGATCCCAGAGGACCGGGGGTCCCCTGTCACAGCGGGGAATTCATCCTGTCGTCTGCCCTCCCGACGCTACTCGAGATAGAGCCAGCGCTGGCAATGGAGGCAGGGGATGATCTTCTGGCGCCTCTTGACCTCGGTCATGGTGCGGGGGGGAAGCACCATCCGGCAGGCACCGCACGTTCCCTCCTGGATGCGGGAGACGACGAGACCGTTCTTGTGGGAAATCTTGAGGCGCTGGTACTGGGCGAGGAGGTTTTCGGGGAAGGAGGACATGAGCTGGGTCTTTTCCGACTCCAGGGCGGTGATGTCCCCTTCCTTTTCCTTCTCCAGTCCCGCCTGGGCGGATCGGACTGCGTCCAGCTCCTGTCTTCGGCTTTCGATTTCGGCGGTGCGACCGTCCAGGATCCTCTCCAGGGTCTCGATCGCCTCCATCAGCCGGAGAATTTCATCCTGCAGCCGCTCGACCTCGTCCCGGCGGAATTCCATCTCGGCCATGTAGGCCTGGATCTCCCGGGAGTTGCGAAGCTCCTTGTTCTTTTTCTTGTTCTCGGAGATGATGTGCTCGTTTGTCCGGAGCTCTTCTTCCTTGTCCTTCTTCTCGCGGGCGAGGGACTGAAGGTCCTTCCTTTCGGAATCGATCCGGGCGGAGAGTCCGGCGAGCTCCTCTTCCTTCTCCCTGAGACCGGCCCGGGACGTCTCTATCTCCCCGGTGATTTGAACCAATTCATTGTCGATCGTCTGCAGCCGGTATACCAGGGCCAGGGTTTCCTGGACCGAGGGTCCCACGTCCAAGGGGAGGTCCTTTCTTCTCGTTCGGTTTCGGTGGTGGGCCCACCAGGATTCGAACCTGGAACCAACCGGTTATGAGCCGGCAGCTCTGCCGTTGAGCTATAGGCCCGTTATTCTTCCTCTTACCAGTCGAGAAAGCTCTTGAGCTGGTTGCTCCGGCTCGGATGGCGAAGCTTTCTCAGGGCCTTGGCCTCGATCTGGCGGATGCGTTCCCGGGTCACGTCGAAGTCCTGACCCACCTCCTCGAGGGTGTGGTCGGTCAGCTCGCCGATGCCAAAGCGGAGGCGGATGACCTTTTCCTCGCGGTCGGTGAGGGTCGACAGCGACTGGCCGATCTTTCGGACCAGGTCGTAGCGGACGGCGGCCTCGATGGGAGAGATCGTTTTCTTGTCCTCGATGAAGTCTCCCAAATGACTATCTTCTTCCTCTCCGATGGGAGTTTCAAGTGAGATCGGTTCCCGGGCGATTTTCAGGACCCGGCGAACCTTGTCCACCGGCATCTGCATCTCCTTGGCCAGCTCCTCGGGAAGCGGCTCCCGTCCGAGCTCCTGCACCAGGTGGCGGCTGGTGCGGATCAGCTTGTTGATGGTCTCGATCATGTGGACCGGGATGCGGATCGTCCGGGCCTGGTCGGCGATGGCCCGGGTGATGGCCTGGCGGATCCACCAGGTGGCGTAGGTCGAGAACTTGAAGCCTCTCTTGTACTCGAACTTGTCCACGGCCTTCATCAGGCCGATGTTGCCCTCCTGGATCAGGTCGAGGAACTGCAGCCCCCGGTTGGTGTAGCGCTTGGCGATGGAGACCACGAGCCGCAGGTTGGCCTTGATGAGCTCGGACTTGGCCTCCCGGACCTTCTCCTCGCCCCGGATGATCTGCTGGAGGCTCTCCTTGGCCTCGGAGGGGGAGAGGAAGGTCTCCACCTCAAGGGAGAGGATCCGCTCGTGGGCCTTGGAAAACTGCTCGTAAAGCTCCTTCTTTTCCGCCGAGAGCTTCGATTTTTTGGGCTTCTCGGAGAGCTTTGCGAGGATCTCGTCCACCGGCAGGCCGATCCGCCGGCGGCACTGGTCGAGGGTCCTCTCGGTCTCCTCGAACTGGCCGACGACATCCCGGAGCTTTTCGATGAGGATGTTGATCTGGCGCTGCTGAAGATGCATCTCAAGGATGACCTCCACCACCTCGTGGCGGATCTTCTTGACCTTTTCCCGAAGGGCCCGCTTCTTGGCGGGATCCTTCAGGACGGCCTTCATCTTCTGGGAGAGATCGTTCATCTTGGCAAAGTGCTCCTCGATCTTTGCCGCCTGTTCGATGAAGGCCTCCGTGGCCTGGCGGGCCGCCGGAGATTTCCCCTCCTCCTCGGTCTCCTCCTCTTCGAGGTCGATGATGTCCCGGATCCCGATGATGCCGGTCTGGATCTTGTCCCGAAGTCCCAGGATGCTCTGGATCGACAGGGGGACGCCGAACAGGAAGGAGAAGACCTCCGTCTTGCCCTCCTCGATCCTCTGGGCGATCTTGATCTCCCCTTCCCGGGTCAGGAGGGGGACGGAGCCCATCTCCTTGAGATAGAGCCGCACCGGATCGTCGGTCCGGACTCCCGCCGCGGCAATGCCGTCGGAGAGGTCTTCGGTGTCGGCCTCTTCCTCGAGGGCGGTGATCTCGATCTCCTCGAAGAGCTCCTCCTCGCCCTCGCCCTCGGCCTCGCCAAATTCCGTGTGGTCGGCCTCATCCTCGACAATGTCGATGTTCATGTCCCCGAAGTAGCTCAGGATGGAATCCATCTCTTCCGAGTCCACCGCTTCGGAGGGAAGGGCGTGGTTGAGTTCGTCGTAGGTCAGATATCCCCGTTCCTTCCCGAGGGTGATCAGATCCTTCATTTCGGAAAGACGTTCGTTCTTTGACATCGTGTCTCCCTATGGGGGCCCAGCCTTGGGGTCCCGGGTGGGTTATGGGTGGACGGACTGGTTCGGTCCCGTTCCGTCCGTTCCTGATTTGCGTCGTGTCTTTCTCGACATGCGCCAGGCGGCCTGGCGCATGTCGAGAAGCCGTTCCTGCCGGGAGGCCGGGTCGGAGGGAAGCTCGTACCAGAGCTTCATGAGCGGCGGATCCCTCCGAAGAAGGTCATGAAAGTGTCCCGAACTGTCGGATTCGGGGCCCGGGTCCGGCTGCGCCCAGAGATCGTCGAGAATGGCCACCAGGGTTGCGTCCTCGACGAAGGCGTAGTCCTCTCTCTTCAACACCTCTCTCGGGTGCGGGGACTCTCCGTCCACCCACATCCGGAGAAGCTCCACGAGGTGGTTCCTCACGGCCAGGGCGCGGTTTCCGAGGGCGGGGCCTTCGGATTCGGCCGCCTTCTCCTTCCGGGCCTCCCGGGCCGCGTCCGGCCCGGAGAGAAGCGAATGGGCCAGAAGATCCTTCATCGTCCCCAGAAGGACGGCGCCCTTCTGCAGGAGGCGGTCCTGAACCTCGAGGTCGGGAAAGGCCCGGACCATGGCGAGAAAGTCCGAGGCGAGAGCGGCTTTGGCCCCCGGATCCGGGGCGGCCCTCGCCACGGAGGATTCGAGCCAGTCCAGGACGAAGTCTCCCATGGGAAGGGCCTCTTCCAGGGCCTTTTCCACGCCGGAGCGTCCCTCCCGCTGGACCCAGGTGTCGGGGTCCTCTCCGTCGGGGAGCCAGATCGCCCGGAAGGAGAGGTCGGGATCCCAGAGAAAGCGTCCCACGATGCTCATGGCCGCCTCCCGCCCGGCGCGATCCCCGTCGAAGAGGAGGATGACCTCTCCGGCGCTCTTCTTGATCGTCGAGATGTGGGCCGGTCCCAGGGCGGTTCCCAACGGGGCCACCACATTCTCGATTCCCGCCTGGGAGAGGGCGATGACGTCGAAGTATCCCTCGACGACCAGCACCCGTCCCTCCTTTCGGATGGCCCGGGCGGCCTGATCGATTCCGAAGAGGATCTCGCGCTTTTTGAAGGTCGGGGACTCGGCCGAGTTCAGGTATTTGGGAGCCCGCCCCCCCGACTCGAGGCTGCGCCCGCCAAAGCCAACGGGGGCCCCGCCCTCCCGGTCACGGATGGGAATCATCACCCGGTTCCGGAAGAGGTCCCCTCCCCCGTGGCCTCCCGGCCCCGGGACCGCGGGGCGGATCATCCCCGCCTCCACGAGGGCCTTTCCGATCCCTTCGGACTCGGCTCCTCCGCGACCGTTCCCCCGGGAGGAGGAAGGATCGGTCCCGAAGGTCTCGGTCAGGATCGAGGAGGCCGGGGCCCACCCCAGTCCGAATCGCTCCACCGTCCTGTCCGCGAGCTTCCGGGACTCCCGGAGATAGCGTCGCGCGGGCTCCCCCAGAGGAGAGGCCAGCGCCTTGCGATAGAGCTCCTGGGCCAGAAGAAGGGCCTTCCTGAGACGCTCCCGCCGCTCCCTCTCCTCTGTCGACCCGCGTTCGGGGAGAGGGATTCCCGACTCCTGGGCCAGGGAGCGCACCACCTCGCCGAAGGACTTGTGGTCGAGCTTTTCGACGAGTCGAAAGACATCCCCGCCGGCATGGCAGCCGAAACAGTAATAGAGCTGTTTGTCGGGATCGATCTGGAACGACGGGGATTTTTCTTCATGAAAGGGGCACAGGCCGACCCATTTCTGGCCGCGCTTTCTCAGGTTGACGTAGCGAGACGCCACCTCGACCAAGTCCGTGGCACGACGGACCGACTCTACCCATTCATCCGCCATCTGTCGTCCGTTCGATTGGGAGGTGTCCTCTCCCCCAGTCCGGTCCGGTCAGGATTTTTCCAGCGCCGCCTTGACCTTCTGGCTGACGATCCTGTTGTCGGCCCGTCCCTTGGTCCGGGGGGAGAGCCATTGCATCAGGGGTCCCATTCCCTTGGGGCCGGAGGCCTTCGTCTCGGCGATCCCTTCGGCGATGAGCCGATCGATGGCCTCTTCCGACAGGGGCTCGGGAAGATAGGCCCTGAGAATCGCCTGTTCGGCCCGCTCCTTGTCCGCGAGGTCGGCGCGCCCCCCGGCCGTGAAGCTCTCGATGGACTCGTCCATCTTCCGGACCATGGAGGAGATCGTCTCGATGATTTCCTCGTCGGTGAGCGTCGATCCCTTGCCCTTCTCGATCTCCCGGTTCTTGACCTGGGAGAGGAGAAGACGCAGGACGGACAGCCGGACGGAGTCCTTGGCCTTCAGGCTCTCTTTCTGGTGATCCAGAAGCGTTTCCCGAAGTCCCACTCGTCCCCCTTGTGTACAGTTTTAACGGCGATGTGTCGAGACCCCGTGTCGGGCCCCGCGGGTCCCGCACGGGCGTTCGATTCGGGCCCGCATCAGGCGCAACTATGCGTGGAATCCTGACCTTGCGGGCATGACAGGAGCGTAGCCTTTTGCATCCCGAGACTCTTGGCCCTGGGGGCGGAGCCAGTCCAGATCGGCTCTGCACGGGTCCCCCCGACGGTTAAGAGGTCTCCGGGTGTCGACGCGTTCCGGAGCGCCACAGGAATCCCTGTCGCGTCCGGCGGCGGTCTTCAGCGTGGAAAGAGAGCTAGCGGACCGCCATGCGGGCGCGCTTCAACGCCTTCTTTCGGGCAGCGAGGGCTTTCTTCTTGCGGCGGACGGAGGGCTTTTCGTAATGTTCGCGCTTCTTGACGTCGGAGAGGATCCCCGCTTTTTCGCACTGTTTTTTGAAGCGCTTGAGGGCGCTTTCGAACGATTCGTTTTCCTTGACGCGAACTCCAGTCATTCAAAACCTCCCTTAATGGATAGGACTGACGCAGACTGTTTATTCTATACCCGGGGGGGAATATTGTCAAAGAAATCTCAGGAGGCCGCGCAGGACAAGGATTTCTCCGGTCACCCGGGGGGCCAGCCCATCTCCCGCCCCGCCAAGAGGTGGATGTGAAGGTGGGGGACGGTTTGCCCCCCCTCCCGTCCGGTGTTGACCACGAGGCGGTATCCCCGTTCCGAGAGACCTTTCTCCGCCACAAGTCCCATCCCCACCGCCAGAAGGTCCGCCATCTCTTCGGCGGCCCGGGGCCCTTTCATGAATTCTCCGATGTCGGCGGCATGGCGCTTGGGGATCAGGAGACAGTGGTGGGGAGCCTGGGGCGAGATGTCGGCGATCGCCAGGGAGTCGGGAGATTCCCGGAGGCGTCCCGCGGGGATTTCCCCCCGGACGATCCGGCAGAAAAGGCAATTCTCGGTCGATGACGCGGTCATGGGGCCTCTCCTTTTTTGGGGGTGGGCCGGGATCGTTCCTTCTTTTCCTCGAGCCCCCCCTTTCCTGTGCGTTTTTCCAGGACTCCGAGAACCTCTTCCCAGGGGGTCCGGGTCCGTTCCATGGCCACGAGAAGGTGGAAGAGGAGGTCGGCCATCTCGGAGCGGGTCCCGGAGGCATCCTCCTCGTAGATGGCGGCCATGGTCTCCCCCGCCTCCTCCACAAGTTTTTTCAGGAGGGCCGAACGGGGTCCGGAGAGAAGGCGCGCCACATAGGAGGTCTCGGGGTCTTGGTCCTTTCGGAGGGCGATGGTTCCGGCGAGATCCCCCAGGGTCTCGAAGGCGGGTCTCCCCTCTTCTCCGGGAACGAGGAGACGGCCGTCAAAGCAGCTCTCCGTTCCGGTATGGCAGGTGGGACCCTCCGGCCGGACCAGGGCCAGGAGCGTGTCCCCGTCGCAGTCGTAGCGGAGCGAGACGAGACGGAGGAAGTGTCCCGAGCTTTCGCCCTTGGTCCACAGGCGCTTCCGGGAGCGGCTGAAAAAGGTGACCTTCCCGCTGTCGACCGTCCTGTGAAAGGCCTCCCGGTTCATGTATCCCACCATGAGGACCTTGCCGAAGCGGACCTCCTGGGCGACGACGGGGCGGAGGGTCTCCCCGTCCGGAAAGAGGGTGCGGAGGATGGCGTCATCCACGGGCATCTCCCGGGCAAAAGGGGTCCATGGGGGGCCTGACCGCCACGCCGTGGCCGGCCAGATAGCGCCTCAGGTCGCGGAGATCGACCGTCCCGAAGTGGAAGAGGCTGGCGGCCAGGGCGGCATCGGCACCGGCCTCGAAGGCCCGTCGGAAGTCCTCGAGGCTCCCGGCGCCGCCCGAGGCGATGAGGGGAACGTCCACCGCCCGGCTGACCGCCCGGAGAAGATCGGTGTCGTAGCCCGTTTTCGTTCCGTCCCGGTCCATGGAGGTCAGGAGGATCTCCCCGGCGCCCCGGCGCACCCCTTCGACGATCCAGTCCAGGGCGTCGCGGTCGGTGGGGCGGGTTCCTCCGTGGGAGTGGACCCGCCAGGAATCTCCCTCCCTCCTGACGTCCACCGCCAGGACGATGCACTGGGAGCCGAAGCGGAGGGCCCCCTCGGTGAGGAGCTCGGGGCGGGCCAGGGCGGCGGAGTTGAGGGAGACCTTGTCGGCTCCCGCGTTGAGGGCCTTCCGGATCTCCTCGGTCGAGCGGATCCCTCCTCCCACGGTCAGGGGAAGAAAGACGCGGCTGGCCGTCCTCTCGACGATCTCGAAGAGGGTCCCGCGGTTTTCCACGGAGGCGCCGATATCGAGAAAGCAGAGCTCGTCCGCCCCCATCCGGTCGTAGAGGGCGGCGGTTTCCACGGGGTCTCCGGCGTCGGTGAGGGATTCGAAGCAGACCCCCTTCACCACGCGGCCCCCCTTCATGTCGAGGCAGGGGATGATCCGTTTCTTCAGCATGGGGCGGGGTCCGGTCGGCAGAGGGCCAGGGCCTGGGAGAGGTCCACGGCCCCCGTATAGAGGGCCCGGCCCACGATGGCCCCGGAGACCTTCGCCTCCCGGAGCCGGAGGATGTCGTCGAGGGAGCCGATGCCGCCGCTGGCGATGACCGGCACCGAAAGGGTCTCCGCGAGCTCCCGGTAGACCGGAAGGTTCGGCCCTTCGAGCATCCCGTCCCGGGCGATGTCGGTGTAGACGAATCCCGCCACGCCGTCGGAGGCCAGGCGCTTCATCGTCTCCCCGGGCGCGCCCCCGGTGGTCTCAAGCCACCCGGAAATGGCCATCTTCCCCTCCCGGACATCGACGCCCACAAAGAAGCGCCCGGGGCACTCCCGGAGCATGGCCGCCAGAAAGTCGGGGTTGGTGAGGGCCCCCGTGCCCAGAACGAGCCGTTCCACCCCCAGGTCGAGGATGCGGCGGGCCGTGTCGAGGGTGCGGATGCCTCCTCCCACCTGGATCTTCCCCCGGAAGGCGCCGATGATGGCCTCGAGGGCGCGAAGATTCCCCGGCTGTCCCGTCTTGGCCCCGTCGAGGTCGACCACATGGAGCCATGTCGCCCCCTTGTCGAAGAAGCTTCGGGCCGCCCGGGCCGGATCCTCCTCGTAGACGGTGGCCCGGGCAAAGTCCCCCTGGGTGAGTCGGACGACCCGTCCGCCGGAGAGGTCGATCGCCGGATAGAGCTGCATGCTAGAGTCCTCCAAAATTTTCAAGAAGCGTGAGTCCGGCCGCCTGGCTCTTTTCGGGATGGAACTGGACCGCCGCGATCCGTCCGCGCCCCACCATGGAGGGATACGGCCCCTGGTAGTCGGTCTCTCCCAGGACCAGATCCCGGTCGGAGGTGCGGACCCGGTAGGAATGGACAAAGTAAAAGTCGGGTCTTGCGGGAAGCCGGCTCCAGAGGGGATGGGGAGAGGTGCGGACCACGTCGTTCCATCCGATCTGGGGGACCTTGCCCCGGGCGGGGTCGAAGGGCACGATCTCTCCGGAGAAGAACCCGAGTCCCCGGTGGGTCCCGAACTCCTGGCTCGTGTCGAAGAGAAGCTGCATCCCCAGGCAGATGCCGAGAAAGGGGCGATCCTCCCGCAGCCATCGCTCGATGACGGGGATCCACCCCTTGTGTTCGAGCCGGGCCCGTCCCTCGCCGAAGGCCCCGACGCCGGGAAGGACCAGGTGGGTCGGGGCGAAGGCCGCCATCTCCTCCGGAGAGGCGAGGATGCCCACCCGGTGGCCGCTGGCCTCCAGGGCCTTGGCCACAGAGTGGATGTTCCCCATGTCGTAGTCGATCACGCCTGTCCGGGGAGGGGCTCCCATCAGAGGGTCCCCTTGGTGGAGGGGACGCCCGTCTGCCGGGGATCGGGGGCCACGGCCATCCTGAGCGCCCGGGCGAAGGACTTGAAGAGGGCCTCCGCCTTGTGGTGGCTGTTTCGTCCCGAGAGCAGGTGGAGGTGGAGGGTGAGCCGGGCCTTCTGGCTGAAGGCCTGGAAAAAGTCCTCCAGAAGATCGAGGTCAAAGTCCCGGACCCGCTCCCCCCGGTCCAGGGGGCAGTCGTAGACGAGGAAGGGGCGCCCCGAGAGATCCACCACCGTCCGGGCCAGGGACTCGTCGAGGGGGGCATAGAAAAATCCGTAGCGGCTGATGGCGGTCCGCTCTCCCAGGGCCTGGTCGAAAAGGCTTCCCAGGAGGAGTCCGGTGTCCTCCACCGTGTGGTGCCAGTCGACGTGGAGATCCCCCGTGGCGGCGAGGGAGAGGTCGAAGAGACCGTGGCGCCCCACCTGGTCGAGAAGGTGGTCGAAGAAGGGCATGCCGGTGGAGATGTTGGTCTTTCCGGTGCCATCGAGGGCGAGCGTTCCCTCGATGCGGGTCTCCCGGGTCTCCCGAAGCAGGGTGGCCGTCCGGGGGGATGGAAGGGGGGAAGGGGTCATGCCGGTCCTTTCATGAGGGAGGAGAGGGCCTCGAGAAATCGCCGGAGTTCGTCTTTCTCTCCGACTGTCACCCGAAGGCAGTTCTCGAGGAGCGGGTGGTCCGGGGACATGTCGCGGACGGCAATCCCGAAGGATCGGAGTCCGGCGTCGAGCTCCCCCGAGGATCTGGATTCGGTGCGGAAGAGGATGAAGTTGGCCTGGGAGGGAAAGGGGCGGATCCCGGGGATGCGGCCCAGGGCCGCGAGCAGGCTCTCCCGTCGCGCCGCGGTCCGTCGGGCCCGCGCCTCCAGGGCCGGGAGGGCCTCCCGGCAAAGAAGGGTCCCGGCCGACTGGAGAAGGGCGTCGACGTTGAAGGGGAGACGGGCCTTGTCCAGCCGGGAGAGAATCTCCGGAGAGGCGGCAAGCCACCCCAGCCGGATCGCCGCCAGCCCCAGCTTCGAGAGGGAGCGGAGGACCATCAGGTTGGGGAATCGTCCCAAGAGGGAGAGGTGGCTTCTTTGGGCAAAGGGAGCATAGGCCTCATCGATCAGCACCCCGCCCGGGGCGATCTCCGCAATCCGTTCAATGTCCTCGGGGGCCAGCGCCTCTCCCGTCGGATTGTTGGGATGGGAGAGCACCACCAGGGCGGGGGCCTCGTGCCGGATCGTCCCAAGGAGCCGGTCGAGGGAGAGGGTGAGGTCCGTCTCCAGGGGAACCGTCACCACCGGTCGCCCGGTGAGCTGGGCCAGGTTCCGGTACATGGGGAAGGAGGGTTCCACAAGGAGAAGCGGGCCGGAGACGGCCAGGAAGAGGATCTCCAGCAGTTCGTCCGATCCTTTTCCCAGTAAAATATGATCCGGATCGACCCGGAAGTGTTTTCCGAGGCTCTTCCTGAGATCCCGGGAGTCACTGTCGGGATAGCGGCTGAGGGTGAGCGAGGCAAAGGTTCGCCCCATCCGTCTCAGGAATCGCGGAGAGAGGGGCGCCCAAGGCTCCAGGCGGTCAAGACGAAGAAGGGGGGGGGAGCTTTCCGTCAGAGTTCGGGGCCGTCCCGCCTCGGTGAGGTCCTCCCGAAGCCATTCGAGGGTCGCCGGGCTCATGGGGCGGGCCTTCGCCGCAGCGCTGCCGACCGGGCGTGGCCTTCGAGCCCTTCGGCGCGGGCCAGGATCTCGGAGACCTCCAGGATCCGGTCAAGCTCCGGGATCGCCTCCCCTCCCCGGGGATCCCCCACGAGGCTTGTGCGCTTCATGAAGGTTTCGACGCCCACCGGGGAGGCGAAGCGGGCGGTCCCGTTGGTGGGAAGGACATGGCTGGGACCGAAGCAGTAATCCCCGGCCGCCTCGGGAACCCCGGAGCCCAGGAAGATGGCGCCGGCATTCCTGACCCGGGCGGCGAGGTCTCCGGGGTTTTCCACGCAGAGCTCGAGGTGTTCGGGGGCCAGAAGGTCCGAGACCTCGAGGGCGAGATCGAGGGTGTCGAGCACGAGAATCGCGCCAAAACGCTCGAGGGAGGCGCGGGCGATCCCTTCCCGGGGAAGGGACGCCAGCTGTCTGTCGAGCTCCTCCGCGACGGCGGCGGCGAGCGCCTCGGAGTCGGTGAGAAGGACGGCCGAGGCCTGCGTGTCGTGTTCGGCCTGGGCCAGGAGGTCGGCCGCCACCCAGGGGGCCTTGGCCCCCCTGTCGGCCACGATGACGACCTCGGTGGGTCCGGCGATCATGTCGATGGCGATGGTTCCGTAGAGCTGGCGTTTGGCCTCGGCCACATAGCGGTTTCCCGGTCCCACGATGGCATCGACGGCCGGAAGGGTCTCGGTCCCGAAGGCCAGGGCCGCGACGCCGTGGACGCCCCCCACCGGAAAGATCCGGTCCACCGTGGCCGCATGGCAGGCGGCGAGAACGACCGGGGCGATGCCCTCCGGTCCCGCCGGGGTCAGGACCGAGATCTCCCGGACTCCGGCCACCCGGGCCACCGTGGCGGTCATGAGGACCGTCGACGGATAGAGGGCGGTGCCTCCCGGGACATAGACGGCCACCCGGTCCAGCGGGGTCCAGCGCATTCCCCCCCGGGGACCGGCCGGGAGATCGACCATGGCCTGGCGGGACCTCTCATGGGTGGCCCGGATGCGCTCTGCGGCATAGGCCAGGGCCTCGCGCAGGGGAGGGGCGAGATCCTTCCAGGCGGCCTCGGCCCGGTCCCGGGAGAGTTCGAGGTCCTTTTCCCCGCCGGAAAACCCGTCCAGCCGGCGGGCCCAGTCGAGGAGGGCCGCGTTCTTTCCGCTACGGACGGAGGCGATGATGTCCGAGACCCGCTCTCTCACGGATCGGGCCTCTTCATCCTTTCCCCGGGCCAGGACGGGGGCAAGGATCTCCCGGGCCTGGTCCAGATCCTTGACGCGGTTTACCTTCATGGTCATCAGCCCTCCGGTCTACCCTGAAATCACGGGAGATTCTGGAACATGGGGACGAATTCTGTCGATGAGCGTCCGTACCGCCTCGTTTTTTGTGGCCCAGGAGGAGGGGTTCACGATGAAGCGGGCGGTGGACGGGAGGATCTCTTCCTCGATCTCCAGACGATTCTCCCGCAAGGTTCGTCCGGTGGCCACCAGATCCACGATCCAGTCGGCGAGCCCCGTCCGGGGGGCGAGCTCAAGGGAGCCATACAGCTTGAGGATCGAGACCGGAATGCCCCGGGCAAGGAAGTGGGCCTCGGTGATCCGCGGATACTTCGTGGCGATCCGGAGCGCCCGCTTTTCTTCCCCCATGGGCCGGTTCTCTTCCGGGCGCGCGACGACCAGGCGACAGTATCCGATATTGAGGTTGAGGGGGGAGATGACCTCCCGGTTCTGTTCCTCGATCTGGTCCCGGCCCACCACGCCCGCATCGGCCCCTCCGAACTCGACATAGGGGATGACGTCGGTGGAGCGGACAAAGAGGATGGAAAGGGAGCCGCAGTCGGAGCGTGAGGTCAGGGCCCGGGGATTCTTCTTGTAATCGGCGAATCCATAGCCGCCCTGTTCGAGGAGGGAGAGGATGTCCTCGAACATCTTTCCCTTGGGAAGGGCCAGGACCAAAGGCTGCGCGCTTATGGGGAATCCTCCTGAATGCGTTTGATCCGGGCCCCCAGGGCTTCGAGCTTCTTCTCGATCGCCTCGTATCCCCGGTCGATGTGGTAGACCCGCCGGACCTCCGTTTCGCCCTCGGCGATGAGTCCGGCCAGAACGAGCCCCGCCGAGGCGCGGAGATCGGAGGCCATGACGGCGGCCCCTTCGAGGCGGCTTCCTCCCCGAACCATGGCCTGGGAGCCATGGATTTCGATGTTGGCCCCCATCCGGTTCATCTCCATGACGTGAGTGAACCGATTTTCAAAGACGGTCTCCACGACCGACGACGGTCCTTCCGCAATGGCCATCAGCGGAAGAATCTGCGCCTGCATGTCCGTGGGAAATCCCGGATAGGGAAGGGTCCGAAGGGAGAGGCCCCGGGGACGGCGGATGGCCCCGAGGGTGATCGATCCCGGACGGATTTCGGCCTCGGCCCCCATCGCCTTCAGCACGTCAAGGATGGAGGAGAGGGGAGAGGACTCGACCTCCCTGATGGTGACCTCTTCTCCCAAGAGGGCGGCGGCCACCAGGAATGTTCCGGCTTCGATCCTGTCGAACATCACGGAGTAATGAACCGGATCGAGGCGCTCCACCCCGACGATGCGGATGGTCGATGTTCCGGCTCCGGTGATGCGGGCTCCCCGCGCCACGAGAAAGTTTGCAAGATCAATGATCTCGGGTTCCTCTGCCGCGTTGGTGATCGTCGTGGTCCCGCTGGCAAGGACCGCTGCCATCATGATGTTTTCCGTTCCCGTCACCGTCGGATAGGGAAGCGAGATGTCGCTGCCTTCAAGGCCGTCGGTTTCGGCATCGATATAGCCATGGTGGATGGTGATGCGGGCCCCCATTCGCTCGAAGGCCTTGAGGTGCATGTCGATGGGTCGGGCTCCGATCAGGCATCCGCCCGGGAGGGAGACCCGGGCCTTTTTCCGGCGCGCCAGGAGCGGACCCAAGCAAAGGACAGAGGCGCGCATCGTGCGCACGAGATCATAGGGGGCCTCGAAGGGAGAGGTTGTTCCCTCCGAGATCTCCAGAAGATCCGACCAGACGGGTTCGTTGTGGTCGAATCCTTTCGATTCTGCCAAGGGTTCCGGGCGGACGGAGATGTGGAGCCCCAGCTGTTCGAGAAGCAGGAGCGTCGTCTTGACATCCCGAAGACAGGGAATGTTCGAGAGGGAGAAGGACCCGCCGAGAAGGGAGGAAAAGAGGATCGGAAGGGCGGCGTTTTTCGAGCCGGAAATCCTGACCGAGCCGCGGAGGGGATGGCCTCCGACAATTCTGAATGCGTCCAAGGAGCGTCCTTATCCTGTCCAGAAGACAATCCGGTGACGTCCCGAGATGTCCCTGATGATTGTGGGAAGCGGGGTCGCGCCCCCTGTCTTGCCGGTCATGGTTGAAAAAAGAGCGGGATCGCCCATGTCGTCACCGATTTCGAGGGCGATCAGCCCCCCTTCCCGTATCAGGCGAAAGGCCCGGGGGAGGATCTTCCGGTAAGGATCGAGGCCATCGGCCCCCCCATCGAGGGCGCTCGCCGGCTCGTACGCCCGAACCTCCGGTTCAAGCGTGGGGATCGTGTCCGTGGGGATGTAGGGAGGATTGGAGAGGATGCAGTCGAAGACCGGCCGCTCCCCGAACATCTCTTCCCAGTCTCCCCGGACGACGGCCAGACGGTCGACAAGGTGATGGCGTCGCCTGTTTTCAAGAAGCGTGGCAAGGGCCAGCGGTTCCCGCTCCACCGCCACGGCCCGGGCCTCCGGACGTTCAAGAAGAAATGAAAGGGCGATGACCCCGCTTCCCGATCCCAGGTCGAGGATTCGAAGAGGCTCCCTTCCCTGGGAGGCGGCGGTGTGCCGAAGGGCCAGTTCGACCAGCTGTTCCGTTTCGGGGCGGGGGACCAGAACTCCCGGCGCAAGAAAAAAGGAGTGTCCGCAAAAGGTGATCTCCCCGGTGATCAGGTGATGGGGTTCTCGGGCCGCCCGTCGTTTGATCCAGTCTTCATAACGGGGAACCAGCTCCTTTTCGAGAGGCTCCCGGGAGCGGGTCCAGGGGGCCGTTTCCGAGGCCAGAAGGGCGGACATCAGAAGTCGTGCCTCCCGCTCCGGATCCTCAAGAGCGCTGAGGGCCTTTTTCCCCCAGCGAAGCCACGCCTCGATGGTCCCGTCGCCGGATGGCGGAGGCTCAGGAGATATTCTTGATCTCCTCGGCCCGGTCGTGGGCCCTGAGGGCATCGACAAGGGGTTCGAGCTCCCCCTCCATGACCCGGTCGAGCTGGTAGAGCGTCAGTCCGATCCGGTGGTCCGTCACCCTGTTCTGGGGGAAGTTGTAGGTCCGGATGCGCTCCGAGCGATCTCCCGATCCCACGAGGGTTTTTCGCTGGGAGGCGATCTCCTGGTTCTGGCGGGAGACCTCCTGCTCGAGGAGACGTGACCGGAGAACCGACATGGCCTTGGTCCGGTTCTTGAGCTGGGAGCGCTCGTCCTGGCAGCTGACGACGATCCCTGAAGGAATATGGGTGATGCGGACGGCGGAGTAGGTGGTATTCACGCTCTGGCCTCCCGCTCCGGAGGAGCAGAAGGTGTCGATCCGGAGATCCTTCTGTTCGATATCCACCTCGACCTCGCTGGCTTCGGGGAGGATGGCCACGGTCACGGTGGAGGTATGAATCCGGCCTCCTGCCTCCGTCACGGGAACCCGCTGGACCCGGTGGACGCCGCTTTCATATTTGAGGCGGCTGAAGGCGTTGCGGCCCTGGACATAGATGATGAACTCCTTGGATCCCCCGATGTCGGTTTCGTTGGATTCCATCACCTCGGCCCGAAAACCCTGGCGCTCCACAAAGCGCAGGTACATCCGGCCCAGCTCTGCCGCAAAAAGGGCGGCTTCCTCCCCTCCGGCCCCGGCACGGATTTCGATGAAGAGATTTCTTTCATCCCGCTGGTCCTTGGGCAAAATGGCGTCGACGAGCCGAAGCTCCGTCCCCTCGAGGACTTCCCGAAGCCTCCGGTCCTCTCCCGACACGAGCTCAGCCATTTGGGGATCGTCCCGGATCAGGTCAAGCTCCTCCTGTTCCTTGCGGAGTCGCTTCCACTGGTCGTAGAGCTCGACCACCGGGGCCAGCTCTGCCTGGTCCCGGGCCAGCTTCCGGTACATGTCCGGAGATCGGGCGATCTCCGGACTCGCCATCTTTCCGGAGAGTTCGTCGAAGCGGTCGCGCATCGACTGGAGCCTGGGAATGATCTTCTCGAGAATGCCGGGTGTGACATCCATGGGGAAGGATCCTTAGCCTTTTTTCGCGTCCTCTTTGCGGTACTTCTTCATGAAGCGCTCCACGCGGCCTTCCGTGTCGATGATCTTCTGGGTCCCGGTGAAGAAGGGATGGCACATGTTGCAGATGTCGAGGTGCAGGTTCCCGACGGTGGTCCGGGTTTCAAAGACGTTTCCGCAGGCGCAGTTGACCGTTGCGGCGTTGTAGCTCGGATGAATTCCTTTTTTCATGAGACCGGTCTCCTTAAGGTGACGCATGGATGGAAATGATTCCAGGGCTGATTTCAGCCCTTCATCATTTTTTCAAGGAAGTCCTTGTTGCTTCGGCTTCCCTTCATATTGCTCAACAGGTACTCCATATCCTCTTGCGCATTGTTCGAGTTCATGGCCTTGCGGAGTATCCATATTTTATTGATATCGTCCTTGTCCAGCAAGAGCTCTTCCTTTCGGGTGCCGGACGTGGTCGCGTTGATGGCGGGGAAGATGCGCCGGTCCGCCAGGTTCCGGTCGAGATGGAGCTCCATGTTGCCGGTTCCCTTGAACTCTTCGAAGATGACGTCGTCCATGCGGCTTCCCGTATCGATCAGGGCCGTGGCGATAATGGTGAGGCTGCCGCCTTCCTCGATATTCCGGGCGGACCCGAAGAAGCGTTTCGGGCGCTGGAGGGCATTCGAATCGAGACCTCCCGAGAGGACCTTTCCGGAGGGGGGGGTGACGATATTGAAGGCCCGGGCCAGTCGGGTGATGCTGTCGAGGAGAATGACCACGTCCTTCTGGGACTCGGCGAGGCGCTTCGCCTTTTCGAGCACCATCTCCGCCACCTGAATGTGTCTCTGGGGGGGCTCGTCGAAGGTGGAGCTCACCACCTCCCCCTTGACCTGGCGGATCATGTCGGTCACCTCTTCCGGCCGCTCGTCGATCAAAAGGACGATAAGCGAGATCTCCGGATGGTTTTTGGCGATCGCCTTGGCGATTCCCTGGAGAAGGACCGTCTTTCCCGTCCGGGGAGGGGCCACGATCAGTCCGCGCTGGCCCTTTCCGATGGGGGTGAGAAGGTCGATGACCCGCATCGAGAGATCTTCCGGATTATTTTCGAGGCGGATCCGTTCCATGGGATAAAGGGGGGTGAGGTTGTCGAAGAGGATCTTCTCCCGGCCCACCTCCGAATCCTCAAAGTTGACCTTCTCGACCTTGAGCATCGCGAAGTATCGCTCCCCCTCCTTCGGTGGACGGATCTGTCCCCAGATGGTATCCCCCGTCCGGAGGTTGAATCGGCGGATTTGCGAGGGGGAGACATAGATATCGTCGGGTCCGGGAAGGTAGTTGTAGAGAGGGGAGCGCAGGAAGCCAAAGCCGTCCTGGAGAGTTTCGAGAACGCCTTCTCCGTAGATGACCCCGTTCTTTTCCGACTGGGCCTGCAGGATGGCGAAGATGAGGTCCTGCTTCCGAAGGTTGACCGCCCCTTCAATGTGGTATCCCTTGGCGATGTCGGTCAGGTCGGCGATGCTCTTTTCCTTGAGCTCTGCCAGGTTTACGCAGTTTTCTTTGTCGTCCATCTTTCTGGAACTCCTTCGTCGGCTTTGGGAAGGCGTGTCTCGTGTGGCAGGTTGGGTGCGTCTGCATTCTTCATCGGGGGCCGTTGATCAGGTTTTCAGGCGTTGGCCTGGTCGCAAGCTCTCCGGAGAGTCAGCATCGCATGTTTCACTTGGGTCGAATCCGCCCCATTCCAGAGGACGGGGACTAAGGACGGAAAATGGTTCGTCCGCCATCGAATCAGCACCGGTGTCATCCTGAGGGAGGCAACATTGTCAGGTCTTTTCCAAGAACTTTCCGGTAGGAATGGGTGTGTGGATGGCCGATGAAGGTTCTCTTGGATGGGCGATCGATGTGCGTCCCTTTGCCGGAAGGCTTCATCCGTAAAGGTTCGTCGGGGGGTCACATTCACGCAACGGGATGCCTAGGACCACCTCAAAGACTGAGACTACAACGATTAAATATGACTTCCTCACATTTTGTCAAGTGATTGGTTCGGGAGCAAATGAAGTGCAGGGAGGGAATGCCCCTCCCTGACTTTTTGGAAAGGACCTTACTTGGCTGCGGTGTTGAGGAACTCAGGCTTGATGTTGCCAGCGGCCTCTTCCTTCACGGGCTGCTTGCTGACCCAATCGGCCGAGCCTTCGACGCAGGACATGTCGCCGCCACATCCGAGGCTTCTTTCGTAGATCACGGCTTCCCATGCCTGCTTCTCGGTGATCTGACCGGCGGTCACGAAACCGACCATGGCGGGCTGGAGAGGAGAACCATTGGCGACGACCCAGTACATCTCGCCGGCGGTCCGGGCCTGCTCAAACTTGGCATTGGTAAAATTGCGGGGAGCGGGATCCATTCCGGCAGCGCCAGGACCGTTTCCGTCACCGGCGGCACCATGGCAGGTGTAGCAGGTTCCGGCACCGTTGAACACTTCCTTGCCCTTGGCAATCATGTCCTGGGTCACGGCGAAGGGGGGCTTCATCGCCTTTGCCGCAGCGATCTGGTCGGCGGGAACGCGGGGCTTCAGGATGTCGAGCTCGCCGGCGTTGGCGCTCATCGCGGAGAAACCGATGGCGGCCACACCGAGAACTGCCATTTTCCATGTTTTCATAAGACGGACCCTCCGTAGAGTTGATCAAAATTAATCGCATCGCAAAGGGACGGAGTCAGTTAAGATTCCATTCTCGAACAATGATTCGGAAGGACGCCATGGATGACTTCCGGGATTTTTGCGATGATTTCTTGGAGAAACACGGCTCATTACATCACCCCATCAAGTCATTGTCAAGGGTGGGTGGGAAATCGATTGTCGACTTTTTCCCGTCGACGGCTCCTCTTGAATGAAACCCTGCGGGATTGCCCTTTGGGGCGGAGTTCTGTAAGATCCCTGCATGCCATTTCTTGCGGGAGAGCCCCTTATCCTCTATATGCCGAATGGGCGGACCATTTCGGTGTCATCTCTTGTTCACGGCAAGAAGACCCACGTCGACGGTGTTCCCCTGCCCCATGACCTTCTGATGGAAAAGGCCTCCGAAGGGATTCCCCTTCCCCTTGAACGAGGGGGGTGGGTCCTCCCCTTCCGTCCGACCCATGCCGAATCCCTCTCCCATCTGAAGCGCCGGACCCAGATCATTTACCCCAAAGACCAGGGGCTGATCCTCCTTTGGGCCGACATTCATCCCGGTCACAGGGTGCTGGAGTCGGGGGTGGGAAGCGGAGCGCTGACAGTGTCTCTTCTCCGAATGGTTCGCCCCGGCGGATCCCTTGTCTCCGTCGAAAGGCGCTCCGAGCATGCCGATGAGGCCCGGGCGAACATTCGGACCCTCGATCCCGCCGGCGCGGCGGACCATACGATGGTGATCGGGGACATGTATGAATCGGAGCTTCTCCCTGGGGAAGCCGCCGGATTCGACCGGATCATCCTCGACCTTCCTGAGCCCTGGAAGGCCCTGGACAATGTGAAGCGTCTCCTGCGTCCGGGAGGGATTCTCCTCACCTATGTTCCCACCCCCCTCCAGGTTCATACCCTTTCCCTGGCACTCCAGGAAACGAAGAACTTTCACCTGGTCCGGACGGTGGAGTCCATCGTTCGGGATTGGGAGTTCGGCCCTCAAAGCGTCCGTCCGGCCCACCGGATCATCGGCCATACTGGGTTTATTACAACCGCCCGCTTTTCCCCGGAACCGCTTCCCTACATTCCTTTCGAACCCCCTTTCTAAGACGGCCTCTCCCGGGTACAGAGTCCGGGGTGGTAGAGCTCCGGTCGACGTTGCTCGAAAAAATCGCTTTTCTCGGCCACTTTTTTCGACAGGGCGTCGTCGGGTCGGATGGTGGCGGTGATGATCCCGGGACGATCACTCTCGGCTCTGGCCAAAATCTCCCCTTTCGGGCTCACGATCTGGCTTTCTCCGATGTAGCGAAGGGAGGGAAGTCCTCCTCTTGCCTCGGTTCCCACCCGATTGGCCGTCACGGTGAAGAGACGATTTTCCACCGACCGAAGGATCATCCCCTGAGGGCCAAAGGGAAGGACCCAGTTGGCAGGATGGGCGACCACGGTCGCCCCCGAGAGGGCCAGTGAGCGGAGTGCCTCGGGGAAGAGCCAATCGAAGCAGATCATGACCCCCAAGGGGCCGAAGGGGGTGGCGACCACAGGGAGGGGAGATTTTCCTTCGACAAAAAAATCCCGCTCCCTGTCGAAAAGGTGGACCTTGTCGTAGGAGGCGAGAAGCCGCTCACCCCAGACGACGAGGGCCCCATTGGAAATGCCATCGGCTCGCCAAAGGGGAAGGCCTCCCACAACCACGGCCCCTGTTTTTTGGGAAAGGGAAGAGAGAAAGTCAAAGGTGGGGCCGTCTTCCGGTTCGGCCAGGCTCGCCACCTCATCTTTCGAGACAAACTGGTATCCCGTGGCGAAGAGCTCCGGAAGGACAATGAGGCCCGCCGAGGGATCCTTTTGCGAAAAGACGAGATCCTCAACCTCCTTCCGATTCTTTTCAGGAGTTCCAAACTGTGGGGAATTCTGGATAACGGTGACCCGAAGGGGGGGGGAGGATTTCATCGGTGATCTCCGAGAATGGTGAAAGAACTATCGTGCAAGAGGCGATGGAGTTATTTTAAAAGCCTCCACTGCTCCTTCGTGAGAACCTTTCCGACCTCCACATGGCCTGCCAGATGGTCGAAGGTGGATTGGGCCATGAGACGGGTGAGGCGCTTGTAAAGCGCCCATCCCTTTTTAAGGGGAGGGTTGGGGCGATCCATCAGAGACAGAAATTGGGCACGAAGAGAGTCTATCCGGGCAAATTGTCTCAGCGAGCGGGTCACCATATGACGTCTGATCGTCCGGATCCGGGATATTTGGGCGGGAGTGAGATGGAGCTCTTTGGCCCGGGAGAGAATATAGCTCGCTCCGGGATGGGGACCGAGCGCTTGGGGAAGGATAAAGACCGCTCCGACCTTGTTCCTGAAAATGTGGAGTTCTTTCATCATCTCAGGACTGGTATAGGGCTGGGATTCGGCCAGGGAGGGAGAGCCCCCTCCTGTCAGCAGCACGAGGAGAAAACCTGTCAGCGCCAGAAAGAGTGTTTTCATGGGGGATCCTTTACAGCAGTCTCGAAAGCCTCTCTCACGGGCAAGGTGAGCGCGCCATCTATGGTTTTTGTTGACAGAGGGCGCCCCTCTTGAGGTTTCCGGAAGGTCGACAACCTTCCCAATGTGTCACACAGGCTTGGGGTTGCAGGAAGTTTGTCGAATTTTTTGTCTCGTGATAACATGAGGCCATTGTATCACGGTCCTGACTTTCGGGATCTCTCGATCACGCGTATTCTCCCGGGTGAGTGTCACCTCATTATACGGAGGAGAGGATCATCCTACCCGTCCCCTTTTTTTCTCGGTCTTTTCATTTCGGCCAGACGCCCTCTCGCGCCCATCGGCTTCGGAGAACCTCCGCTTCGATTCTTTTGGCCCTTTTCTGTCTGGCAGCGGCGTGGACCTCTCCTTCATGGGCGATCGATATCGACAATCAGGATGGCCTGCCTGATTTCTCTAGCCAGACCGATGCCGGGTCTTCCGAAACAGTCAACCCGCTCGGCGCTCCCGGTCAGATCCTCTTCCAGGCGGATATGGGATTTGTCCCGGCGTCGGGTCCTTCCGTGACCGGTGCGATCGGCAATACGGGCCTCGGGACCGGATTCCTCGTGGGTCTTGAGGGAGGGTATACTGTTTACAAGAATCTGGCTCTGACGGCGAGCATTGCGGTTCATGCCTTCGGAAACGACACGAATATTCCTGTCCTGATCGGGGCCCAGTATTTCTTTGCCAACGGCGGAGGGCTTCCGATGACGATCGGGGGAAACTCGATCGATATCATTCCCTATCTTGAGTTTGCCTTTGGTCCGGCCTTCAACTCCTCCACGGCCAGCGATGGTCAGGGTGTCGGGACGACGGCCTTTGCCTTTCGGGTCGGCCCAGGAATCATGGTTCCCTTCGGAACAGTCAAGCATCAGGGGATTTTCTTCGAGATCGACTATGAAAATCAGTCCGGACCCTTCGCAGGGCAAGGGCTGTCCTCCTCCTCGGTGACCCTCATCCCTGTCAAGATCGGTTATATCACTCTTTTCTGAGGTTCAGGATGATCCGGGTCTCCCGACTCGACCATGTTGCTCTTCCTGTTGCCAATATGGAACGCTCTCTCGCTTGGTACCAGAGAATTTTTGGGCTTGTCCACACCTATAAGAAAGAATGGGGGACAGACCCGGCCTTTCTTTGCGTGGGTGGAACCTGCATCGCCCTTCTCGATGCAAAAGGTGTTGCCCCTTCCGTGGTCCCGGTCACGCAGCGGCATGTCTGTTTCCTGGCCGACCAGGACGTCTTTCTCGGCGCCATGGATTTCCTGGGGAAGGAAGGGATTCCCTTTCAGGTTGATGACCATCAGGTGTCCCGATCCCTCTACTTCCAGGATCCGGACGGTCACTGGATCGAGATTACCTGCTACCGTCCGGGGCTGGAGCCCGGTTCTCCTGCAGTTTCTTGACAATAAACGAAGGCAGAGCTTAATCTTATGGTCATGAATCCACTTCTTGAGACAGGCATCAACGGTATTTGGATCGCCTACCGCGATCAGATGGCGGCGGTGGAGGAAAAGCTTCATGCGATCCTGACCGGGATCGTTCCTCTGGCCAGCGAGATGACCTCTTATGTCGTTTCCGGGGGAGGCAAGCGGCTTCGCCCCCTCCTGATGGTCATTTCTTCCCGCCTTTCCGGAGCAGAGGGGCCCGAACCGATCCTTTTGGCGGCCGTTGTTGAGATGATCCATACGGCCACGCTTCTTCATGACGATGTGGTTGACAATGCGGATGTCAGGAGAGGGAAGAAGGCCGCTCATCAACGTTGGGGAAATCAGCCGGCGATTCTGGTGGGAGACTTCCTGTATGCCAACTCCCTCTGGCTTGCCATGGGACTTCACAGCCATGAGGTGAACGACTCTCTCACGCTGGCCTGCAAGAAGATGTCGGAGGGAGAAATCCTCGAGCTCTTTCTTGATGGCAACCTCGACGCCACCGAAGACCAGTACTATAACGTCGCCGCCTGCAAGACCGCGACGCTGACGGCGAGCACTTGCCGCCTTGGCGGGATACTGGGAGGACTGTCCGACGAAGAGAAGGAGGCCCTCGACCGCTTCGGCTATTATGTGGGAATGGCCTTTCAGGTGGCCGATGATGCTCTCGATTACATGGCGAGTGAGGAGAAGCTTGGAAAAACCCTCGGTCGTGACCTTTCCGAAGGAAAGATGACCCTTCCCCTGATTCACTGCCTCGCAACGTCCTCTGCCGACTCCCGGAGCCGTCTTGTGACGAAGGTCGGATCGGGAGAGATCCGCAACGGTGATCTCGACGAGGTCCTGCGTCTGATGAAAGACACGGGGTCGATCGAGTACTCCCTCGGGCGGGCCCGGGAGTTTACCCGTAAGGCCCAGGAAAGCCTCGAATGCTTCTCTCATTCCCTTCCCAAGCAGCATCTTCTGGCGCTCTCCGATTTCGTCATTTCACGGGAGATGTAGTCCAGGGAAAAGGATGGACTTTCTCCCCATCATCCCCGTGTGCTTCAGGAGGATTCGGGTCTCCGAGGCTCGTGCATTCTCGGCCTTGGGAGCATACTCTTTCACGACCCGTCGCGCCTTTGTCCCGAGAGGCGGAGGTCAATGACCCACACATCAACAGGCGCCCGATTGGCGCAATCAACTGGAGGAACGTTGGCCGACCTGATCCCATTCAACGGGCTGGTATACGCGGAATCTCTCAAAGGCTCCATCGGAGATCTCACCACCCCCCCCTACGACATCATTTCCAAGGAGGCCCAAAAGGCCTTTTATGAAAAGAATCCGAACAATGTCATTCGGCTCGAGCTTCCCATGGCCCCGGATCCGGAGACCCCCGAGTCCAACCGTTACACGCGGGCCCGGGCGGATCTTGACCGGATGCTCTCCTCGGGAGTCCTGACCGTGGATTCTGCTCCCGCCCTCTATCCCTACACGATGACCTTCAAGGATCCTCTCACGGGAAACTCACGGAAGATTCAAGGGTTTGTGGGCCGCATCCGCCTCGAGGAATGGGAAAAGAAGATCGTCTATCCGCATGAACGGACACTTCAGGGTCCGAAAGAAGACCGGATGGCCCTTTTCAAGGCAACCTCCTGCTCCTTCAGCCAGATTTATCTCCTCTATCCCGATGCGACCCGCGAGGTCATCGGGCTTCTGACCCCCAAGTCTGTGGAGCGGTTCCGCTGCACAGATTCCGACAACGTTCTCCACGAACTCGGAGCGGTGACGGATGCCGCCACTCTGGCCCGGGTCACCGAGATCTTCCGGAAAAAGTCCCTCTATATTGCCGATGGCCACCATCGTTATGAAACCTACCTGGCCTATCGCAATTACCGGAGGAGTCTGGAGACCTCACCGAACCCCAACGCTCCCTACGAATTTGTGACCGTCTTCCTCGCGGCGATGGAAGATGAGAATCTTTCCGTTCTTCCGACGCACCGACTCGTGAAATCCATTCCGGGGGGGGCCAAAACCTTTCTTCAGGGGCTCGAATCCCGAGCCTCCATCGAGCGCTTTTCCAAGGATCAGGGAGATCGCTTTCTCGCCGCCCTTCGCGCCTCCAGTCCCCAGGAAACCGTCATCGGCGTTGCCGTTTCCGAGACGGACGAACTTCTTCTCTGTCGGCTCAACGTCCCGCGCGGAGAAGGCGTCAAGGCCCTCGACACCTACTGGCTTCAGGAGGCGGTCCTTTCGCCGCTTCTGGGAATTACTCCCGAACGCATTCGCACCGAAGATCTTCTTCGGTATGACAAGTCCGACCGTTCCGTCCAGGAAAAGGTCTTCGGGACCCGGGATTATGCCTTGGGCTTCTTCATCCGTCCCGTCTCCGCCAAGGTGATCGAGTCTGTCACCCAGAGAGGGGAGCTGATGCCGCAGAAGTCGACCTACTTCTATCCAAAACCGTTGACCGGGATGGTGATGGCCAAGCTTTAGGCCGTTACCGTTGTCCCAAGATGAAGGGAGGTCGCCTCTTTAGGGGGGCGGTCTCCTTTTTTTTGTCAAAAATCAGTCGGGGGAGGAGGTGGGGGAAGGGGCGAGGGGGTGGAGCTGTGACAGCGCTCCCTGCATGTCGGGTGGAATCGGGGCATGGAATGCGAGTTCTTCGCCCGTGATCGGGTGCGTGAATCCCAGGTTGGCGGCGTGGAGCATGATCCTTGGAAAAAGGAGGTTGTCCTTGCGTCCTTTTTTTTTGTAGACAGGGTCTCCGGCCAGCGGATATCCCAGATGCTGCATGTGAACCCGGATCTGGTGGGTTCGTCCGGTGAGAAGGGTGATGTCAAGGAGAGAATACCCCTCCCGGTACGCTGTCATGACCCTGTATCGCGTTTGGGAGGGTTTCCCCCCGGCAGTGACGGCAAACTTCTTCCGGTCCCCGTTGGATCGGCCGATGGGGGCATCAATGAGACCTCGCTTGGAAGGAGGAATCCCTATCGCCAGGGCAATATAGCTTTTTGAGACGGTTCTTCCCCGAAACTGCTCCATGAGGTGGTCGACGACCTCGGCCTTCTTTCCCACGACCAGAAGGCCCGATGTATTCTGATCCAGGCGGTGGACAAGCCCGGCTCTGGCCGGACCTTCAGCGTCTCCGGCCTCTTCCCGGGAAAGGTGGCCAAGCAGGCCGTTCAGCAGGGTTCCATTGGGGTGTCCGGGCGCTGGATGGACGACGAGAGAGGGAGGTTTGTTGATCACGAGAAGGAACTCATCCTCATAGAGGATGTCGAGCTCCATCTCCTCCGGGGCATCTTCCGAGGGTGCCGGGGGGGGGATGTGGACGGTGATGATGTCCTCTCCGCGGATTCTGTAGGAGGCGGGCTCGATCCGTCCATTGACGGTAATCAGGCCTTCGTCCAGGATTTTCTGGATTCTTGAGCGAGAAAAGGGGAGACACGTCTGGGCAAGAAAGTGATCCAGACGTTTTTTTGACTCGCCCGGATCGACCTGATACATGCGGCATTCAAGCGATTCTCGGGCGGGGAATGCCCCGGCTTCTTCCGCCGAAAGCTTCTTTCTGACGAGCTCAATGCCGGCTGATGGTTCGATCCTTCTCAACTTTTTCCCTGGCCTTTTCCATATTGGACTTGATGGCCGTATTTCCGGGGTCCTGTGTCTGGGCGATCTTCCACTCCGCCAGGGCCCGCTCGTAGTTTTCCTGGTCCATGAAGATCGTTCCCAGATCGATCCGGGCCTGGAGGTTCAGGGGGTTCATGTCCAGGGCCTCTTCAAGCACGCTGATGGCTCCGTCCTTATCTCCGACCATGTTCAGCGTCCATCCCAGCTCTCTCATGGTTTCGTCGCTGGGCTCGATTTCAACGGCCTCCTCAAGCTCCATGATCGCCTCATCCCACTTCCCCTGTTCGGAGTAGAGAAGACCGAGCAGCTGGTGGACCCGGGGATGGAGGGGGTCGATATCGGTCAATGCGAGAAGGTATCGCTCCGCCTCCTCAAATCGCGCATTCTCGAAGTAGATCTTTCCGATCGTTTCGTAGGCATCCGTGTTCAAGGGATCTTCGGAGAGAAGATCGTTCAGGAGAAGGATCGCTCCTCTGGGGTTTCCCTTCCCGTGGGCGGCAAAGGCCAGATGGAGGGTGATGTCCCTTTTTTCGACGATGTTCTGGGCCCCTTCGAGGAGGGTTTCCCCCAGGCGCTCGGCCTCATCGAACTTCTTGAAATAAACATGGAGATGCAGCGCATAGATCCCGAGTTTCCGGTCTTTGGGCCAGTCTTTTCTCCAGAGGGTAATTTTTTTTGCCGCCTCATCGAATCGGCCCCCTTGAATCAGGGCGTCAATCATCAGATAGCGAAATGGCAATATGGCCGGTTCGTCCGAGATCCCCGATTCCGCCAAGTGAAAGGCCTTTAGCCATTCGTTGTTTTCCAGAGCCAGCTGTATCCGGGTGATGCGGCTTTTTACGGTCTGGTCCATGCCCATCTCCTCCTTAGCTCGTGTCGCAGCGAGTCTTTATTGGTCAATTCGTTCCGGCGGGTGTTCCGGTTCTGCCTCTCTCATCTCTCCACTGGAGGAAGAGAAGCGTCCCCACCCCAACGACAATGGCCGAGTCGGCGATGTTGAATGCCGGCCAATGGGCATTTCCGATATAGAAATCGAGAAAGTCGACGACGCGCCCTTCTCGGATCCTGTCTGAGAGATTCCCGGCGGCCCCTCCCAATATCATGGCCAGGGGATAGATGTCCGGGAGCCGCTCGCGTCCTTTTTTGGCGCTATAGAGGAGAATTCCGCCCATAGCGAGCAACGTGAAAGCGATGAGGAGTGCCTCATGCCCTCCTTTTTCCTCCCCGGAAAACAGGCCAAAGACAATCCCTGTGTTCCGGACCGAGACAATCCTGAAAAAATGGGGAACAAGCTGTATGCTCGAAAAAAGATCGAGCCGGGTTTGGACGAAAAACTTTGATATCTGATCGAGGATGAAGACGAACACCGCGATCAACATATATGCTATCCAGCGCCTTCCGATTTTTTTCTCCCTTGGTCTCGGGTTTTTCTTTGATTCATTTTACCACACTCCCCGAATGTCATGCATGCGGGGTCGAGGGCGTCAGCTTTTTTTGATGGCCTTATGGCATCTTTGGCAGATGGGCCAATTGTCTGGGTTTTTCCCTGTATCTATCCGTATGAGCCAGCATCGCTCACACTTGGTTCCCTCCGCCCGGTACAGAGCCATTTTTGTATCAAACCGTTCGAGGGGAATCGGCGCGGTGAGGGGGGCGGATTCCCTTCCCTTCGGGGAGTTGAGGGTCAGCCCGGACACAATGAAGAATGACTCAAGAAAACCCTGAGAAAATCCCAGAGGATTCCAGTTTTTGTCGTCTCCCTCAAAGTCGAGACTCAGTTCCATGGTTGTCTTGATGGTCTTGTCTTTTTTGAGCTCGTCCGAAATCTTTCCCAGGGCCGAGCGGATCTCAAGGAGTCGTGCGACGCCTTCTTCAAGGTCATTTTTCTTCCGTTCAGGATGCATCGCCGGGAAGGGGCGGGTGAGAATCTTTGCGGCGGCTTCCCCGGCGGAGGAGAGCTTTTCGTCGTGAATCACGATTTCCGTCGTCGTGAAGGGAAGGACCGGATGGAGAAGGGGCAACATTTCATCGAGAAGGATTCTGAGAGTGGATTGGGTTCCCCTCCGGAGGCGGCCGGCGGTGGCTTCGGCATAGAGCCGGTCCTTGATGATGTCGAAATATTGGGCCGAAAGGGTTACCGAACAAAAGTTATTGAGCTGGCTAATGACATGGGCAAATCGTTTCTCATCATAGGCCGCCAGTATTTCCCCCTTGACTTCCTCCCATTGGGACAGGGCCCATTGATCGAGGGGATCCTCACTGATGGCCGGGGGCTTTTCCGATTCCGGAAAATCGTAGAGATTGCTGAGGATGAACCGGATCGTATTTCTGATCTTCCGGTAGGAATCAACCGTGTTGTTCACGATCTCCGGCGAAAGGCGCGTGTCCTCCTGATAGTCTGCGGAGGCGGCCCAGAGTCTGAGGACGTCGGCCCCATATTTGTCGGTGATTTCTTTCGGGCTGATGACATTTCCCAAGGTCTTTGCCATCTTCCGTCCCTGTCCATCCACCACAAATCCATGGGTCAGGACGCTTCTGTAGGGCGGCGCTCCTTCGAGGGCCATTGCCGTGAGCAGAGAGGAGTGGAACCATCCCCGATGCTGGTCGGAGCCTTCGAGATAGAGATCTGCGGGCCATTTGGCTCCCGCTCTTTTCTTGAGGACGGCCTCATGGGACACTCCCGAATCGAACCAGACATCAAGAATGTCTTTTTCCTTTTCCACCGTCTTACTTCCGCAATGGGGACAGGGGGTGTCCTTCAGAAATTCCTTGCGGGCCGCCTCGTCAAACCAGAAGTCGAGGCCCTCTTTTTCTGTCTTTTCAGCCGCTCTCATGATGAGGGACGGCTCAAGGGAGGTCTTTCCGCAGTGCCCGCACAAGATTGCCGGGATGGGGACTCCCCAGGCCCGTTGGCGGGATAGACACCAGTCCGGCCGGGTCTCGATCATTCCGCGAATTCGGTTTTCTCCTTTTTCGGGAATCCATGTGACCTCTCCGATGGCCTCCAGGGTTTTCTCCCTCAGGTGCTTCCTTTCCAGCGAGAGAAACCACTGGGACGTGGCCCGGTAATAGACCGGGTTCTTGCAGCGCCAGCAGTGGGGATAAGAATGTTCGATGGTCTGACTCTCGAGCAGGATCCCCCCCTCCTTCAAAAAGGAGATCATGAGGGGAGCAATCTCTCCGATCCTTTTCCCGACCCACTCCGGATGCGTGGCGTTAATCCGCTCGCTGTATCGTCCTTTTTCGTCGACCGGGGTCTCCCGACTGAGACCGTGGAGATCCCCCACATGAAAGTCTTCCTCTCCGTGTCCGGGCGCTATATGCACCAACCCCGTCCCCTGATCTGTGCCGACAAACGAGCCGAGCACGAGGGGGACTTTGCGGGATCTGTCGACCGGATGCTGAAGTTCCGGTTTTTCTTTGGCCAGATCCTCCCCTTTGACGACGGCGACGACCTTTGTCCTCCCCTTGAGTTCTGGCCATGGGTGGGAGGGCGATTGTTCCAGTCGGTCCCAAATATCCCTGGAGATGACGATCTGAGCGCCTTTCTCCACCGGCCCCCCCTCGTCGACGACTTCAAGGATGGCGTAGCTTATCTCGGGTCCCACGGCGACGGCCTGATTGGCGGGAAGAGTCCAGGGGGTGGTGGTCCAGATCGGGTAGTATCGTCTCTTTCCTTGGACCTCCGAGGGGAAAAGGACCGTGACGGATGTGGAGCGATGGGGAGCATATTCCACTTCGGCATCGGCCAGGGCCGTTTCGCAGAATCCACACCACAGGACGGGTTTTTCTCCTTTATAGATCCTCTCCTGTTCGACCATCCTCGCCAATTGCCTGAGAATGTCGGCTTCGAAGTCCCAGTTCATCGTCAGGTAGGGATGATCAAAGTCCCCCAATATCCCCATTCGGAGAAACTCCTCCGACTGGATCTTGGCAAAGGTCTCGGCCGATTTTCGGCAATGGGCGCGAATTTCGCTGTCGCTCAGATCTCCCCGTCTCTTCCCCAGATCCTTGAGGACTTTATGTTCGATGGGGAGTCCATGGCAGTCCCATCCGGGAATGTAGGTGATGCGATGGCCTTTCATGATCGCGACCCTGTTGATGATATCCTTGAGAATCTTGTTGAGGGCATGTCCCATATGAAGGTGCCCGTTGGCATACGGCGGTCCGTCGTGGAGGACGAACGCCGGACGGTCCTTCAGCTTTTTCTCCATTTCTTCATAGAGATTCCGGGCCTTCCACTCTTCGAGGTAGTGCTCTTCCTTTTTGGGGAGGTCTGCCTTCATGGGGAAATCGGTTTTGGGGAGGTTGAGAGTCTCTTTGAATTCCACGGAAGCTCCTTTTGGGGGGACGTTCTTTTCCCTTGAAATTTCTTTATGGATTGACTAGAATCATGAGCTCAGTGTCTTTTGCGAGTCACGCTTTTTTCTTTGTCTTCTCATGGGGGCGATTAGCTCAGCGGTAGAGCACTGCCTTCACACGGCAGGGGTCACAGGTTCGAAACCTGTATCGCCCACCATCGTTATTCTTCCCCGTTAATCTCCACACTTCTGACATCCTTCCAAAGCCAGGGCAGTTGTGGCCCATCCTCGAGACTCCCCACCCGCTTTGTGGTGCACGTCGGAGATTCGATCTTTCTCCTTCTCAAGGATGCCGTCATCTCGTCCTGCCTCTCTGACAGTGTGATGGTGAGCGGCTCGCCTGTTTTTTGGCACCAGATCACGGAATCCCGGAAATATCGATGCGAAGGGGCCCCTCCCCAGAAGGAAAAATCCCTTCCCAAGGGCCCCCGGAGGGTTTCCAGGGAGCGATCGAGTGCGATGGTCAGGACCTGTTCCAAGGCCGCGACATCATCTTCCGCCCGGTGTCGCGAGTCGTGCCTGACACCGAGGGATTTGGCCAGGTGTGAGAGCTTATGGTTTTTTTCCCGGGGGAGGAGGCTTTTGAGGATGGGAACAGTATCGATCCCCGGATTCCCCAATGGCGCCATGTCTCTGCGCATCAATTCCCGATTGATCATTCCCATGTCGAAGGACAGGTTGTGGGCAATGACGACCTTCCCCTGGAATTGAATTCCATTCTCTTTCCAGAACTCAAAAAACGTGGGGGAATGCTCCACCATGCTGTCGTCGATTCCATGAATGCGGGTATACATTGGAGGGATGGGCGTCTCGGGATTGATAAGGGAGGTGATTCTTCCCTTGAGCCCCGATGAGTCCCAGACGGATAGCCCGATCTCGACAATCCGTGCGTCATTGTGGAATAGCAGCCCTGTCGTCTCCACATCGACAAACAGAAGATCCTCCTCGCCTTCACTCAGATGAAATGTCAGCCCCGGTTCCTTTCCGAATAATGAGTCCCGATCCCACCAGGATATTTTCCCTGTCATAGAATGCCGCCACCTGGCCCTCCACGATGCCATCGTGAGGCTTGTCCAGGCGGAAGCGTCCTGCTTTTGCATCCTCGACTTCGCACGGGACCGGGGACATCGTCGACCTGAATCTCACGAATAGTTTCCCGAGTGCTTTTCCCTCTGTCTCAAACATTATTCCCAAGGGGCTTTTCACTGTGAAGGTGGACTCAAAAAGATCGCTTCGGTCGGAGAGCCAGAGCTGCCTCTTCTGAATGTCGACGGTATGGACATAGAGTCGTCTCCCCCCGGCGACAGACAGGCCCTTTCGCTGACCTCTGGTGAGTCCGATCGCCGTGGGGATCGTTCCCAGAGGTTCTCCTGCGATGGTCCGGACATTCCAGGGAAGGGGCTGCTCCCGGTCGATCTCATGGCGGAGAAATTCTGTCACCCTTTTTTCCGAGACGAAACAGACCTCTTGATTTTCCAAGAGGCCCTCCACCGGAAAGCCAGCCTCCCGCGCCACTTCCCGGACTTGGGGCTTTGACATCCGACCCACCGGAAAGACGGTATTCTCCGGGGTTAGATCAGGGGTCCGGCTGAGAAAATAGGACTGGTCCTTGGCAAGGTCATGGGCCATGGCCAGTCCCGAGACGTTGAAATCTTCCGATCTCTTCCAGTAGGTGTAATGGCCTGTCGCCACCTTGGGGATTCCGTTTTTTTCTGCCCAACGTCTCAGGAGGGGGAGCTTCACCTTTTCATTGCATGAGGTGCAGGGGTTCGGCGTTTCTCCGACCTGATAAGCGCTCTTGAAGGAGTCAACCACATCAGATTTGAACGACGGTTCTGCATCGACGATGGCAAAGGGGATCTTCAGGATTTTTTGGCAAAGGTACTCAACCATCGGGACATGGCAACAGGTGCGTTCGCCCCATCCCTTCGAGGACTCCGCTGCATCCTCTCCCCAGAGGCGAAGGATGACCCCTGTGACATCGTATCCCTCTTTTTTGAGGATCCATGCCGAAACAGCAGAGTCCACACCTCCGCTCATTCCGATGACAATGCTTTTACTTTTTTTCATCGCCTTCGATTGACTTTTCCTTGGACACGCCTGTGGTCATCTCACAGGTTCCATTGAAAATCACTCCTTCTTCAATCATCAGGACCGGGGTCTTGATCTCACCTTTGATGTTTGACGGTTTGACAAACTGGATGGCTTCCTGGGCCTGGACCTTTCCATTGATGGTCCCGCCACAGACAATTCGGCCGACATTGACCGTTCCTGTAATGACGGCGCCGTCCCCGACGATGAGGGTGTTTTTCGAGTGAATTTCGCCTTCGAGAATGCCGTCGATCCTGACCGTTCCTTCGAACTGCAGATATCCCCGGAAAAGTGTTTCTTTTCCAAGAAAGGCGATGATGTTGCCCTTTCCGGCGTCCTGCCCGTTATGCTTCATCCTGTGTTCCTTTTTTTAAAGAGGCCTTCTCCGATAATTTTGTGATCAAATCCTCGAGTTCGTCCATTCTATTAAAACTGAGCTCGACCTTCCACCCTTTTTTTTCCTTTTTGATTGTGGCCCGGCATTGCAGCGCGGAGCTCAAGACTTCAGAGTTCTCCCCGATCCATTCCTGTACCTTGCTGTCTTTTTCAATTTTCGCTTTGGGGGCTTTCGCAATCTGCTCTTCCAGCGCTCTCACCGACAATCCCCGGGCGATCACCTTGGCGGCCCATTTTCTCTGGGCCTCGGGCTCCAGGGACGAGAGAATTTTGGCATGGCCGAAGGAGATATCACCCTTTCGCAATGACTCTTTCACGTCGGGATCCATCTCGAGAAGCCGCAAATAGTTGGCGACCGATGACCTTTTCATCCCGAGGTGTTCCGAGATGTTTTCCTGGGTCCAGTCAAATTCCCGAGAGAGCCGTTCGAGCCCTTCGCCGATCTCGAGAGGGTTGAGGTCACTTCTTTTGAGATTCTCCACCAGGGCGATTTCCAGCAGCTCCTGATCGGTCAGGTCTTTGATGATGGCATCAATATCTTGCCATCCCAGCCTCTCGGCGGCTCTGAATCGGCGTTCCCCCGAGACAAGGGTATAGGCTGCGTCTCGCCTGACCACGATCACCGGATGGAGGAGCCCGTGTCTTTCGATGGAATGTGTCAGCTCCTCAAGGGATTCTTCCGTGAAGGTCTTTCTCGGTTGAAACGGGTTGGGGTGGATTTCCTTCATCGGAATTTTTGTTGTGGGCCCCCCTGTCGATCTTTCTTCATCCCCATAGAGCGAATCGATTCCTCTTCCAAGGCTGATCTTAGCCATAGGCCAGAATCTCCTTTGCTAATGTCATGTAGGATTGGGCCCCCTTGGAGAGCACATCATAGAGGACAGCGGGTTTACCGTGGCTGGGTGCCTCGCCGAGAGTGACGTTTCGGGGGATCACACAGGAAAAGACCTCGTCGGGAAAATGCTTTTTCAGCTCCTCGAGGACTGAGGTCGACAATTTGTTTCTTTTGTCGTACATCGTTGGGAGAATTCCCTCAATCTTCAGTCCCGGGTTCCATCTCTGCCGTACGCGTTCCATGGTTTTGACGAGTTGTCCCAGACCCTCCAGGGCAAAAAACTCACACTGGACCGGAATCAGGACTGAGTTGGCTGCCACGAGGGCATTGAGCGTTATAAATCCCAAGGAGGGAGGACAGTCCAAAATGATGTAATCGTACCGGGAGCTCTCGGGCTGGGCCAGCCTCTCCTTGAGAATGTTCGCCCTCTCATTGGGGTCGGCTCCCGCCACCTCCGGCTCAAATCCTGCCATGGCGACGGAGCAGGGAATGGCATCGAGAAAGGGAAGGGCGGTTTTCTTGAGAACCTCGGCCATCGTCTTTTTCCCCGAGAGGAATTCGTAGGAAGAGGAGGGAGGGAGTCCGGCTGTCAGTCCCAGACCGCTTGAAGTGTTTGACTGAGGGTCAAGGTCGATGACGAGCACTTTTTTTTCTTCGACGGCCAGAGAGGCCGCAAGATTGATTGTTGTGGTCGTCTTTCCCACCCCGCCTTTTTGGTTGGCAATAGCGACTATCTGGGCCATTTTCTTTACTCCTCCCGTGAATGTTCCACGTGGAACATTTTGAAAATCAGCCTGAAAATTCAAGGAGAAAAAGGGAAAAGGTGATGTGTTTTTCCCACTCTCGAACCCCCCCATTTATGACACAGGAGAGGAGAGGTTGGCAAGCAAGATGAGGATCTTTTCCGAACCGGATGAAAAAGGCCGGGGGGGAAAGATGTCTCTTGACATTTTTGTCAGAGAGAAAATCGTGGACGGTGATGGCCTTCATGAAGACCAGAGGGGAAAAGACAGGTGAGTCTAGGGCGGGAACTACGGTGACATTTGAAAGTGAAAGATGGCGTGAGACATGATCCAGAAAGATTCGCTTCTTCTGAACCCTCTCCACGAGAAGGTAGGAGTGGTCGTGGTCGAGAAGGGCCATGATCAGGCCGGGTGAGCCATTGCCTGATCCGAAGTCAATGCGCGGGAGGGAATTCGGGAGGCGGCCCTGGAGGGCATGAAAGGCCAGAATGGGTTCCAGGAGAAGATGTTCCCGAACCTGTTCCTGGGAGTGATATCCCGTGAGACGAATGTGGGTGTTCCACTCCAGCAGAAGGGAGGTGTAGTGGTCGAGGGCGGTCATCTGCCGGGGAGTCAGGGAGGGGCAGAGCGTCTTGTGGGTGGGATTCATGCCGAGGGAGGGAGCTCTTTTGTGAGGTAGATCCGGAGAAGATCGATGGCCCCTGGGGTCATTCCCCGTAAGGAGAGCGCCTGATGGAGGGTGGTGGGACGGGATTTTCTGAGGCGCGTTCGAACCTCGTTGGAGAGGCCCGGAATGTCCAGTTCAAAAAAGGAGGGGGGGATGGGAAGATCTGACATCCGGTCCCATCGCTCCATGGAGATTCGGACGTAGCCTTCGTATTTGATGTCCTGCTCCAAGGCGTCGATCCAGAGGGGGGGGACAGTCGAAAAATCGATGCCTTGTTGCTGAAGGATCTGTCGAAGGGTCACATCGGGGGAGCGAAGACGGTGGTGGAGCGTTTTCCCTTCCTGACGGGAGGAGTGCAGGAGCGCCCTCAGCGAGTTCTGATAATCGATCCGGGCATTGAAGGCGTCAATCTGTGGAGGGGAGAGCAGTCCCAGGGCGAGGGCCTGAGGGGTCATTCTCTCCACCGCATTGTCATTTCGAATGTAGAGCCGGTTCTCTGCGCGGCTGGTGAACATCCGGTAGGGTTCATCAATGCTGTGGGTCACAAGATCATCGACCATGACCCCGATATAGGAGGATTGACGGTCGGGAGTCCAGGAGGAAAGTCCTTGTGACTGTCGGGCGGCATTGATTCCTGCCACAAGACCTTGTCCGGCCGCCTCCTCATATCCTGTCGTTCCGTTGATCTGTCCGGCTAAAAAGAGATTGGGGGTCGATTTGACCGCCAGGGTATGGTGGAGCTGATCGGGGAAGACAAAGTCGTACTCCACCGCATAGCCGGGGCGAAGAATGATGGCGTTTTCAAGCCCGGGAATGGAGGAAAGAATTTGCTCCTGAACATCGACCGGGAGGCTGGTGGAGATGCCATTCGGATAGAACTCATCGACATCAAGACCTTCGGGTTCGATAAAGATATGGTGGGTCAAGTGTTCCGGAAACTTCACGATCTTGTCTTCGATCGAGGGGCAATACCGGGGGCCGATCCCATGGATTTTCCCGGAATAGAGGGGTGACCTGTCCAGGTTCTTCTGAATGATGTCGCGGGTCTCTGGGGTGGTGTGTGTCAAATAACAGGGAAGAGGAGGGCCTCCGAAGAAAAGAGCCTCGGGTGGGGGAGAGAGCTGGGAGAAAAAAGGAAGAGGCTGATCTCCGGGCTGGGGGTCCATCCGGGAAAAATCGATGGAACGACCAAGAAGTCTTGGGGGGGTTCCCGTCTTGAGGCGTCCGAGGGAAAGTCCGCATTCCCCGGAGAGAAAGTGAGAGAGTGAAAGGGATGATCGTTCGCCGCCCCTCCCCCCCGAGGTGGAGGAAAGACCAATATGAAGATGGCCATTCAGGAAGGTTCCTGAGGTGAGGACAAGGGCGTCAAAGGAAATTCGTGATCCGTCGGAGAGAGCGAGGGAGGAAAGACGATCTCCGGATCGCTCGAGAGAGACGACCTCCCCCTGTCGAAGAAAAAGGAGGGGGTGGGAGTCCAAAAGGCGGCGAGAGAGTGTCCGATAACGGTGACGGTCGCATTGGGCACGAATGGCCTGGACGGCGGCTCCTTTCCGGGTATTCAGGACCCGGAGCTGAAGGGCCGACTGGTCGGCAAGAGCGCCCATGGCCCCGCCCATCGCATCAATTTCCCGGACAATATGGCCTTTTCCAATTCCCCCAACGGAGGGATTGCAAGACATTTGACCGATGAAATCAAGGTGGAGGGTCAGAAGAAGGGTGCGTGATCCCTGGCGAGCCGAGGCATAGGCGGCCTCAATGCCGGCATGTCCTCCCCCCACAACGACGACATCCCAATGATTCTTTTCACGAGGTTGGGTCATTTTATTTTCCTAGGCAAAAGCGGGAAAAAACCCGATCGTAGATTTCTTCGGTGGAAATCATACCCGTTCCATCTTCCAATAGATTGCGTGCCTCTTCAAGGGAGGAAAGGGCCAGATCGAAGGCATTGGATCGGAGAGAGTCTTCGGCCTGGGTCAGGGCCTTCAAAAAAGAAGAGAGGGCCTGGGACTGGCGCTCGGAATCCAAAAGGGGATTCGAAGTGGTATGGTGCGAGTAAAAGTCTTCGGCAAGAGACACGAGGGCGTCAAGGAGGCGCCGCAGGCCTTTTCTGGTGCGGGCCGAGACGACAAAGTCGGGAAGGAGCGTGGGGGGATGAGGCGCAAGATCGGCCTTGTTCCAGATCGTAAAGGATGGGGTCCGGGTGGAAAAGGGAAGAGTCGCGAGTGTCTCCGGCGAGGTGACCCAAAGGAGACGGTCGACGTGGGCGATCGTTTTTTTGGCCTTGGAAATTCCCATGCCCTCGATCAGATCATTGGAAGAGCGAAAGCCAGCCGAATCCAGAAGAAGAAGATCCCCAAAGGGAAGGGAGAGGCGACCCTCGAGGAGATCGCGGGTCGTTCCAGGGTAGGGAGACACAATGGCACGGTCAGACTGGAGAAGGCGGTTAAAAAGAGAGGATTTTCCGGAGTTGGGGGGACCCGCCAGCAGGACTGAGAAGGAAGAAAAGACGCGTCGGTTTTTTCGAAAAAGAGAGAGTTGTTCGCGAGAGAGGCCCTGAAGGGCGTGAATTTTCGGAAAAAGGAGAGAGTGGGAATAGGCGTGTTCGGAGTCAGTCAATTCCTCAGGGTAGTCAAGAAAGGCATAAAAGGAGGCAAGTAAATCGAGAAAGGCCTCTTTGATCGTGACAAGGGGATGATCTTCCGGATGGGAGAAGGAGGAATGCGCCGACAAAAAGTCCCCATAGGTCGGGGCCGTAATCATCCGGTGGAGAGATTCGGCCTTGAGGAGGGAGATCTTCCCGTTCTGATAGGCACGCAGGGAAAATTCTCCCGGTTTTGCCTGTCGGATTCCGCACTCTTCGATGGAATGCAGAATGGCTCGGATATTTTGAGGGTTCCCATGGGCATGGATCTCGACCACATCTTCCCCGGTAAAGGATTGCGGCGCGGGAAAAAAAAGGACAAGGACGGAGTCAATGGCCTGTCCATGGGTTCTTAGTGTCAGAAGGGACGCTTTTCGAGGGGCCGGGCAGGGGGACTCAGGAAAAAGAGGCTGAATCCGGGGCCAGAGATTGGCTCCCGAAAGACGAAGAATGCCGACGGGCTGCGGAACGAGGGCCGTCACCGGAGCGACGATGGAGTCCATGGCTAGGAACTCTCGACGAAGGCCTTATTTGGCAGGAATTGTTTTGAAGACATAACGCATGAGCACATATTGTTGTCCGATGGTCAGAAGATTGTTGACAATCCAGTAGAGAACAAGTCCAGAGGGAAAATTCAGGAAAAAGAAGGTCATCACAACCGGAAGGAAAAGCATGATCCGCCGTTGCATCGGGTCCGGAGTCGACGGTGTGAGCTTGGTTTGGATCACCATGGTAATCCCCATGATGATGGGGAAGATGTAATAGGGGTCCTTGATGGAAAGATCGTGGATCCAGAGAAGAAAGGGGGCCTGTCTCAGCTCGACGGTGTTGTTCAGGATGTTGTAAAGGGCCACAAAAACAGGAATTTGGACAATGACGGGAAGACAACCGCCTAACGGGTTGATGCGGCGTTCCTTGTACAGCTCCATCATGGCGGCATTGAGTTGGGCCTTGTCGTCCTTGAATTTTGCCTGGAGCTTTTTGATCTCAGGCTGCAGCTGTTGCATTTGATTCATGGAGCGGAAGGACATATAGGCCAAGGGAGAAAAAAGGATCTTGATCAGAAGCGTCACGAAGATGATGGCAAATCCGTAATTTTGCATGTGCGTATAAAGGGTGGAGAGAAAGACGAAAAGAAACTTGGCAAGGAAGCTGACAAGAGTGATCCGTCCAAAGAGAAACCAGCCAAAATCGACGGTATCGAGAAGTCCCGGTTCGGCTGACTTCAGGAGGGAGTATCTCTTCGGCTCTCCGGTGAGGGTGAGGGTGGCATGAGCATTGTTGAAGGAAAGCCGGAGAAAGGAGTTGGTCTTGTCCTTGATGATTTCGGTGGAGGCAGGGAAGCCTTTGAGGGAGATATATCCAATGAAGTATTTGGTTTCATTTCCGACCCAGGTGAGGGAGGTCGGAGGGAAGACCTCGGAAATGTCCTTTTTGAACTCATTCATCTTTCCATCGGGAGTGCCGTAAATGGGACCCTGGAATTCCGTTCCGATAAATTGGGTTTCATCGGACATCCCGAAATTCAGTCCGGGAAGAAAGACAAGGTGAAGATGGTCCGGATTGTCCACCGTGACGGACACATGATATCCCTGGGGAGCCAGGGTATAGGAGAGGGTCACCGGGTGGTTGTTGAAGGAGTAAACAAGGGAAAGAGTGGACGGAGTGGTGGCCACGAGATTGTTGGAGGGGAGGGGGGCTCCATTGTAGGCCGTTCGAACAAGCGTCAGAGGAAGAAGTCCATTCTTGTCTTGAACGACAAGACCTCCCCCCATGAATCCTGGCTTTGAGCGAAGAAGATCAATATTCGATTTCTTGTCGGAGGTGAAGTAGGAGAGGAGTTTCCATCCGGTCATCGTGCCGGAGGTCTGGGAGAAGGAGAGGCGGATGTCTTTGTTCGAAAGGGAAAGAAGGGAGGACTCCATATCGTTGATCATCGGGACAGAAATCAGATTGGAGGAAATGATTCCCTTGCCATTCGTCGGAGGCGGAGATGCGGACTGGTGAGTGGAGAAATAGTAATAAAGAAGAAAGTTAAAGCCCAGGACGATGGCAATGAGGGGAAGCATTTTCTTTAACATCTAAATGGCACTTTCTTTATTGTGTGGTGAGGAGGTCATGGAAAGTCGATGCCACCGGGATGAAAGGGGTGACACCGCAGAATCCTGAAAATGGATTTGATCAGGGCTCGATGAAATGGATATTGGTTGAAGGACAGGCGGGCGTATTCAGAGCAGGAAGGATAAAAACGGCAGGATTGGGGGAGAAAAGGAGAGATATACCTCTGATAGAGAGAAATCAAACCCTGCATCGTCATGCCTTCAGCCGTGAAAGCGTTTTTCGGGCCTGAACCATCTGGTCGAGTAACTGATCAAAGGACGTAGTCAGCGCGGGATTCCGGCCCATGATGACATAAAAACCCGGAGGGAAGCCAACGGTTAATCGATAGGCTTCCCTGAGGCGTCTCCGGACACGGTTTCTGAAAACAGCCTTCCCTATCTTTTTTCCCACGAGTACGCTGAGACGATAGTCGCTGGAATTCTGACAGAGAAGGACAAAGGCCGAGGAGACGACCTTTATGCCGGGAGATTCGATGATGCGTTGGATTTCACCACGGGTAAGCGAGACAGGCTTCAATCTCGAGTCGCTTTAAACGGAAAGCTTGTAGCGACCCTTTGCCCGTCTTTTTTTGAGAACTTTTCTCCCGGCCGTTGTGGCCATGCGTTTTCTGAAGCCGTGGGTGCGGGCACGGCGAAGATTGCTGGGATTAAAGGTCAAAGACATGAAAAACTCCTTCTTAAGTTATTCGAAAAATTACTGCGCAGTCTCCGGAACAATCTGGATCTTGAGGGAGCAGTGAACCCCATGACCGAGGTTGACGGAGAGAACATGTTCGCCGAGCTCGCGAAGAGGAGATTCAATATGAATCTGCTTCTTGTCGAGGGCCACCTTGTGGGCGGAGAGGAGGTCAACGATATGCATGGAGGTGACAGATCCGAAGATCTTGTCGTTTTGTCCCACCTTCACCGGAACGGAAAGAACAAGTTCGGAGAGGGTCTGCGCCAAGGTCTGGAGGCGTTCCTTTTCTTTCAGGGCCGCCTTCCGGATTTTTTCCTTATGCACTTCAAGAGCGGCAATTTCCGATTTTCCTGCGAGAACACACAGTTGGTTCGGAAGAAGATAGTTGCGGGCATATCCGGAAGATACGGACACAAGATCACCGGCATCGCCAAGATTGTCAATGTTCTGTTTCAGGATAACGTTCGTCTTGCCCATGGCCTCTCCAAGTTTTTAAAAGTTAAACTTCAATAATATAACAGGCGAACAAAGCAAAATCAACGAAAACGAAGAGACGCTGAAAGTCATGGATCATTCTGGGGCGGATCCGTTGAAGAGAGGGAAAGAACGAGGGTACACTCTTAAAAACGAGATTCATAGAAGCTAATCTCAGGAGAGCCGATGAGAACAGGCTTTACGACGGGAGCCTGTGCCCAGGCGGGAGTCAAAGCCTCGCTTGAGGCATTGGTGAGCGGGGACTTCGCCGAACAAGTCACGATCCGTCTCCCGAACGGGAAGGAGGCAAGTTTCGTCCTCTTCCGGAAGATCCATCTCGATGTGGCCCATGAAAGACGGGCGGCATGCTCGATCATTAAAGATGGAGGGGATGATCCCGACTGCACTCATGGGGCTGAAGTTGAAATTGAAGTCACCGTGACGGAAGGCGGGAAGGTTGAGTATGTTGCCGGCCCGGGTGTGGGGACGATCACAAAACCTGGCCTCTCCCTTGCGGTGGGGGAGCCGGCGATCAATCCTGTTCCCCGGCGCTATATGGAAAAAGAGTTCAGCGGGATAAAAAAGAGGCTTGAGAAAAAATACGACCTGAGCAATGCCGGGGTGAGAATACGGATTTCCATTGCGGACGGGGTCGAAAGAGCAAAGAAGACCTTGAATGAACGATTGGGGATTGAAGGGGGGCTCTCGATCCTCGGCACGAAGGGGATCGTGGTTCCGTTCAGTACGGCCGCCTATCGCTCGAGCATCTCCCAATCGATGGATGTGGCCAGAGCCCGGGGGATCGAGACGATCGTCCTGACCACGGGAGGACAAAGCGAAGCTTTTGCCATGAAGCTCTACCCGGGAATCCCTCCCGAAGGATTTGTCCAGATAGGCGACTTTACGGGATTCTCGGTCAAGGAGGCGGGGAAGAAGCAATTCCCCCGCATCATCATGGCCGGTTTTTTGGGAAAATTTTCGAAGCTGGCGAAAGGCGTGACACAGACCCATGCCGCGGGATCCCAGGTCGATCTCGAATTTTTGGCCTCGCTGGCGCGGGAGACGGGATCCGACGACACCGTCTGCCACCAAATCGCGGCCGCGAATACCGCACGCCATGTTGGAGAGATTCTTGAGAAGGAAGGGAATCTCGCGTTTTTCTCGTTGCTTTGCTCGAAAATCCTTGAACATCTGGAAAAGCTGTCGCCTCGTCCTGCCGTCATCGAGGTCCTGATCACGAATTTCGAAGGAAAACTTGTGGGTTCTGCCACAAACACAGCCGGAATGAAAATTGAACGAAAATCCTAGGGTTTACCTCATAGGAGTCGAACCCGAGGGGCCCGATCCGAGGCGTCCTCCTCTTTCCGAGTTGATCGGAACAACCCGCCTCGTGATCGGAGGACGGCGACACCTTGATCCTCTCAAAGGAATGGTGGGGCCCGAGACAGAATGGCTCCCGGTGACCTCCAACATTCCCGAGGTGATCGAAAGGCTCAAGCAATTCCTGCAGGAAGGGAAAGCGGGGGAGACGGCGATTGTTCTGGCGACGGGAGATCCCCTTTACTATGGCATTGGGGGGGCGATAACAAAGGCCCTTCCAGGGGAGTCCTTGGTGGTCATTCCGGCCGCGACTCTGGTCCAAAGAGCCTTTGCCCTGCTGCGGGAGCCCTGGGAGAATGTCCGGGTCGGAAGCCTTCACAGCAAGAAAGAAAAACCTGACCTGATTCCCGGCCGTTGGGCCTTCTATACGGGGGGAAGCTTGGGCCCGGCAGAGGTCTGCCAAATGGTTCTGGATCGGGGATTTCAACTGCGGAATGTGGCGATACTGGAAGAAATAGGAATGGAAGGCGAGCGGGTCAGTTTCTTTTCCCGAATAGACGCGGTCCACGACCTTCCCGACGACATCAAGCCGCTCAACATGGTGGTCATGACAATAGAAGGAGCGGCATCCCGTGAATCATGAAGCCCGACTCTTCGGCTTGCCCGAGGAGTCCTTTGTCTTTACCGTCCCGAGAAAAGGGCTGATCACCAAAACGGAGACGAGGGTGATCTCCTTGATGAAGCTCGATCTCCACCCCGGGCAGGTCCTCTGGGATATCGGGGCGGGTTCGGGGTCGGTCGGAATCGAGGCCGCCCGCCTTGTTTCGGATCTTAAGGTCATTGCTGTCGAAAAAGATCCGGCCGATTTTGACTGCCTGAAAAAAAATATTGAAGCCTTTGGCCTCGGGGAGAGGATCCTCCCGATTTTTGGCAAGGCTCCGGAGGCGCTCTCGGAGGCGCCGTCCCCCGACAGGGTCTTTATCGGAGGATCGGGGGGGCGAATGGCCGACCTTCTCGATTATTGTCTGGACAAAGGCAACAAAGTCGGGATCGTGGCCAATTTTGCCACGATCGAAAATCTTGCCGAGGCTCTTGACTGGGCCAAAAGGAAAAAAATGTCGCCCGATATTGTTCATCTCCAGGTGGGGCGGGGGGTTCCCATCGTCGGTCTCACGAGGATCGAAGCCCAGAATCCTGTCACCATTCTGACGCTCTTCCCGACCGAGGCTCTCTCATGACGACAGTGACCCAGGATTCGGGCGCCCAGGGGATGAGGCTGGCCGTGGCGACAATTACCCGTCCGGGTCTGCTTGTGGCGGCCCGGATTGCCCGGGAACATCGGGCGGATCTTTACGTTTCGGAAAAATATTCTTCCCATATTCCTGATGATCTCAAGGACAGGGCCAAGGTCTTTGACGGGGTCATCAAAAACCTCCTCCCCGATCTTTTTGCCTCGTATGACGGGATCATTCTCATCATGGCCCTGGGGATCGTGGTCCGGTCGATTGCCCGACTGGCGGAAGACAAGACCCGGGATCCTGCCGTTTTGGTGGGGGATGTTCAGGGCCGCTTCATGATCAGCGTCCTGTCGGGCCACAGTGGCGGAGCGAACAAGCTGACCGAAGAGGTGGCGCGAACCACCGGGGCCCTCCCGGTCATCACCACGGGAACCGATGTTTCCCAGACCGTGGCGCCCGACATGATCGCCAAGGAGATCGGCGCCGCCCTGACCCCCCACGACAATCTCAAGCGGGTCAGCTCGGCAATTGTCGATGGGGATCCGGTCTTTTTTCTGAACCTTGACAAGGTGCCGATCCCGTCTCTTGAGGGGCCGAAAAAGCCAAACATCCTCGTGTCGACCACCCTCCCGGATCCGTTACCTTCCGTGAGGGCCGGGGTCTACATCTCGATCTCGTATACCCTCCCTTCCCTCGGGGGGGGGCCCACGGTGCAGCTTGTTCCCCGCTGTCTGGGGATCGGGATCGGGTGCAATCGAGGGACAAGCGTCCATGAGATCGTAGAACTTTTGAATGAGGTCATGGATCGGGAAGATTGGCATCCAGAGGCCATACGGGCCTTCGGATCGATCGACCTCAAGAAGGATGAGGAAGGCATCCTTCAGCTGGCGGCCCGCAGGGGAGTGCCTCTGTACTTTTTCTCCCGTGACCAGCTAGAAGAGGTTCATGTTCCCAATCCCTCGGGAATCGTGAAAAAATATGTCGGGACCCCTGCCGTGGCCGAGCCGTCGGCATTGCTGGCCCTCCGGATGGCCCCCCCACCCTGGCCGGGGACGCCGCGCCTGGTGGTCGAAAAGGTCAAGTCGAAAAATGCGACATTGGCCATTGCCCGTTGGACGCCAGAGACATCTTAAGGACATTCATCCAAACAGAAACGGAAAAGAACAGTCATGACAAAATCATATTTGACGGAATCCTCCCCCGGAAAGGGGGGAAAGCTCTCACTGGTCGGTTTCGGCCCTGGAGCCGAGGACCATCTCACCCCCATTGCCAGAAAGGCCATTGAACGAGCGGATGTGGTAATCGGCTATCGGACCTATATCGATCTGGTTCGTCATCTCGTCAACGGCAAGTCGGTGATCGAGACCGGAATGACCGAAGAAATCGACAGGGCGACCCAGGCGGTCGAGCTGGCCTACCAGGGCCATCATGTCGTTCTTGTCAGCAGCGGAGATGTGGGAATCTACGGCATGGCCGGGCTGGCCTTCGAGGTACTGGGAGAGAAGGGCTGGACGGGAGAAGAGATTGAGGTGTCTGTCCTTCCGGGAATTACCGCTCTTTCCGCCTGCGCGTCCCTTCTGGGAGCCCCTCTCATGCACGACTTTGCCTCCATCAGCCTCTCCGATCTTCTGACGCCCTGGGAGGTGATCCGGAAGCGTCTTGAGGCGGCGGCGATGGCCGACTTTGTGGTGGCCCTCTATAACCCCCGTTCCTCCAAAAGGGTACGCCAGGTCGAGGAGGCCCGGGAAATTCTCCTCTCCCATCGCGGGCCCGACACTCCTGTGGGAATCGTCAAGAGCGCGATGCGCGACGGTGAAACGGTCGTGATCACGACCCTCGATCATATGCTCGAGCATCCGATCGGGATGTTGACCACCATCCTCGTGGGGAATTCCCAGACCCGCCTTTTGGCCGGACGGATGGTGACTCCCCGCGGGTATCGGAACAAATATGATCTGGAGACGGGGGAAAAAATTGCCAAGAAGAAAGGATCCGGCTCGGAATGAATGACTCAGAAAAGGAAAAGGGGCTGGTCATCGTCTATACCGGAGACGGGAAGGGGAAGACAACCGCGGCCCTTGGGCTCCTTTACCGGGCCTCCGGCTACCGGATGAAAAGCCTGATGATCCAGTTCATGAAGGGGCGAATGCATTCCGGGGAGCGGGAGGCGGCGACCCGGGATTCCAACGGCCTTGTGACGATCGTTCCCCTTGGGGAAGGGTTTACCTGGGAGACGAAGGATGCGGCAAGAGATCGCGCCGTGGCCCAGCAGGCCTTCGAGTATGCCCGATCGGAAGTGCTCTCGGGAACGTATGATCTTGTCGTCCTCGATGAAATCAATATCGCGCTTCGCTACAATTATATCGATGTTCCCCAGGTTCTGGCGCTTCTTGATGAACGTCCGTTTCACCAAAATATCGTCCTGACCGGTCGGAACGCTCCGGAGGCCCTTCTGGAGCGGGCCGATCTGGTGACCGAGATGAAGATGATCAAACATCCCTTCGAGAAAGGGATTCTTGCACGGAAAGGGGTCGACTTTTAATGGCGCTGCTCAAGATTGCGAAGATGGGCAATCCGGTTCTTCGAAAAATTTCCGAGCCGGTCAGCAAGGAGGAAATTGCCCGACCGGAATTCCAGCGTTTTCTCGACGATATGATCGAGACGATGAAGGATGAGGATGGTCTGGGCCTTGCCGCTCCCCAGGTCCACGTCTCAAAACAGGTGGTCATCATTGAAAGTCTCGATGACCCCCGTTCCGAGGACGGTCCTCCGACACCTCTTCTTGTCCTGATCAATCCTGTCTTCAAATACATGTCCAAGGAGACGCGAAGCGGATGGGAAGGATGCCTCTCCCTCGACAATCTTCGGGGAAAGGTGACGCGCTCCCGGGCGGTCAAGCTCGAAGCCCTCGGACGAAAGGGCGAGACCATTGTTCTCGATTGGGAAGAATTTCCTGCGGTGGTCCTGCAACATGAGATCGACCACCTGCGGGGACATCTCTTCGTCGACAGGATGAAGGACATGTCGACGCTGACCCATCTCGGAGAGTTCCACCGCTACTGGATCAAGGGAGAAAAGGACGTCGAGGAGGTTTAGGGCGGGAGGACGATCCCCCAGGGAGGCCTTGGGGGCCCAAGGAAAGGCCAGGGGGAAGGGACGGCTATCCGAGGTCCGCAAGAAGGGAGTAGGTGGCCTCCCGGGGATCCTGAGCCCCGATGATGGGTCGTCCGACGACAAGAAGGTCGGATCCCTCGCTCAAGGCCTCATGGGGAGATCGGGCATTGAACTGATCGTCCCTGGCCCCGGTCGGTCCCTTGGGCCGAATTCCGGGAGTGACGAAAAAGGGGGTCTCTCCCCAACGTGTTCGGGCTCGAGCAAGCTCCCCCGGGGACATGACAAGTCCATCCGCTCCTGAAGAGAGGGCGACCGATCCCAGTCGGGCCACGCCCTCCTCCCGGCTGGGGTACCCCATCGCTTGCACCTCCCCTTCCGTCAAATGAGTCAAAAGCGTCACCGCGATCAGGGCCGGTGGCTCAGGCCCCGAAGAGTCAAGGGCCTCTCGCGCCGCCGCAATCATCGCTGTCCCCCCCTGGGCATGGATCGTGACCATCCGGATCGCGGGGGAAGGGAGGCGGGAGAGCGTCTCGAAGACGGTGTTGGGGATGTCGTGCCATTTGAGGTCGAGAAAGACAGGGATCCCCAACCTCTCTGCCGTGGAGAGGAAGTCCTCTCCCCAGGAGAGAAAGGGAACAGGACCGCACTTGACCATGCCCACCAGGGGGCCAAGATCCCGAAGCAAGGCCAGACCCTGACCCCGATCCGACAGATCGAGCGCAAGGCACAGTATGTTTTTGAGCCCCAGCCTCTCCCGGATTCCCCTCACGAGGGGCTCCTTCCCTTGTCGACGACAAAGGTGTCGTAACGTTCTCCCGGAACATGGCGCACCTCTCCCGGAAGCCCCGACAGGACTCGGGCCACGGCCTCCGTCTCCTCCTTCGACACCCCGGAGCAAATCATTCGGCCCGCAGGCGACAGCAATCCGTAGAGCTTCGGCGTGGTGGCGCAGAGGACTCCTCCCGTGACATTGGCCAGGATCATGTCAAAGGAGGGGAGGGGAGACGCGGGAGGAATCTCGTCAAAGGATCCGTAAACAACTCCTCGGTCGTCCATTCCGTTGTCCCGAAGATTCTGACGGGTTGCCTCCACGGCATACGGATCGTTGTCGATGGCAATCAGGGTCGACTCTTTCATGAGGTGAAGGGCCGCGACCCCCAGAATCCCCGTTCCGGATCCGAAATCGAGAATCGACCGCGGCTCATTCGGCCATCGATCAGCCGTCTCCGCAATCAGTTCGAGACATCGGTAGGTCGTTTCGTGCAGGCCCGTGCCGAAGGCCATTTGTGGATCGATGCGAATGACCGCGAGAGCCGACTGATCCTCGGGATCCTCCCATGAGGGAACCACCCTGAGCCGCTCCCCCACCGTAAAGCTTTTAAACCCCTGCTCCTTCCAGATCTCCTGCCAATCTTCCTGACGTGCCACGTGGAGTTCAATCGCTGAGGCCCCGAGGGAAGAAAGGGCCGACTCCATTAGAAGCCATTCGGCGGAGTCCGTGTCGGGGGGGACAAAGACGAGCCGGCAGGGGGTTCCCTCCTCGATGAGGACGGAGGACTGGGTGTGGCCATTGAGCCACTGCAGGAGGCCATCAAGATCCTCGGGAGAGCAAAGGAGGGAGGCAAACGTATAGCTGGAAGAAGATGTCGACACCAAGACCTCAGGGGTTGAATGTGAGCGTGTAGAGAGACGTCCCGGGGGTCAGGAAGACAAGGTCAAGCCGGTGAGGGCCATAGGTTTGTCCGGTGACAATGGCATACATCCGGGACCCGTTGACCCGAACGAGGGTTCCCGACTTCGGATCGATCGTGGTGTCGGATCCGGCCTCAACTTTTGAGAGGGGATGCCCATCAATGGTGACCAGAACGAGGCCTTCGGGTGCGTTCTTCGGACGTCTCATCACGGCATTGACTCCCCGCCCCTGATAATAGACGGTGAGGGTCGGAGGGTGGTTGTCTTTTTGAATTCCCGAAAAAACATGATCCGGTGTCGATGACCATAACCCACTGAGAATGATCGAGTTGTTTATGTTTGTCCGGCCAGAGTACAAATATTCAGTTTCATGAAATCCTGAAGGATTTCCCAGGTGTCCCCGATCTGTTCCGGCATAGAGCTCGGGGGTGAGGTCGGGGGAAAACCCGCCAGAATCCGGATTTCCCTGAATCGGAGCGGGAAGATGAAGGGCGGAGACGATACTGTCCTCAAGCTCATCGTATCCCCCCTCTCCGATAGAGTGGTAGAGAAGTGTTCCGTCGGGAGCATAGAGGTAGTCTGAGGGCCAGTAATGATTTTTGAAGCGCCTCCAGAGCGTCTGATCCTTGTCGAGAACGACGGGAAAGATGATGTGGTATTGCGCGATGGCCCGCTCGACTCTCTCCGGCCGGGCGGCAAAGTCGAATTCCGGAGAATGGATCCCGACAATGACGAGACCTTTGTCCTTGTATTTTCGATAGATCTCATCAAGGTGGGGAAATGTTCGAATGCAGTTGATGCACGTGTAGTCCCAAAAATCATAGAGGACAACTTTTCCCTGAAGAGAAGGAGGAGAAACACGTCCCTGACCATTGACCCATCCCCCATTTCCCTCGAGGGAAATGGGGGCGGAAAAGGAGCGGGCAGGAAAGCCCAAGAGGATCAGGAACGCGGTGATGAGACAAAAGGAGGGGAGAACAGAGAAGAGGGGTCGGGTCGGGATAGTTCCGGAATCTTTCATCGGCAGATCTCCCGGAGGGATGAGGATAGGGGGAAGAAAAAGAAAAGGAAGGCCCGGAGGCCCTCCTTTTTAATGGATCAAACGTTCAAAAAGGGAGATCAGGGATGTTGTCCCGTCCAGGACTCGGGACGGAATCCCTCCTTGGAAAGCTCGAAAGTATCTTTGAGGTCCGTGATCATGATCATCTTGATGGCATGGTGTTTGGCAAGGTCATCACAGATTCCGACGCAGATTTCACAGCCTTTGCAGCGATCAACGGCAACGAAGGCCGTTTTGGCGGCGTTATCGTAGAGGATGGTGTTGGCCTCGGGGCAATACTGGGTGCAGAGGCGACAGGCGGTTTCACTGCAGATAGCTTGGTCGATATGCGCAACAAGATACAAGGGATTTCTCCTTTAGTTAGATCAGACGGAGGCCTTTTGGCTCTTAGCGGCCCAGCCGTGATCCTGGGCATATTGATAGGCGGCGGCAATAACGGCCATGTTGCTCTTCAGAAGCTGCTCTTTTTTGGCAAATTTCTTTTCGATCACATTGTCGAGAGCGGCCGTGCCTCCGGAGACGACAAATCCCTTTCCGAGAAAACGTTCACGGACAGACTGCTCGAGGGATTCCATCGAGGGGATGCCGAGGATTGACGCGATGGCTCCCACCATTGCCATGTTTGTGGCGAGATCGGTTCCGCCGACTTCCCGGGCCATGGTTGTGGCGGGAAGGTAATGGATCCGTGCCTGACGCTCCTCGAGTTCCCGCACCTCATCGGGCTGCAGGGGAATCGGGGTGTCGGAGTTGATGAGGACGACACCGTTTTGCTTGAGTCCGGAATAGAAGGGCATCGTATAGGATTTTCCGTGAGTGATCACCTGAGGATGGAAAATCATGATCACGTTGGGGTAGATGATCTCCCCAATTTCATAAATTTTGTCGATGGCGATGCGGACGTAGGATTCAACCGGAGCCATGCGCTTCTCGGAGCCGAAAAAGGGAACAAGGGTGCTTTCCCCGCCGTTGATCACCATCCCGTTGCTCAGGATGTGGGAGGCGGTGACGACTCCCTGGCCTCCGATGCCGGCCATACGGATGTTGTAACGCTTGAGTTGCATGGTGCGATCTCCTTCAATTGGGGGAGGAGAGAACGATTGCCGTTTCCCCTCCCGGGTCCCTACTCCTACTTCTTGGCTTTCTTGGAGGTATCGATGGAATCAAGATAGGCCTTGGCCTCATCGGAGATGATCTCCATGAAACCGTAACGCTTCGATTCGATCTCCCGGGCATCGTCAAGAACCTTCGGGGTCGGGATGGCGTATTCGATGTTGCAGGAGGTGTAGGCCTGAATAAAGGTGGGGCCGACTTCCCGGGCAATCATGACGGCTTTTCTTACCACGGAAGCCACCCGGGTCGGATTGGTGGGGGTCAGACGGGCAATGTAGGCAACCCCTGAGGTCTGGGCCAGTCCAATCATGTCCATCTTGTCGAAGAGCTTGCCCTTGGGGGCCATCTTCAGAAGGGCACCGCGCTCGGTCATGCCGCTCTCCTGACCTCCGGTATTTCCATAGACTTCGTTGTCGAGCATGATGGTGGTAAAGCGTTCCTTGCGGAACCAGGAGTGCATCACGGCGCTAAAGCCGATGTCCGCCAGTCCGCCGTCACCTGCCATCACGACCACATCCTTGGCCTGATCCTTGAAGCGGACTTCAAGGCCACGCTTGAGGCCGGAGGCCACCGCATTGGTGTCTCCATAGTTGCCGTAGATGAAGGGGATCGAGGTCTGGGTCAATGCGAGACGACCGCATCCGGCCGTTCCGATGAGAATGGTATGCTCGGGGTTGGGGAGTCCCACCATCGTGAGCCGGATGAAAAGGGTCATGGCGCACCCGGCACACATGGGGTGCTCCTCGAGGACCTCCTTGAAGGAGCCCATTTCGGAGACCTTTTTCTGTTTCCCGTAAGGCCCGCGCTCCACGAGGTCCACGTATTCCTTGGTCATGTACTTCTCCCAACCGGGAGTGATGGTCATATTCTTAAAGCTCATTGGTCCGCTCCATATTCTGGGTAAGTCAAAGAAGTTTTCTTTTGACGTCGTGTTGTCCTGATGAACCTGAATGTCCTGACGTGACTAAAACACAAATTTCTTGTTCGGGAAGATCGTCTGAAGGATCATCTCTGTGGGCATGGACATCCCGCCGTAAACACGAGGTCCGGGGACGATCTCTGCCTTGGAGTGTCCGTACAGTGCGGTGACGATTTCACGATGAAGCCATCCCATGTAATTAAACTCGGGGACGATGATTCTCTTCGCGTGCTTGCAGGCCTCGCGAAGTTCCGGCGTGGGGAAGGGCCGAATCGAACGGACCTTGATGAGTCCGATCTTGGTGTTGTGCTCCTCTTCCGCCTGACGGACAGCCTCCCGGGACTGGGAGACGGCGCTCCCGGAAGCGATCAGGATGGTTTCTGCCTCTGGGTTGACGACCTCGATCAGGCCCCCCATGTACTTGTTGATGTAGCGACGGGCTCTTTCGTTGGCGGCCCAAACTTCCTGCTGCCAGGAGGCATGCACCTGATAGCTGATGAAGTTGCTCTTCTGGATCGGCGCATCGCGGGAAAGACGGGCCGGGGGATTTTCGTTGTCCATTGCCGGGACGGCTTCGGCATAGGGATCTCTCGGGGGAAGCTTGATGTCCTTCGAGGGGATGTTGACATAGCCGCGGGCATGGGTGACAAAGAATCCGTCCACCGCCACCGCCACGGGAAGGGTGACCTCAGGCCGCTCGGAAATGATGAAGGCCTTCATGGTGTAGTCGAAGAAGTCCTGCTGATTCTCGCCGTGCAGGAGGATAAGACCGGAATTGAGGAGATAGGCGAGCTCGACATTGTCGGGCTGGATGGCGAGAGGGGCATTGACCACCCGGCACATGATCAGGAGAACGGCGGGAATGCGTCCCCCTGGCCAGGAGGCGATGACTTCCATGCCTCTCATGAGTCCGGGACCGGCGGTGGCGGTCATGGACCGGGCGCCTGCTCGGGAAGAGCCGGCAATGGCCGACATCACGCCGATTTCTTCTTCTCCGCGGAAATACTCTTTGACATATCCTTCGGCCCAAAGGGAGCCCACCTGCTGCATGGTCTCGCTCTGGGGGGTGATCGGGTAGGAGATGGCGACGTCGACGTTGGAGCGGCGAATGGCCTCCTTGGCGGCTTCGGACCCTGTAATGAACGCTCTTTCCCGGGGGGCTTCGAAGAACATGTATTCCGGGGTAACGACCTTCTGTCGATCGCCCGCGGAGAGTTCGCTCTCGGGGGTTCCCTTGACTTCAGGGGCTTTGCCTGCCTGGACGTCTTTGACTCCTGCCGAATCGGACATTCATGACTCCTTAATATGGAAGATGGTCAGTGAAGAGAGGGTGAAAACGCATTAAGCGTGATTGGAACGGGCCAAGGCTCCGAACCGGGGTCCAAAAAGGCGCCAGAATCATCGTGGCGTTTCGTGAACCAAGGGATGCCGGGAATCCGTGTCTTTTTCCAGGGTCGAGGAGATCGGCTTATGGTGAATGCCGTCAACCCGGGACCTGCCTGTCCAATTCGTCCTGGAGAGGATCCCGCATCTTCAATCAGCCTGCGACAACAATATTATCCAGCGTTCAAATACACTATCACCAGTTCTCAAATCAAGTCAAACGCGGGGAAGTTTCCCCTTGATCCGTTGAAGAGAGTCGCGCGACGGATTCCTGCGAAAGTTCTTGTTTTATTTCTTTTTTTTCAAGCCTTAGCAAGGGATGCGGGGAGACTCATTCGGCATGTTCGTCGAGACCTGCGGCGAGATCATGGCGAAACTCCTCTGGAATGTGGAGGGCCTTTGTCTCGTCCCATTTCCAGTCCGGACGTTTTTCGGGAGCCTTGACGAGATTCTGGGAATGGGCAATCCCTTCCGGTGTGGCTCCCCAGGGAGTGAAGCCGGAGTCGGAGAGAAGGGCCGAGATCTCCCGCGTCAGACTTTTCAAAAGGTCGAGCTCCCGGACATCGAGATGAATGTGGCCCGTCGGGGCCAGGGCATGGTCATCAAGAAGAAGAATGGTTCCGCAGGAATCCCGGATGCTGTCGAGGTGCTCAAGGAGAGAATTCAGTCGTCCCTTGGGAATCCCGGAGAGAAGAGTGATTCCCGAAGAGAAGACAAGGGTGTCTGCCGGCTTGAAATCGGAAACGTGGGCCAGGTCAATGGCGGGGATCGTCTCCTCGAAGAAGCGCATCAGGCGGCGGCGCTCCTCATCGGTATCATTCCAGCCCCAACGGGTCGACGATCCGATCATGAGCGTGGGACGTTCCGAGGTCAGAATCAATCGGGCAAGGGATCGCACATCATGAGAAGCGGCGTGTGTGGGTGTCATCGTGGTCTCTCGCATATAGTGTGGTCGGTTCTGAACGAAAGGAAGAGCTTCCGTGACGGTTTGTCGGTCTGAAGTCATGGTCCGGGGATGTTTTGTCCGGTCTTTCTATGTTAAGGGTCCTTCGAGGGCCAAATCAAGGAGCAACCGTCAGGAGGGGGGAGGGGGAGACCCAAAGGCCCGGAGGACTCCTTCTGCAATGGCCTCAGGAGGAGGCGGACATCCGGGAACGCTGACATCGGGGGGAAGAATGGAAGAAAGTCCATCGTGGGTCGCGTAGCTTCCCCGAAACACGCCTCCGGAGATGGCGCAGTCGCCAACGGCCAGGACCCGTTTCGGAGCGGGCATCGCCTGGTGGGTGGTTTCGAGGGCCTCTTTCATATGACAGCTGACCGGTCCGGTGACCAGAAGGATGTCGGCATGGCGCGGGGAGGCAACAAATGAGAACCCCCGGCTGGACAGGGAGGTGACGGGATTTTCCAGGGCCCAGAGCTCGAGCTCGCATCCATTGCAGGAGCCGGCATCCACATGACGGATCGAGGCGCTATGGCGAAACGGGCCTCGGCCTGTCTCTTCCTGAGTCCTGACGGGGGATTCGGTCAGTGTGCCTGTCTTCAAAATCTTCCAGAGAAGTTTCCACATGGGAGTCTCCTAAAGGTCCGAGGCGCTGTAGCTCGGATTGAAGGATTTGTTGATCAGGGGAAAGTCGGCCACGAGATTGCCGGGAACCGAGGCTTCAAGCGCATGCCACAGAAGGGACGAGCCGTCCGCGATATGGGCCTCACCAAGAATCTTTCCCGGGAGGATCCGGACCCATCCCAGAACCTCTCCGCGGAACCCCTCCACAAGGCCGGTTCCTTCCCGGGGAGCCGGAGGGTCCGGGATCGTCGCGCAGATGTCGGGTCCGGGAAAGCTTGTCAGGAGGGCATGTGTCAGTCGCAGGGATTCAAATATTTCGAAAAAACGGATCCGGACCCGGGAGGCAACGTCTCCGACATGGTCGAGCGCCAGAGCGGGCGCAAAGCGGTGCACAGGGTCTTCCCGATGGTCGATGCGAAGATCCCATCCCTGGCCGCTGGCGCGGCCGGCCACGCCGCCGATTCCCAGCCTGCCGGCAGTCTCCGGAGAGAGAATGCCCGTATTCTGGAATCGATCCTGAAGCCCCCCGTGATCGGCGTAAATCCTTTCAAGAAGGGTGACCTCGGCCTGAAGCCGTTCGTTCTCCCGGAGAAGGGTTTCGATCATGGCTTCGGAGAGGCCTGTCGAGACACCTCCGGGGACAACCGAATCAAAGAGGAGACGGTGGCCGAAAAGGGACAGGTTGATGCGATGCATGGCTTCGCGGAGGGGGTGATAGAGGGAGAGGGCGACAGCGAGTCCCGCATCATTTCCGAGAGCCCCCAGGTCGGCCAGATGATTGGCGACTCGCTCCCTCTCCAGCAGAAGGGCCCGGACAAATCGGACCCCCTCTGAGATCTCGATATCCAGGGCCTCTTCGATGGCCTTTGAAAAGGCCAGCGAGGATGCCACCGCCGAATCCCCTGAAATCCGTGAGGCCAAGCGGGCAGCCTCCGGGAGACTCCGTCCGCGAAAAAGGCGGGCGATTCCCTTGTGGGTATAGCCCATCCGGGTCTCCAGGCGGAGGACCTTCTCCCCCACAACGGAAAATCGGAAATGACCCGGCTCGATGATGCCGGCGTGAACGGGACCGACGGGAATCTCGTGGACGCCTTCCCCGCGGACCCTCACGAAAGGATAGTCCTCCTCCTGGGCCAGGCGTTTTGGGGGGAAGGGGGACGGTGAGAGCGGGGGGTGGCTCCAGAGGCCGTGATCGATCCAGGGACGAAGGTCGGTCAATCCGTCCGGGATGAGCCCAAAGAGATCGTGGATCGTCCGTTCAAAGCGGACAGCAGTCGGGAAGACTGAGGAGAGGGACGGAAAGGACGCGGCGTCCTTCGGGAGGGAAAGGGACAGGAGAACAAGTCCTTCCCGGAGCAGAATCGCCGCCCGGATGGCCGGGAGGGAGTCAGACCAGAGCGTCAGGAGCCTGGCCCCATCGTTGGACAGAAGTCGCGCCTGAGCCAGGTAACGGTCGGGTGACTCCGTGACGAGAACGGTATGGGGAATGCCGCCATGAAGCCGATCAAAGCCGGTCTCGGGAGAAAAAAAGGGGGATGAGTCAGCCTCCAAGGGGGCCTCCAAGAACAAGAAGGGCCTTTTGGTAGGCCGAGTAGAGGGTGGCCGGAAAGACCGTTCCCAGGATCAGCGCCAGTCCGAGATGGATCCAGATCGGAAAAAACGTGAGCTTGGGCAGGGAAGAGACAGGTTTCGCCGTCAGGGAGGGTCCGCCTTCACTGATCTCCAGAATGCGGAAGATCAGCACTCCGAAGGTGACGAAGAGGGCAAGAAGGAGAAAGGGAACGGCCAAGGGAATCCTTTTGACGGCCTCGGTGATGATCAGAAGCTCGCTGGCAAAGAGGGCAAAGGGAGGGAGTCCGGTGATGGCAAACCCTCCGGCCAGGAGGGCCCGGGCGAGTCCGGGCGTCCGGAGGGCCACCTCCCGGATCGACGGAATCTTCTGTGAGCCGGAGGTCTGGACAATGTGTCCCACGGCGAAAAAGATCGCCGATTTGACGAGGCTGTGGGTGGTCATGTGGAGAAGTCCCGCAAAGGTGGCCAGCGGACCCCCGATGCCGAACGCCAGAGTGGCCAGCCCCATGTGCTCGATCGAGGAGTAGGCGAAAAGGCGTTTGATGTCCTGCCTCTTCCACATCGAGATCGAGGCGAGGAGGACGGAGGCCAGGCCGAATCCCATCAGGAGATTCGAGGGCATGGCGCTGTGGATCGCTCCGTCGGCCAGGGACTTGACCCTGAGAATGGCATAGAGGGCGACGTTCAGGAGAAGACCCGAAAGGACGGCCGAAATGGGGGTGGGACCTTCCGCATGGGCATCCGGAAGCCAGTTGTGCAGGGGGACAAGTCCGACCTTGGTTCCGTATCCCACCACAAAAAAGACGAAGGCCAGCGACATCACGGTAGGTTCGAGCTGCGCCTTGACCGTTTCAAGGTGGGTGAGAAGAAGCGCCGTCCCTCCGGGTCCCAGTGTTTTTTCTGAGGCGAAATAAAGAAGGATCGTTCCGAAAAGGGCCTGGGCGATTCCCACCCCGCAGAGGATGAAATACTTCCAGGAGGCCTTGATGGCGGCGGGGGTTCGTGTCCAGCCAACGAGAAGGACCGTCGCCAGGGTGGCGCCTTCGAGCGCCACCCACAAAAGCCCCAGGTTATTGCTCGCCAGAACGACAATCATCGTCAGGACGAAGATCTGGTAAAGCGCGAGATAGAGACGGGTCCGCTCCGGGGTCAGACGGCCATGCGCGGCCTCGATCGTCATGTACCGGAGAGAGAAAAAGGAGGTCGTGGCCGCGACTCCCCCGGTGATGACAAGGAAAAGGGAGGAGAAGCTGTCGGCGAAGAGGTTTTCGTCGAGGGCGATCAGGGGGCCATGAAGAGAGACCTCTTCACCCAGGATGAGGGTGAGGAAAAAGGTCAGGAGAGAGAAGGCGATATTCAGGACCGGGGCGATTTTCCTGTGGCCAAAGAGGCCAAGAACGAGGGCTCCGGCGATCGGTGAAAGTATCATGAGGACGAGAATCACGGTTACTCCGTCGGGGTATTGTCCATGTGTTTCAGGTCAAAGCTTTCGAAGGTTTCCCGGATCTGGAAGAAGAAGATCCCGAAGACGAAGGTCCCCACGAGAACATCGAAGGCCACGCCGAGCTCCACAACCATGGGCATCCCATAGGTGGCATTGATGGCGGAGAAAAAAAGGGCGTTTTCCATTCCCAGAAATCCCAGCACCTGGGTGACGGCCTTTCGTCGGGTGATCATCATGAGGAAGGAGAGAAGAAGAGCGGCCAGACCCACCCCGATCAGCCCCCGGGAGACCGTATTGGCCATCTCGGAGATGGGGGCGGCCAGGGCAAAGGAAAAAACCACAACAAAGAGTCCGGCCACCATCGTCACCGGAACGTTGAGAAGAACCTCCACCTCTCCCCGGATATGGAGGCGCTCAAGAAGACGAAAGAGAAGGATCGGCAGAAGAAGGACCTTGAAGGCCAGGGTGAAGAGGGCGGAGAAGAGGAGATGGGGCTCTCCGGCGGCCAGGGCCACAGAGAGCGTGCTCAGTGTCAGGAGGATCCCCTGCAGGGCAAAGATCCTGACCAAAGAGGCCATTCGTCTCATGGAGAGCATGGCGAACGAGGAAAGGAGAAGCGCGCTTCCGAGGAATCCGACAAGAGGACTCGTCGGGGGAGAGACAAAAGAGGCAGCCATGTTATCCCTCAAGGACAAAGTGAAGGAGAAACCCCAGCGTTGACAGGAGATAGGCCAATGCCGTGAACTCCGGGACCCTGAAGATCCGGAGTTTCGCAAAGAGTGATTCGATCAGGGCCAGGAGGGCGCCCAGAATAAAAAGTTTCCCCAAAAGAAGGAGGCCTCCTTCGAGAAGGCCCGAAAGGGCGAAGGTCCGAGGAATCCCGGCGGGGACAAAAAAGTCGATTCCCAGAAGGAGGTAGAGAAGGAGCTTTTGCATCGATCCCCATTCCATCAGGGCCAGAAGGGGGCCGGAGTATTCGAGAAGCATCGCCTCGTGGATCATCGTCAGCTCCAGGTGGGTCGACGGATTGTCGATGGGAAGCCGGGCATTTTCTCCAAGAAAGACAAGAATGAAGGCCATGGCGGCGATCAGGAGGCTGGGATGAAAGGGGAGAGGGCCCTTCGAGAACGAGGCCAGGATGGCGGGGATCGCCGTGGATCCCGACCAGAGGGAGACGGTGAAGAGGATCATGAGGGTGGCCGGCTCGGTCAGAAAGGCCACCATCATCTCCCTGCGGCCTCCCATGTCTCCGAAGGGGGTTCCGAGATCCATGGCCGCCATGGCCATGGCAAACCGGGCCAAAGAGAAGAGGCCGACAAGCGTGACGGCATCGGCGACGGGAGCCAGGGGAGGGGAGGTGCCCAAAAAGGGAACAAGAAGGGCCGCCACCGCCATGATGGAGAAAAAGAGAGGCGGGACAACGAGGAAAAGAGGCGAATGCCCTTCCGGAAGAATCATCTCCTTGCGAAAGAGGCGCGCAAGATTTCTCCAGGGTTGCAAAATCCCAGCGGGGGACCGGTTCTGGAGAATGGCCCGGACGGTGCCGATCCATCCATACAAAAGGGGGGCCATGAAGAGGACAAAGGTCATCTGAAGAAGGGAGATTGCGAGGCCATAAGGGCCGTGAAAAGAAGAAGAGGGATCTAGTGCCATCGGAGCACCGACAGAAGAAGGATGAGGGTGGTGAAGCTATAGATCAGGTAGATCGAAATTCGCCCCGAGCGCACGCGTTCCGCCCCTTCCGCAATGGCGACAAAAAGACGGAACAGCGGGCGGTAAAGGAGCGGCCAGTGAGGATCCTCGACGGAGAGGAGAAAGACAGGATCAGGATCGTCCGGAGAGGGAAGATGTCTCTTCATGGAGAAAAAAACAGGAAAAAAATGGCGGATCGGCTGGGCAAAGGATTCGGCCGTGGCCTGGGAGCGCCCGGAAGAGTCGCGATAGCCGCACCCCCAGGGGATTGAGAGGCGACGCTTTTTTTCTTCTGTCCCCAGAACAAGCCAGAGGACGGGCAGTGTCAGGATGACGAGGAGAATGACAAGAAAGAGGGGGGAGGTGGAGGGGCCGGCCGGGGGGAGGGGGAGAAGCCAGGCCCATCCGTAGGCTCCGGAGGGCCTGGGCAGGGTCGTGGAGGTCAGGGGAGAGACGGCCTTGAGGATTTCGCCGAGGACAAGGCTGGGAAAGAGTCCCAGGAAGAGAGAGCCCAGGGCCAGTCCCCCCATGCCCAATCGTTCAAAAAGGGAGCATTCGTGCGCCTCCCTGGCCCCGTCGGAGCGGGGCTGGCCAAGATATCCCACCCCGAAGAACTTGAGAAATCCCATGGCGGCAAGAGCCGATGCCAGCACAAGTATGGCCGCTCCAAAAAGAACGGCACTGCGCTGAATGGTTCCGGAGAGGTCGCGGGCCTGCAGGGTGGATTGGAGGAGAAGCCATTCCGAGACGAAGCCGTTCGTCGGAGGAATCCCTGAAATGGAGAGGACCGCGAGGAGAACCAAGGCTCCGGAGACAGGCATTTTTTTGAAGAGCCCTCCCATCCGGTTGAGATTCGTCTCCCCTGTCGCATGAATCATGGTCCCCGCCCCCAGGAAGAGAAGTCCCTTGAAAAAGGCGTGGTTGAGGGCGTGGTAGAGAGCGGCACAGAGTGCCAGGGTTCCTGCCAGGGGGTGTCCGGTCTTCAGATAGAGAATGCCGAGCCCTGTTCCCAAGAGAATCAGGCCGATGTTTTCAATGGAGGAGTAGGCGAGAAGGGTCTTGGTGTCAGACTGGAGGATGGCGTGAAGAATTCCGAACAAGGCCATGAAGGCTCCGGTGACGAGCAGGAGAATGCCGAAGGAGGGGGTGAGCTGGGGAAGTCCCACAAGGTCGAAGAGGGCGCGGATCAGTCCGTAGATGGCCGCCTTGAGCATGACCCCGCTCAACAGGGCCGAGGCCGGAGCCGGAGCGGCCGGATGGGCCAGCGGGAGCCAGACGTGGAGAGGGACAACGCCGGCCTTGGCTCCGAAGCCCAAAAGAAAAAGAAGGGAGACCAGAAGGGCTTCTCCTGAGGCCAGATGGTTCTGTTTCAGGGTCTCGAAGGAGAAGGAGGCCATGGTCAGTGAGGCGGAGGGAATCTCCCGGGTGGCCAGGAGTGCAAAGGCGGCCAGGATCAGCAGACTTCCTCCATGAGCCAGAAGGAGCGTGAGATAGCTGGCGCGACGAACCCCTTCGGTGTTTTCGCCGGAAAGGATCAGGAAAAACGAGGCGACGGCCATGATCTCCCAGAAGAGCATGAAGGAATAGACATCATCGGCGAGGAAGACTCCCCCCGTAAAAAAAAGGAAAACCGTGGTCTTGGCCAGAAACTGGGCCTTCTTTGCGGGGGGCTCTCCCTTCGTGTATCCGGCCGAAAAGAGCAGAACTCCTGCGGAGGCTCCTCCCAGAAGAAGAAGAAAAAAACCGGAGAGGGGGTCGAGGCGAAGATGAAAGGAGAGTCCAGGAATTCCTCCGGGAAGGATCAGTCGGGTGTCCGAGGTTGCGACAAGGGGGCCAAGCCCTGAAAGTGCGATGGCCAGACTCTCCAGGGAAAGGAGGGTAAAGAAAAAGGAAGCCAGTGCGGGGCGGCGCCCCACAACTCCGGCACCGGCCAGTCCCGTGAGGAGAAGGGTGAGAAGAGCGACGAGAGTCAGGAAAATCGGAGAGGAAAAAAACGTCATCACGAATGCATCATCTTTTCGGTTGGAAGGAGATGCCCTGCTTTCTTTAAGAAGGGGAGAGGAAGGAGTGTGTTTAAAAAGTCGTTCACCTCTGTTCAGTATACTATATTTTTTCGGGGGAGGGTAAAGTCGGGAGCGAATTTTCCTACGTCTTGAAAATGGAGCTCAAGGGCCCTAGGATGAAAGAAGGAGGGGGAAAATGCGAGAAGATCCGCGCGACATACAGCAAAACGAGGTGGCTCGGGAGATCGAGCGGAGCCAGGGCCCCATTCCCTGGTGGATGGTCATCCTGATTGTCATCGTCTACGCGACGGCCATCATTCTCTCTCTTCCCATTTTGGGGAACCGGACCGGACAAAACATCAATACCTTCTTCTCCCCGGATCACAAAAGGGGGACCTTCGACTTCGGAACTGTGGGAGGTGGGGCCTATCTCGCGGGGGGATTCTTTGTCATATACTACGTGTTCATGATCCGACCCCGCAGGATGCAGAAGAAGAAAAGCCAGAAGCTTCCCTGATCATGGCACTGGAGCCCCGTTCCCTTCGGGAGAAAATCGTCGCGGCAATCCTTTTTTTTCTGACCGCCCTCTCGACCACCTTTGCCGGGGCCCTTCTGGCTGGGGTCGACCCGCTGGCAACCCCCGGAGGATTCTTCAAGGGGTTGCCCTACTCCCTGACGCTTCTCCTCATCCTTTCCGCTCATGAGGCCGGGCATTTTTTGATGGCCAGACGCTATGGCGTCAACTCCCCCCTGCCCTGGTTCATTCCCGCCCCCACATTGGTGGGCACCTTCGGAGCCCTGATTCGCCTCCCCCGCCTCCCGGGGTCGCGCGTGGCCCTCTTTGACATTGCCCTGGCCGGACCGGTTGCGGGTCTCGTTCCGTCGATTCTGGCCCTGATTGTCGGGATCCGGATCTCTTCCGTCATGGGAGGCTCTCCGGGTGACGGGAAGGGGCTGATTTTGGGGGAATCTCTTCTTTTTAAAGGGATTGAGGCCCTCTTCGGAGGAGAAAACGGGCCCGGACAGACACTACTCCTCTCGCCTGTGGGCTTTGCCGGGTGGGTGGGCCTTCTGGTGACAGCCCTCAACATGATTCCGGTGGGACAGCTTGACGGAGGACACATTTCCTACGCCCTCTTCGGGCGCAGGGCCCGATTTGTCTCCTGGGGTCTGGTTCTTGCGATGGGGATCCTTGGTTTTTTGGGGTGGAGGGGGTGGTGGATCTTCGGAGGGCTCGTTCTCCTGTTCGGTCCGGTCCATCCTGACCTGGCCGACGTCGATGGAGAGAGGGAGGACTTGCCCTTGTCCCGGAGAGTGTGGGGGGGGGTGGCGGCCCTTATTCTGGTTCTGGTCTTTGTCCCTGACCCTCTTCGTCCTGCCGGATAGTCCGGACCATCCACCCATGAATCCGCCCGTTGCTTGCGACCACGATGGGGGCGTCGAGGCGAAAGGGGGCTCCGGTGCCGTCCGTGACCTGTCCCCCGGCTTCGGCAACGATCAGGGTTCCGGCGGCCGTGTCCCAGGGGGACAGGTCGAGCTCCCAGAATCCGTCGAGGACTCCCATGGCCACATGGCAGAGGTCGAGGGCGGCTGATCCCGACCGCCGGATTCCCTGGGCCCCCCGGGAAAATCTTTCGAAGTGATCGAGGTTCCGCAGGATTGGTCCATCGGCCTGTCGATAGGAAAATCCCGTGCACAAAAGGGAGCGTTCGGGATCGCTCTCGACCGAGACGGAGAGGGGAGATCCGTTGAGGGTGGCTCCCCGACCCCGAAGGGCTTCGAAGTCCATCCTCCGGAGGGGGTCCGAGACGAGGCCGTAGAGGACGGTGCCCTCTTCCTCGTAGGCGATGGAGATGCAAAAGGCCGGATAGCGGTGGGCATAGTTCGTGGTTCCGTCCAGGGGGTCGATGATCCATCTTCCTGATGAGCGGGGAGCCGGGGAAAGAGAGGAAGTTCCACTCCTGCTCCCGCTCTCCTCGGCGAGGAATCCGTGTTCGGGAAAGGCCTCCGAGAGAATCCCGATGATCGTCCTTTCCGAGGCGAGATCGATCTCGGTGACGAGGTTGATCCGGCCCTTGAATCCCACCTCGATTTTTCGGGTGAGACCCTCCCGAAGAATCTCTCCGGCGCTGGCCGCCGCCTGGCGGGCCGTCGCCCGGATCCTTTCAAGAAAGGCGGGGTCCCTGGGAGAGAATGAGGAGGGGGGGCCCTCCCCTTTTTGGGAAGATGTCGGCACGCGGGCTCCTTGGCATGAGAGGGTGAGGGGCCGTCCGTCCTCGACAGGCGACGTCCGGACGGGCAAGGGCCTCCGGGAACGGTGGGACTATCCATCGGAGGCTCACTTGTATGATAATGGAAAGAGCTCGATTTTTCTTTGAGGAGGATCCATGTTTGTCACGATCACGTTTATCCGGTGGCTGCATCTCGTCGGCGCCGCGGCCCTTGTCGGGGGCATGGTCCTGCAACTCTTCGTCGTCAGCCCGCTTTTGTCGTGGGTCGATCCGGCGATCCGGGGCAAGCTTGCCAAGAAGGCGACGGATTTCTATCTTCCAGTCTTCTGGGTCAGCCTTTCGCTCCTGATCATCACCGGGGCCTTCGTGATCTTTGACAGGCTCGTCTCCCTCGAAAATATGGTCTTCCCCTACAAGAACTCCTACGAGACCTTCTGGCTTCTCAAGCTGAGCTTCGTAGGCGGAATCGCCCTTCTGGGAATCGTCATCGCCAAGATCTCGGGAGAGATCCGCCAGACGACCCGAGAGCAGCTTTCCCAGGGGCAGGATTCCGAGGCGGCCCTTCGCCTCGAAGGGAAGAAGTCCCGCCTGCGCCATACGGTGGGTCTTCTCAGAAATCTCAACGTCATCCTCGGAATCTTCGTCCTCCTTTGGGCCGCCGTTCTCCAGAACATCTTCGGGCTTCTGATCCTGCGATAGCATCCGGTCCCGACCCCCTACAAACCCTCCGCAGTGGAGTTCTCTTGGCTTATTTTTTAGACCGAAAAAATCTTCAGAAAAAATCGCTGGACCGAAAGATCCCCACCACCATGGCGACCCAGCACCCCGACAATGCCGCCCCTCCCTACTGGAAGGGAAATCAGGACCCCTTCATCAGTACCCTCGATGAGATCGAGGAGTGCTACCGCAGCTACATCGATATCGGCTGTCAGGAATACATGTGGGACTGGGAAGGGAAGTATGTGGACGAAGGGGTGGTGGAAAAGCTCTTTTCCACCTACTACGACTACTTCAAGGACAACCAGATCGGGAAGGACATCTTTCTGACCTTCCGGCTTCCCAATATCTGGTACGAGAAGGAGTACCGGATTGCCCGGGCCTATATCGGGATCCTGACCTTTGAGGACCTGGCCCGCGACCTCCATCTCAAGACTCCCCCCGTCTTCGAGGTGATCCTGCCCATGACCGATGAAGGGCAGAAGATGCTTTATCTTCAGCAGACCTTCCGGAAGATCGCGAAGCTCAAGAATCAGGTCTTCGACGAGGAGGGGACGATCAAGGACTCCTCCTATCTTCAGGTCATTCCCCTGGTGGAAGGAGTCTCGGAGCTCACCGCCTCGAGAAAGATCCTCCATGACTATGTGGACCTCCACGATCGGGAGTACGGCACCAAGCCGCACTATCTCCGCCCCTTCATTGCCCGTTCCGATCCGGCCCTGAATGCCGGGATCGTGCCGGCGACCATCGCCGCCAAGGTGGCCCTTTCAGAGTATTACAAGTTCGAAGAGGAAACCGGCATTCCGGTCTTTCCCATCATGGGTGTGGGGTCGCTTCCCTTCCGGGGAGGGCTCTCCCCCTGGAACGTTCCCCATTTCATCGAGGAATATCCAGGTGTTCGGACGGTCACGGTGCAGTCGGCCTTCCGGTACGACTATCCCCAGGAAGATGTCCGGGAGGCCATTACCCTCCTCAACCGCTCCCTTCCTGGTGCCAGCCCTCTGGCCTATACCCCCGAGGAGGTCAAGGCCGGTGAGCGGCTCGCGGAGATCTTTTCCGACCACTATCGAAAGACGATCGAGGAGGTGGCCGACGTCATCAACCGCGTCTCCTCCCGCATCCCTCCCCGTCGGGAAAGAAAGCTGCATATCGGTCTTTTTGGCTACTCCCGCGGAATTGGCCAGAAGCAGCTCCCCCGGGCCATCGGTTTTACCGCCTCCCTTTACTCCCTGGGGATCCCTCCAGAGCTGATCGGAACCGGCCGCGGAATCGCCCAAGCCATTCGGGAAGGGTTGGGCGACCACCTCTTCCTCTTTTACCGGCGCCTCAAGGACGACATGCAGGATGCCGGAAACTTCCTGAACAAGGAGAATCTGGAGTTCCTCGCCTCCGAGGACCAGGCATGGAGAACGGTCAAGGAGGACATCGACCTCATTGAGGACTTCTTCAAGATCACCTTGGGCCCCGTCACCATCGAACACTATCTTCACCGGAATTTCGTGTCGAGTATCTATTTCCTCATGCAGGAGGAAAAAGACTTCTCGGAATACCTCCTCAATGCGGCGATACTCCGCCGCTCTCTCGGATAACCCGCGACCCGGAGCCGTTTGTCCCAAGGAGCATAGACGTGGCCAAATCCCTGGAAAAAAGGCTTTTCCTCAAGATCATCATGCCGGTGCTGGTCCTGATCGTCATCTCCTGGGTCCTCTACACTGTCAAGGATCCCCTCATGAAGGGTGCGGCCACCGTGGCCCTGATGTTCTTCCTGGCCTTTTCCTTTTTCATCCTCCGCAAGCAGTGGCAGGAAAAGGAGGACTTCAAGGTGCCCACCTGGCTTTTTGTCACGTTGATCACCATCCTGATTCTCTTTCTGACCGGCGTGGGCGTCCTGCCTATCGTCACGATGTTCACCAAGCCGCCCTCCTCCTACCCCTGAGGAAAAAATTTCTTCCCGTGTGGCAGGCCTGCCACACGATCGTGGAAAATCTGACACAGGGGGGAGCAGCCGATCCCATCGTCCCGTTTCAAGGAACTCCTAAATTGTTGTTCCCAAATGCTTTGCGAAATCGCTCCCTCATGGCAGGAAAATTGCATGATCGTTGGCGTGCAATCTTTCGTTGGGTTGACTGCTGAAAAGGGAGGGGTTACGGTGAGGCTTCAGAAGACGCTGGTTCGGCCGGTTGAAATCCGGGGAGTCGGTCTCCATTCCGGGCGGGAGGTCTCCCTGGTGCTGCGTCCGGCTCCGGAGAACCATGGCATCGTCTTTCACCGATCCGACCTCGGCTCCGTCTACATTCCTGCCCATGTCCGATTTGTCAGCCGGGAACGCTCGACCCTCTCGACCGTTCTCTTTGACGGTCAGGCGACGGTCCAGACGGTCGAGCATCTTCTCTCGGCTCTTGCGGGACTCTCCGTCGACAATGTCATTGCTGAGGTTGACGGGGCGGAGCTTCCCATTCTCGATGGCTCGGCCAGGCATGTGATCGAGGCGGTCCGCGAAGGGGGGCTCTGCGAGCAAAGGAAGGCCCAGTCTTTCTATCGCATCACCCGAGCGGAAGAGTTTTCCGCGGAGGGGCGATACATGTCCGTTGCTCCCTCGGAAAGCTTTGAGGTGGACTATGAAATCGATTTCGGGGGAGGCCTTGTCCAGCGGGCGGGCTTTACTCTCTCCGAAGGGATCTACGACCGGGAAATCTCCCGGGCCAAGACCTTTTGTTTCGAGTCGGACATCCAGAAAATGCGCTCCATGGGCCTTGCCAAGGGAGGGAGTCTCTCCAATGCCCTCGTCATGGGCAAAGAGGCCCTGCTCAACCCAGAGCAGCAGACCTACGACGATGAGTTTGTCCGCCACAAGATCCTCGATTTTCTCGGGGACATGCGACTTCTGGACCGGCCGATCCTGGGGCGGTTCGTCGTTCGTCGCGGGGGGCACGCCTTCCATACCGATTGCCTGCGCACCCTGTGGGAGAGCGGAAATCTGGCCATTTCTCCGGGGACCGACCCTTCGGTCTCCCCCTCTCCTTCCTTGAGGGGGCGAAGGAGTCAGATTCCTGTGAGTCCCGCCCTGCGCTAAACCCCCTGCTCGTCTTTGGGCCCCGTCGCAGCTCCCCGGCGAGGGGGCCATCGTGTGCCCTTTGGCGTTCATGACGCGGTCTCGTTCTCTCCAAACCTCCTTCTTCCTTGCCGCCTCTCCCCAACATCGCGTCCCTTTCGTCACTCTTTGGACAAATCCATGCCTTGACCTCTCTCCGGAGAAGGCTGCGAGGCGGAGATAAAAAGTCCGGGAAGAGTGCGGCAGGCGTCGTTCCGGTGTCTCTTGGGATCAGCTTTTGCGGGCCAGAGAGGGGAAGGAGAGAACCAGCGGGGCGGAGCCGGCGGGAGTTTGGCAGGAGAGACGGTAGTCGGTTTCGAGGAGCATGGCCTTGGAGAGGAAGTCTTCCACGGAATTGCGCGGAGGGAGAGAGTCGAGCCCTTCGATGACCTTGACAAGACAGGTGGCACAGGCCGATTCACCGGCACAGACAAACCCGAACGCCACCCCCTGTTCCAGGGCCCCCTGAAGGAGAAGCCGGCCTTCGGGAATCTCGATTTCCCTGTCTATCTCGACGATCCTGACGGTGGGCAACCGGGCCTCCTTTTCGGTGGGGGTCAGTGGCCGAAAAGACGGGCGACGAGCCCGTGGGCGGCCGTTTGGGCGACGGTCAAAAAAGGCGCCGGTGTCGTCGGAAAGAAGAGTCGCTCATAGCCCCGCCCCTCTCCGATTCCCTCCCACACGATCCGGTGGAGCGTGAGATCGTAAATGCGGGAAAAAAAACGAACCTGCTCCGCTCCCCCTCCGACCTCGGCATACTGGATCTGGGACTCCAGAAGGTAGCGGACTCCCAGGCGGCGGGCAAAGGCCTCTGTCGCCTCCATCCCCTTGATGCTGTGGACCGAAATGTGCGGTGCCATCGCCTTCCATTCGGTGGCGAGGACGGGGTCGGAGGCAAGGCGCTGCCGGACCTGCTCGGTGGTGAAAAGGCTCGAGGGCGGGAGCTTCTTCTGAAGCTCCCGGTCGAGGAGCCCGGAGAGGGTTCGGGCCTCGGCCTTGGTGTCGTCTCCGGGAACGACGGGGGTCACGGCAAGGGTCGTTCGCGCCAGATTCCTGGGAGAAAAGTCTCCATTGGAGTAAAGCTCGGTCGAGAGGTTGTTGATGGAGTCCTGACAGCCCGGAAGAAGCAGCAGCCCTCCCAGAAGAAGGAGACGGTGAAAAAGGCGGTTATTCCGGGTCATCCGACCGGTCCGAGAGCTGGAGGAAGTCCATATTGGGGGGCGTCTTTCTGAGGATTCCTTCCTTGGCAAAGATCGGGACGCCTCCCCGGATGGCGATGGCGACGGCATCGCTCGGACGGGCGTCAATGGAAAACTCCGAATTTTCCGAAAGGAGATGGAGTGTGGCGAAGTAGGCCTCCCCTTCGATGCGGCTGATGACGACGGAGAGAAGCTTCACGGTGATGGAGTCGAGAAGGGAGATGAAGAGGTCGTGAGTCTGGGGCCTTTCAGGACGGGTGCGGGCCAACCCCATGGAGATGGCCTGTGCTTCAAAGGGCCCGACCCAGACCGGAAGGGTCCAATCGCGTGACTCGTCCTGGAGGATGAGGATATACGCCTGATTCGACGAATCGAAAAATATTTCCCGAACAAAAACTTCAACCATGAACGGCTCCTGGCGGGACGGGTGACCCGTGATTTTTGCCAACAACAGACAGTGAGGCCTCCCGAAGGAGCCTCTCTTCTATTTTAGCACTCCGTTCGAACATGAGGACAAGCGGTCAACGGGAGTCCCGCCAACTCCGCGAAATGGGCCTCCCCCCAAGACCGAGAAACCCTGAAACAAGCGGAAGGGCCTCACTGGCCGCCAACATCAGTGCGGTCCGGACCATTCCTCATGGTTCCCGTCTTCCGAATGGGTTTCGGGAACCGGAACCGGGGCTTCCGTGAAGGCCGGGGAGGGCTCGGAATAGGAGATCCCGTGAGAAGGGTCTTCCTCGGCCGGAGAGAGGTTCAGTGAAGGCTCCTCCTCGGCCGACGCGGGAGCGGCTTCCAGGGGAGAGCCCTCGGGGGCCCGAAGGTCGGAGGACGTTGATCCCTGTCCCGCCGGAGCCAGGCGGGGAAGATCGGGCAGGTACCCCTGCCCGATGTTTTCCCAGATCCTCTCCATGGCGGAGAAGAGCGCTCCCCGCTTGGTCCTGTCGCTTCCCTCTCCCAGAAGGACTCCTCCGAGATTGAGCCCCATGACGAAGCGTTTTTGGTGAGAGGGGCCCGATTCCTCGATCAGGACCACTTCGGGCAGAAGGCCGAAGTTCTGCTGGGCCCATTTCTGGATCAGGAGCTTGTAGTTCGGAGGATTCCTGGGGCGCTCCCGGTGAGGGGGCGTGACCGGTCGGGGTGCGGCCACCGGGGCGACGGCCGGGGAAGGGGGCTCAGGGACGGTCGCGCGCCGGGGCTCCCGGGGAGGCGCCGATTCGATGGCCCGGAGAATCTCCTGAAGGGGCTGGGCAAACCAGGGGATCAGGATCTGACGGGTCGTTTCCAGGCCATACTCGCAGTAAATGGCGGCGGTCAGGGCCTCGAAGGTGTCGGCCAGAAGAGAGGCATTTTCGCGCTCTCCCGAAGAATTGCTGCCCTTCCCGAGGATCATGTAGGAGCCGAGATCCATCCGGCGGGCGATCGAGGCCAGGGTCTGGGTGCTGACAATGGTCGAGAAGACCTGTCCCACCTCCCCCTCGGTCGCCTGGGGCCACATGTTGAGAAGATATTCGCTGACAATGAGTCCGACGACTCGGTCTCCCAGGAATTCAAGACGCTCATAGTTGGGGATGGGCTTCTTGCGTCCGCGCTCGTGAGAGGCTGACCGATGGGTCAGGGCTTCCTCGATGCGGAAACTGTCCTTGAAGGGGAGGCCCAGCATCCGGATCAGAGTCTCCGCGGGTTTGGGTGTGTTGCCTTGCCTCACATCTCCCAACGGGTCCTCCTGTCAAAGGGTGAAAGCTCGGGTAATCTCGGCCTTCTGTCGGGCCGGATCCTTCTTTTGCGGTCTCGTTTTACCGAGGACGATCGGTGTCGATTCGCCGGGTAACTCTGCGGGAACGTTAAGTCATTGTAGCATATTTTCAGAAAAATTGGGGCGGGACAAAGAGGTCGTCCCGGGGAGGGCCACAAGGGAGGGACTAACGGGAGGACGGGGCTGGCGAAGGGGCGGAGAGCGGCTGGCAGAGGGCGCAATAATACAGGGAACGGGCCTCGACCGTCGCGCGCTGGAGTGGAAGGCCGCATCGCCGACAGGGAGCCCCCTCCCGTCCGTAGACGGCATGAAATTTCTGGTAGCCCCCGGGAGAGCCGTCCTCCTGGCGATAGGAATGGATGGTCGACCCCCCGGAGTCGATGGCCGAGGTCAGGATCCGGTGGAGGCTTTGGAAGAGGCGACAGGCTTCGGCGAGGGAGAGGGAGCCGGCCGGCCGGAAGGGCGAGAGCCCGGCATCGAAGAGGATTTCGGCCATGTAAATATTCCCGATCCCCGCGAGGAGGGCGGGGTTGGTCAGGGCCTTTCTCAGGGGGGAGGCAAGGGGGCGGAAGATCTCAAAAAGAGAGGGGCCGTCCAGGGAGAGGGCGTCGGGCCCGGTTCCCGCAAGAAGACGGGATTCGGCGGGGGAGGGGGAGATCTCGAGACGACCGAACCTCCGGGGATCGCTCCAGGCAAGGATCACCCCGTCCTCGGGGAGGAGAAGCTCAAGATGGGTGTGGGGGGCGGGCCGTGAGCCCTGGGGGCGCCGATCCCATCGTCCCGACATGCCGAATCGGGAAAGCAAAAAAAACGGGCGGGAAGATCGGTCGGGCCCGTCCGGAATGAGGGAGAGAATCAGGGTCTTGCCGCGGCGAACGATCTCTCCCCCTCTCAAGGGGCCGTGGGGGGGACGTCGGTCCGTGGCCCAAACGTCCTCACGGAGAGGCGTGATCGAGGCGATCCTCCGTCCGGTGAAGACAGGAAGGATCGCCCGACGGGTGGCTTCGACTTCGGGAAGTTCCGGCAAGGGGGAGCTCCGGGTGAGTGACGGGGTGGCCTTTCCCTCATCATAGCGCGGCGAGGGAGCCGTGGCCATAGAGCAGGAGGGAGAGTCCGAGTCCCGTGAGGGAGACGAAGATCCAGAGAAAAATCCCGGAGGCCAGGGGGCGGACTCCGAAGCGAAAGATCCGGGAGAGGTGGGTTTCAAGGCCCATGGCAGCCATGGCCACGGCCAGGATCGCCGCATCTCCTTCCTGAAGGAGATGGAGGATCTTCGGAGGGAGGGGCAGAAGGAAGTTCAGGAGCACCACACCGGCAAAGGCCCCCACGAACCAGGGAAACTGGCGCTTGCCCCGGTCCTGGGCCGGATTTTCAGCCCGTGCGCGCGCCAGAACGTAGGCCTCCAGAAGGAGGACGACCGGGAGAAGAAGGGCGACGCGGGTGAGCTTCAGCATGGTTCCCAGCTCCAGTGCTTCTTTGGAATAGGGAAGTGTCGCCCCCACCACCTGGCCAATTTCATGGATGGAGGAGCCGGACCAGGCTCCGTAGACATCCGGCGGCAAATGGAGAAGCCGGCGAACCACCGGAAAGAGGAACATGGAGAGGGTTCCGAAGAGGGTGACGGTGGCAACCGAGTAGGCCACCTCTTCATCCTTTCCCCGGATCACCCCGTTGGCGGCGACAATGGCCGAGGCTCCGCAGATGGCGGTCCCGGTCCCCAGAAGAAGGGAGAGATTGTCGGGGAGTCCCCGAAGGCGGCCGAACCAGAGGGCCGCAAGGTAGACCGAGACGATGACGGCGAGGTCGAGGATCAGGCCGCGCAGTCCGATGCCGACCAGCTCCCGGGCGGAGAAATCAAAGCCGAGCCCCACGATGCCCACGCGAAGGAGGGTCCGGAAGGAAAAGGAGATCCCCGGGTCGAGCGCGTGGGGAAGAGGGCGGACATTTCGGACGGCCATGCCAAAAAGGATCGCGAGAAGGATCGGGCCGGCAATGGCGATCCCGGTCATTTTGGCAATTTCCCGGCTGGTGACGGTCGCCAGAACCGCCAGAAGAACCGAGAGAAGAAGCCCCGGAAGAAGGGGACGCATGAGAGGAAGACGTCGGCTCAAGGGAGACCTTTTTGGGTAGGGAGGCGTTGGCATCCTGCGGTGAGTCCATGTAACATAACCGTGGTTCATTCTAACGGGATTGCCGGGCGTCGTGCCATTGGCTTTTTTAATCGGAAAACAAAGGGTTGCGAATGACTCATGACGCGGAGTGGAAGGAGTTTGTCGAGGGCTGGGGAAGGCAGAAAGGGCGCATTCTGGCCGGTCGCGTCCCCCTCGCGGGAGACGCCTCCAACCGGCGCTACTTTCGTGTGGAGTTCAAGGGAGAGGAGCCTCCCCGGACGGCGATTCTCATGGAGCGGCAAGGAGCCCTGGGCTTCAAGAAGTCGGAGGAGGCCGTGTCCGGGGGGGGCTCGGAGCCGCCGGGGGATCCCTTTCTCCTGGTGGCGGATGCCTTGGGTCGGAGAGGACTTCCCGTTCCCTCCATCTACCACCGTCTTCCGGACGGGTCGAAGACCCTTCAGGAGGATCTGGGGGACGAGACCGTCCTTTCCCGGCTCCAGTCGGAGGCCAGCGCCGAGGAATCCCTCACGGAAAAGGCGCTGGCCCTTCTTGTGCGCCTTCAGACCGCCCGGCCCGACGGCGACCTCTCCTGGGTCCGGAATCGCCCCTACTCCCGGGAGCTCATCCGCTGGGAGTTCGAGCACTTCGTGGAGTATGGACTCGCCGGCGTGCCGGAGGGGAAGCTTCGCCAAATCCGGGAGGGCTTTGACCGGGAAGCCGCCGATCTGGCCGGAGAGGAGGCCAAGGTCCTGGTCCATCGGGACTACCACTCCCGGAACATCATGGTCCGGCCCGACGGCTCCCTGGCCCTGATCGACTTTCAGGATCTCCTCTGGGGCTCTCCTTACTACGACCTGGCCTCCTTCCTCTTCGATGCCTATCGCACCGTTCCCCTGGAAAGGATCGAAAGGGCGCTGGCCCGCTACCTCGATCTTGCGGGGGGAGCCGGAGTTTTGCCGAGGACAACGCACGAGGCGGCGATGGAGCGTCTCTGTCGCCATGCCTTCCAGCGGAATCTGAAGGCCTGCGGGCGATTCTTCTACATCGCCGACGTGAAGGGGAATCCCGCCTTTCTGGGATCGGTGGCCGGAACTCACGCGAACATGCTCCGGATCGTGGCGCGGGTTCCCTCCCTGGCCCCGCTCTACGGGAGCTTTTCCTCCTATCTGCGGTTTCCGGACCCTCCCGACTCTCCATGAGACTCTGCGGATTCGTCCTTGCCGCGGGTCTGGGAACCCGGCTCCGTCCGCTCTTTCCGGACATTCCCAAGCCTCTCGTCCCGGTGGGGGGGCGTCCGGCCATCGCCTGGTCCATGGACCTTCTCGTGAAGGCCGGCGTGTCGCGGATCATCGTCAATGTCCATCACAAAAGGGAGATGATGCGCGAGGCTCTGCCCGCCCTTGTTCCCCCCGGGGTGGAGCTCTTCCTCTCCGAGGAGGAGCGGCTTCTGGGGACGGGAGGAGGGATCGCGAAGGCCCGGGAGCTCTATCGGGACTTCGACTGGCTCCTGATCGCCAATGCGGATATCCTGACCTTTCTCTCCCTTGGACCCTTTTTGGGGCGGGCCATCCGGGAGGACTCCCTGGCCCACCTCATTCTCTCCCCCCACGGCCCCGAAACCGAACGGGGCCGCATCGGCCGGCGGCAGGGAGGCTCTCTCTGGCTCCCGGCTTCGGGGGAGAAGGGCCGACCCGCGGGGGTGACACCGGGGGTCTTTCTGGGGCTTCATATTGTCCGTCCAAAGATCTTCGAAGGGGTGGACCCCCGGGAGGCTCCGTCGGTGATCGACCTCTACCGCCGGCGCCTGGGGGAGGGGGGAAGGGTCCGGGCCAGCTTTACCCGCTCCTTCTGGGTCGATCTGGGAACGGAAGATGGATATCGGCGCGCCGTGCGATCCCTTGAAGACGGAGAGGGTCGAGTCCGCCGGGGGGAGGGGTGATCTGCCCCAGGACCGTGGGGGAGAGGGCTCCGGTCACCTCCGGGATGTTCCCGGGGCGGCCGGAGAGGGTGAGCAGGGCGATGTAGGCGAAGGCCATCGATTCGATGGCCTGGGGAGGATATCCCTTTTCCTGGGAGGAGACGACGGGAAGCCCGGTCCGCCGGGCGATGCGTGCCATGAGATCGGGGTTGCGCATCCCTCCTCCCCCCACGATGATTTCCTCCGGAGGGGAGGCCAGCCAGGGGAGGGAGCGCTCCACTCCGGCAGCGGTGAGCTCGGACAGGGTGGCCAGAAGATTGTCCCCCTCCTCCGGGGAGAGGCGGAGGGAGGAGGGGGCGCTTCCCCGTCGGGGCGGGGCGGTCTGATGGGTCATCCAGGCAAGAATTTGCCGAAGCCGCTCCTCGCCCCACTCCTCCCGTCCGGTGGATTTGGGGGGAGGAAGGGAAAAAAAGGAGTCCGAAAGGAGCCAGTCGAGAAGCCCGGGGTCGGGTCGTCCCCGGCGGGCGAAGCGGCCGTCCCGGTCGAAGGGGAGAGTCCCTTCCGAGACGAGGGAGATGGCAAGGTCCATCAGCATGTTTCCGGGACCGGTATCGAAGGCGATGACGGGAAGAGTGGTTCCGGAGGGAGGAAGGCCGGTAATGTTGGCAATCCCTCCGATGTTCAGGAAGGCCCGGGAGCGCTCTCCGGCAAAGAGGGCCCGGTGGAAGATCGGAGCCAGCGGGGCTCCATGGCCTTCTTGCGCGACGTCCGCTCCCCGGAACTGCGTGACCACCGGAGTCCCGAAGGATCGCGCCAGGGGAAAGGGCTGGGAGGCCTGGTAGGAGACCCCGCGGCTCGTGGGAAGTGACGCGAGAAAGTCCAGCCGGTGGGTCCGGGGATGATGGCGGACGGTGATTCCATGGGTGCCGATGACATCGAGATCGGAGGAGGAGAGTCCGGCGTCCCGGAGAAGCTGGCCGGCCACAGACTCTTCCATCGAGGCGAGGATGTCGGCAATGTCGGGGAGGTGTCGGGAGGGCGACCCGGTGGCCTCCATGCCCTCCATCCAGCGTTTGAGATCCTTCCGGAGGGGCTCCGGAAAGGGTGATTCAAGAAATGACGCCAGGCGTATGGTGCCGTTTTCGACAACAATGATGGACCCGTCCACCCCATCGAGGGAGGTTCCGCACATGAAGCCCATCGCCACCAGAGGAGAGTCCTTCGGCCTCTCTGCCACCTTTGTCCTTTCTGTCGCCGATCCTCGCCAGATGCCTCCCTTGGGGGAAGGTCCCATCATTGGTCTGGCCGGGCGATCAAATGTGGGCAAATCCTCCCTGATCAACCGTCTCACGGAGCATGGGGGGTTGGCCCGAACCGGCAAGCGTCCCGGGGCCACCACCCTCCCCAATCTGTACCGGATCCATGCCGGTGGATACTTTCTCGATTTCCCCGGCTATGGGTACATGAACCGGGGCCAGAGCACAAAGGCCAGCTCCCAGGATGCCTCCACCCGGATCGTCGAGGCCCGGCCGGATATCCGCAGGGTCCTGCTTTTGGTCGACGCCCGGAGGGAGCTTCTTCCCCTGGACGTCGACGCGGCCCGATGGTTCCGCCTGATGTCCATTCCCGTGTCCATCGTGGTGACGAAAACGGACACTCTTTCCCGAAACTCCCGGAGCCTTCCCCTTCGTGCCTGGGGACAGTGGATCGAGGAGGCGGAGGATGACGGGGTGAGTGGCCCCTTTCCGGTGAGCGCCCGCACGGGAGAGGGGCTTTTGGATCTGGTCCGCCATGTCCGGGAGGTCCTTGGGGAGGGACCTACTGGGGAATGACGGCCCCGGTCGGGGTTCCCGTTCCGTTTTCCCGGCGCGCATAGATGGCCACGTAGGAGTGGGCCCGGAGCTTTTCGAGCCAGAGCCTCAGACGTTTTTCCGTCGTCTTCTTGGTCAGCGTGTTCAGGATCGTTTGCTTGATGTCGTCGAACTTCTGATAGGGCTGGGCTTCCCGGGCCAGGACCTTGATGATGTAGAAGCCTCGATCCGTCTGGATCAGCCCGCTCGTCTTCCCCACCGGCACGGAGAAGGCGGGCCCGATCAGCTCCGGAAGGAGCTGATCCTTGGTCAGATTTCCGAGAGCTCCGCCCGATTCGGCGTTCGGTCCCTGGGACTCCGATCCGGCGAGCATTTCGAAGTCATCTCCCCGTCCGATCTGGCGCAGAACATGCTCTCCCTTTTTTCGGACCTCGGCGATCTGGGCCGGGGTAGGGTTGTCCGGAAGGGCCAGAAAGATGTCGGCGAGGGAGACGTGGGCGGGAAGCCGATAGTCGTCGCGGTGCTTGAGGAAGTAGTCCCGGACCTCTTCGGGGCTGATCACGACGGTGGAGCGGACCTCCTGGTTCACAAGCTTCATGACCGTCAGCTGCTTTTTCAGCTTTTTTCGATATTGCCGGAAGGTCAGCCCCTGGGAGGCGAGGGCGTTTTTGAGCTGCCATCGCTCCTGAATGTTGTTCTTCTGCATGATGTCGTCGATGGCGTGGTCGACCTCGTCGTCGGTCACCGACAGGCCCAAACGGTCGGCTTCCTCAAGTTCGAGCCTTTCGTTGATCTTCTTCATCATGACGCTGTACTCGAGGGAGGCCACGAGCTGCATATAGGCCGGCCCCTGATAGGTGGCATGGATCTTTTCGAAGGTCGGCTTGAGCTCCCGGTCGACCTCGCTCTTTGTGATGGAGTGGTGGTTGACCACCGCCATGATGCTGTCAAGCAGAACCCCGTCATCGGCCCGGGAGAGAACGGGGTGAAGGAGCAGTCCCCCTCCGACGAGGAGGGAGACAAGGGCAACGGGCGATCTCCGGCGAGGGGCTGGGCATCGAAGGGAGTTCGCGTTCCTGGGGAGGAAAAAGCGGCGGAGGAGGATCATGAATGCCTCTGGAAGATCATGAAGAGTGATGGGCCGATTGGTTGTCTCATCGTCGTCCCGTCTGCGTCCGGGTCAGTGTCGACCCCTCGGGTGCCTCGATCCTCTTCTCCCGTTCTGGGGCCGGTCAAGGGCCCGTTAGGGAAGAGAGAGGGTCGACGCATATTTTGGCAGAATTGTCAGATGCTCCGTCCGGATCTTTCCGGCAAGCCATTGAGCCAGGGCTTCCCGTTGGGCCTTTTCCTGAAGGTGCCTTTCGATCCGGTCCCGGACCTTCCGGAAGGGAAGGGTCGTTGGGGGGAGGATCTTGACGAGCTTCAGGATGTGATACCCATAGGGAGAGGAGAGCAACGGGCTCACCTCTCCGGGTTTCATGGAGAAAGCGAGGGTAAAGAGAGCGGGCATCTCTCCCAGGGCATAGGGAGGAAGAAGACCTCCCTTTGCACTTTCCGGCGAAAGGGACTTGGCCTTGGCCAGCGCCGAAAAGGAATTCCCTGCCGCCAGTGCCGTCAGGATCGCCTTCCCTTCATCCTCCGAACGAACGACGATGTCCCGGACAAGGGCCCTCTCGGGTGTCCCATAGTGGATCTTGTTCCTATTATACTCCGCCAGGGCGGCCTTGCGAGAAATCTCGGGGGCGGGGGCCACCTGTTCGGCGGCCTTGACCAGGAGAAGCTTCTTTCGGACCAGCCTCTCAGAAATCTCGACCGGTCGCCCCCCTTCCGGAGCAGAAATTCCCAGGATGCGCTGTTTTTCTTCCTGAATCTCCTTCGGAGAAACCGAAATTCCCCGCTTTTGAGCCGCTTCGGCCAGAAGGCGATCGTAAATCGTCTCCTCAAAAACCGCCTTGGCGAAGGCGGGAGACCATGTCGTAAAGGGACGATCCGCGACTCCCGCCACTCCCATGAAGCGGGCTGTCTCCCGCAAATCGGCGACGCTCACCGGTTGTCCGGCGAGTGTCGCCACGGCGCCCTCGAGAGGGGCCTCCTTCGCGTGGCAGGAGGCGGCCAGAAAGAGAAAAAGAAGGGCCAGCCTGGACCAGCCTGTCATTTTTTGACGGAAGACGCGGCTCCCATCAGTTCGCCCAGACTCTTCTGGTTGATCGAAATCTTGGTCTTGGCCCGAAGGGAGTTGAGGTACTTCTGATAGAGGTCCTGCTTCATCCGGGAGGTCAGGAACTGGGTGATCCCCGCCTTGGCCTGGTCAAAGGAGAGAAGTTTCCCCGGGACCTGCTTGTCGACCTTGAAATAGTGGATTCCGTCCTTCAGGGCGATCGGTCCGGTCACCGAACCTGCCGGGACGCCGAAAAAGAATTTGGTGAACTGGGGCGGAACCGTTCCTTCGAAGATCTTGCCCACCGGTCCCCCCTTGAATTTCCCGATGGCCCGGGAAAATCCCTTTTTCTTTCGGAGCGACGGGAAGACCCGGTCGGCGGTTTTCTGGTCAGGGAGAATGAGCTGCCGGACCTCGACATATCCGGGCTGCTTGATCTCCTGGCGATGCTTGTCGAAATAGCTCTGGACATCGGCATCGGTCACCTTCACCTTATCGTCGACCTGTGTCTTGATCAGTGCCTGCCTCAGGATCCGGTTGCGGGCGTCTTCGAGCTTTTTCCGGATGTCGGGCCGGTTGGGCAATCCTTCCTGTTCGGCCTCTTCGGTGATGAGGGTGTTGTCGATCAGGCGGTTCAGGACATCGCTCGGAACCGACGCCGGCGCTGAAGAGGGAAGGTTCATGTCCTTGATGGCACTCTGAAGGCTTTCCTTGGTGATCTCCCGGGTTCCGACCTTGGCAACCACGTTGTCGGAAAGGGTCTGATGGCATCCGGAGGTGAGGGAAAGTCCTGCCAGAAGGGTCAGCGGGAGAGCCATGCCGCGGTGGAATGATCCGGAAGCCGGAAAGATGCGAAAGTTCAAGAATGCCTCCTTAAGACAGGGTTGTAAGAAAATTCGGGTGAGGAGAATTTCGGCCTCCCATTCAGAGCCGGTTCGCTCCATGTCATGACCGTTCTTGTGCGTGAGGAAGGCCCCGGGGACGGCTGGAATCTGTCGGTGGGGGGCTTCCTAGGCCGGACTTTGCCGTTTCTCCTCGGAAACATTGAGGGGAGGAAGACGCTTGAGGTCTTCGATGAGAAGAAGCGGAAGGGTCCGGAGAATTTTCCAGGAGCCGTCCGCCTGGAAAGAAAGCCGGTCTCCGAAAAGGTCGAGGGCCGGTTCGACGATCTCCTTGGGAAGAGCTCCATGGCGTTGTTTCATGGTGATGTCCCGGTCGCGGACGACAACCTCGGAAAAACCTCTTTGGGTTGCGAGAATCCGGATTCTCGCTCCTGTCAAAAGGTTCCGGGTCTCCCGGGGAAGAGGCCCGAAGCGATCGCTGAGCTCCTCCTCAATCCGGGTGACGGAATCCATCGTATCAGCATGAGCGAGACGCCTGTAAAAGTCAATTCTTTCGGAGGGATGGCCAAGATAGTCCTCGGGAATCCGGGCCTCGGTCTTCCACTCCACCCGGGCCGGCTCCTCTCCGGGCGGCGGGGGTGTTTCGGAGGAGAGGCCGGCCACGGCCTCCTCCACCATTTCAAGGTAGAGGTCAAGCCCCACCATGGCCACCTGTCCGGTCTGCTGGTGGCCCAGGAGGCTTCCGGCTCCACGAATTTCGAGATCCCGCATGGCAATCTGGTAGCCGGATCCCAGCCCTGAATGGGTGGTCAGGGTGTGCAGGCGTTTTCTGGCGACTTCTCCCAGGGCCTCTTCCGAGGGGGTGATGAAGTAGGCATAGGCTTGCTGGCCCCCTCGCCCCACCCGGCCCCGGAGCTGGTAGAGTTCGGCGATGCCGAACATGTCGGCGCGGTTGATCAGGATGGTGTTGGCATAGGGGATGTCGAGCCCGGACTCGACAATGGTGGTGGAGACAAGGATCCGGCTCTCCCGTCGAAGGAACTTCCCCATCACGGCTTCGATCTCTTCCTCTCCCATCTGTCCGTGGGCGTAAGCGACTCCCGCCTCGGGAAAGAGTGCGGCGAGGTAGCGGGCCCATCGGGCGATCGAAGAGACCCGGTTGTGGATGAAAAAAACCTGTCCCTCCCGGGCCAGCTCCCGGTCGATGACCTCCCGGATGCGTTCCCGGTCGAAGCGCATGATGGCTGTTTTTATGGCCTTTCTTCCCTGGGGCGGGGTCATGATGAAGCTGATTCCCTTGAGTCCGGACATGGCCATCTGCAGGGTCCGGGGGATGGGGGTGGCCGAGAGGGTCAGACGGTCGACATTGGGGAAGCGGGCGGCGAGATTTTCCTTTTGTCGGACGCCAAAGCGCTGCTCTTCATCGATGATCAGAAGTCCCAGGTCGCGAAATTCGACGGCGGTGGAGAGAAGGGCCGTCGTCCCCACCACGATGTCGGTTTCCCCCCGGCGCAGCCGTTCCCGGACAAGCTTCTGTTCGGCAGGAGAGACCATCCGGGAGAGGCTTTCGATCCTGACCGGAAATCCCGCAAAGCGGTTCTTGAAGGTCTCGTGGTGCTGAAGAGCCAGCAGGGTGGTGGGGACGAGAACGGCCACCTGCTTTCCGTCGGCAACGGCACGGATGGCGGCCCGCATGGCGACTTCGGTCTTTCCGAAGCCCACGTCTCCCAGGATGAGCCGGTCCATGGGCGTCGGGCTTTCCATGTCGGACAGAACCGCCTGGATCGCCTCCTCCTGGTCGGTCGTGAGGTCATAGGGAAAGGATTGGTCGAACTCCCGTGTCAGGAGGGACTCGGGGGAGAAGGCGAAGCCCTCGGCCGCCTTCCTCCGGGCATAGAGCATCACGAGGTCGGCCGAGATCTTTTCCACCTGCTTTCTGACCCGGGATTTGGTCTGGCTCCAGGACTTTCCTCCCAGCCGGTCGATCCGGGGGGCGGATCCTTCGGGTCCCTGGTAGGGGAGGAGCTGGTCCATCTGGTCGACGGAGAGGTAAAACCTGTCTCCTCCCAGATACTCGATGACGGCGAATTCTCCCCGATTCGCGCCCACCGAGACCTCCTGAAGGCCCCGGAAGCGCCCGATTCCCTGGTGGAGGTGGACCACATAGTCCCCGTCCGAAAAGGTGGGGCGATCACGCCGGTACACTTGGGTGCTGGTGGAGAAGGAGCGAAAGGGGGGGCGGGAGACCGGTTTTTTGAAGAGCCAGGTGTCCGAGAGGACAAGGAGATGGTCCAGGGGAAGCTCAAAGGCCTCTTCGACATCCCCCGGAAGGAGTGTGACCGGCCGTCGCCCCTCTCCCCCGTCAAGAGAGTCGAAGGAGGTGATATAAGGGAGTTCTCCGGCCTCGAGCATGTCTCCGATCCGGCTCAATTGGCCGCGGGTGCGGCAAAAGATGACCGTTCGCCACTCTCGCGGCAGTCGTTCGATCTCGGAAATGAGGGAGAGGTTCCGGTCGATCCGGTCGGAGGGGACCGAGCCGAGAAGGGAAGGAGTTCCTTCGGGGGCCTCGTCGGTGATGGTGAGACAGGGGAGAAGAGACTCCCATTCCTGGCGGGATTTCGGAAGGAAGAAGGCGGCATCGGGGGCGGGGAGGAAGGGCTTGTCCTCGGCCGGGAGAAGTCTCCACCCCTCTTCGATCCGGGAGATCCAGTCGGAGGTCCGGTCCAGGACGGCCTTCCAGTCGTCCACCAGAATGAGGATGTCCGGGCGGGAGAGGACCGGAGCAGCCGTTTCGGAGAAAAATGAGGGAAGATAACGTTCGATGCCGGGGGGGAACGGGAGGGAGAGATGGCCGTCGATCCAGTTCCGGGCCGGGGTGTCGAGGGAGGAGGGCGGGGGGGTGATCCACTCGTGGCTGGGAAGAAGATCCACCTCTCCCACGGTCTCGACCGAGCGCTGGGTATTGGGGTCGAAGGAGCGGATGGAGCGAATTTCGAGATCGTCCCACTCCAGGCGAACCGGTCGGCGCCGGTCGGTGGAGTAGAGATCGATGAGGGCCCCCCGAACCGAAAACTCCCCGGGAGCCGTCACCTGGGGAACCCGGACATACCCTTGGGCCAGAAGTGTTTCGACCACCGACTGGGGGTCACTCTCCATTCCCGTCCGGAGGGTGCGGCGCACCGACTTCAACAGGGGAGGGGAGAGGGTCTTTCGAAGGACGGCGACCACAGGGGAGACGACGACATCGGGAGGGGTGTCGGAAGCCAGGCGGTCGAGGGCGTGGATCCGTTCCGCCCGGATGAAGTCGGCCGGGCTCTCCCGTTCATAGGGGAGAACCTCCTCTTCGGGAAAGAGAAGGACGTCGGGTTCCATGTCCAGAAGGAGAGGGGCCGAGCGGATCTCCTCAACCAGCCTGAGCGCTTTCTCGGGGGTGGAGGTGAGCACCCACAGGATCTCCGGCCGTCCTGTCCGGCGAAGAAGCCCCGGAAGAAGGGGCAATCCCTCCCGGGCGATCCCCGGAATCGCCCGGGACGTGAGCGTTTCTTCCGGAGGGGCGATCGTTTTCAGGAAGGCGTCGAGAGTGCGTTGGACAGGCGAAGGAGACACTGGGGTGTTAGCCTCGGGGAGAAGAGTAGCGGGAGAGAATCCGGTCGATGAGTCCGGTGGTCGATGAGTCGGGGACCAGGGGAATGGAGCGGACGGTTCCGTTTTTCGCCAGAACGATGTCGCTTCCCACGATGCGCTCCACCGGCCAGTCGCCGCCTTTGACGAGAACATCGGGAAGGATCCGTTCGATCAGGAGCCGGGGGGTCTCCTCGTCGAAGAATGTGACGTAGGAGACGCACTCCAGCGCCGCCATGACGAGGGCCCGGTTGGTTTCGGGGACGATGGGACGGTTGGGTCCCTTGAGGGTCGAGACGGAGCGGTCGGTGTTGAGGGCGACAATGAGGATCTGCCCCAGCTGCCGGGCCTTCTCGAGAACTTCAATATGGCCGGCATGAAGAAGATCAAAGCAGCCATTGGTGAAGACGACCTTCTCTCCCTTCTCCCGTCGCGGGGCGAGGGCCACGAGAAGCTCGCCAAGTCCCAGGATCTTGGTGCGAGTGGATGAAAAATCCGAAGGCCGTTGTGATGGGGGGGAGAGATCCCTCATGGAGCGTGGTGTCCTAGGCTTTGGAGGAGAAGAGGATCTCTTCGACCATCTCGCACAGGGCGTGGCCGAGGGTGATGTGGGTCTCCTGGATTCGGGGTGTCAGGGGAGAGGGAACGATGAAGGGGATCTCCACCAGATCCTTCATCTTCCCTCCGGAGCCCCCCCCGAATCCGATGGTGCGGATCCCGATCTCCCGGGCCTTTTCCAGAGCCAGAAGGACATTTTTCGAGTTGCCGCTGGTGCTCAGTCCGATGGCCAGGTCTCCGGGACGTCCGTAGGCCTCCATCTCCCGGGCAAAGATGAATTCGTACCCGTAGTCATTTCCGATGCTGGTGAGGGTAGGCATCCCCGTTCCCAGGGCGATGGCAGGAAGGGCGGTGCGGTTTTTGTAGAACCGGCTGACGAGCTCCCCGGCGATGTGAGCCGCATCGGAGGAGGAGCCGCCGTTGCCGAAGATGAGAAGCTTTCCGCCCCGCTCAAAGGTCTCCACGATGAGGCGGGTGGCCTTCTCCATGAGGGGAAGGGAGGTTCGGAGAAACTCTTCCTTTGTTCGGATGCTGTCGCGAAAGACCGCCTCGAGGCGGGAGGAGAGGGTGTGGCTGTCCATGGTGGGAAAGAGGCTCCTAGGTTATGGGGGTCAGGCTTTGGCGCGTGTTTTTTCCAGGGCCCTGCGAAAGCGGGCGGCGGCTTCGCTGACGACCCGATCATCGTGGCATGTCGAGAGAAAGAGCGCCTCAAACTGGGACGGAGGAAGAAGAAGTCCCTCGTTCCGGGCCTCCTGGTGAAAGAGGGAGAAGAGGCGGACGTCGGAGTGTTCGGCCGAGGCCAGATCGGTGACCTTCCTGTCCGAGAAGAAAAGGGTCATCATCGACCCCATCCGGTTGACCTGGAGGGGAAGTCCGACCTGCTGGGCCGCCCGGGAAATCTCCTCCGCCAGGATGCGGGCCTTTTCCTCCAGGAGAGAGTAAAGCGCCGGGGTGCGAAGCTTGACCAGGGTGGCGAGTCCGGCGGCCATGGCCACGGGGTTTCCTGAAAGGGTTCCCGCCTGGTAGACCGGTCCTTCAGGCGCGATCATCCGCATGATGTCCTCGCGACCTCCGTAGGCGCCGACAGGCATGCCTCCCCCGATGATCTTTCCGAGGAGGGTCAGGTCGGGCTCCATGCCGAAGAGGACCTGGGCCGCGCCATAGGTCAGGCGGAAGCCCGTAATGACCTCATCGGCGATAAGAAGGGCGCCGTTTTCCTGGGTCACATCCCTGGCCGCCATGAGAAACTCCTCGTCAGGGGGGACGACGCCCATATTGCCCGCCACAGGTTCAAGGATGAGGGCGGCCACCGTTTTTCCTTCCCGACGGAAGAAATCCCGAAGGGCTTCCGTATCGTTGTAGGGAAGGACGATGGTGTCATGGACAACGGCATCGGGAACTCCGGCGGAGGTGGGAATCCCGAAGGTGGCTCCCCCCGATCCGGCCTTGACCAGGAGGGCATCGGAATGGCCGTGATATCCCCCGGCAAACTTGACGATGCGCGTCCGTCCGGTGAAGGCCCGGGCGAGACGAAGGGCACTCATGGCCGCTTCGGTTCCCGAATTGACGAATCTGATCCGCTCAAGTCCCGGAATGGCTCGGGTGACGGCTTCCCCCAAAAGGATTTCCGGTTCGGAGAGGGCGCCAAAGGAGAGTCCCCGGGAGGCTGTGTCGGTGATGGCGGCGAGTACGTCGGGGTCGGCATGGCCCAGGATGAGGGGGCCAAAGGAGAGGACGAAGTCGATGTATTCGCGGCCATCAAGGTCGGTGACATAAGCTCCGGACCCTTTGCGGATGACAACGGGATGGCCTCCCACCGCCTTGTAGGCCCGAACGGGGCTGCTCACGCCTCCCGGAAAGATTCCGCATGCCTTTTTGTAGCCTTCTTCTGAATTCAAGAGATGCTCCTGTCTATGTCGATCCGGGGGCGGGGTTGTCCCTGCCTTGAGGGCCATGGCTCACAGTGCCGGTTCCTGGTCATTTTTTACGAATTTCTCATGATAGCAAATTTTTGGTGGATCGAAAAGGGCGCCGGGAGGGAATCCGAAGATCAGGAAAGAGGACATTTGAGGAGGTCAGTAGCCGGCTCCGGCTCCTTGGGAGGTCTGAAGGGTTTTTGCGATGGCCCCCGCCAAAAAGAGGAGCGAGAGAAGTGTGGGGAGAAGGAGTCTGACAAGGGGCCGAGGGGCGGCTCGAAAAGAGGAGAGCACTCTCTCAGAAAGAACGCCTGTCAGGATGGCCATGTAAAGAGCTCCGACAACAATGAGGGAGATGTCGACATACTGGCGGGCGACGAGGAGAAGAGATCCCAAGGCGATTCCCGGCTCGACTCCGGAGAGGAGAATGCGACGGGGGCCGGTGAGGATCATCGCCAGCCAGATGGCGGCCAGTCCTCCTGCCAGCTGACCCAGCAGCAGACTTCCCGAAAGGGGAGAGAGGGCGCCAAGGGTTCCCGTTGTCAGGAAAAGAGGAACAAGTGTGGCTCGACTGACTCCTGTCTCGGCATGTCGGGGAACCAGTGTCTGGACCAGAAGCCAGAGTCCGAGAGTTTCGGCAAGGAGGATCAGCCCCGAGGTGAGATTTTGCTGAAGGAGAGGAAAAAGCAGAAACACAGTCGAAAGGGTGATCATCAGAGCCTGGGAGACGAGGGGGTGAATCTTCTTGAGAAGGTGCCGCGAGACAACGGAGAGAAGAACAAGCCCGGGAATCCAGTCCATCGGACGGGAGGGGTTGAAAAGATGAATGATGGCCGGTCGATCAAAGACAAAGAATATGACGAGAATCCCCAGGGCAACGGTGATGTCCCCGGCGAAGGGCCAGGCTTTTTGTTGCGGGACTCGGGAAAGCGTCAGGAGAAGAAGGAGCGTCAACAAAAAAGGAATGGCGGCAGGCAGCATCAGATCAATGGCCGGCAAGATTGAAAGAGTGTCCATGGGAAGATCCGTCAGATGTCAGTGAGGAGGGGCAGGGACGGGAGTGTCCCTGCCGTGGAGGCCGTTACTTTTGTGTCCGGATGCCTTCGACGCTGAGATAGAGGTGGATCGTGTCGCCGATCATCCCGGGGTAGGTGGTGATGCCGTAGTCGCTTCTCTTGATGCTTCCTTCGGCATCGTAGCCCGAGAGATAGCCGCCCCAGGGTTTGGGAAGGGCCGAAACAAGGCCGGCTCCGACTTCATGAATCTTCAGTCGGACTGTCCGGGTTTTTCCATGGAGAGTCAGCTTCCCGGTCAGAATGCCGGTCTTTTTCCCGGTCTTTTTGTAGGAGTGGGAGACAAACCGTATGGTCGGAAAGGTCTTTGCATCCAGAAAATCGGGGCCTCTCAGGTCCTTGTCCCTCATGGGGTGGTTCGTGTCGATGCTGTTCGTGGCAATCTTGATGTCCACATCGGTCTTGTCCTTGGCGAGACGATAATGGCCGGAGATCTTGTCGAAGCGGCCGACGGCCGTCGCCACGCCGGCATGACCGACGGTAAAGGTCACGGAAGTGTGGTCCGGATCAATGTTGTAAAGGCCTGAAGGATTCCCGGTTGCCGTTTTGTAGGAGGCCGCCTGGGAAAGTCCCGGGGAAAGAAGGGCCGGAGAGATGAGGGTCAGTGAGAGGACCGGGGCAAGAAGGATTCGCCCGGTTCGGGAGAGCAATGTCTGAGACATGAAAACTCCTTGAGATTGAATGTGGACGTCGGTGCAAGAGAGAGCCTCTCTTTTTCCTGCAGCTTGCGGGACGAGTGAAAAAGAGTCGTGTATGAATGATAGTCTGAAAATTGTTTTAATGCAAACAGAATTTCTTCGTTGAAGAGAGTTCTCGGGGAGGAATAAGATAAGAGAACATGGGAAAAAGAGTGTTCAGTGACGAGGGGAGGGGTACGTGCAACGGTCGCCCGAGGAGATTCGGAAAGAGTTGTCTGCGCACATCTCCCGAATGATCTGTCAGTGTCGGGAGTCTTCCTGGCTCTGCCTTGAGCGGTCTCTCGAGATGGACTGGGGAGGCGGCGGGGAGATGGAGGAAAAGTTTTCTGACCTCGATCGCCTTTTCGGCGGCCTGCTGGAGGACCTCTCCCGGGATGGGTCCCGGCCCCAGCTGGCAAGGGTGGCCCGGAAATCGGAATTTCTTGAGGACAGGTTTGAAGAGCTGGACAGCGTCTTGCGAAATCGTCCGAGACGAAAAAGGGCGGCTCTCCCCTGGGAAAAGTTCTTTCGTGCGGGTGCCGGAGGCGATTCCCGGTCGGGAAAGAGTGACCGGGATCTTTTGGGGAAGCATTGCCGGACTGTGGGCGTTCCTGAAACGGCGACCTTCGAGGAAATTCGACGGAAGGTGCGTTCCTTGTTGAAGGAAAACCATCCCGACATGCGGGCAGGAGACAGAAGCGGGGAGGGAAGGATGCGGGACATTCTGGAGTCCTACAGCTTTCTCAAGAGGTACTACGGTGTGATGCCCGACAACCAAAACTAGGAAAGGGAATGATGAGGATGGAACCGGTAGAAATCAATGATCCGGAGAAGATTCAGGAGATCCTGAAAGGAATTGTCCTGACAGGATCGGGATTCGTAACGACCTGTCTGCTGGAGGATGTGTGGGATGCCGGCCTGACCTACCCCGACTACTTCAAGGCGGCCGGAGAGGATCCCACGGCGTCTCTCAATGGCCTGTCGCCTGCATGGGAGACCTATCATCTCCGTCAGGGGAAAAAGGTTGTGAATGTTTATGGAATGGGCTCCCGGGGGCGGCGGATCCATGTGACGGAAACTCCCTGAGCCCGAATTTTTCGTTCTTGATTGAAGGAGATATCACCGATGCTTTTTGATGAAGATATTCTCGAGCATGTCAGGTTGGTGGCGCGTGAAGGGGACCGCTCCGGAGAAGATCGCGATCTCGTGGAAATCCTGACGATGCATCCGGAGTTTGATGCGCTCTGGAATGACCCTTCCGTTGACCCTTCCCGCCCTCTTGAGGTGGGGGAGGTGAAGGTCAATCCTCTTGTGCATGTCGCACTCCATCTTGTCGTGTCACGGCAGATTCGGCAGGGAGTGCCTACTCAGGCAAAGAAGGCCTACCTTCATCTGGTGGAGCGGGGAGAAGATGCCCACGATGCCCTTCATCTGATGATGGGGTGTTATGGGCAGCTTTATTTCGAATCGGTCAGAAAAAGTGATGCGTTTGATGAGTCTCGCTACGCTCAGCGTTTGGCCAGCCTTTAGGATCGGACGATCGTTGTCCGGAAATTGCGCGAGGGCGTTCTTGACTTGAACCATCAATGAATTCTAAAATTTACGGACCTCATCTTTGCAAGAATGTCGACGGTGTGATCCCTTGTTGCCTCGTCGGAAAAGGGAAGATTGCCCTTTTGTTTTTGTTCTTTGTTGCTTGTATCGTCAAAATTCAGAAATTCCCTTTTCCCCCCGATTTGAATGTGGTGGGGGTGTTTTCGGTAAATTGTTGAATTTTTAAACGACTTACCGGTATATGGCCCGAATTGTCGCTGTGGGCGATATGGCGTTTTCGGGTCTTCACGAAGTGACCGCATTAATATTGAGGAGTAGAGCCATGGCGACACAGACAGATTCCCGGGTTCCTCAGATTGGCCAGCGCAATAAGAAGGGCCAGCTTGTGACCGACCCCAACGAACTTTTCTTCCTTTCTCCCCGGACTCCCAGCTTCCTGACGGGATCTGAAGTCATCCGGGAGGCCATCAGGCGGGCCAGTGTCGATTTTTCCGTGGCGTACCCCATCACCCCCCAATCGGAAGCCTCCTCGCTCGTCGGAGAGCTCTATGCCGAGGGTTATGTGGGGGACTACATGCGAGGCGAGTCCGAATTTGCCGTCATGGGCGAGTGTGCCGGGGCGGCCTTTGCCGGAGCCCGGGTCTTTACAACCACGGCAGGCCCCGGAACCCTCCGTGCCTTTGAGAACTTCCCCATGTGGGCGGGAAGCCGTCTTCCCATCCAGGTGGTCTTCACTGTGCGCGGAGTCAACTCTCCTCTGACCATTCAGCCGGACACTCTGGAAATCGCCTTCATGCTCGAGACCGGCATGCTCCTGTGGCATGCGGAGTCGGCGCAGGATCTCTTCGACTTCATGCTGAAGGGGTACTATGTGGCCGAGCAGCCGGAAGTGCACCTTCCGATCGGGGTCATCTGTGATGGCTTCTTCGTGACCCATACGAAGGATATGGTCATGATGACGCCTGAGGATCGCACCCTTCCCCATTACGATCCCTACCGGAGCCCGGTGGTGTGCATGGACATGGAGGTTCCTCCGGTCCGAATGATGCGGGATCCTTTCGTGATGAAGTCGAATTACATCAGCTATATGACGCATGCCAGCTGGCAGCTCGAGATCCGTGCCGCCATCGAGCGCTCCCGCAAGCACACCATCCCGCTGCTCGACGGGCTGATCGAGGTGGAGAACTCTGATGCCGAGATCATGCTGGTCGCGTCGGGAACGGCCGTCTCCCAGGCTCGTGAGGCGATCCGGCTCTTCCGGGACAAGGGCGTTCGCGTGGGTCTTGTGAAGATCAAAACCCTCCGCCCCTTCCCCACCGAAGAGATTCGCAAGGCAACAGAGCATGCAAAACATATCTTCGTTCCCGAATTCAATGTGGCGGGATGGCTCGCCAGGGAAATCAAGTCCACAATCGACCGCAATCACCGTGTGGTCGCCGGTCCCCACGTGGCCGGGGGGATGACCATGCCTCCCGAGATCATTGTCGAGGAAATCGAAAAACATATGGCTCATCGCCGGAATAAGGAGCTCGTCCATGGCTAATCGAATCCAGATCAACAAGGAATTTGTCGATATCATGCCCCAGGATTATCTTGACCTGGTGGAAAATGGAACCTTTGAAAGCCCCAACCGTGGCTGGAAAGACTTTGGAACCGCGACCGAGCTGATCGCCGAGCATTCTCTTTGTGCCGGATGCCCCGAGTCCATCGCCTTTCGCCACATCATGGCCTCCATCCCCAACCCCGAAGACACCGTCATGGTGGGTTCCACCGGCTGCACCAGCCTTGTCTTCCCCATGATTGCCGTTCACAACATCCATTCCCTTTTCGGAAATCAGAACGCCATTGCCACCGGTCTCAAGCGTGCCCTTGCCGTCCGATTCCCCGACAGGGTGAAAGATGTCATTGTCCTCGCCGGAGACGGAGCAACTGTCGACATCGGCCTTGACATGACCCTTCAGTCCTGGTTCCGGAAAGAGCGTTTCACCACGATTTGCTTCGACAATGAACTCTATGCCAATACCGGCGGACAGGAATCGGGACTCATGCAGAAGGGGTTCCTGGCAAAGATGGCCCCCGTCGGAAAGCGCTTCGACAAGGTGCGTCTTCCTGAGATCGCACGGGAGTCAGGATGCGATTATGTCGCCATCATGACGGCCAGCAAGCCGAGCCTCGTCGAGAAGGTCATCAAGCAGGCCGTCCTCATTGCCCGGGAAGTGGGTCCCACCTATATTCAGATCTACACGCCCTGCATTCTTGAGATCGGGAAGCAGAGCATGGAGGGACTGCAGGAGATGAGAACGTCGGAGGCCCCGGGAGAACGGTTCAAGTTCCGGGAGTTCATCTCACCTGAAGCCCAATCCTTCCTTGACGGCCTGGCAGAGAAGAAGAAGGCCGAAAAGATTGCGGCCACAACTTAACCTCCGGGGGATTCGATGAAAAAACGCATTAATATTCGTATGTCGGGCTTGGGTGGACAAGGGGTTGTGACCTCCGCCCACTTGATGGCGATGGCCGCTTCCCACGAAGGGAAGTTTGCCATTTCGAACCCCTTTTTTGGCGCTGAGAAGCGCATGGCTCCTGCTGAATCCTACGTTCGGATCGGGGAGGAAAAGATCTACGACCGGGGAGAGCTTGTCTTCCCGCATGTCGTCATGGTGTACCACCCTCAGGTGATCACCATGGGCAAGAGCTACACGATGCCGTTTTACTCGGGGATCAAGGACGGAGGACTCATCATCATCAATGATGACATTGAGCTTCTGACCGAGGAAGAAAAAGAAGATCTTGCGAAGAAAAAGATCACGGTCTACTACGTTCCCGCCACAAAGATCGCTCTCGAGCTTGCCGGGACGGAACTTGCCACCAATATGGGAATGCTGGGGGCTTTGGCCGGACTGACCCATGCTGTGACAATGGATGGCCTCGACAAGGCCCTTCAGGATCGTTTTGGAAAGAAGTATGTGGCATCGGGAGGCACGGCAACCCTCGACGAGGCAATCAAGAAGAAGTTTGCGAAAAAAGAGATGCTTCTTCAGAAAAACCTTGAGACCATCCGCAGGACGTTCGATGAGGCAGAAGCCTTTGCCAAAAAGAATCCCACCTTTGCGGTCAACGTCAGCTAACCAGAAGAATCAGGAAGGGTACCGATGTATAATGTGGCAGAGGTAAATGCCGAAGCCTGCGTCGCCCAGAAGGGATGCCGGCTGTGTATTATGTATTGCCCTGAGGCCAATTGTATCCAGCTTGACACCCAGAAAATGAAGGCAGTGATCGTGGAATCACGCTGCAAGGGATGTGAGCTGTGCGTCGTCGTCTGCGATGCGGCCAAGCATAATGCCATCAAGATGGTGGCCCGTTAACCTGTTGCCTCCAAGTGTCATAGAAGCCTAATGCGGTAAAAGGAAAGGGGGGATGATTCGATGCCCCCCTCCTCCTTTCCCCTGTTGCCTCTAATCCCGAGAGCCTCCGAGATGACCTCTGATAAGGACTCATCCCTTTCCGATCTGGAACTCTCCGATGCCTTTTTGCGTGTCGAGGCCACGATTAAGGAGTTTCATGCACTCCTTGATGCCGCCAACAGCCTCTCCGGATCTCCGAACCTTTCCCCCGAAGATCGAAAAAATCGTCTTGTGGCCTCCCAGGCTCTAAGAGACAGTGCAACGATCTATCTTGACTGGGGCTGGCATTATCTCAGTCGTCTCTATGATCTTCCCAATCCACACGCCGCCGACGATTTCGATGAAGAGGATCTTCTCTAACCTTCCCCCCATCAGGTCCCCGAATCAACCGCTTCCCTGCAACAACCCCGTCGCGTTAAGTACAACGATCTTTAAAAAAATCCCTTGAGCATTTCAACCATGGGATTGACCTGGGATTTTCCCCTGGAGGACAGGGGAAGATTGACAAGATAGGTCTGTCCTGGGCGTTTGGAATCGTCATAAGTCACTGAGACCTGCAAGGAGAGGGAGGTCTTGTTGACGAGAGCCTCGTTGAAGGGAACGCTAAAATAGAGCAATCCTCCCATCTTTCCGTTGGGGAGGATTTCCGCCTTGGCGGGAAAGGCTTTGTAGGCGAGATCGCGACCAAAGGGAGAGGAGGCGGGAGTCGGTTGGGAAAAGGGAGTGGGGAGTACCCAGATCATCGACCCCAAACCGAGAGTCACGATGGTAAAGAGGATGAGTCCTGTGTAGTAGAGTGTTTTTTTGATGTTTTGATAGGGAACGTTCGCCTGCCAGGCAATGTCAAAAGCTTCGGCCGGGGAAATGTTTCGGTAGGACTTTCCGATGTAGTTGAGAAAAATTGAATTCGGCTGAACATGAACCGTTTCGCCGGGATGCGATGACGAGACGACCAGCAGGACGGGCAAGACATGTTCTCGCCAGAGGCCATGGGACCCGAAGAGATTATGGGTGTCCTGGGCCAAGTGATAGGAACGGATTCCCAAGGTAATCCCGGTCCCTTCAATGGTGCGTGTCACAGGGAGAGATTGGGGGTCGGGGTGGGACAGCGGCCGGAAGTGATAGAAGGATGAGCACGAGGTAAAGAGAAAGGCAAAGAGGGTGAGGAAAAGTGTGCCGTTGAAAAGGCGGACCTGCCGCCGGAAGTCAGTCATGCTGTCGGTTCTCCGCTTCGTTGGCAAAAGATATTTTCACAAGGATGCTGTAGGCATAGACAAGGAGAAGAACGATCACCACATAGAGAATCAGTTGGAGTGAGTGATAGGAAAACATGCCGAAGCGTTCGCTTTCCTTGTAGGACGATTGGGCCTCCACCAGAAGGATCCGGCGAATGGTGGAAATGATGCCGATCAGGATGAACGACGCAATGGGAAAGCGGCGTCTCCCGAGATAGCTCAGCATGATCCAGAGAAGTTCCAGGATGATGACGACAAAAAGCATGTCGTTGATGAGCTGAAGGACGGAATCTGTGGTGAGGGTGGTGAGGTTCAGGGCAGAATGGACAAGGACAATGACGGCTCCGGACATGAGGAAGATGGCGACAATGAGATGGATGAAGTCGTCGATCCGGAGAAGGACCTTTCTGAGCTTTTGGACAAATTCCAGGTGGATGTCGTGGCGGGATGACGATGGGGAGTCTCCGGGGGGCTTCACGGGAGGGAGGGGAAGGTCGCTCACGAGTGATCCTTTCCAAGGGAGGTCGAAGACCCCTGTGACGTAAGGAACTGAGTCTTGCGGACCTCGGAAAGGGCTTCTCCGATGCGGGCAAGGGAGAGGTCCCGGCCGAGGAGAAGAAGAACCTCGAATATTCCGGGGCTGACCGTTTTCCCGGTCAGCGCCACACGAACCGGCTGGGCAAGGTCCGACATCTTGCGATTCTGGGCCTCGCCGATTTGGGCAAAGACATTTTTCAAGGAGTCGGTGTTCCATTCCTGAAGGGATCCCATTGCAGTCAGGAGAGGCTCAAGGATCGGGAGGCTTTCCGGACCGAGCGCTTTCTCTCGAGCTGCGGGATCAATGATCAGGGGGCGGTCGAAGAATGGGCGGGCACTCTCGGCAAGTTCGATAAGGGTTCGGGCCCGTCCCTTGAGGGCGGCTACGACATTGGCCCGGTAAGAGAGGTCAGAGGTTTGGGGGAGAGGAGCCTCGAGATTCGGAAGCAGTTCGAAGACAAGCGGTGAAAGATCGGAATCGGCAGAGTTCTTGATGTAATGGGCATTCAGCCAGAGAAGCTTCTCCGGGTTGAAGACGCTGGGGGAAGAGCCCACGTGGTCGAGGTCAAAAAAAGCAACGAGCTCCTCTCGGGAAAAGATTTCCTGGTCCTTGTGGGACCATCCAAGGCGAACAAGGTAGTTGGCCAGGGCATGGGGAAGGTATCCCATCTCGCGATAGGCCATGACCGAGGTGGCTCCATGCCGTTTCGAGAGTTTGGTCCGGTCGGAGCCGAAAATCATCGGCAAATGGGCGAACAAGGGAATGTCGGCACCAAGGGCCCGGAAGATGGCAATCTGGCGGGGGGTATTGTTGATGTGGTCGTCTCCCCGGATCACATGGGTAATCTTCATGTCGGCATCGTCGACCACGACGGCAAAATTATAGGTGGGCATCCCGTCGGTGCGGAGGATGACAAGGTCGTCGAGGAGATTCCCATCAAAGGACAGGGGGCCGCGAATGAGGTCGTTGAAGGCGATCGTCTGGTCCGGAGGATTGCGGAAGCGGATGACATGGGGGACATCAGGGGGAATGTGGCGGTCCCGGCATCGTCCATCGTAGCGGGGGGGAAGGCCCTTTGTCTGGGCGTCCTTGCGACGAGCCTCCAGTTCGTCCGGAGTGCAGGAGCAACGGTAGGCATGGCCTTGGTCGAGAAGTTTTTGGGCCATTTCGCGGTAGCGTTCAAGCCGACTTGTCTGGTAGATGGGGCCCTCGTCCCAGCTCAGGTCGAGCCAGCGCATCCCATCGAGGATGGCCGCAATCGCCGCATCGGTCGAACGTTCCCGATCGGTATCTTCAATCCTGAGAAGAAAGGTGCCTTTATGGTGACGGGCGAAAAGAAAGTTGAAGAGGGCCGTTCTCGCCCCGCCAAGATGGAGATTCCCCGTGGGGCTCGGAGCGAAGCGGACACGAATGGGAGAAGAGTTCTGAGAGGTCAAGGGTCTGATCCCGGAATGGGGCCGAAAGGGGGCCAGAATGGGAGAGGATCGCTCCTCCGAACAGGAAAAGTCTACTTCAAGATTGTATCAGGTCTTCCTTGGGAGGTAAAGAAAAAAAGGAATGAGAGGCGGGGATTTCCCTGAAATTAAAGAGTTTTTGACCTCTCCGCGGAGACCGGTCTATAATTTTCTCCGAACAAGAGGACGTCCAGCTTCCAGAGGGGTGACCGGTCCGCGGCAGAAACGGGGGGTGCATGACACAGGGTAGTCTTGGGGGTGGAGTGAGAATGTTCAGGGCGAAACGGCTCTCCCTCCGAATGATCACGGGCATTCGACCCTTCCTCTTCGGGGGAGCGGGGATGTTTCTTGCAGGAATGCTGATATTGCTCGGGGGGTGTGAGGATGTCAAACCCCTGACCCCCGAACAACAGTCCTACATGTCGGCGTGGAAAATCGGAAAGAGTTTGGGCAAGGCCTTCTCCACGGAGTCCCCGGAAGCGGTGGAGTCCCTTCTGGGTCCTCCTCTCTCTTCGGACCCCAAGACCCATGCCGGACTGATGGGCATTTTTGCTGTGCTGGACAAGATCGACCTCCGGATCGTGATGGATTCGGGAACAGTAGATGAAACCGGCCATGCGATCATCTTTCATGCGCACTGGACGATGTCGGCCATTTCGAAAGGTCCGAAAAAGGCGGGGGCCCGTTACTTCCAGACGGGGGAGGCCCGAATGGTTGTGGCCCTCTCAACGCCGCCCGGTAAAGCCCGCCTCCTTTCCCTGACGGGAGATACCTTCCTCCGGACATCCATCGCGGCAAAGCCTCCCGGATGAGTCCGACACCGCTTCCGCGACGGATCTCGACGGATTTTTTGATCATCGGCGGGGGAATTGCCGGTTACCAGACAGCGATCAACCTTCTGCCGCTCGGAAGCGTGACGCTGGTCTCCCGTGGATCGATTGCTTCGGGGAGCTCCTACTATGCCCAAGGGGGGCTGGCCCTGCCCTGGGGGTTCAACCGCGAGGCGGTCGAGTCCCATGTGGCGGATACGCTGCGGGCAGGAGCGGGCTTTTGCGACGAAGCCAATGTCAGGGTCCTGATCGAAGGGGCGGAGGAGGCCTTTGCCACGCTGGTCTCGCTCGGGGTTCCGTTTGACAGGGACAGCGGGGGGGACTTCCTCCTGACCCGGGAAGCCGCCCATTCGCGGCCCCGGATCATCCATGCCGGAGGAGACAAGACGGGCTCCCTCATCGTCAAGACCCTGGCCCAGAACGTCCATGGCCATGAGAGATTCACATTTCTGACCCCCTTCCGTCTGCACCGCCTTCTGAAGGGAGAAGACTCCCGGGTTGTGGGGGGATTGTTCATGGGCGAAAATGAGGATGGCTGGGTCAGCATCAGGGCCGGAGCCACCATTTTGGCAACGGGAGGGTTCAGTGCTCTCTTTGCCCGGACGACCAATCCTCCGTCCCAGGTCGGGGATGCCACGGCCGTCGCTTCAATGGCCGGAGCGCGTCTGGAGCGGCTGGCCTTTACCCAGTTCCACCCCACCGTCCTCGATCTTCCCGGTCAGACTCCCTTTCTTCTGACGGAGGCACTGAGGGGAGAGGGGGGGCACATCATCGACCAGACGGGGCGACGGATCCTTTTTCGATACCACCCTGATGGGGAGCTGGCCCCTCGGGACGTTGTCTCTCGGGCTCTTTGGCTTGAGGCCCGGGAACGGCCGGAGGCGAAGATCTATCTCAGCGTCGCCCATCTGTCCGGGGAGTATTTGAGGACGCGCTTTCCCCAAGTGTTTTTCCATTGTCTTGAGGCCGGAATCGACCTTTCCCGGGATCCCGCCCCCATTCGTCCTGCGGCTCATTTCCAGATGGGCGGCGTCAGAACGGACATGGAGGGCCGGACGGACCTCCCCGGACTCTATGCGGTCGGGGAGGTGGCGTCGACGAGAGTCCACGGGGCGAATCGCCTGGCCTCCAACTCCCTCCTCGAGGCCTTGGTGATGGGCCATCGGGTGGCACGGGCCATCGCCGGGGAAAGGGAGAGCCTTGTCGATTCGTTGCCGGAGAGAGGGGAAGAGGAACCTCCTTCGGAAGGGTGGCAAGCTCCCCGGGGAGAGGGCTCCCTGTCCCTGGAGGACTTGAAGGCCCTTCTTTGGGAAAAGGCCGGCATTGTGAGGACAACCTCCCTTGTTGCCGCTGGCAAGGCTCAAATCCTTTCGGCCCTGGCCAGGGGGAAGACCGGAGAGGTTCTTCCCCAGGACGCGCTTCTTCATAATGCCCTGAACCTTGCCCGACTCCTCTTCGAAGACCTCGAGACGGCTCCCCGGGTGGGATCGAACTATTTTCTCGACGATCAGACGGTCGAGAAGTCGGGGACGGTTCCCGGTCCCGATTCCGGATCATAAGGAGAAAAAGCCCGATGGCCAAGGATTTCTACGAAAAACTCGGAGTCTCGAAAAAGGCGACGGCCGACGAGATCAAAAAGGCCTACAGAAAGCTTGCCCGCCAGTTCCACCCCGACGTCAATCCGGGAAATGTGGGGGCCGAGCAACGCTTCAAGGAAATCAACGAGGCCTATGAGGTTCTCTCCGACCCTGCCAAGCGGGAAGAGTACGATGCCATGGGGGCCGGGCCTCCGGGCGGGGGGCGACCTTCCGGAGCCTCCCGGGGCGGAGGGAGCCCCTTCGACGAGGAGCGATTCGGAGACTTCTGGGATCTTTTTGGAGGCATGGGGGGAGGCGGGGCCCTCTCCGAGGTTCACCTGACCCTTTCCTTTCGGGAGGCGGCCCTTGGGACGACCCGAACGGTTCTCCTTCCCGGGGCCCCGGGTGCCTCTCCCGACAAGGTCACGATCCGGATCCCGGCAGGAGTGGACGAGGGGATGGACTTTACCGTGTCGGCAGGATCCGGCCCAAAATCCCGCATGATTCGGGTGGTGATCGACGAGATCCATCCCGATCCCCTGTTTCGCCGGCAGGGAAATGATCTTCTCCTGGACTGTCCGGTCAAACTCTCCGAGATTCTTTTTGGGGCGTCGGTCGAAGTTCCCACCCTCGAAGGAGTCTCCCGTCTGAAGATTCCTCCCGGGACCAAGGCCGGACAAACCTTCAGGCTCAAAGGCAAGGGAGTCCGTTCGCCGGTCTCCCATGAGACGGGCCATCTCTATGTGAAGATTCTCCCGGTTCTTCCTCCGGTCATCCCTCCGTCCCTCGAGCCGTGCATTCGGGAGATCGATGCCCATTATCCGCCGGATTTCCGCTGGAAAGGTCATTCGTCATGAGGACTCGGGAGGCGACAGAACGGGAGGGGGGACGATGAAGCGCAAGGATGGGACGAATGGAGGAGAGATGGGAAAAAGCCTGCCCCTCGAACGGGTTGTGAAGCTCTATCGCATTCCGAAGCGTACGATCAGGACCCTGGTCAGGGAAGGCCTGCTTGAAATCGAGCCCACTCCCGCCCCCTCGCTTCGTCCCGAAATGGTGGAGCGGGTCAGGCTGATCGTGGCCCTCCGGCGGGATTTGGGGGTGAACATGGCAGGAGTGGAGGTCATCCTTCGCTTGCGCCATCAGCTTGTCTGGGCCCGGACCCAGAGGCGGACAGCTTTTTGTGAATCGTGGATCGATGTTTCGGAGTAGGGGAAAGAATCGGGGAGATCAGACGAGAAAGGACAGACCATGGATGTGAACAAGCTGACCCAAAAATCTCAGGAAGCCCTTCAGCAGGCAGTGGACATGGCGCGGAGGGCCGGAAATACCGAAGTCGAACCTCTCCATCTCCTCCGGGCGCTTCTCTCTCAGGAGGGAGGGATCATTCCTCCGATTCTCCAGAAAATGGGGGTGGATCCCGCGGCGCTTCAGGCGAAGGTCGACGAGCAGCTGAGCCTTTTTCCCCGGGTCGAGGGGGGATCCGGGGGCCCCTATCTCTCCCGGGCCCTCTCCACCCTTCTTGACAAGGCCCTCGAGGAGACCAAGCCCTTCAAGGATGATTTTGTCAGCACGGAGCATCTCCTCCTGGCGATGGTCCAGACCTCGGGCCCCGAGAGCAAGGTCTTCAAGCCCTTCAAGATCAACAAGGAGAAGGTCCTTGCCGCCCTTGCGGAGGTTCGGGGGAACCAGCGGGTGACGGACCAGAACCCGGAAGAGCGTTACCAGGCTCTGGAGAAGTTTGGCAAGGACATGACGGCGCTGGCGCGCCAGGGAAAGCTCGACCCGGTCATCGGACGCGACGAGGAGATCCGTCGCGTCGTCCAGGTCCTCTCCCGAAGAACGAAGAACAACCCGGTGCTGATCGGGGATCCCGGAGTGGGCAAGACCGCCATTGTCGAGGGGCTGGCCCAACGCATTGTGGCGGGAGACGTCCCGGAGGGACTCAAGGACAAGACCATCTTCTCCCTCGATCTGGGAGCCCTTCTGGCCGGGGCCAAATACCGGGGGGACTTCGAGGAGAGGCTCAAGGCCGTCCTGAAGGAGATCACTGCGGCCGCCGGAACGATCATTCTCTTCATCGACGAGCTTCACACCATCGTTCGGGCCGGGGCCACGGAAGGGGCGATGGACGCCTCAAACCTGCTGAAGCCGGCGTTGGCGCGGGGGGAGCTTCGGGCCATCGGGGCGACGACCCTCGACGAGTACCGCCAGTATATCGAAAAGGATGCGGCCCTCGAGCGGCGCTTTCAGCCCGTCTTTGTGGGCGAGCCTTCCGTCGAGGACACGATCGCCATTTTGCGCGGCCTCAAGGACAAATACGAAATCCACCATGGGGTTCGGATCAAGGATTCGGCCATCGTGGCCGCCGCCGTTCTCTCCCATCGCTACATTTCGGGACGGTTCCTGCCCGACAAGGCCATCGATCTCATCGACGAATCGGCGGCGAGACTTCGAGTCGCCATCGACAGCATGCCCCAGGAGCTCGACGAGGTGGACCGGAGAATCCGTCAGCTTGAGATCGAGAAGATGGCCCTGTCCCGGGAAGAGGACGAGGAAAGCCGGGAGAAGAAGGCAGGGGTGGAAAACGAGCTCGAGACACTGAAGAGCCGTTTTTCGGCCCTCAAACGCCAATGGGACGAGGAGAAGGGGCGGATCCAGGAGGTCCAGACCCTCAAGGCCAAGATCGAGGAGGCCAAGAAGGAGGCCGAAGCCGCCCTTCGGGACGGGCAGTATGAAAAGGCCTCCCAGATTACCTACGGGACGGTTCCGGGACTTCAGAAGTCTCTTGAGGCCGCCCAGGAGGCGATGGAGAAGGCCAGCCAGTCCGGGGGACGCCTCCTCAAGGAAGAGGTCTCCGAGGAGGACGTGGCCCAGGTCGTCTCCCGCTGGACGGGGATTCCCGTGAGCCGGATGATGGAGGGGGAGGTCCAGAAGCTGCTCAAGATGGAGGAGCGTCTCTCGAAGCGGGTGGTGGGCCAGAAGGAGGCGGTCGCCGCAGTCTCCAATGCCATCCGTCGGGCCCGGGCCGGGATCCAGGATCCCAATCGCCCCTTGGGCTCCTTCTTTTTCCTGGGCCCCACGGGGGTGGGCAAGACCGAACTGGCGAAGAGCCTGGCCGAGTTTCTCTTTGACGACGATCAGGCCATGATCCGTATCGACATGTCCGAATATATGGAAAAGCACTCCGTCGCCCGACTGATCGGGGCGCCTCCCGGATATGTGGGATACGAGGAGGGAGGGCAGCTCACCGAAGCCATCCGTCGTCGCCCCTATGCGGTCATCCTTCTCGACGAGATGGAAAAGGCCCATCCCGATGTCTTCAATGTCCTTCTCCAGGTTCTCGACGACGGACGCCTGACCGATGGCCAGGGACGCATCGTCGACTTCAAGAACACGGTGATCATCATGACCTCGAATATTGCCTCCGAGATCATCCGCGATTCCGGCGGCCTGCCGGAAGCCGAGGTGAGACAGCGGGTGATGGACCTTCTGGGCCGGACCCTGAGGCCGGAGTTCTTAAACCGGATCGACGAGATCATTCTCTTCCATCCCCTCTCCATGAGCGAGATCCTTCAGATCGTGGAAATCCAGATGGAGTCGGTCAACCGTCGGCTCAAGGATCAGAATCTCTCCCTGGAGCTCACCGACCGGGCAAAAGAGGAGCTGGCCCAGGTGGGCTTTGATCCGATTTACGGGGCGCGTCCCCTCAAGCGGGCGATCCAGCAGTCGATCCTGAACCCGCTGGCACGAAGGATCCTCGACAGGACCGTGGGAAAAGGGGAAAAGGTTCAGGTGGACTGGGACGGTCAGGCCTTTCTCTTTGACGGGGTCTCGGAAGAAGCCGCTTCATGAGCGGGACAAGTCTGCAGGGCTGCGAGCACCCCTGCATCAAGGAAGGGATTCTCTTTACCCGGGACGGCAGTCTTGCGGAGCGGATACGCCGGACAGTCCTTCACTGGCCGCTGGAGATCGAGGTCCGGGATCGTTGGAACGGATGGGACGATGTCCCCTCCGGAGTGCGCTTCATTCTCTTCGACCGCGCCTCCGTCGGCTCGGTCGACCTTCCCGACAAATCCCTGCGGCTGATCCTTTCGGGGTCGGGGGATGAGCTTGTCTGCGCTCTGGAGTCCTTTCTCTTTTTGCGGGATCCGTTTTCCGTGGCCGTGGGAATCGAGCATCTCCTCCATGCGAAGTGCCGACAGTACCTGTCGGCAGTGAGCAGCCTCCGCGACCAGGATTCCGCCTATGCCTTTTTTGTCTCCCTTCTCGATCGCCTCCTGCTGCCCGGGGCTCTCGAGGTGGCTCAAGGGAACCAGCACCGGGCCTCCAAGATTCTGGGAATCAGCCGGACGACCTTCCGGAACAAGATGAAGATGCTTGAACAAGAGGGGATCCCTTCGGACAAATAGTTCGCAAACGCTTTAAGGCAAATTATTTTTGTTGATTGTTCCCGAAAAAATTTCTTACGGCAACTAAAATGTTTGTGAAAAAATCTTGCAGGAATCTTGACAGATGATTCATTTCAGTGTAATTTCCCCGGTGGACGTAGTATTTTTCCTCATATCAACGCGAAAGGGGGGTAGCAGGCGATGAAAAAATCGGAACTCGTGGACAAGATCTCCCAGGCAGCCAAGATCAACAAGACTCAGGCAAACGATGCTCTCAATGCCGCCGTCGAGGCCATCAAGAAGAGCCTCAAGAAGGATGGCGAGCGCGTGACCCTCCCTGGCTTCGGGACCTTCTCCACGGCGAAGAGGAAAGCTCGGACCGGCCGGAATCCCCGTACGGGTCAGGCGATCAAGATTCCCGCAATGCGCGTTCCCAAGTTTACTGCCGGAAAAGCCTTCAAGGCGGCCGTCAAGTAATCGTCTTTCCGTTTTGTTGCGGAGTCTCAGATCAGGGCTCCGCAATCTCTCTTCTTTCTCAATAGGCACGTAGCTCAGGGGTGGAGCGCTACCTTGACACGGTAGAGGTCGGCGGTTCGAAACCGCCCGTGCCTACCATATTGCAAGCCACTCTCCGAAGTTTCTCTCAAAAATAAATGTTAACCGGGAATGTCTGACCAACAGTTCGGTGCGGGAACGCTTCGGTATTGACCCCAGAAATATCCCCCTGTCTTCGCGGCTGATCAAGGAAGCGGTCGGCACAGGCGCAATCCTTCCCTACGATCCGAAGGCTGCGCCGAAGATGATGAAATAAGTTCCGTGGTGGGCGGCAGAGCTCCCAGTGCGTACTTGACGGGACCTTGATCGTTTGGATATTTCCAATGGAAAATCGCCAGTCGTCTTCTGTGAAATCCATTAATTCACATTCCTTTATTGATTCCAATTCGTCCTTGATGGGTGCTTGATGGACAGGAGGAGAGATGATTGAAGATATGAGACCCAGTTTAAAGAGAAAGGGCTTTCCGCAATTGGAAACAAGGAATTGTGGGTGAACCCCCTCGAAAGTGATCGGAAAATCTGTTTAACCGGGAAAGGTTGCCGTGACTTCAGAAGAAGCTCAGGCCCTGATCAGGCAAGGCGAAACACTCAATGTTGAATTCAAGGGAGAACGTTCCAGGCCCTTGAACGACACGGATTTAGTTGAGACAGTGGTTTGTCTGGCCAATCGCCAAGGTCATGATTGGGGATATCTGTTTGTTGGGGTCGAAGACGATGGATCGATCACAGGAGCCCGTCCCCGTCACGAACATTCGACAACCAACATCTCCCAGGTGGCGGCAATGATCGGGAGCAGAACACACCCTGCTATTGCCTGTCGTGTGGAAGAGGTCATGATTGTTGGAAAACCTGTTCTAGTTTTTCATATACCCAGGGCCAGATCTCCGGTTGGAACTTCCGATGGGAAGTATTTGCGACGGAGACTTGATGGAAAAGGGAACCCGGAGTGTGTTCCTTTCCACTACCATGAAATGCAGTCGCGGCTGTCAGAGCATGGAGGGTCCGAGTATCTTGCCCTTCCTGTTCATGGAGCCACATGGGAGGATCTCGACATCCTCGAATTCGAGCGGTTCCGGAGAACGATCCGGGAAAGTCATGGAATGGGGGATCAGACCCTGATTCCCTTGTCCGACTGGGATCTTGCGAAGGCCTTGGGATGTGTGGATGGACCGAAGGATCATCCGGAGATACGCCTTCTAGCTCTTCTCCTGTTTGGGAAGGAAGAGAGCCTGCATCGCTTTCTTCCTTCCCATGAAGTGGCTTTTCAGGAGCTGTCGGATACGCAGGTCGTCGTCAACGATTTTTTCCGGTGGCCTCTTTTGCGGGTGATGGACGAATTGCTGGGACGGTTTCGGGCGCGTTACCGGGAGACCGAGATCCAGGTGGGATTCAAGCGGGTCGGGATTCCGGATTATTCGGAGAAGGCTTTTCGGGAGGCGGTCGCGAATGCCCTGATTCACCGGGACTACACCCGCCTCAATGCCGTTTATATCCAGTGGCGGAAGGATCGGCTCGAGATCAGTAGTCCCGGAGGGCTTCCCGAAGGGGTGTCGATGGAGACACTCCTTGTGACCGCTCCTCACCCGAGAAATCCGAAGCTGGCCGATGCCTTCAAGCGGGCCGGTTATGTGGAACGGACCGCCCGGGGAATCGATACGATCTTCTTTGAGCAACTCAGAAACGGGAGAGCTGTCCCCTCCTATGACAGGACGACCTCGACCGATGTCGTTCTTGTTCTTTCGGGAGAACCTCCTGATCTATCTTTTGTCCGGATGTTGACGGAAGAAGGCCTTGCCGGTCGATCTCTGGATCTTGACGATCTTCTCATCCTGCGTGCCTGGTGGGACGGGGGGACCCTCTCACTGGAAGATGCGGCACGTATTGTGCAGAAGTCTTCCCGGGAGATTCAGGGAAAAGTGAACGATCTCAAGCGCCGGAACCTTCAGTCGAAAAGGATTGAGTTATCCGCCAACGACCGTCTGGAGTTAAAAGATCAAGCATTCATCACTGTTCGGTCTCCTTCGCGTATCACACATGAGACGAGGAGGGGCCTCGAAGAGAAACTTCTTGCCTTCGTTGAAACGAAAAGGTCGATTTCCCGCTCTGATGCGGCAAGTTTCTGCCAAATCAGCGATGATCAGGCTTATCGACTTCTTCAACGACTTGTAGCCAAAGGGAAACTTAGAAAAATTGGGAGAGCGGGTCGTTTTGTTCAGTATGGTTTGCCGTCCTGAATGCGCGAATCAATGCGCGCGCATTGAAGTGATCGTTTTTAACTCATTATGGATTAAAATTTCTAGTCTTTATGACGTAAAGTACTGAGCTTGAGCACATTTCTACGCTTTACAAGTCTGAATCATGCTCCTTCCGAGACCCGTCGACTTTTACGGGACCGATTTTCAAGGTTCCTTCCGTCGCAACGTAGCTCATCCGTCCCGCCAATTACATAAAATGTCCTTTCTGACGAATTGATGCTCCAGCTTTTATCAGATCGAACAGAACGTGTCCAGTTCCCAGAGAAATGGGTCAGGGGAAAACCCCCCTGAACAGATACCGTCTATCCATAATATTGTTGCCCAATATCCAGGAGGGGATGTTTTTTCATCCTCACCTAAATCCAATGTTGAGCATCTCATTATCTGTTGCGGGCTTTACGCACAAGATTCCTAATGACCTTCTTCATTTTACTTGTATTCGCTCATGAGATACAATGTCACTCATGAATGAAGGGAGGCTCATATGACAAGTAGCACAATGATTCATGTACGGATTGACGCACAAATCAAGAAGAAAGCGGCTGAAACGCTGGAGACCATGGGATTATCCCTTTCCGATGCGGTGCGCGTGTTTCTGGTTCGCGTGGCCGCCGAAAAACAAATGCCCTTTTCTCTCAAGGTGCCGAACGCCGAAACGCTCTCGTCCATGGCCGAAGCCGAGGAGATCGTCGTTGCGAAAAAAGCCCGCTATAAGACCGGAGCCGATCTGATTCATGACCTTGAAAAGACCAGCGGCCAGTAAACGCACGGCCTTTCCCCGGTCGTCGGACTGTACGAAGTCCTTTCAGAGCGATTGGGAGCGTCTGTCCCGTTCTGGCCGGTACGACATGAACCGGCTCAAGGAAGCCATGTTGCTGCTGATCGCCAACAATGGTCCCCTTGAACCGGAATGGCGCGATCACTCCCTTGACGGTGACTGGGTCGGCTACCGGGAGTGTCATGTGGGGGGGGGGTTGCTTGTCTTCAAGCTCGATCATGTCGGGAAGGCGGGAATGGTTGTGTTCATCCGTGCTGGTACCCATTCTGAGCTGTTCGAATAAAGCAAAAAGGTCGTTGTCTATATAACGTCAGAACACCGGTTTGCTGAGATCTGTGCGCCGGATCAGTGGGAGGTTTTCATCGCCCCTTACGGTGCAAAGTTTCGATCGGAAATGGAAGAGAGGGTCGACCTTGAAGAACGCGAGGACAGGAAGCTCAACAATCCTGCACTCCTTTCAATGATGTTGAAGTGAAGACTGGAGAGTGTGATTTGCATGGACTCCCATGTCCCGAAAACAGGTCAATTGTTGACGGATTCATTTGGCACAATTTTGGTACAGTGAGATCGGAGAATGATGGTTAATCGTGATTCTTCTATGTTCTTCATCTTGCTTCGAATAATAAATAATCATGATTGACCTCAAGCAAAATCCATGGGTTTTAATACCTTGACACGGTAGAGGTCGGCGGTTCGAGACCGCCCGTGCCTACCATTTCAAAAGGCAGTCCTGTAAAATATCTTAAAACTTCAAGTCCAACTTTTTTGTCATAAATAATCCTCTGAACTCTCACTTCCCATCCATGAACCTGCGCGGAGTTTTCATGATCCGGTGGGCGAGATGACGGGAGTCGGAGTCCCGTGCATCAGGCCCTTCTTTCCAGGAAAAGTCTTGTGAACGCAACCCTCAGACTGACTCCCCGGGGACATCTGGTGTTCGAGGAGGCGTCCGATGCGCCTCCGGTTCCTGACCTTCTTGCGTCGAGGCTGACCAAGGCCTTTTCCCGGGGAGAGGGAGGCGGTCTTGTCGCCCTGGGGGCCGGGGAGCCCACGACGGCGCTTCCTCCGGTTCTGGCCTTTTGGCGCAACTTTTCCGGCCGATACATCACCGCCCTGACAGCCGTTTTCGAGGAGGAGCCCCTCGAGGTTCCCCTCCCCGAAAGGGAAATCCTCGAGCGCCTCTGTGCCGACTGTCCTCCGATGACGGGCGGGGAATATCTGACCCCGGAGATCCTCGAGGCCTTCTGGAATCTCATGGCGGCGGTCGTGAAGGCCGACGTGGCCACCTCCAGAAAAGGTCTTCAGGGGTACCTCGCCTCCATGCACCCGGGGTGGAACCTCGTCGGCCGGGTCCACTTCAACCTTGCTGAAAATCCCAAGGATCCTGAAGCGCCCTTCGCCTTTCTCGCTACCTATACCTCCCGTCTTGGCGCCCATGGCAAGGCCCAGCACCTTCCCCTCTCCCGGGCACTTTCCGAGTATT
>JAKARS010000042.1 GCA_021828375.1 Nitrospirota bacterium
TCGTCCTCGTCCCGTCTCTGTCTCGTGGTTCCGGATGCCAGCCTCAGTGAGGTTTTTCGCTAAATGATTAATTATATGATATTGATAAGGAGATGTCCAAATGGGCCAAGGCCATGATTCCCCAACAAAAGCTCTGGTCTGCATCTTGCTTGGGTAAGCCCGTGGGGTTCGGAGACTCCCCGGCACGGGTTTAATGGACTGGCAGAATCACTGAGTGGACGTATTGTGGAGAGATGACAGATGGGGACCGATGTTCTTGTTGTAGGCGCGGGATTTGCCGGGTCGGTGGTGGCCGAGCGGATGGCGGCGGCGGGGAAGAGCGTGGTGGTGATGGACCGGAGGGAGCACATCGCCGGCAACGCCTACGACGAGCCCGACAGCCGGGGGATCCTGATCCACCGCTACGGCCCCCACATCTTCCACACCAACTCCCGGGAGGTCTTCGACTACCTCTCCGCCTTCACCGCCTGGAGGCCCTACGAGCACCGGGTGCTGGCGCAGGTGGAGGGACAGCTCCTGCCGATCCCCATCAACCTCGACACGGTGAACCGGCTCTACGGCCTCGCACTCGACGAAGAGGGGCTCAAGGCCTACTTCGAGAAGGTGCGGGACCCCCGGCCGGAGATCAAAACGAGCGAGGACGTCATCGTGAACACGGTCGGGTGGGATCTCTACCGGAAGTTCTACCAGGGGTATACCCGCAAGCAGTGGGGGCTCGATCCCTCGGAGCTCTTCGCCAGCGTGGCCTCCCGCGTTCCCGTGAGGACCAACCGCGACGACCGGTACTTCACCGACACCTACCAGGCGATGCCTCTCGACGGCTACACCGCCATGTTCTCCCGCATGCTGGACAACCCCCGGATCACCCTGGCCCTGGGGGAGGATTTCCGGTCGGTGCGGGAAACGGTCTCGGCCCGGCACATTGTCTACACCGGTCCGGTCGACGAGTATTTCGACAGCGTCTTCGGCAAGCTCCCCTACCGAAGCCTCTCCTTCGAGCACGAGCAGCTGCCCGGGGTCGCAACCTTCCAGCCGGTGGGGACGGTCAACTATCCCAACGACCACGCCTACACCCGGATCACGGAGTTCAAGCACCTCACCGGCCAGGAGCACCCGGACACCTCGATCGTGCGGGAATATCCCCAGGCCACGGGAGATCCCTATTACCCGATTCCCCGGCCGGAGAACGACGCCCTGTACGCCAGGTATCGGGAGCTCGCAGAGAAAGAGAAGGGAGTGAGCTTCGTGGGACGTCTGGCCCAGTACCGGTATTACAACATGGACCAGGTGGTGGGGGCGGCCCTGTCGGCCGCCCGGGGGCTCCTCGAGGGAGGTCTCTGAAGGGGAAACCCTGTGTTCCATGAAAAGGCAGGAGGGACGTATCTCCTGGGCGTCATAGGCCCTTGCCGAAGCGGCTCCGTATTCCGTCGGAGAATCCCTTGATGAGGAAACGGTACCCCTGAAGCTTTTTTTCCCGGTTTTGAAGGATGTTGAGGGCATAATCGAAGAACTTGACTCCCAGAAAAAAGGTGCGCCGCCAGCGATATTGTGGCACCAGTTGGTTGAAGGTTTTCCTGAAAAGAAAGGCATTTCTCATCCCGTAATAAAGGCTTCGGTCGGAGATCGGAGCATAGCCCACCGGAGCATCGGCCTTCTTCTTCACAAACGGATCCCGAAGGTAGAGGACGGGCGTATGGAAATGAGCCATGAAGCCGTAAAGGGAGTCGTCCATTCCAATAAAAAATCGTGGGTCAGGGTATCCGATGGCATCAACGATGCTTCGGTGGACGAGCATCCCCTCGAAGCATCCGGTGTTGGTGGTTGAGAAGGCGAATCCCTTTTCAAACGAGGGATCGTCCTGGAATATGCGTTTTCCGGTGCGGTAATCGTAGTAGCCTTCCCAGAGGTGAGGAACGTCCTTTCGAAGGTATTTGCGGGGATGGAGGCATTTTGAGATGCCGGAGAATGACAGCATCCCCTCAAGGCATCGGGAATCCGGTTCGATGTCATCATCCATGAGCCAGATCCAGTCGGCCCCCGCAAGATAGGCCCGCTTGAGCCCTTCATGAAATCCTCCGGCTCCCCCGGTGTTCTCGTTCATTCGAACGGTGAGCATGGGGAGTCCCCCCATCAGTTTGGGATGGCTCACGAACTCCTGGATTCCGGAAAAGCGCTCCTTCGGGAGCGATTCCAGAACCCCCTGTCTGAAAAGGAGTTCTGGGGTTCCGTCGGTCGAGGCATTGTCGACAAGGACCACTCCGTCCACCGGACGGCTTTGGTTGGCAAGCCCAGCAAGGCACTCGAGAAGGAGATCTTTTCGGTTATAGGTCACGACGACGGCGATAACCGATTCCTTGGCCCCCTCGCGCTTCAAAAAGAGATCGTCTCCCTTGCTCAAATCTCCTCCTTGGTGAATTCTTTGGAAAGGGATCAATGTCTCATGCGGGAGGATCCCTCGGGAGGATTCTTCCCAAGTTTCAATCTTCCGGGCGATGTTTCATCTCAGGGTTCTTTCGGAGAAGGATCTCATGTTTCGGGTGGCTTTTCGCGTCGGATCCCGCCTGATGTCCTCCGGTTAAACCTGACTCAACAAAGGTCCGGCATGTGGATGCGCTCCTCTTTGTGCGTCCTCACAACTGCCAAGGAATTTCAGGTGATTCCGGCCCTCTCCCCCTCTGTCGACCGGCAGGTCCGGAATCCGTCTCGCCGTTTTGTGGCCGCCGGTCCTTGCGGAAGCCAATGTTGCCAACGACAGCGAACCTGACTCGATTCGCAGGGAAGATCGATTCCCTTGGGGGATGGCGGGACTCAAGGCCCCTCCTCACGTTTTTTGGCGGGGGAATCGGATCCCGCAACTTCCCTTCTCGCTTCCACTATCCTATTCTCTACCAAACGGGAACAGGTTGCGAGTCCCTCTCTTTCCCGTTTTCCTGAAGAAGACCTTGAGAAAGGAGAAAGGGGAAAATCCTCTTCCCGGCCGATGAAGATCCACGCGCTGCTGCCCATCGTCTCGATTGTCGTCACAGCCATGACATTTGCCGTGACGGCACTGGTCCGGAGACGTTCCGTCTCCACCCTTGCGGCACTCCTTGCTCTGGGGGGCTTCCTTGTTCCGGCAATCGCAGACTTTTTTGCCCTTCGCCTCCATGATGCCCATCAGATCCAGCACTATATGCGGGAAGGGTTCGCAGGAGAGTTCGGAGGGGCCTTTGTGCTTCTTGTCTTTGCCATTCTTTACGGGCGGAAGGAGCCGGTCGACGAGTTAAAAAAGAGTACGCCCCTTCTGTTGCTGGTGGCTGTCGGAGCCGGATTCTCCTCCGACCTTCTTCTGACCGAGCCGGGGTTTGTCCGTCTTCTTCAGATTTCCCCCTCACACTTTCTCCTCATCGGCAACTCCGAACTTTCGGCGGCAAGTTTTTTTCTGGCGGGAATCTTCCTTTTGGCCTTTTTCCAGATGGTCAAGACCTATACCTCTGCCACCGTCAATGAGCGATGGAACCTCAAATACCCGATGATCGGCGTCGCTCTCTGGGCCTTCTCTGTCCTGGTCGTTCACGGGACCCTTGTGGCCGGCGACGGTTTCGACACTGTTTTTCTCTATCTGGAGGAGGTGGGCCTTCTCCTGACAGACATTTTTTTCCTGTACGCCTTTTTGGTCCAGCGCCCTCAGGATGTGGCACTGGCCTTGACCCGCCAAACCATCAACCGTTCCCTTCTCATTCTTCTGGGAGGGGTGGGTCTGGTTGTGCTGGGGGGCGTGGCGAATACGTTGGGCACGCTGGGGCCGGTTTGGGGAACTCTTTCCTTCGGCCTCGCCCTGGTCTTGGGGGTGGGCGCCTTCGTCGTGGTCTTTTCCTCCGACCGCCTTCGCCGGGAGTTCGAAGAGTTTTTGGGAGTCCACTTCTATTCGAACCGGTATGATTATCGTCAGGCTTGGATGACCCTGACGCGAGCCCTGGCAGAATCGGGGAGACCCGATGAGCTTCTTCCGGTCCTGATGGAGCAGACACGGGACATTACCTTGGCACAGAGCCTGACCTATGGAACCCTTTCCGAAGGGATGCTCACCCTTGTCCTCCAGGAATCGGTGGGCTGGTCTCCTTCCCGGGATTCCCGGAGAATTGACCTGTCCCCGGATCTCCTGTCCCATCTCTCTGACGGGATTCCCCGAAACCTATCCCGATCCCTCCGGGAGCCAGAGCTCGCCACCCTCTTCCGGGCCATGAATGCCACCTGGCTGTTGCCCCTTGTTTTCAGAAAGCGCCTGATCGGAGTCTTGGCCCTCAATACGAAGTTCCAACCGATCAGACTGATCGAGGATCGTCTTTTTTACCAGGCGCTTTCCGTCCAGTGGACAAGCCTTTTGGTCGGAGCGTCGCTGGCCCGCGAGACGGCGGAAAAGCGGGAGATCGAACTTCTGTCCGGTCTCAGGGCCTTCACCTTTCATGATCTCAAGAATGCGGGAGGGGCCCTGAAACTTCTTTCCCACAACGCCAAGCGGAACATGGAGGATCCCGAGTTCCGGGAAGAACTCCTCTTCTGTCTCGAAAACATCTCCTCCCAAATCGAATCCTCCCTGGAGGGACTGCTCTCTCCTTACAGCCAGGATTATTCAAGCCTGTCTGAATTCTCTCCCGCCGAGAGGATTCGGGAAGTTGTTCGGGGGCTGGGATGGGAGAGTACCCCGTCCCTTAAGGTTGTGATCGACGCCAGAGAAACGTCTCCTGTCCGGGGGAACCCGAAGGCTTTCGACACCACCCTCAGAAATCTCCTCATCAATGCCCGGGAGATTCTCGAGGGTCGGGAATTTCCGGGGGAGATCCGGGTGGCTCTCCGGGACGAGGGAGAGAACCTTTCCGCGGTTGTGTCCGACAATGGGCCGGGGATGAGCCGGGAGTTCATGGAGACGCGACTTTTCCGCCCCTTCCAGACGACAAAAAAGAAAGGGACGGGATTGGGTCTTTTCAGCTGCAAGCTGCTTCTGGAGCAAAGCGGAGGAAGGATTGGCGTGAGTTCTCGGGAGGGAGAGGGCTCCGAGTTCTGGATTACCTACCCCCGGGCAAACTCCTGACCCTGCCCGGGAGATCGTCCGAACGAGAGATGTCTCCCTCGGGTCCTGGCGGCTTGCCCTCCTGCCCGAAGGTTTTCAATTTTCAAGGTCCCTGTTCCAAGCCTTCCTTCATCCAGGAAAAAGAAATCATTGGCAAAGAATTTGCAATAAAAATCCGAAGGATAATGTTTGTTTTCAGAAATCACCAATGATCGGAATGCGAGGTCGATGGCTACCCCAGAGGTCTCTATTGTCATCACGCTCTACCGGGAAGGAGATCTTCTCCGGGAATCTGTGGACTCGGCCCTTTCCCAGACCTTTGATCAATGCGAAATCGTTCTGGTGGACAACAATGCCGATCCACTGACTCAATCGGTCGCGAAGGAATTTGTGGCTCGCTACCCCCGATCGGTTCGTCTTGTCCATGAAACGGTCCAGGGGGCCTGTTCGGCCAGAAATCGGGGAATTGCCGAAAGTCGAGGAAGATTTGTCGCTTTTCTCGATGGGGATGATCTTGCCGATCCGCACCGGATCTCTCTCCAGCGGGAACGGTTTCTGAGCACTTCCGGACTTTCCCTGGTGAGCGGCTGGTATGATCGGGTCTCCATGGACAACAAACAGGTCGTTCGAAAGGATGTCTCAGCCACCGAGCCCGTCATCTGGCTTGAAACACAGAGGATTCTGAAGAATCTTTTTCCGGTCGGCCCGGAATCCGGAGGAGGAGAGACTCTTCATTTTCCCCTGACATCGACCACGTTTTTCGAGCGTGAGACGGCTCTGGCGGTCGGCGGATTCGACACGCGCCTGAACCCCCGCTGGTTCGAGGATATCGAGTTCTATCTGAGAATGTATGCAAAAGGCGAGTTTTACAAGATCCCGCAGTCTTTGGCCCGATACAGGATTGCCTCTCCGGAAATGATGGAGGTCAAGCGGCGACAGATGGACCGGGTCGGTTTTCTGCTTCATATGGATCGCTTTTATCGGATCCTGTGGGAGAACTTCGGACAATCCTCACCGGCGGTTGTGAAGGTTTTTCATAAACTTGCGGCTCTCTGGCTCCGCCATGAAAGCCTGACCTTTCTTCAGTATCAGGAGGGCAAAGGTCTTGGGGTCCGCATGCTCGACCGCTCCCTGCGTTCCGATCCCTTGTCCATCGAATCCTGGAAGCTCCGGCTGAAGGCCGAACTCCCCCACAGTTCCTACCCACGAATGTTCTGGTTTGACGATTTCATTCCCGGACCGCTTCCTTCGGCGGCAACACGGGGTCTTGTGGATTCTGTTTTTCAGTTGGAGGCTTAGGAAACAGCCAAAAACAAGAAAATGCTCTTCGGATGAGACCGGGTTCCCGGTCAGAAATTCAGACAATATGATGAGGGATCGGAACCTCTTTCGTCCGGCCACTCCTTCAACTTGTCAGCTCCTGATTCGAAAGGCTTTGTGATGGCAGTCGAGATCTCTGTGGTGATGACGCTGTATCGGGAGGGAGTTTTCCTGGAGGAAGCCATTGATTCGGTCCTCCAGCAAACCTTCACAGATTATGAAATTGTTTTAGTCGACAACAACGCCGATGAAGCGACCATGGCGGTGGCCCGGAGGTA
>JAKARS010000012.1 GCA_021828375.1 Nitrospirota bacterium
AAGGAAGAAGTTCGGGCCGGACGTTTCCGGGAGGATCTCTACTACCGGCTCCGGGTCTTTCCCGTCATGCTGCCTCCCCTCCGGGATCGCCCGGAGGACATTCCGCTTCTGGCCGAGCGCTTTCGCCAGGCCTTCGAACAGTCTCATATGGCCGTGGGCCCCTTCACGCAGGAGTCGCTGGGGCTTCTTCTGCGGCATTCCTGGCCGGGAAATGTCCGGGAGCTTGAAAACGTCGTGACCCGGGCCGCCTTCCTTGCGGCGGGACGCTCCATCCGTCCCGAGCATCTTGAAGACCTTCTCGACCCCTCGGAGATCTCCGAGGAGGCACCGATCGCCCCGGTATCCTCCCAGGAAGAGGGAATTCGTCCGGGGAGATCCGTCTGGGAGGTCGAGCGGGAGCTCATTCTTCGGACGCTGGCCTCCTGTGGGGGGAACAAGGCCCAGTCGGCGAGACTTCTGGGGATCAACGTCCGGACACTTCGGAACAAGCTCTCCGAGTATGGCATCGTCTTCGGGGAAAACGGGGAGCCATAGGCGGAAAAAATTTCCCCTTTGTCCGCGGTCGCCTCATCTTTGAGGGAGCGGGCAAATGTCGATATCCCTTTTGGTCATGATTTTTTGCAAGAGGTTTTCTCTCAAGGCATGAATATTGCTTGGATGAGAATGTGAGGAGTTTCATCAGGAAGATCCCCGTCAGGGGAGAAGGAGAGAGACATGAGTCAGGTTCACCTGTTTGACCGGACAACAGACCTTCTCAAAGTGACGATGGATATCCGTTCCCGTCGCCATCTGCTTCTTGTGGGCAACATCGCGAACCAGGATACCCCCGGTTACCAGGCCCGGGACATCTCTTTCAAGGATGAGCTGGCCCGGGCGCTGAAGGCCCCCTCCCGCGATCGTCTCGACCGGACGGAAGGAGTTCTGACGCTCAATACCGACGAGACTGTCGGGAACGATCTCAATACGGTCAACATTGAACTCGAAATGCAGAAACTCGCCTCCAATACCGGCAACTACAATGCCGTGGCCTCCATGGTCGGCTGGAAGTATCGGATGATGGGGGATTCCATTTCGGGTGAAGGGAGGTAGTCATGGGATTCTCTGATGCCATGAGGATTTCTGCCTCTGGTCTCGAGGCGGAACGGGTTCGGCTCAATGTGCTCGCCGGCAATCTGGCCAATGCCGATGCCACCCGGGGAAATCCGAACGGGACCTACGAGCGGCGGGACGTCATCTTTGCCGCCGTGGCTCCCGGCCGCTCCTTCTCGGACATCCTGAACTCTCCCCAAGAGAGCCCGGTGAAGGAAGTCCGTGTGCTGGGGATGGTTCGCGACCCCCGTCCGCTGGTCCGGGTTTATGATCCCAATAATCCGGATGCCGACCGCGACGGCTATGTGATGCATCCCAATGTGTCGAAGCTGGAGGAGATGACCAATCTCATTGATGCTTCCCGTGCCTACGAGGCGAATCTGACGGCCATGGACACGACCAAGAGAATGGCATCGAAGGACCTGACGATCCATGTCTAGCGATGTGATTGAGGAGTTCTCTGCCGCAGGAACGGCAGGTGACGGGGGGACGAAGGAGGGGTTTCGTGGACATTGATCCGAACATCCTGCGCACGCAGGCGGCGGAAGGTCTGGCACCGAAGGAGGGAAGTCCGACTCCCTCCCCTTCGGGAGAGGAGAACTTTGTCAATGTTCTCAAGGATTCGATCGCCCGGGTGAACTCGCTGCAGAACGAGGCGGACAAGACCATCCAGGACTTCTCCACGGGACAGAATGGAGTCACTCTTCACCAGACAATGATCGAGATGGCCCAGGCCGATGTCTCCTTCCATCTGATGATGCAGGTGCGGGACCGGATTGTGAAGGCGTATCAGGAAATGGAAAACATGCCGCTTTAGGCATGGCGAGGAGGATCTCTAGATGGATATGCTCAGGAAGGCGATGGAGACGATATCAATGTGGTTCGGCCGTCTGACGATGCTCCAGAAGGTCGTGGCCGGGATCCTGGGAGCCCTTCTTGTCGGTCTCCTTGTTTTTCTCGGGGCGATCGGCAAGAGCGCAGACAAGGCCGTTCTCTATTCCCACCTCAGTCCGACGGACAGCTTCGAAATTTCCCAGAAGCTCGACCGCATGGGGATCTCCTACGACACCGACGCCAAGGGGACGGAGATTCGCGTTCCGAAAAAGCAGGTCTACATGCTCAGGATGCAGCTGGCCGACGATGGTCTCCCCCGCCATCATGGGGCCGGCTTTGCCATCTTCAATCATCCCTCCCTGACGACCACCGACTTTGTCCAGCATGTGCAATATCTCCAGGCGCTGCAGTCGGAGCTCGACCGGACAATTGAAGAGATGAGCCCCATCGCGTTGGCCCGGGTGTCGATCGTCCTTCCCCGCCGCTCCGTCTTCCTTCGCCATCAGAAGGGGGCCCATGCTTCCGTTCTCGTTCGCCTCAAGCCCGGCCGGTCCCTCTCCCGGGCCCAGGTCAAGGGAGTTGTTCACCTTGTGGCCAACTCTGTCGAAGGGTTGACGCCTGACCATGTCACCGTCGTCGACAACACCGGGACGATCCTGAACGAAAAGCACCCCGGGCTGATCCCGGGAGAGCTGACAAAGGCCCAGCTCGCCTATCAGGCCATGGTGGAGCATCGCCTCCGCAATCGCGTCCAGTCCATGCTCGATCAGGTCTTGGGTGAGGGGCAGGCGGTCGTCCGGGTCAATGCGACGCTCGACTTTCGTCGCGTGGAAGAGACGCGCGAGCTCTATGATCCCAAGGGGCGGGCCCTCTCCGAGCGGGAAAAGCTTCGGGAGAAGTCTTCCGGCACCCGCATCGTTCCCGTGGGGGTGCCGGGTGTCTTGAGCAATGTCCCCGGATCCAACGGAAAGGTCGCCTCTCCCCCCTTGGGCCCCAAGGATGGAACGCAGACGAAATATTCGAAGAAGAAGGATATCGAACACTACGACGTGAGCCATACCATGAGCCACATCGTCCTTCCCACCGGCACCGTCTCCCGCATCTCGGTCTCGGTCCTGGTGAACGGAAAGACCCGTATCGTGACGGGAAAGACGGGAGAGACCCGGATTTACGAGCCAAGAACGCCCGAAGAGCTGGCCTCCTTCACCCGGATTGTCCAGAACGCGATCGGCTACGATGCGACCCGGGGAGACACGGTGGTGGTCGATTCGGTGCCCTTTGCGGCCGCAGCTCCCGAGGGGAAGACCCAGGAAGTTCGGATGGCCGAACGGCTGAAGCCCTTCATGCCGCTGATCGAAATCTTCCTGGGAGGGTTGCTCGTGCTGGTCTTCAGCCTCTTTATCCTGAAGCCCATTCTCCAGAGCATGATGACCAAGTCCCTGCCCATGCCCGCCTCGGGTCCTGCGGGTCTGCCCATCCCCGATCGGGAAGAGGAGCGGGAGACCATCTCTTCCAGCAAGGAGGATATTGCCCGGATGACCCAGGAGGATCCCTCCCAGGCGGCCCAGGTCCTTCGACTCTGGCTCAAGGAAAAGTAGGAGGAGTCGCCGGTGGCCAAGCGGAAGCTCTCGGGGCTTGAGAAGGCGGCGATCTTCGTCGCGGCCGTGGGCCCCGATGTGGCGGCGGAAATCCTGAAGCAGCTCGACATCAAGGAGGTCGGAGTGATCTCGAGTCTGATCGCCCAGATGGGGGAGGTCAGCACCGAGGAGATCGACGAGGTGATGAACGAGTTCTCTGTCGTGTACAAGGCAACTCGGGGTCTGCCGCGCATGGGGGAGAAATACATGCGGGAGATCCTCGAGAAATCGCTGGGCAAGGAGCAGGCCGACCAGATTTTCGAGAGCATGAACGACCAGGAGGGGACCAACCTCCAGTCCCTCAAGTGGATGGACCCCAAGTCCATCGCGAACCTGATCAGAAACGAGCATCCCCAGACGATTGCACTGATCCTGAACTATCTGAACCCGACCCAGACCGCGAACGTGCTGGCCTATCTTCCCGAGACGCTGAAGGCCGACGTGGTTCTCCGGATGGCGACCCTCGAGGATATCAGTCCCCAGGTCGTCCGCGATCTCGAAGAGGTCCTGGCGACCGAGATCCAGATGATGGGGGGGTCGCTCACGAGCCTCGGCGTCAGCCGGATCGAGAAGACGGCGAACCTTTTGAACGAGATGGACCGCTCCACCTCGGAGGGGATCCTCGACTTCATCAGCCAGAACGACCAGTCGGTGGCCGAGCAGATCCGCGCGCTGATGTTCGTTTTCGACGATCTGGTCATGGTCGACAATCGCGGGATCCAGGCCCTCCTGCAGAGCGTCTCCCGCGATGTCCTGACAAAGGCCATGCGGGGAGCCGGGGATGCGGTCAAGGAAAAGATCCTCTCCAACATGTCGACCCGGGCCCAGGCGGCCCTCAAGGACGACATCGAGTCCATGGGAGGAATTCCGCTCAAGGATGTGGAGACGGCCCAGGCCGAGATCATGAAGGTCGTGCGCCGGCTCGAGGCCGAAGGAAAACTCGTGATCCTGGGTCGTGGAGGGGAACAGATTGTCTAGCGCCGGCCGGAGCTTTTCCCAGTGGAATCCGGAGAGCTTTGTCCGAAAGGCCGAATCGACGGGATCCCCCTCCCGGGACGGGGGGAGGGCCGCCCCTCCCTCGCGCGAGGGGGAGCGAACGGATCCCTCCTCCCCAAAAGGAAGGACTTCCGAGAAGCGTTCCCGGGGTGAGGATGAGTCCCCCTCCCGAGGGGGCGAGCCAGAGGAGCCGGAGCTCTTCGACCTTTCACAAAAGCTTGAAGAGGTGGAGTCCCGTGCCCGGGCCGAGGGGTATGAGGCCGGATATGCGGCCGGTCAGAAGCAGATTGCCGAAGAGATGGCCCCCTTCCGGCAGGCGTGGCTCGATTGGGCGTCGCAGGTCCCCGACTTTGAGGAGCGCCGACTGGAGACAATGGCGCCGAAGATGGTGGCCATTCTCGACAGGGCCTTTCGGAGGGTTCTGGGAGAGAGCCTCTCCTCCCCGGAAGGCGTCCGGGGTCTTCTGGGCCGTCTGGTGAGAGAGTATGCGGCCGGTCGAACCGCCGACCTCCTGGTCTCTCCCGAGGACTTTCAGCGGGTGACCCGCTTTGATCCGGAGTTTGTTCGCGAGATGCAGGAGCGGGGGGTCCGGGTGGCGGCCTCCCCCGACCTCTCCGGCCACAGGGTTGAGCTCAGATTCCAGGACCGGATCGTCTCTTTCGATCCGGAGGAGGCTGCCGGAAGCTTCAAGGGAGCCCTGTCGGGGGCTCTTCCGGACGTGCGGCCCGTCGATGAAGAGGGTGGAGATGATCACGATCGGACGTGATGTGGCGACGGACCACCGCTGGCTTGACGGGGTCGGAGAGAAAATGGAAGCCCTTCTTTCGGACTTTTCCCCGGACCAGGAGGGGGGGCTCGTCGTGCAGGGGGTGGGTCTCATGATTGAGGCCAAGGGAATGAGTCTCGGAGTGGGAGAGATCTGCACCCTCCTCTCCGATCCTCCGGTCGACGCCGAGGTTGTCGGCTTCCGGGAGGGGCGAACCCTTCTCATGCCTTTGGGCGACCTCGAAGGGGTTCGCCCGGGAACCCGCCTCGTGCGAAAGAGCCGGATCACCTCCGTCCGGATCTCTCCCCACTGGCTGGGACGTGTGCTGGATCCCCTGGGCCGCCCCATGGATGGGCGACCCTTGCCGCCGGGAACGGTGGAGGTCCCGCTCCGGGGACGTCCGCTCAACCCCCTTCTCCGGAGGCGCATCGAGCGGCCCCTGGACCTTTCGGTCAGGTCGATCAACGCCCTGGCCACCGTGGGGGAGGGGCAGAAGATCGGGATTTTCGCCGGTCCGGGGGTGGGAAAGAGTACCCTGATGGGAATGATGGCCCGGAATGCCTCGGTGGATGTGAATGTCATCGCCCTGATCGGGGAGCGGGGGAGGGAGGTCCGGGAATTTCTCGAGCGGGATCTGGGTCCGGAGGGACTCTCCCGAACCGTCCTGGTCGTCGCGACCGGGGAGCTTCCGCCCCTTCTCAAGACCCGGGCAACCCATTTTGCCATGGCCATTGCCGAAATGTTCCGGGATCGCGGTCAGAACGTTCTGTTCATGATGGATTCTCTGACCCGCTATGCCGGAGCGCTTCGGGAGATCGGTCTTGCTACGGGAGAGCCCCCTTCGGCCCGCGGCTTTACGCCCTCGGTCTTTGCCCAGCTTCCCCGCCTTGTCGAACGGGCAGGATGTGCGGAAGGACCCGGGTCGATCACGGGGATCTATACCGTTCTTGTCGAAGGGGAGGACCTTCCCGACGATCCCCTGTCGGAGGCATTGACGGCGATTCTGGATGGCCATATCCATTTGTCCAGAACCCTGGCCCACGAAGGGGTTTTCCCGGCGGTCGAACCGATGGGGAGCCTCTCCCGGGTCATGGCGGATATCGTCGACGAGGATCGGCAGGTGCTTGCCCGGGAGTGGCGTCGGCTCTATGGCCTCTACCGCCGCTCGGAAGATCTCATCCGTATCGGGGCCTATGTGGCCGGTGGGGATCCGGAGCTTGACCGGGCTGTGCGCCTCCATGAATCCATGACAGGATTCCTGCGTCAGGGACGGGAGGAGCGGGTCGGACTTGAGGAGGCCTTTGAGGATCTGGCCCGCTCTCTCGATGAGCGGGAGGGAGGCTCCGATGGCTAGCTCCAGGAGCACAAGCCTCTATCGCATGCCGTCCGGTCGTCATGAGTCCGGGGGGCGAGGGGAGGGGTAGATGGCCGAGGAGCGCTTCCGTCTCTCTCCGGTCCTGACCCATCGGGAGAGCGAGGTTGAAAAGGCTGAAGGGGATTTGGCCCGCATCGCCCGGGAAAAGACGAAGGAGGAGGAGTTTGTTCAGACTCTCCGGAATCGCCGCCGGGAGGCGATCGAAGCCTTTGCCGAAGGACAGGGGAGCGATCCGGCCCTCCGGACCTGTTTTTATGAGTTTCTGTCGCACATGGGCAATCTGATTGCCGTGCAGGAGGAGCGGATCCGAGCGCTCTCCGAGAGCCATGAGCGCTGTCGTGTGATTTGGCAGAAGGCTGTCATGGAAAAGGAAAAGATCCTGATTCTGAAGGAGCGCTTCGATGGAGAGCTCCGGCGTCAGGAAGACCGACGGGAGAGGCAGCTCCTTGAAGGATGGATCGTGCGGGTGAACAAGGGGCGCTCCGGAGAGGAGGGGCCATGAGGCCGGGGATAAGCGTTCATACTCTGCGGACCCTGTTGTTGAGCCTTGTCCTTCTTCTTGCCCCCGGAGTCCTTCCCGCGGCCGGAGGAGCGACATCTCCCGGGGGAGCCCCCTCCGGATCGGGCGGGTCTCCTTCCGGCATGGGAGGCGGCAAGGAAGAGGAGCGCCGCATCCTTCTCATGAAGCAGGACCTCGCCCGGCAAATTGAGGAGAATCGGAAGCTCCTCGACGCCATCGACAAGAAGCTGGCCCTGTATCAGTCGCTTAAGAAAAAGAACGTCAGAAATCTCGTGAAGCTCTATGAATCAATGGCCCCAAGGACGGCGGCTTCCCAGATCGATGTCATGCCGAAGAGCCTTCGGCTGACGATCTTTTCCGGGATGAATCCACGGAAGGCATCGCGCATTATGCGGTACGTGGACCCCCGCGTGGCGGCAGAGATCTCGGCCCAAATGGCCGGGATGGCTCCGGCAGCGGGAGGCGGACAATGAACCTCGCAAGAAAGGGGCGCCGTCATGGGGATTCCAACCTTCTCACCTCCTGTGGGAAAGACACCGGCCAGTCCGGACCATTCGCAAGAGAGCCGTTCCGCCACTAAAAAGGCCCGAAAGACAACAAAAGACAGCCCGACGGTTCCCTCAGGAAAGAGGGGAGCCTCGGAGCCGGAAGAGCCCTCCCGCTCCTTTGCCAGCATCTACCGAAAGAGTCTTGTCCCTCCCCAGAAGGTCTCCGGGGAGGAGACGACTCCTCCCTCGCCGGAAAAGCCCAAAGGCCATTCCTCCACCCCCGCCAATTCTTCGGCAACCCGCATCGACAGAGCCCGCAAGAAAAAAGCCCGCTCGGGAGATGAAGGTTCCCCGGTCCTTCCTGTGGTGAACCCGGACGATGTCGCTGAAAAGCCCGCCCGATTGGCTCATGGGTCGGTCAAAGCGAAGGCGCGTGTCCTTTGGGGGCCCCAGGGTGAGGGGACTCTGGCAAGCGTCATGGGGGGAAAGCCGGAGCCTGGGGGAACCTCTCCGGCAAAGACGCTCGCGGCGACCCCTTCCCCCATGGGGCTCCCCCCGGTCGCCCAGCTCCCGAAGAAGGAAGGAGAGGGCGCGCCTCCTTCAGGGAAGTCTCGGGAATCTTCCCCCTCCGGGGAATTCGCGAGTGCCTTGGGGGCGGCAGCCCTTGCCGGAGAGGCGAAGGGATCCCGGCCATCCGAACCGTCAAGGCGGGAAGGTCCGTCCCCGGAGTCCCGGATCCGACCTGTGAAGGGGGAATTCTTCCGAAAGAGTGGCCCGGAGGGTGGAAGTCCTTCGCCTGTTGAGGGCACCTCTCCGGCAGGGGGGGGAACGACATCATCTCTCTCCACAGGCTCTGCTATTGAGGGGGCAGGGAAGGTGACATCAGGCGGGGAGTCAGGGTCAAAGAGCCCCCTTCCCGACGGCGCGGAGATCGCCGCGGCTGCAGGGGCGTCAGGGGGAAGCTCTTCTGTCGCCTCCCCGTCGGAGGGAGGGGGGGGATCCCCGTCCGCCATCGTGTCGGAGATTCCCGGAAGGGTCTCCTCTTTGGCCGCCGGAGGGGGAGGCCAGGTCTCTCTCGAGGTGAAACCGCCCCACCTGGGTCCGGTGGGTGTTCGCGTCCATGTGGACTCTGCCACGCGGCAGGTTCGGGTCGAGCTCTCCTCTCATGATCCCCGGATCCGCCATCTTCTGGCCGGCAAGGAGGGAGAGATCAAGGAGAGTCTCTCCCAGAGCGGCTTTGTTCTGGACCGCTTTGTGGTGGGGCCTCAGGGACAGTCCGGGGTCGGACTTTCTGATCTGGTGGGGGGGCTGGCAGCTTCGGGCCAAGCTGCCGGATCCGGAGGAGATTCCGGAACGAGTCGGCAGGATTCCCAAGGCTCCGGGAATGGTTCAGGCTCCGGGGGATCGTTGGGCTCCGACCCGGGAGGATTTTCCCGACAGGGAGCTTCCCAGTCCGGTCAGTCCGGTTCGTTTGGCCGGGACTCGGGAGGGGGAAGGGACAATGGTTCCGAGAGGAGCGTCGGGCTCTCCGTTCCTCCGGAGGAGATGGCGTCGGCTTCCCCGCTTTCGGGAGCCTCCGCTCCTTCCGGGTACCATCGCATCGCATGAACGCACATGATTTAAGGAGACGGCCATGATCGTCAAGAACCAGCAGAACGAGATCGCGACAATCCGGAAGGAGTCTGAAAAAAGGCTCTCTCCTTCCGCCCTCCCCCCTCCCCAGAAGAAAAAACTGGGGATGGAAGACTATATGAACATCATGATCCGCCAGCTCCAGTACCAGGATCCGTTCCACCCCATGGACAACCGAAAGTTCGCCTCGCAGCTGGCCCAGTTTTCCCAGCTGGATCAGCTGGTCCACATGAACAAGAAAATGGAAGGGATGGCAAATCAGGGTCGAGAGACCGACGCTCTCCAGATGGTGGGCTTTCTCGGAAGGGAGGTCTTCCTGAAGGGAAACCGCTTCATCAAGGGAGCCCACCAGGAGGCGACCCTGGTCTTTCATCTCGATCGGCCGGCACACAATGCCACCGTTTATGTCTACGGCGCAAAGCACCAGCTGGTGAGGAGCTTCAAGGTGGGACCCATGGATGCAGGGGACCAGCATGTGGCCTGGGATGGCCTGTCAAACAAGGGAAGCAAGGCCCCTGCAGGGGGGTACGAGTTTGAGGTGGTGGCGAGGGACGCCAAGAATCGGCCTGTTCCTGCCTCGCCACTTCGGACGGGAGTCGTCACCGGCGTGGTCTTCTCCGGGACGAAACCCCTCCTCGAGGTCAACGGGGAGAGAGTGGATCTGGGGCAAATCACCCATGTTGGAGTGGCCAAGCCCACGGGCTTGCCTCCCCCCCCGCAGCGGCAGACCCTTCCGGTCGCCCCTTCAAAAATACCGGGAATGACTCCCCGGGTCGCTCCCGGAGCCTATGCCAAGGCCACGGGGAAGACCGGACCCACGATCAACCATACACTGTAGGCGGCCTGTCCAAAAATCGGAGGCCGCAAGAGCCACTCGGAGAGCCGTCCACCACTTTCAAGGAGGAACCACCATGGGTATCCTGTCGTCCATGTATGTCGCCAACAGCGGTCTGTCGGCCATGGGAACGGACATGTCCGTTATCGGAAACAACATCAGCAACATGAACACCAATGGATTCAAGGCCGGACGTGCCGTCTTTGCCAATATCTATGGCCAGACCCTCGCCGGGAAGTCGAATGCGGTCGGCCCTTCGCAGCCAGGATCCGGTGTCTACGTCGAGTCGATCGAGCCCCTCTTCACCCAAGGCTCGGTCCAGACGACGAGCAACGCTCTCGATCTGGCCATTCAGGGCAACGGCTTCTTCTCCTTCCGCAATCGTCAGGGTGCGATCCTCTACGGAAGGAATGGGGCGCTCTCCCTCGACAGAAATGGCCGCATCGTCGACCAGGGGGGGCATATCCTCCAGGGTTATATGGCGGATGCCCGGGGCAAGATCCTTCCCAAGGTGAGAGACCTGAGCGTGCCCCAGTCGACCATTCCGCCCAAGGCGTCCCAGAACGTCTACTCGAGGATCAACCTTGACGCGAACATGACCGAGAAGCTCAAGACCGGGAAAACTTTTTCCAAGTCGAGCAATGTTTTCGACTCATTGGGAATCGAGCATCTTCTCACCTATAAGTTCCATCCCACCAATCAGGTCGGGGTCTGGGCCGTGGAGGCGACCCTCGACGGGGCGACGCTGACCAAAGGGGGGGGATCTGTCAGCTACACCCCCTCTTCGGGGGGAAAGCCGGTCACCATCAAGGGAATGGTCGCGACCGTCGCCTTCGATGGCAACGGCAATGTTCAGACGGTGAACTATGGCGGGTCGCCCGTCTCCCAGAGCAGCGATGGGTTGCAAAATGTCACCTACACCATGGCCCTGGCCGACAAGGCGAAAACTCCGGTGAATCTTTCCCTCTTCATCCCGAAGGCAGGGCAAAAGGTGGCGGACAACAGCAAGGATGGCACGACCCAGCAGGTTCTCGACCTGACGCAATATGCCGAGCCCTCCACGACCATCGAGGAGACCCAGGATGGGTACAAGGCGGGAGATCTGTCCAACATCGCGATCGATCGCGCGGGACGGATTGTCGGGTCCTTCTCCAACGGAACCGAACACAACCTCGGGGCCATTGCCGTGTCGACCTTCAACAACCCCAACGGCCTCGTCAGCGTGGGGGCCAACCTCTACAAGGAGAGCATCGGTTCGGGGATCGCCAATATCGGTCGGGCCGGGCAGGGGGGACGGGGTCAGGTTTTGGCCAATTCCCTCGAACAGTCCAATGTCGATCTTGGGCGTCAGATGATTGACATGATCTCGGCCGAACGGGGATACCAGGCCAATGCCTCGGTGATCTCCGCCGACAATCAGCTCATGAATACCCTGTTGACAAGGATCGGGTAAGCTCTCGGATTTAGTTGATAAATAAAAAAAGAAGGCCCTCCGGAGATCTCTCCGGGGGGCCTTTTTTGTTTTGGTATGCGAATTGCTTATGATAGGGCAGAAGCGACAACGCTCCGGAGAGTGAGGCCGGAGAGCATGAGAATGACCCCGTCCGGGAGTGAGCGATGGCCGAGGAAGAAGGCGAAGAACAGAAAGATGAGAAAAAAGGGTCGAAGAAGATCATCATCATTGCGGCGGCTGTCCTGCTTCTTTTGGCGGGAGGAGGGGGCTTCTTCTTCCTCCACCATAAAAAGGCGGGGGCCAAGAAGGAAGGAGAGCATCACCACCAAATGACGCCCAAGGAGATGGAGAAGATGATCAAGGAACACCCGATCGTCGACCTCAAGCCCTTTGTCGTCAATCTTTCAGGACCTCAGGGTGCGGCTCCCCAATACCTCAAGGTCAGAATTGCCTTGAAACTCGACAAGGCCTTGACAGCGAAGGAGATCGAATACCGTCTGCCCGAGATCCAGAGTGCGATCCTGATTCTTCTCGGCGCCCAGACCGCGGATGCCATTCAGACCACCGGGGGCAAGCTGGCCCTGAAGGATGCCATCCGCCACAGGGTCAATTCGAGGCTCGATTCGGGCAAGGTGACGGATGTGTACTTTACGGAGTTTGTTGTCCAGTAGAGATCTTGGGAGGAAGGCCGCAACGTGCGGTCCACATTTTTACTACGCGAAGGCCCCAGGGCCGGGAGGAAACATGGCAGATGAACCGCTCGATGAAGAGGCCCTGGCACGGGCCTGGGAAGAGGACCTGGCCAAAGGGGCGGCCGAGGAGGAGAAGGCTCCCGAGCCGGCTCTTCCCCGCACCCACGAGGCTCCCCTCTCCCTCGACTATCTCCTCGATGTCCCGCTGACGATTTCTGTCCGGGTGGGAGAGTCCCGCATGTTGATCAAGGATCTTCTCCAGCTGGGACAGGGGTCGGTGGTGGAGCTGGACAAGCTGGCCGGCGAACCCATGGAGGTCCTGATCAATGACCAGCTTGTGGCCAGGGGGGATGTGGTTCTGGTGAACGACAAGTATGGCATTCGGCTCACCGATATCGTGAGCCCCATTGACCGTGTCAAAAAGCTCTAACAAGGCAATCCGGCCTACCGGTGCGTCCGGAGATCCGGAAGATCACGCCGCCCCAGAGCGGGGCGGAACATGGAGGAAGAGACAATGATCACCCCGTCCCACGGACACGAGGTCAGCATGATGATGATCGGGGCCAAGCTCCTGGGGTCGCTCATGTTTGTCCTGGCACTCTTTCTGGTGGGAGTCTGGCTTGTCCGGCTCCTGCAGAGACAGAAAATTCTCTCTCCCAAAAGAAGCGAGAACGAAATCGAGATCCGTTCCACCCGCAGCCTGGGCCCGAAGTCCCAGATCGCCCTGGTGAGCGTCGCCGGAAACTCCTTTCTGGTGGGGGTGGCCCCTTCGGGGATCTCTCTTTTGGGACGGGTCGAGGACGGAGTCTCCGGACGGCCCCAGACAGCGGCGCCTCTTCCTCCCCGGGCCTCTCAGGTCTCCCCCCCCGTTCCCCCGGCTTCTCCGGCTCCCCGGAGCTCTTCCGCCGACCCTGTGTCTTTTGATGCGGCCGTTCGGGAGGCCCTTGATCGCATCGGAGCCATTTCCCGCGAAAGAACGAGCCGTGAAAGGGCCCCTCGGTGGACCGTCTGAGAACCCATCCTTCAATTTTTCGGGCGCTTCTCCCCTTGGGGTGGATGGGACTGGGTCTTGTCCTCCTCCTCGTGTCCGGTCTCCCGGCCCTGGCCGATGGCGTAGCCCCCGTGGCCCCGGTGGCCCCCCTTCCCGACATCCACCTGTCGTTTGGCAACGGGAACCCCGAGCCCTCCCAGGTGGCCATGACCGTCGAGCTCTTCCTCCTTCTCACGGTCCTTTCCCTGGCCCCCGCCATTCTGGTGATGATGACCTCCTTCACCCGGATCGTGGTGGTTCTCTCCTTTCTGCGGCAGGCTCTGGGGACGGCGCAGGTTCCTCCCAACCAGGTGATGGTCGGGCTTTCGCTCTTCCTGACCTTTTTCATCATGGCCCCGGTCTGGCAGACGATGAACAAGACGGCCATCCAGCCCTATCTGGCCAAGGAGATTGCTCCCGATGTGGCGTTGACCCGGGGCATGGCTCCGGTCAGGGACTTCATGTTCCGTCAGGTCCGAAAAAAGGATCTGGCCATGTTCGAACGGATCGCGCACCTTCCCGAGACTCCGGCAAGCCGTGACGATATTCCGACCTATGTCCTGATTCCGGCCTTTGTGGTCAGTGAGCTCTCCACCGCCTTCGAGATGGGATTCCTGATCTATCTGCCCTTCCTCATCCTCGACGTGGTGGTCTCCTCCGTCCTGATGTCCATGGGCATGATGATGTTGCCTCCGACGGTGGTCTCGCTGCCGTTCAAGATCCTTCTCTTTGTCCTCGTGGACGGATGGAGCCTGATCGTGGGTTCCCTGGTCCAGAGCTTTCACTAGACCGAAAGGAGTCCTTCCGTGGAGATCCAGACAGCGGTTGACCTGACCCATGAGGCGATGCGGATCGCCCTGGTGATCACGCTTCCGATCCTGCTCGTGAGCCTTGTCGTCGGAGTGGTCGTGAGCCTTCTCCAGGCGGTCACCCAGATCAACGAGATGACCCTCTCCTTTCTGCCCAAGGTGGCGGCGGTGGGGGGGGTTCTTCTGGCGTTGATGCCCTGGATGGTCCGGCTGATGGTGGACTATACCCATGATGTCTTTGCCAGCCTTCCCGGGCTTGTGCGGTGAATAGCCCGTTCCTCTCCCTCTTTTCCCTGTCGCGTTGGGATCCGGAGCTCTTCGTCCTGATCCTCGCCCGAACAAGCGGGGTTCTCATTGCCATGCCCGCCTTCAACTCGCGGGCCGTGCCGACGAAGGTGAAAGCCCTTGTGGCCGTGGCCCTTTCGGCCCTTCTTTTTCCGGTGGTGGGAGGTCGGGTGGACTTTCATGAAACCGGCTATGATGCCCTTCTGCTGTCCATCCTGACCGAATTTGTCGTGGGAGTCTCGATGGGATTTGCCGCCTATCTCGTCTTTGCCGCTGTGGCCCTGGGAGGACAGCTCGCCGGCGTCCAGGCAGGGTTCGGGATTGTCGATGTGATCAATCCTCTGGGTGTGGCCGAAGTTCCCCTGCTCGGAAACTTTCAGACCCAGGTCGCCTTCCTCATTTTTCTGGCGACAAATGCCCAGTATGCCATGCTGTGGGCCCTGGCGCGCTCCTATGATGTGGTGGGAGTGGGGGGGGCGAGCTTTTCCGGGAGCTATTTTGCCGGGATCGTTCACCTCTTCGGCCGGATGATGTCGCTTGGTCTGGTTCTTGCTTCTCCCTTCATCGTGGGGGGAGTGATCCTGAACCTTGTCCTGGGATTCCTCTCCAAGATGATGCCCCAGATGAACCTCATCTCCCTGGGGCTGCCGGTGATGGTGCTGGGGGGGCTGGTTCTCACGATCCTGGGCCTCCCCTTTCTGGGGACGGTCCTGGGAGAGGCGATGGGGCGGATCTCCCCGACCCTCGATGATCTTTTGAGAGTGATGGCGGATCATGGCGGACAATGAGAACGACGGACAGCTCAGGCAGGAAGAGCCGACAAGCCGGCGGCTGGAGAAGGCGCGCGAAGAAGGACAGGTCGCCCGCAGCCGTGAGGTGGGATACTTCTTTTTTCTGGCCGCATCGCTCGTTTTGATGGCCAGCTACGGAACACGTCTTGTCGTCGGACTTCGCGACGACATGTCCTATTACCTCCGCCATTCAGGGGAGATCTCCCTGACTCCCGACGGGATCACTCCCTTTGTGAAGGGGCTTGTCCTTCACGAGATGGGGCGGACCTTCCCCCTTCTGGGAGGTTTTCTTGTCTTCGGAGTCGCGGCCTATATCGTCCAGGGGGGGATCATTGTGAGCCCGAAGGCCGCCGCCATCAAGTGGAACCGGGTCTCTCCTTCCCAGGGGATCAAGCGTCTCCTTTCCTGGCGGGCACTGGAGGAGCTTCTCCGATATACGATCAAGGTCGTCGTCTCCCTTCTGATCCTTTTTTACGCGTTGAAGCAGGACTGGATGACCCTTCCGGCGCTCATGGAGACCGGGGCCCACCGGATGGTGGGAGCGCTCTATCACTTCACCTTCGTGGTGCTTGTCTCCTTTTTGCCGCTCTACGCCGCCCTGGCCATCGGAGACTACCTCTTCCAGCGATTCATGATGATGCGGGGTCTGCGCATGACCCGCACCGAAATCAAGGAAGAGACGAAGGAGACGGAAGGAGATCCCCATGTCCGGGCGCGGGTTCGGTCGATCCAGCGGGCCATGGCCCGCCGTCGCATGATGTCGAAGATCAAGGACGCGACGGTGGTGATCACCAACCCCACCCACTTTGCGGTGGTCCTCAAATACCACCCCGACAGCATGGCGGCGCCGGTTGTGGTGGCAAAGGGGGCCGATGAGGTCGCCTTCCGCATCCGGGAGATTGCCCGGGAGGTCGGGGTTCCGGTGGTCGAGGATCCCCCCACGGCCCGGGGGCTCTTCCGGGAATGTCCGCTCGACCGCGAGATCCCCTTTACCTTTTACGAGGCCGTGGCGCGGATCCTGTCCATCCTCTACCAGCGCTCCGGAGGACAAGTTCCTCTGCGGCCAGTCAGGGAGTCGTAGTCCATGAAGTCGTTCTTTGCCGGCCGGATGGCCGATATTCTGGTCTTTGTCGGGGTGGTGGGGCTCCTGTCCATCATGATTGTTCCCTTGCCCTCCTTCATGCTCGACCTCCTCCTCTCGACCAATATCGCCTTTTCACTCGTGATTCTCCTGGTGGCGCTGACCACCCGCTCGATCCTTGAATTCAATCTCTTCCCCACGATTCTCCTTCTGGCGACTCTCTTTCGCCTCTCCCTCAACGTCGCCAGCACGCGCCTGATCCTGCTTCATGGCCAGAATGGAACCGTGGCCGCGGGACATGTGATCGAATCCTTCGGCCGATTTGTGATCGGAGGATCCTATGCGGTCGGCCTGGTCATCTTCCTGATTTTCGTGGTGATCAACTTTGTGGTGGTGACCCGGGGTGCCGGCCGTATCGCCGAAGTTGCCGCCAGGTTTACCCTCGATGCCTTGCCGGGCAAGCAAATGGCCATCGATGCCGACCTCAACTCCGGGGCCATCAAGGAGGAAGAGGCCAGGAAGCGAAGGAAGGATCTCACCCGGGAATCGGAGTTTTACGGGGCCATGGACGGCGCCTCCAAATTCGTTCGTGGCGACGCCATCGCGGCAGTCCTTATCCTTTTCATCAATATCGTGGGCGGGCTCATCATTGGGACGGTCCTCATGGGAATGCCGGTGGGGGATGCCCTCCAGGTCTACACTCTCTTGACCATCGGCGAAGGGCTCGTGGCCCAGATTCCGGCTCTCATCGTCAGCGTTGCCGCCGGCATCGTTGTGACACGCTCCTCCTCCCAGAACGAGCTCGGAAAGGACATGCAGGAGCAGATCTTTTCCCGGAGCCGGGCCCTGGGCGGGGCCTCGGCGATCCTGCTCTTTCTTGCGGCCGTTCCGGGTCTGCCCCATCTGGCCTTCCTCATGATGGGAGGATTGATTGGCGGGGCCGCCATGTCGGTGAGCCGGAGCCGGAAAAAGACCGAGGATCTTCGGAAGGAGGAAGAGGCGAAAGCCCCGCCTCCGGCGGAAAACATCGAACAGTTTCTCTCCCTCGACTTGCTTGAAATCAACGTGGGATACGGACTGGTCAGCCTGGTGGAAGGAGGGGAGGGCGGAGACCTGACCGAGCGGATCAAGGGGATCCGCCGTCAGCTGGCGGGAGAGCTGGGGATCATCATTCCTCCGATCCACATCCGCGACAACCTTCAGCTCAAGCCGGAAGAGTACATGATCCTTCTCAAGGGGAACCCTGTGGGTCGGTGGGAGCTCAAGCCCGGATTCATGCTGGCCATGAATGCCGGAGGCGGGGGGGGTGAGGGGATTTCTGGCATCCCTGTCAAGGAACCGACATTCGGTCTTCCCGCCACATGGATCTCTCCGGAGAATCAGGAGACGGCTGAATCGGAGGGCCTCACCGTTGTCGACCCGGTGACCGTGCTTGCCACGCATCTGACGGAGATCCTGCGCTCCCATGCGGACGAGCTGGTGGGGCGTCAGGAGACGCAGAGACTTCTCGATGCGCTGGCCAAAGACTACCCCAAGCTGGTGGAGGACCTCGTTCCGGGACAGATCAGCCTCGGGACCCTTGTCTCGGTCCTTCACGCCCTTCTCTCCGAGAGGGTTTCCATTCGGGACATGCGGACAATCCTCGAGAGCCTCTCCGACCAGATTGCCTCGGGTCGGGACTCCAAGGATGTCTCGCTTCTGGCCGAAGGGGTTCGCCAGTCCTTGGGGCGGACGATCGTGAACCCCTACCTTGCTGGCCGAAGTCGCCAGCTTCCCGTGATCAGTTTCGACGGGCGATGGGAGGAGCTCCTCCAGAAGACTCTCTCCGCCGGGGGGGGAGGGACCGGGCGTCCCCTGGCCCTTGATCCGGGGTTGGTCCAGAAATTGCTGACCAATCTGGGACGGGTCCTCGAGACCCAGGGGAAAAAGGGCGTTCAGGCAGTTCTGTTGGTGGCTCCCCAGGCCCGTTTTGGGGTGCGACGGCTGGTGGAGAGATACTTCCCCTCCCTTCCGGTCCTTTCTCCCCAGGAGATTCCGGCGGACATTTCGATTCAGTCGTCGGATGTCGTACGATATCAGGAGGCATAGAGGATGTTGATCAAGACGTTCGAGGGGGTCGACATGAACGACGCCCTGAAGAAGGTCAAGAAAGAGTTGGGAGGCGACGCGGTGATCCTCTCCTCCCGAAAGGCGTCTGACGTCTCGGGGGGCGGAAGGGACGGGGTCGTCGTGACGGCCGGTCTCCCGCAGATCGATCCTCCCTGGGCCCATCACCTTCCGGGGGCCCCGGACGAGTCGCCCGATGGACTGCGCCTCTCCGAAATGGATGCCCTTAGGGAGATGATCGACCGGATGGAGCGCGAATGGGGTCCGGGGGCCTCCCAGACACTCCGGGATTTGATTGCCCGTGTCGGTGCCGTGTCGGATGGGGGTGCCCCCCCCCTCTCTCCCCCCTTCAATCCGGAGGAGGAGGCCGAAAAAGTTCTTGTCGAGGGAGGGTTCTCGGAACAGGATCGCCAAGAGATCCTCGAAGGCTTTCGCCTGCTCTCCTATCAGCCTGTCGAATGGACTCCTTCCCAGGTCCGATCTCTTCTCCAGTTTCTTGTCTCCCAGAAAATTGATGTGACCGGATCACTCTTTGCAGCCGAAGGGCGTCCGGGCCGCCCCAAGGTGGTGCTCTTTGTGGGCCCCACGGGCGTGGGGAAAACCACGACGGTGGCGAAGATCGGAGCCGGACTTGTCGCCCGCCACAAGAAGCGCGTCGGTCTTTTGAACCTCGATACCTACCGCATCGGGGCCGTGGAGCAGCTCAGGATCTACGGAGACCTCATGGGAGTGCCGGTTGAAGTGGCCAATACGGCCTCCCGGCTCTCCGGAGCGATCGGGCGTCTTTCGGAAAACGACGTGATTCTGGTGGACTCGGCGGGGCGATCTGAAGGGGGAGGCGAGGACCTTCTCCCCTTCCTGTCGGTCCTGTCTGCCGGTCAGGAGTATGATCTTTCTGTCGTTCTGGTGGTCTCGGCGGGACAGAAGGCTCGCGATCTCGAGCGAACCGCCACCGCCTACCAGAAGATCAGGCCGGAGGCTCTCGTCGTGACGAAGATTGACGAAACAGGCGCTCTGGGGTCTTTGTACGGGCTTCTGGCCCATGGCCGACTTCCCGTTTCCTATGTGACGACGGGCCAGAAGGTCCCTGAGGACATCGAGGTGGCCCATGGAGGTCGCCTTGCGGAATGGATGATCGAGGGATGGAGTCGTGATGGATCAGGCGTCCGGGCTTAGGGGGGGAGACGGCGAGTCTCCGGGGGGCAGACGGCTCCATCTTCCGCGGGTGATCTCCATTACCAGCGGCAAGGGGGGGGTCGGCAAGACGAATGTGTCGGCGAACATGGCCTATCTCATGGCGACCCGATTTGGCCTTAGGGTCATGGTGCTCGATGCCGATCTGGGGCTGGGGAACATGGATGTTCTCTTCAATATCCGCCCGGCGCATACCCTCCAGGACGTTCTGGAAGGGAAGATGCATCTTCCCGAGATTCTGGTGAAGGGGCCCGGAGGAATCCTGATCCTTCCCGCCGCTTCGGGAGTGGAAGAGATGACGAATCTCTCTCCCGAACAGAACATGCTGCTTCTCGAAGAGTTCGAGAACCTCTCCCTGGACCTGGACATCCTCCTCATCGACACGGGGGCCGGAATCTCGGAAAATGTCCTGACCTTCAATCTTGCCAGCCGTGAGACTGTGGTCGTCGTGACACCCGAGCCTACAAGCCGCACCGATGCCTTCGCCCTGATGAAGGTCCTCTTCCGAAGACAGCCCGAAAAGCCGTTCCTTTTCTTGGCCAACATGGTTCGGGATCGCCAGGAGGGTGTGGCCCTCTTTGACCTGGTGTCGAAGGTCGCGGACAGCTACCTTCCCGGGCTCTCGCTTTCCTTTGCCGGCCATCTCCCCTCTGATCCTTCCCTGACCCAGGCGGTCCGCTCCCAGCGGGCCGTGTCGGAGATGCTCCCCGGGGCGCCCTTTTCCAAGTCCATGGAGCAAGTGGTTCGGACGCTTCTCTCCCGACCTCCCCGTTCGGGGGGAGAGGGTGGGGTGGGTCTCTGGATGAAACGCCTGATGGCTTCGGGAGATCATTCTGGGGCAGGCGCGCCGTAGTGGCGGACGTTTCGGCCGGAAAGTGCGATGGGCTTATTGTGAAGTCTTGATCGAATGGATAGAATGATTGGAAGTGGCAAAATTTATCCGGACGTCCGGGAAGCGAAGGTCAGTCATCGGGAGCAACAGGATGTGAGGGCCCGGAAGAGTCGGAGTGCGGAGAGATGACGTTGGAACTTGACGACCAGATGATCAAGGAGTTTGCCGGCACGATCAAGTACCATGCCATGCGCTACGCCCACCGGCTTCCTCCCGAGTTGGGGGTCGAAGATCTCATCAGCGTCGGTCTTCATAGCCTGGTTGAAAGCGCCCGCAGGTTTGACCCTTCCCGGGGGCTCAAGTTCAAGACCATGGCAGAGCATCGGATCCGTGGTGCCATGCTTGACGAAATCAGGTCCATGGATTGGGTCCCGAGATCGGTTCGGGAAAAGCAGGCCGATGTTCAAATGGCCCGGGAGGCTCTGGAACGGGAGTTGGGGCGTCATCCCGGGGATGACGAGCTGGCTGCCCGACTCGGTCTCTCCCTGGAGGATCTCGACACCCTCCTTTGGGAGATCGATCCCCATCCGGTCCTCTCCCTCGATGAGGTCTTCGGGCCGGACGAAACGGAGGGGGAATCCTTGGGAGATCACCTCCCGGGACCGAAGGGGGACGACCCCCTTTCGCGGCTTCTTCAGGGAGAAGCTCTCGATGCCTTGGCCGGAGCGCTTGATGCGTTGCCGGAAAAGCAGCGCCTCGTCCTGACGCTTTACTATTATGAAGAGCTCACGATGAAAGAGGTTGCCCAGGTTCTTGACGTGAGCGAGTCGCGGGTTTCCCAGATTCACTCCCAGGCCCTTCGGGGGATCCGTGCGCTCCTTGAGGAGCGCCGCCAGACCTTGTCTCGTCAGCCAAAGAAACAGCGCTCAGGAAAATGACACATCTGTCCGATAAGTTCTCAAAGGGAGGCCTTCCGGCTCCCCCAATGCCTTCGGGGAAGGAGTTTCAATGATCGATTTTGGGATGAGGGTTCTGGTGGTTGACGATTTTTCGACGATGCGCCGGATCGTGAAAAATACGTTGCGCCAGATCGGCTTCACGAACATCGAGGAGGCGGAGGATGGCCAGAAGGCCTATGACAGGCTCTCTGCCGAGAAGTTCGACTTTGTCGTGAGCGACTGGAACATGCCGAACATGACCGGAATCGATCTTCTCCGGAAGGTTCGGGCCACTCCGCAGATCAAGGACATCCCCTTTCTCATGGTCACGGCCGAAGCCAAGCAGGAAAACATCGTGGAGGCCATCAAGGCGGGGGTGTCGAACTATATCGTCAAGCCGTTTACTGTCGCAACGCTTGACGAAAAGATCAAGAAGATCTTCAAGGAAAAATAGCCCTGTCATCGCAGGGGAGTTCACTCGAAAAAGGGTTCCCACGCTCGGGAGGAGACTGTCATGGGGGATGGCTTCGATAACGACGAGATGAAGGAGATCGTTCAGGATTTCCTTCAGGAAGCCACAGAGATGCTTGAAGGGCTGGACAATTTTTTTGTCCAGCTCGAAAACAATCCGGAAGACAAAACACTTCTCAATGAGATCTTTCGGACGGCTCACAGCATCAAAGGTTCCGCCGGCTTCATCGGACTGACCCGGATCGTCGAGGTGGCCCATCATGCCGAGAACGTGCTGAACCAGCTCAGAAGCGGAAACATGCGGGCTGAGCCGGCCGTCATCGACATCATTCTCGAGGCGATGGACGCCCTCAAGGTTCTGGTGAACGAGGTCAAGACCGGAGAACAGGCCGACGTCGATATTGAGGGGATCAACATGAAGCTCGACCTTCTCCTTCAGTGGGGGGAGGATACGGGCTCTGCCGAAGGGGCAAAGGAAGAGCCGGCGGGCGAAGAGATGGCCGCTGCCGTTCGGGAGGAGCAAGCGATCGACAGGGTGGCGTCGTCCGGGGCTTCCTCTCCTGCCTCCCCTCCGCCTAGCTCCCCCGAGACCCCGGCACCGACTCCCCCTCCGGCCGCCTCGGCGCCTCCCGCTTCCCCCCCCCCACCTCCTCCGTCGACCCCTCCCGTTGCCTCTCCCTCCAGCGCCCCCGGGCCCCAGCGTGTGACTCCGGCGGCCTCCCGTGAAGAGGCGCAAGGGGGTGACGCTCAGGGAGCCCGGGGAGGTGAGGCAGCAGGCGAGGCCGACCAGACCATTCGCGTCGAGATCAGCCGTCTCGACAGCGTGATGAACCTCGTGGGAGAGCTTGTTCTTGGACGGAACAGACTCGTGAAGCTCTCGGGGGATGTGGATGGGGTTGTGGACTTCGAGCAGCGGATCAAGGAGGTCGCCGAGGCGATTTCCCAGCTCAATCGGGTGACGACAGACCTTCAGACCGCGGTGATCAAGACCCGGATGCAGCCAATCAAGAAGGTCTTGGGCAAGTTCCCCCGGATGGTGCGGGATCTCTCCCGGAAGATGGGCAAGAGCATCCGCCTCGAACTCGTCGGAGAAGAGACGGAGCTCGACAAGTCTGTGATCGAGGAGATCGGCGATCCGCTGGTTCACATCATCCGAAATTCCATCGACCATGGCATTGAACTTCCCGATGATCGGGTCTCCCACGGCAAGGACCCGGAAGGGCTGGTCCGCATCTCCGCCTATCAGGAGGGAAACTCCATCGTCATCGAGATCAACGACGACGGCCGGGGAATTGATGTGGAGAAGGTCAAGAAGAAGGCCGTCGAACGCGGGATCATCACCGAGGAGGACTCCCGGCGGATGACCGATGCCGAGGCCGTCAACATCATCTTTCTCCCAGGATTCTCGACGGCAGACAAGGTGACCGACGTCTCGGGGAGAGGCGTGGGGATGGATGTCGTCCGGACCAATATCAGCAAGATCAATGGCTCCGTCGATGTGACGACCCAGAAGGGTTCGGGGTCGACCTTCACCATTCGGCTTCCCTTGACGATTGCCATCATTCAGGCCCTCATGGTCACGATCCACCCCGAAACCTATGCGATCCCGCTGGCCAGTGTGGTGGAAACGGTCAAGATTACCGAAAAGGACATCAAGACCATTTCGGGAAGCGAGGTCCTGAATCTGCGGCAGCAGGTCCTGCCTCTCATCCGGCTCCGGGACGAATTCAAGGTTCCCCAGGAGGAGACGGGGGGAGCTCCGCCGGGAAGCTATGTGGTGGTGGTTCAGATCGGCTCGAAAAACCTGGGACTTGTGGTCGACCGGCTTCCCTACCAGGAGGAGGTCGTCATCAAGTCGATGGGACCGCTTCTGGCCGGGATCCGCGGACTGGCAGGGGCGACGATTACAGGAGACGGAAAGGTCGTCATCATTCTCGACGTGGGGGAGATCCTTCAGGATGTCTCTCTCCGGACAAGAGGGTCAACGCCCCAGATGGAATCCATGGAAACGGGGGTCCTGGGGGCTGCATCACGATAGGGGCCAGCCTTTTCTCCCCTCCTTAGTCGTGAGGGGAGAGGGAATTGTCTGAGAATGATTGTCTGTCGATCCCAGGGAGTGATTCGGAAAGTGCTCCGAAGGAGATTCCCCCCATGGAGGAACGGAGGCACCACATGCGCATGAGGCTATCGGTCAAGCTTGGCATCGCGACAGCGCTGGCTCTGGTTGTGGTTCTCGGCTTGACCTATACCCTTTTCTATCGATCGGCCAAGGCGGACCTCTCCCGTATTGAGACGGGGAAGATGACGATGATGGGGCAGTCCATTGTCCGGGGACTCGGGACAATCATGTATTCCATCAATGCGCCGGCCCTCTCCCAGAAGCTCGTTTCCGATCAGAAGTCTCTCCCGGGCGTCGTCCGGGTTCAGGTGATCCGGCCGGACGGAGTCCAGTCCTTTTACGACAATGCCACCATCAACAAGGTCAACGCCTGGCGTCACTACAAGGCCTACTCTCCCCGGATGTTTTTTGCCCATCCTGCCCATGACGAGCGAAAGATTGCCGGAGATCCCCGCTTTGTGGATGTGGTGAGGTATGCCAAATCCGAGACCTATACGGAGGTCATCGATGGAAAGCCTGTCCTGACAAGACTTTTTCCGATCAGGTACGAGAAGAACTGCGCCCTTTGTCATGGCTATTCTTCCCATGAGCCGACTCTTGCCGTTCTCCGGATCAGCATGGAGCAGAGCTCTTTTCTGGGGGACCTTTCCAAGCTGAGACTTGAAGCCGCAGGATATGCCTTGAGCACCATTGGCATTCTCCTGCTTATTCTGACCGTCCTCGTCCGTACGATTGCCGTCCGTCCCATCGGCGGACTGGTGAAGGTCATCGAACGGACGGCGGAAGGCGACCTGACCGAGCACATGACAAGTGCCGCCGGGGACGAGGTGGGCGATCTCGTCAATCACTTTGGCCGGATGGTCGAGCACCTTCGGGATCTGGTCAAGAAGGTGACGAATGAGTCCTCCCGCGTCGAGGCGGGATCGAAGAACATGATCGGATCTCTGGAGACGATTCGGGGGAAGGCGACCACCCAGATGCAGCAGATCGACCTGGCAAAGAAGGCGGTCGACGACCTGGGCCGTTCATTGGCCGATGTGGCCCAGGTGACCCGTCAGGCGTCGGACCTTTCTCTCAAGGCCAGCCAGGAAGCCAATGCGGGCGGTGAGACGGTGGCCGAGATGGTTCGTGAACTCAGTCGCATCGAGACGGTCATTCAGGATGCCGGAGAGAAGATCCTCGACCTTGGAAAGCGCTCCGACCAGATCTCTCAAATCGTGAACATCATTAACGAAATTGCCGAGCAGACCAATCTTCTGGCCCTGAATGCCGCGATTGAGGCGGCCCGGGCCGGAGAGCAGGGGCGAGGATTCGCCGTTGTGGCCGATGAGGTCAGAAAGCTGGCGGAACGAACGACCCGTTCGACCCGGGAGATATCGGAAACCATCTCGCAATTGCAGGGGCTGACCGATCAGTCGGTAAAGGTCATGGATCGCGGATCGAAGGAGATGAGGATGCTGATCGGGGAGACCCAGAAGACCGCCGAGGTCTTCTCCCGGATCGTCTCCTCCGCCTCCGATGTCTCGGGTCGGGTGAACCAGATCGCGGAGCGGACAGGAGAACAGACCCGTTCCATTGAGCAGGTGGGGAAGGTTGTCGACCAGACGGCCCACGATGCCCGGGAGACCGTTGCGAACGTGGCCGAGGCGGTCGAGGCCGGAGAGGGACTGCAGAAGCAAATGGGAGAGCTGAGCCAGTATCTTTCCCGGTTCAAGGTTTAGTCCGGAACAGCGAGTCCGGGATCTGCCCGGGACGAATGGACCGGGACAATCGAAATCCGAAGGAGCGAAGGGATGGAAAAGATGGAAACGGCAGTCGTTCCCATGAACGATTCAGAGGAGCTCTCTCTCGAACGCTCTGCCGCTCCCGGCATGATGGACTTCGGCGACAGCGTTCTCCAGCTCGTGAGCTTCAAGCTTGGCGAGGAGGAGTATGCCCTCGACGTGATGAACGTCCGGGAGATCAATCGGATCTCCGATGTGACACGGGTTCCGAAGGCCCCTTATTTCGTGGAAGGGGTCATGAACCTTCGGGGGAAGATTCTCCCGGTCATCAATTTGCGAAAGCGATTTGGCTTTCCTCCCTCCTCCACCGATCCGGATGAGGCCCGGACCATCGTTGTCTTTCAGGAAGGCGTGATGGTGGGGCTCGCGGTGGATCAGGTCTTTCAGGTCATCCGCATCGGCCGTGACAAGATCGAGAAAAACGAGGGAATTGGTCTGGGAAATGTCCTGGATGCCGTCATGGCCGGGGTGGCCCATTTGGGGGAGAGGCTTGTTGTTCTTCTGGATCTCCCGAAGCTTCTCGATACCATTCAGCGTGATTCCGGCAGACGCTAGCTGAGGCGGGAAGGCTAGGAGCGTCCAATGGATATTACAACAATTCTTGGGTTGGTGATTGGAGTCGGAGCCATCCTTCTTGGTGCGACTCTCGAAGGCCTTCCTCTCACCACAATCCTTCAGCCCACCGCGGCCATGATCGTTTTCGGGGGAACCTTCGGAGCCACCCTCCTGCAGTTTCCCCTGAATTTCATCATCAATGCCCTCAAGATGATTCCCCGGGTCCTCATCTCCAAAAACGTCGATCCCGGGCCCATCATCCAGAAGATCCAGGATCTCTCCAAAACAAGCCGCAAGGAGGGGTTGCTTAAGCTTGAGGCCCATCTCGAAGATCCTGAAATCAAGGAAGACCCCTACTTTGCCCGGGGAGTCCGGATGGTCATGGACGGAACGGAGATCACCAAGGTTCGCGAGGCGCTTGAGGTGGAGGCCCACTATATCGAGGAGGAGGAGGGGGTCGTTTACAAGGTCTTCGAGTCAATGGGGGGCTATGCTCCCACCATCGGAATTCTCGGGGCCGTCCTGGGCCTTATCCATGTCATGAGCAACATGGGCGATCCCGGGAAGCTCGCCGAAGGAATTGCCACGGCCTTTGTGGCCACGGTCTATGGCGTGGGTTCCGCCAACCTCGTCTACCTGCCCATCGGAGGAAAGCTCAAACTGAAGGGGCGGGGAGAGGCGAAGCTTCGGGAGATCATCGTCGATGGACTGGTCGGGATCGGGCAGGGGGAGAACCCCGGCATGATCGAGGAGCGCCTCCTGGGATTCCTCAACGAGGCCGAACGCGTCAAGTACGAACAAACCTACCGGAAGGGCAAATAGCCCCTCCGGTCGATCCGGAGGGGAGGGTCTGCCATGGCCAAGAAGGTCAAGCACGAGGAGCACGAGAACCTCGAACGCTGGCTCGTCTCCTACGCCGATTTCATCACTCTTCTTTTTACCTTCTTTGTGATGATGTATGCCATCTCGGCGGTGAACACCGGAAAGTACAAGGTGCTCTCCAATGCGATCGTGGCGACATTCACACACCAGACCGTCACCGCCCACATGCATGTCATCATCCCCCACAACCGGGTGACTCCCGGGAAGGCGAGCCCCAAGGTCAAGACGGTCCTTTTTCGGGCGATGCAACTCGTTCAGGAGAAGTCCTCGTCCCATGGAGCAATGAAGGTCGTCCAGTCAAGCGAGGGGATCCGCATCCAGATCCAGGCGGCCTTTCTCTTTCGGACCGGCCACGCCGCGGTACGGAAACAGGCCCTCCCCGTCCTCAAGAATATAGCCGCCCTTCTTTCCAAAACCCAGCGGGACATCCGGGTGGAAGGACATACCGACAATGTGCCGATTCATGGACACTACAAGAACAACTGGGCCCTCTCCTCCATGCGGGCTGTCAATGTGCTGACGACGCTCATTGCCCTGGGGCCCATCGATCCCCGGCGTGCCAGTGCGGCCGGCTATGGCCAGTATCGGCCGCTTGTTCCCAACACGAGTGCGGAAAATCGACAAAAGAACCGCCGGGTGGAGATTGTGGTTCTGAAAGAAAAAGCCCCGGAGAGTCTCCCGTCGCCCTCGCCAGTTCCTGCCGTGAACCCTCCGCTTGAGAATATCGCTCCCAGCGACATGGGAGGAGGTGGAGGAGAGGCTCCCGTGGCTCCCCCGGCTCCCTCCCCCGTTCCTCCGGTGCCGACCGAGCTGCCTGCACCCAAAATATAAGGAGGCGTCATGGCCATCCTTCCCGTTGTGGGTCTTGAACAGGTGATTGCCCAGTCTCCGGCACTGGTGGCGGAGCGGGTTCGCGACCAGAAAAAGGAGGAGGGGCCGCCGGCAACAGAGGCTCCGAAGGTCCCGGGAGACAATGCCGGCACGCCTCCGGTGGAAGGGGTCCGCCCTGTCGATCCTGTGGGTGCCGAGGCGGGGACCGAGGAAGAGGTAGAGAAAGAGGATGAATCAGAGTATCCTGTCGAAAAGAGGGGACGTTTTTCGGGAGGAAAGCGCAGTTCGAAGGGGCGATCGTCCCGGCACCGCCTTGATATTCGGGCCTGAAGGGAGGCAGAAGAAGGATGAGATTGTCGGAATTCGAGGTGATCTCCGGGGCGATTGATGCCATCCTTGTCGTCATGGGGATCGTTCTTCTCGTCCGGGTCGGCATCCTCAGAAAGGCCCTGAAGCGCCGAAAGCCGAAAGGGGAGGCGGAGGTGCCCCCCTCGCCGGAGTCGCCTGTTCTGGCTTTGTCCGACTTGGCCTTGAAAGAATCATCCTTCCGTCGGGAGATGGAGAGCGAGCGTACCCGATTCCAGTCCCTGATCCGGGACGCCGAACGGATGCGTGCCGAACTTCAGGTCCTCTTTTACGATATCGAATCCCTGGTCGATGACCTGGCGAAGATGAAGGCCGCATCTTCTGTCGAGCTCTCCCTTTCCACAGAATCCCCAATCATCACTTCCTCTGGAGAGGCGGCCAGTGGGGGAATGTATCTTCTTCCCCCTGAAGGGGAGCCGGAACGACCTCTCCTGAAGAGGGGGGAGCCGGAGAAACCTCTCAAGGAGACTGTTCTCACCCTTTCGCGAGAGGGGCATTCCGTTCCGGAGATTGCCGCCGCCATCGGGCGAAGCGAGGGGGAGGTCGCCTTTCTCCTTTCAATGGAAAAGGTCGGCCAGCCTGAGTAACCTTCGAAAGCCTTCAGAAAACAGATTCTGTCGGCTCCCGAAGGGATGACTCACGGGGGGGCCGGAGGGGCAACGACGGGGGGGAAGGACCATGGATCCAGTCGGACAGAGTCGACCGACGTCGCTTCCGGACCCGGGGTCCCGGCCGATTGAGTTTCTTCTCCGTCTTCTTGATCTCTCCCGGGGAGCCGCCTCGAAAGCGTCGGTTCTTGCCTCGTTTTCCCCCGCCATTCTCGAACGGGCCCTGACACCGGGAGGAGCAGGACCTCTCCGCTTCCTGCCCCTTCCACCTCCCTTGGCCCGCTCCCTTGAACGCGTTCTCTCCTCCCCCGACCCATCAAAGGGGGGCCCCCGGATCCACCTCTCCGTCACCCGCCATGACGACAGCCTCGAATGGACCTTTACGGGAAAAGAGTCAATCGCCCAATTCAGGTCGGATCTCCTGCGATCCCGGACGGAAGGAGTGGCTCTCCTGGCCTGGGAGATGCCTCCCTCCCCGTCCTTGTTTTCTCCTTCCGCGCCAGGGAGCGATCCCCTCAGCCGTCCCGGGCCCTGGTTCTCTGGAGGTCTTGAGTCCATGGCTGAGGAGCCTGCGGAAGGGGCTCGGGTTTTCGGAACGGGGAGTCTGCGGGGGGGCGGAGGTGCCGGCGGGGCCCGGGGAGCAGGCCCTGTAGTGGTCTGGCCCGCCTTTGTCCCAGGCCAGACGGTGGAGTTTGCCGTAAGATGGGCTGCTCCCGATGATCTGGAGGAGAAGGCAATCTCCCCGGCTCAGACGACAGGGAGAGAGATTGTCTTCACGCTCGATATTCCCTGGGCGGAGCCGGGGGGGGAGGGAGGCGAAGCCGTAAAAAGTGTCCGGCTCATGGGACGATTCCATCCGAAGGGATCGATCGAGATTTCCTCCTCTTCCATTCCCGACTCTTTTCGCCGGCACCTTCTCTCCCGCCGGGAGATTCTCGAAGAGAGCCTCCGGATTTTTCCGGGACTCACCTTGGGGCTTCATCTCGGAAGGCAAAACGGAGGGGAGGAGGCGTGAGTCAGAGTCCCGCCGAAGAGAGGGAGAGCTCCGGTCAGATGAGGCTCTCGGTCGCGTTGCGATATCTTCCGGGCGTGGACGAGGCGCCCCTGGTCCTGGTGAGCGGTCAGGGAGAGATCGCCCGGGGGATTGTCCTGCTGGCACAGAGCCTCAAGATTCCGGTGGTAAAAGCTCCCGACCTCTCCCAGCAACTTCTCCGGGTTCCTCCCGGCCACCCCGTTCCCGAAGAACTCTACGAAGCTGTGGCCGTGATTCTGGCCGCCCTGTTCGTCTCGGGCAAGGGTCCGGGGCCTGGGCCTGCACCTGTCTAGGCGCGGTGCCAATGTTCTGACATGTGGGGGAGGGGGTGTTTTCCTTAGAGTCGTGGGAAACGGTGAACGTCCTCGTCTTTTTTCCCGGCGCTCCTTCTGCTAGACTCTATTCCATGGAAACCC